>CAJULV010000028.1:21482-45136 GCA_910587555.1 uncultured Acetatifactor sp.
CTCCTCTGTCGGTGTCGGCTCCTCTGTCGGTGTCGGCTCATCCGTCGGTGTCGGCTCCTCCGTTGGTGTCGGCTCCTCTGTCGGTGTCGGCTCCTCTGTCGGTGTCGGCTCCTCCGTTGGTGTCGGCTCCTCTGTCGGTGTCGGCTCATCCGTTGGTGTCGGCTCCTCTGTCGGATCTGGTCCGTCTGTCGGATTCGGCGTCTCTGTCGGTGTCGGCTCCTCCGTTGGTGTCGGCTCCTCCGTTGGTGTCGGCTCCTCTGTCGGATCTGGTCCATCTGTCGGATCTGGTCCATCTGTCGGATCTGGCGTCTCTGTCGGCTCTGGTCCGTCTGTCGGCTCTGGCGTCTCTGTCGGCTCTGGTCCGTCTGTCGGATTCGGCTCATCCGTTGGTGTCGGCTCCTCTGTCGGCTCTGGCGTCTCTGTCGGATCTGGCCCGTCTGTCGGCTCTGGCGTCTCTGTCGGCTCTGGTCCGTCTGTCGGCTCTGGCGTCTCTGTCGGCTCTGGTCCGTCTGTCGGCTCTGGCGTCTCTGTCGGTGTCGGCGTCTCTGTCGGCTCTGGTGTCGCATACATAACCTTCACCATGGCAGAACCGCTCTTGGAAGGATCTTCCGCTGAAAAAGCAGTCACTGTCATTTCCTCTGCAGCCTCGCCAGTTCCCAGGAACAGCTGTCCGTTTCCAATCAAAGTCTCGTTGCTGGTATTACCGGAGATGGTCCAAATCACCTCCTGATTGTTCGTCCCTTCCACAAGCGCTGTAAACTGGCCCTTCTGGCCGGGATTTCCATCCACTTCCAATACCTCCGGCGTAATGGAAACCGTAATTCCGGAATCCGCATCTGCGGTTCCGAAAAGTTCTATCTCATAAATTCTTACTGTATCCGGTCCGTTCCACCAGTTGTCATCTCCGTCAGTCACAACGAAGCGCAGGACCCGAACCTTGCCGTCTGCAGAAATTGCATCATCCGTCACATCTTCTTCATTTTGTGTATAGCCCTTAATGGTTTTCCAATTGCTATCCTCCTCCATGGCGGCTCTTTGCCCAGCCTCGTCCATCATCAGGAAAGCAGCCTCGGGAACCTTTTCAGTGTCCAGTACCTGAAGTTCAAAATCATTTGTGTTAAAACGATTATCTTCACCGACCGCGCCGGCATGGGTAACCTTCAATCGCTCCAGCTCTGATGGCGTAGCCAGCTGGAACACAAGCCAATTGGCCGTCTCCTCACTGCACCATTTTGTCTCATAGTCACCGTCAAAGGCTTTCTCCGGTCCCTCATTTTCAATGGTCCCCTTATCAGATTTCACCCCCAGAACCTGTGCATTCCCGGATACAAGCTGAGCCGGCATCCCATACAGCTCAACTTCATACAAGCGCACGCAGGCTCCCCAGCCTGTAGTATCAGTCTTACTGATGTTAAGTTTGAAGATACGCCCTGTCACAGCTCCTAGGTCATCTGTGGTGACATTATCCTTGTTGCCGGTACGCTGCGCCAGCGGCTTCCAATAAGTGTTATCCGCCAGCAATGTATTTCTATCAGCCTCCGTCTTCGCAAGCAACTCTTCCACGGTAATCTTGCTGGTGTCCAAAGTATAGAACTCATATGCCGCCGTATTGATTGTACCCGCCGGCGTCTCGGCATTTGATCCGGCATGGAATAGCTTCAACTGAGTAACATCTCTGTCCTTGCCAATATCAAACGCCACCCACTTATTGTCGCCATCCACACACCATTTTCCTGTAGCGGCATCCGTAAAGTTCCTGTCAAACAGCTTGTCAGGTCCCGATGTTGCATTGGCGCCGTTGGTAGCAATCACCACAGCTCCGTCAGAATAGCGCACATACTCTCCGTCTTCCCTGTTTATTACAATCGCTACGGCGCTTCCCGAGAAGTTCTTATCCGCCACAGATGTAGCCTTGATGGTCAGCCTCTCCGCCGTTTCGTCCGCCGCAACACGCAGCACGCCTTCTGTTAGAGTGGTTTCGTCGCTGGTATTGCCGGCCAGCTCCCAAATCACCTTCTGGCTGGGTTCCTGCTGTGCCGCTGCGCCGACGACCTTAGCTGTAAATGTAACGCTGTTGCCCTTTTCTACTTCCTGCTCCGCCGGACTGACCGTCACTCCGGTAATTTCAACCTTCACCTCCAGCTGCCGCACAGCTGCTTCCAGTGCAATCCGGAGCTGCTCTATCTCATACGCGCTGCAGTTCTTGCCTTCCACCGCAGCCCTGGCTGCATCCAGCGCCGCCTTAAAGACCTGGTAGCTGGCTTCCGTGTACTTCTCTTCCGGATATGCGGACTCAAACTGGTCGCATAACTCAGCCAGACGCTGAGCGTGATTCACGAACCGCAGCCCTGCATATGCTTTGGCTAATTCCGCACGTGCCGTCTCCGCTTCAGCAGCAGTAGGCGTTCCGGCAGCCACCGTCCTAGCTGCGGACAATTTCTCTGCAAACACTGCCCATGTCTCAGCTGTGCAGTCTTCCTCACGGATTTCCTCACATTTTCTAATCAGTTCCTTCAGCCCTGTCAGATCTGCAGTCAAGGCCATGGGATCCTCATACTCCTTCGTCAGGCGATCAGAATCCACCTTGCCTTCCTTATGTACTTCATAATATACCTTACCTCCCCCTGCTTCCAACGGCACACGCTCCAACCGAATCACGCCGTTTTTGGCCGGGACGGAATGAAGAATCGGATAATCGGCGTTCTCAGACGCAAATATCTTGATCTCGGAGCCATCCTCCAATCCGGTAGCCGTCATAACCGCATATTGTTTGCGCAGCTGATTACCGGCGGTCGTGCGCACCAAGGTCACATTATCAGGAGATTTTGCAACTTCCCGCCCGTCTCCGGGTTCCGGTGCATAATAAACGCTTGCGCGCCTGGTACTTAAAACCACCCCGCTGGAAGCGTCCAGAACGTCATAATACAGGCGGCCGCCCTCCGGATTCAGATCCAGGCCGGAGAATCTGGCAATTCCCACACCCAGCTGCTTATAAGCTTCATCCGGCTGCACAGCTTTCTCCACTGCAATCGGCTCTGTGCTGTCCAGGCTGTCAAACAGTCTCACTTTTCCCGTGTCCTCATGGAATACGCCGTTATGATCGCCATAGGTTCCGGAAGAATATTTCATAGGAACATTATTTACCACAACCGTATCGTTTGCACCCTCGCGGTTTTTCACCGTCACATTCCTGGGATATGGCGAAGCGCTGTTGCTCATTCCCGGAAATCCCTTCTCAAAAATCTGGAATTCATAGATCCGGATTGCGTGCCAGGCCGAATTGTCGCTCTTCGTCACATTCAATTTCAGGTAACGCGCCGTGATAGGCTCATCCAGAACTCTGTCCGTGATATCCAGCTTATTATTTGTCACCGTATCCGCCACTGTAAAGTCCATATTCCTGACTCGGGCACGTTCTTTTTCATTATCCCCTGTAATCAGAGGCTCTCCGTCATCCGCAGCATACTGCAGGTCAAAGTCCACCGTATTCATGTCAGGACTCTCACCCGCCCCCGGACAGTTTGCATGCCAGACTACCCAGCGCTCGAATGTCTTGTCTTCACCCAAGTCGATAACCGCATAAGCCCTTGTTGAAGTGGTACACCATTTACTGTTGGAGATAACGCCGTCCACCAGCAAATGCACAGAACCGTCATCGGTAGCTGCTACGCTGGCGACTGCGGGACATTTCAGGGCAAGGTTTGGTCCCTCATCCCATGCGTCAATAAAGCCGTTCTCCACCAATGCGGGCCATTCAATGGTGAATCGGGTCGCTTCCCCTTTGACACCATTCTCGGAATAGGGGATGACTTCAAATTTACAGGTGTCCTCCGCCCCATCCCTGTTAAGGCTTCCCAAGTAAAAGGCTGTATTGGGGGTAGCACCTATGAATTCCCGGCTTCCATCCTCGTGCGTACGGAAAATCCGGTACATAAATGCATTGTCCGCCTTGTCCCAATATACCCTTGCCTCCATAACCTTGTCCGTAGGATAAATCACCTCGTCCAGCGTCACATCGGAAACAGTCCCCGGAGCGCTCTCATCCGTAGTAAATCCCATCTGCCCTACGTTGATAGCATAATCCGCCACTCCGTCCGGAGCCTCAAACCGCAAGGAAATCGCGATGGCCGTCTTGCCCGCATCCTCCCCGAACCCATCGATAGAGGCTGTGGACCAGCTTCCGCCTGCATTCACATTCAAAGGATAGAACTTAAAATTCTCTTCGTCATAAGTATCCCCGAAGCACAGACCCAAGGAGACATTCACCCCCTCCTTCGGTGTCTTATAAATCATATTAAATTTGCTTGCCGATGTAAGCGTAAGCTGCGAGCTGTACAGCTTCACATGGTTCGCTTTCCCCGCATCCATGGAGCCATAGAATTTCAGGGAAGATCCCGCATACCAGGCGTCATCCAGATCAACCTTGGCAGAAAGCTTCTGGCCGTCGGAATCAATGAGCCACCGCCAGGTAGGCAGCACATCCGTCAGGGAACGGTTATACCATCCGTTTTCCTTGCCCACCACTACGCCGTTCTCATAGAACTTATAACCGTTTCCGGTGGTAAAATTCGTCACAAAGTCCGTGCCGATCACCGGCGTACGGTCAGCCACCAGATTGGCAAAGCCGCAGAATTCATTCTCCGGACGATAGTCAGAAGAAGGGTCATAGGTAGGTCCTACCCACAGCCTCTGATCCTCATCATTCAGGAAGTCATCCGAACTGACGGCGGAAGTCAGGGAACATGTGGGCGCCAGGATACCCAGGCTGCACTTCAGAATGCCGTTTGCGTCAAGCCTCGTCTGGTATCTACCGCCCTTGGCATTCCCGGACATGGGCCAGTATTCCCAGGTGGAATGGATATTCCAGGGATCCACGCCGCACTCTCTGGCTGCCTGGATCGTGCTGTCTACATTGCCGCCGCCTCCCATATCCAGCCACCACTCGTCGGTAATCCGGGTATCCCCGTTCTGCATCCAGCTATTGATTTGTCCGGTACCCAGAGTTCCCGCACCATTGTACCAGGCTATGGTAAAATTATCCGGCTTGTGTTCCTGCAGGTAAACCAGGAACTCCTTAAAACCCGCAACGCCTGTTCCGGATTCCGCATTGAAGATATAGCCGTCAAATCCATAGTACTGCGCAATCTCTATCAGCTTATCCGCCGCCGGATAGCTGCCGTCTGCTTTTTTCTCTACCATTTCACGGACAAATTGGTTCCCGTAGGTGTTGTCCCCCCATGGCAGAAAGATTGTTCCGGTAGCAGGCACACCATTGCGGTGAGCAGAATCAATGACCTCCGGGGACGGAATCGCGATAGGGCCTTCACCGGAAGAACCCCCCCAGAAATTATAGGTGTCTACATACTGGAAATTGTTAAATGCATATACGAAATCTCCGTCTCCGCCCTGGGATGGCGCCTGACTCGCTCTGGCATTGGCCATTGCAAGGGGATACACCTTTGCGTCCCTGGACGCCAGCGGATTGACGTTCGGACCCATCCAACGCTCCCGCAACGGAATTGAGCCGCGGTTATAGCGGGCATCCGGGTCATTGTCCGGACTCCAGTTCTTCAGCTCATCAATCTGGAAACAGCTCCCATAAGGCTGCAGCGTCTCATTCCTGTAGTAATACTCATTGGAAATCTCCAGCGGCTCAGGCCAATAGCCCAATGTTGCTCCGGCGGCTTCCACCTTCCCCACGCCGCCATACTGCGGTACGATGATAGCCGCGGCACAGAGCATTGACAACAGCCTTAAGCGCTTCTTCTTTGCCGTTTGTTTCTTTTTTGCCATACAATTTCTCCTTTTAATTCTTCGTCCTGTTCCTGATACCATTCCAGAAAAAACAGGAGCGGTTCCGCTTCCGCAACAGCATGCCCCAAAAGGAAACTGGTACTGCTGTTAACAGGAATTATTTCCCTACTCTATGGCTCCTTTTTCATGATCTGCCCTTAGGAACCCAACACCGGATTTGCCCGGGCGGACTTATACGCCGTATTGTACTCCTGCAGCAACATCTTCTCCCTCGGCAGTTCCGTGCCCTCATCGGCCTCTGGCATCCGCGCGCGGATTCCCCGGATACGATGTCCGCCGAAGCCGGGCAGGTTTTCCTTCCGCTCCCGGTTCCCCGTCAGCGGAATTGAATCCGCAGCGGAAACCTTTCACGACGGGACACAAAACATGGTTACCGCAAGCGCTCCCGCCAGCTCACGTCTGACAGACTTCTGTTTCATCAATACTGTACCTCCTTCCCTCTTGCCATTTTGCCAGAATATCTGCGCCTGTTTCCATATGGATTTCAGCATTCCGCCATTTGAATCCATGTGTTTCGCAGCAAAGCAACCGGCAAATCGGGCAATATCCAGTTTTAAATGTCTATATTGCCTATTGACAAATCGACAGTTGTACTTTCATATTATACTTTTATACAACTGCCGGAAAGTCCCCAAAAGGATTTTTATAATATACAAAGGAATACCCCGGGCTGAAGTCATAAGGCAAATTTTCGGATTTATTTAAAAATAATTTAGATTTATAGGGACATGTTATTCAGAAAACGGAACTATAATAAACAGAGTAAACGGCAAGGTTTCTTCGGAAACCGCCCGTGTAAACGAAAAAACAATGGAGGAAAAATATGGACATCGCATGCAGAGAACAGACAATCAGCAAACAGACGGAAAAATATAAAAAGCTGGCAACTATCGGGCTGACAGCGGCATGTATGGCCTTTGCGGCAGTTCTGCTGAAGGCTTATATGGACGGAAACTTTGATTCCGTGGACACATTTCAGAAATATGTGACGGGCTTCGGCCTGATTGCGCCGCTTTTCCTTGTGGCCTTCCAGGCAATTCAGGTTATTCTGCCCATACTGCCCGGGCTTCTGGGGTGCGTGGCAGGAACGCTTATGTTCGGCTGTATGGGGGGCTTCTGGTGTAACTATATCGGCATATCCGCCGGTTCCATTATTGCATTTCTGCTGGCCAGAAAATACGGCCAGGGCCTGGTCAGCAGAATGTTTCCGGAAGAAAAATATGAAAAGTGGGCAATATGGGCAGCAAAGAGTAAATTCTACACGGTAATACTGTTTCTGGGAATGGTGCTTCCGCTGTTTCCCGATGATTATTTCTGCTATTTTACCGGAATCACAAAAATGAGTACACGTAAATTTGTTGCCATCATTCTGCTCGGGAAGCCGTGGTGTATTCTGGCTTACTGCATTATGACATCCATGGCAGCCGGCTGAGCAGGGGCATTGCCGTAAAAATTATACTGCGCACTTTTGTCACTGCAAAAAAGCTGTCCCTGCTCTATTGATACCACTGCCGCTGCAGCTCATACATTGTCCGATATTCACCCTCAACCGCAATCAGGTCATCGTGGCTGCCATCCTGCACAATACGCCCATCCTTAATCACAAGAATCCTGTCTGCAATCTGCGCGGAAGCCAGTCGGTGGGTCACAATAACGGAAGTGCTGTTGCGCGACAGTTTCCCAAATTCCTCATATAGATACTTCTCTTCCAGAGCATCTATGGCGGCCGTAGGTTCGTCCAAAATCAACAGGCTGTTGCTCCTGTACATGCCTCTTGCAATTGCGATTCTCTGCCACTGTCCTCCGGAAACCTCCGCTCCTCCGAATTCTCTGCCCAGCATGCCGTCCATCCCGCCTGCCCATCCCGTGACTACGCCTGCGTCTTCGCAGACCTGCCGCAGCTTTTCTTCAGAATGATGGCCACTCATGTCACTGATTCTGATATTCTCACCCAGAGACATGTTGTAACGGCAGAATTTCTGAAAAACGGCAGATATTCCTTTTACGATTCGTCCTGTGCCGCCCTGGGCCTCTCCATAAGAAACCGTTCCCTTTGCAGGGGCATATAATCCCCCGATTATATTGCAAAGCGTACTCTTTCCGCTTCCGTTTTCTCCCACCAGGGCAACAGTCTGTCCCCAGGGAATCCGCAGATTGATATCTGAAAGCACAAATTTTTTCTTTCCTGTCTCCGGCTGTGGATAGGCAAAAAATACATGCTCCAGTCGTATCTCAAATTTTTCGGGCAATTCGATCTGCCGGGGTTCTTCCTTCTCTTCCTGTATAAAGGCAAGATAGTTCTTTACCGTGGCCATATTTTCTATGGCGATAGCCAGACGCTCGGAGATCACTTCATCCATGAAGCCGTAAAACTCACGAAGCGCGGCAAAAACTGCAGCAAACGCGCCCACGGAAATGACGTCATTTAGAACATAATAGACCAGCATCCCGATAATAACTCCATAGGCCGACACGGTTAAAACGTTAATGTGAAAGTTGATTTTTTCTTTGCGCAGCTGCATGCGAAAATGGAGTTGGTTCAGCTTCTTTAACATTTGATTATACCTGTCAAAAAAGCTGCCGCCGCATCCCCACAGGCGGGTTTCCTTATAATATTCCTTTCCGATGATGCAGTCCGCATAATAGTCCGCCTTTCTCCGGACAGGAGCGGCCTCATTCTCCAGATGTTCAAAGGATATCATATGAAGCAGCCTGGCGATCACATTGGGGATAAAAATAATCACTGTGCTGATGCTGAGAATTGGCGCCAGAGAAAACAGATACCAGCTCATCATCAAAAAATAAAAGACATAGAAAAACACAATGTCCAAAATGGTAGTGCTTACCCAGAACACCCCTTCAGACCCCCGGACCGCTTTGTTGATTTGATCCAACTCTTCTGCATATTCAAAAGCAATTGCCTGTTTCCTGTCAATCGTCCTGAATAAGATTTTATTTGTCTCTTTTGTCACTTTTCGATTCAGGATCTGCCCGTAACAGTTTGCAACGCCGTTCATGGTCTGGGCAAAGGCGTATGCGGCTCCCAACAGCAATATCCTGATGACAAGCCGTGAAATGTCCCCCTGGTTTTGCGAAATTCCGTCAAAGAAATATTGTACGCTCATCACCTGCAAAACCCAGGATACCCCGTGCAGCATCTGTAATACCGAATAGAAAATAACGCTTTGGGGATATAAACTGTACAAAAGCCTTATTCCCACAAAATTAAGGTAAACGAAGTTTTTATGTCTCATACCAACACCTCTGACTTTCGAACATCTCCCTATACAACCCGTTTTTCAACTGCATTAACGTTTTATGGGTTCCCTGCTCCACAATCCTTTTTTGGTCTAACACCAGAATCTCATCTGCCATGCGCGCAGCGCCCAATCTGTGGGTAATCAAAATCGTAAGTTTGTCCATGGAAGGCCCGTCTTTAACGGAGGGACTTTCTTCAATGGAAGGACTTTCTTTAATGGAAGGACTTTCTTTAATGGAAAGACCGTCTTCAATAGAATGCCCTCCTTCCATTATGGCCTGCCGGAACAGCTCATACACCTTTGCTTCTCCCTTGGGATCCAAGGCTGCGGTAGGCTCGTCCAGGATATTTATGGGAGCTTCGCTGTACAAAAGCCTTGCAATTGCCAGTTTCTGCCACTGGCCGCCGGACAGATCCACACCATCCCTGTCCAATTTTCCCAGGTTGCTGTCCGGCCCATGGGGCAGTTCCCGCACACAAGATTCCAGTTCCAGCTTTTTTATAATCTGCTCAAACAATTGGGTATTGGGATGTGCTGCATCCTCATTCATCGTGCCGTTTCCCACTAAAATATTTTCCCGAAACGACATGGCATATCGGGCAAAATCCTGAAATACTACGGAAAACATCCACTTCAGCTCTCCATACCGGTATTCACGCAGGTCCTTTCCGTTGATGAGAATCTGTCCCTGGTAATCTTCATACAGTCCGGTGAGCAGCTTCGTCAGCGTGGACTTGCCCGCGCCGTTTTTGCCCACTACCGCATAGCACTTGTTTCCCTGAAGAACAAAGGAGCAGTCCTTCAGCACATAGGCCTCCCTTCCAGGATAGCGGAAAGATACATTTCTGAATTCGATGGTTTCCACCTGAAATCCCGGAATTTTGAGTGGGCCAGCATTGGCGTCCTCTTTTTCCTCCATGCCCAGAAAAACGCTCACATCATGCAAATACGCATTTAAATCCGCTGCGCCCTGCATAATCCCTGCCAGATTCCATGACATGCCCTGAACGAGATTTAAAATGGAAGTTACGAGACCTACATATAGTCCGTTTGAAAGCTTTCCGCTGCCTAAAGCGGGAAGCAGGAGCAGCATAATGATGACTGCCAGCATAACCATTGTCAGTGAGCCGCTCTTCATATTGGCATATCTTTTTTTCTCAATGACAGCCTCTTTCTGATTCGCATAATCGCTGAGTCTGTCATATTCCTTTGCTATCTGTTCGGAATAACCAAACATTGTGCGTTCTTTTGCGTGATCCCTGTCTGACAAAATCGCTGCCAGATATTGATACCGCCTTTTGATCTCTACTGCATCTTTTTGCAGGACATAATTCTGCCTGCCGGTTTTATGCGCCAGATAAAAAAGCGGAACGCTCACCAGTAAAATCGCCGCGCCGCTCAGCATGCTGGCCTGCATCACAATGCTCATAAGAGCCACGCATTTTACAATCAACTCAATTCCGTTACAGACTGTTCGGTAACCAGACCAAAAACGATTTTCCACATCTCCGCAGACACGGTATATCAAGGCGCAGGATTCATTATCCTCTATGTACCTGTATTGGAGCAGGGCCTGCTTTTTCATAAACCGGTTCCTCAGCGCGGTTTTTAAATAATTCCGCGCGGATATGTTGATCAGATTCGTGGCAGAGGGGATCATCTGCTTAAAAATCACAATCCCCAGCAATATAATAAGAGGACCCAAAACCATGCGAACTTCCAATCCGCCGCCATAGGCTCCCTCCACGCGGTTCACAAATTCCGCAATTGCAAGTGTCTGGGCCGTTGGCAGAAAGGCATTGATCAGGGCAACCGCCATAAGGTATACTGCATGGAAGGGCATCATTTTCAACATTTCCTGCAGGAATACAAAAATATTGTACTTTGATTTATCTAAATTTCTCATCTTGTTTTTCCTCTGCTGCTGCCTGCCGGACACACCATATCCATGCCTGCCGGTTTCCTTTCAGCTTTCGATAGAACATATCTCATAATAACCCTTAGGTTTTCTGGTATCAAGCAGCATAACAATATATTTGGTGTCTGGAATTTCTCAAATATTTTGGTGAAATCTCTTTTATATGTCAGTACATATCTGATTCATGAATTACTCCATTTGATTGTTATATATAAGGCCGGACAATGGCCAATCCGATAACGGGAAGACAAAACGGAAAAAAACGTAATTTACTTAAAACCGCTCCGCTTGTAATCCATAAAAAGATACCGGAATGCATAAGGCTGATATTCCGTAATACAGTTCATAGGAGCATAATTAGTCCATTTCCAGACTTTCTATAGGATATCCTTATTATACAAAATGCCTCTCCTGTTTACAATAAAATTCCCATGAACTTTTTGTCAGCAGTGCATAAGAGGGAATCTCTTAAATCCGGCAGTGTCACAGCACCCTACTCATAAGTTCTTCAAAATTATGAACGACATCCCCTTTATATGGTACATTTCTACTGTTAAACAGAATTGTATTCATTCCCAGTCTGTTGGCAGCCCCCAGATAACCCCTTCGGTCATCTACATACAGACATTCTGCTGCATCAACTGCCAGTTTCTCAATAGTAAGCCGGAAAATGCGTTCATCTGGTTTTCGAATCTTCAAATCTCCGCTGATACTAATCACGTCAAAGTATTGATTTATATTAAATTTCTCACGCAGATACTTACTCCACCTGCTGGAATCATTAGATATGATGGCTAACTTATACTTATTTCTAACGGCTTTTATGAAATCCAGAAAGCCATCGTTCAGTTCTATGGTATCCAAATAATTCCTTTCGATTTTTTCTAAATCACCCCGGAAGCCCACCGTCGCCCATATCTCCAAAGAAGACCATTCTCCCATATTGGCTTTATTCCATGGTTTGATTATTTTTTCCGGATCAAGCTCAGGAAAAGTCTGCTGAACATATGGAACAAAATCATCTCCCGTCTGTTTCACTATCACGCCATACATATCTAATAGAATAGCTTTCATGCAATCTCTCTCATATTTTTTAATTGGTCATATGCCTCTATCCAGTTGTCATGAGGGCATAAAATCATATCGTTTTCAATCATGTATTCCATATATTTGTAACATGCTGCTTCCAGCGATATATCAAGTGCAGCATTGACTTCTTCATAAAAAGGCGGTATGCCTCCTTTGTCCCACGCAAGCTTGTCTGCAATAAACAGCGACATTTCATATTTTGAAGGACTCTTTTTTAATGTAGTATGACATTCTATAGCCGATAATATCTCTTCGCCTGATATATTGAAATATTCTACCGCACATATTTTAGATAGGCGCTGATGGAGCAAAAAAGATATCTTCTCTCAGCCTCGCAAACCTCCAAACGATTTTCATATGCGTATTTAAGCATATCCTCCGGCTTGATGATCGCGCTGATATCATGCAAAAGCCCTGCGATAACACATTTGTCATGGTCTAAATCATATGTTTTGGAGATAAGCGCATTTCTATCTGCCACATTTGCCACATGAATATATGTTTTGCTTTTTCCGTTAATCAAAAGTATGTTTTTTACATCTGTGCGAATGTCTCCGCTAAGTGGTTCCGTTTTTATATAACTAAAATTATCAAATATCATTTTGGTCTCTCCTGCATATATTTTCAACCGTGCTTTACAAAGTTACCAACATCCTTCTTCTTTTCCATATCCAAATTTATGTTTTGTACGCAATATTTTTTTCGCTAATTCCATATCGCATAATCCGAAAATCATAACATCATCTATGACTCTTTCCGCTCCTAATGAATCAAAGTAATAGGCCTCTCTGTCTAAATACGCAAACCCGAATTTTTCATACAACTTATGTACGGTCGCTGCCCTCTCCGCAAACAGGCAGGCAATGTCAACTCCTACTTCATATGCCAAATGTAATGACCTTTCAGTCATTTCGCGGGCATACCCTTTTCCACGATATTCAGGCAATATTCCCAACCCGCCAAAACCGCCTAAATGAAATTTTTGACCATCATATTCCGAAAGTCGTTTGTATAAATAACTCACTCCAACGATTCTTGTGTCATCCAAAAGTAAATAAGCGCCGAATTCCACAGCTCCAAACATATGTCCTTCATCCTGATTTATTTCAGTGTCGTCAAATCCGAAGCATTCTTTATTAATGACATTCAGCATTTCTTGCTGTGCCTGTGTTATTTCGTTTTAAAGCGCATCTTATATCCATCCTCTCTTTTACCTTTCAAATGTTTTCCCTGAAAAAATCTTCTGCAAGTATTGCATACATTACCTTGTCAAAGATCCCATTATTGCATTTACATCCCTGACGCAATGTGCCTTCCCACTTCATGCCGGCCTTTTCCTGCATTTTCCCGGAGGCCGGGTTTTCGCCTGCGTGCCATGCATAAATTCGATTCATTCCGACTTCCTGGAAGAAAAATTCGATGACTCTTTTGGTGGCTTCCGTCATAAGGCCCTGATTCCACCATCTCTGCCCGATTTCACATGCCAGTTCCACCTGGCGCAGCTCATCATCCGGATGCATCCCAAAATATCGCCCAATCACTTCACCCGTCTCCTTCAACTGAACCGCCCAACTATAACGGTCACTCTTTTCATAGGCGTTCAGCCAGTTGTTCGTGAACATATTCGCATTCGTCATCACATCCGCAATACAGTTCATAGGCGCATAATTCGTCCATTTCCAGACTTCTTTATCATTCCAGCAATTATAATAAATCTGTTCAAGGTCTTCTTTTTGAAATCGCCGCAATATGAGACGTGGCGTTTCCAGAGATACAGTTCCCTTATGTGTCATTGCTTCCCTCCTGTCGCAGTGGAAATACTACTCCGGGCACGCTCAAAAAGCATGCGGCTGCCGGCGCATGTGTCCGATAACGAAAACGGCTGTTGGTGAGCAAGCTCCCCAACAACCATTCCCGTAACCGCCCGGCTTGTAGCTATAAAAAAATCGGGGTGACAGAATTCGAACACCTTTTCCCGGCTTTTTCAAGCATTTTTACGCGGCTTTATCCCCCTGGAGGTCCAGTCTGAGAACCGATTCGCTGATTTTACCCTTGCAAAAAGTGTCGCCGTAGCGTCGCCGCAAAAAGGGCGGAGCGCTACGGAACGATTCTGCTAGACCTGCTGTAAAACCTGGGATTCAATTTCCTTTCGGTCTTCCTCTGACAACTCCGGGAAATACTCGGCAATCTCGTCTATGTCAATTTTCCCTTTTTGTATCATGAAGATTGCCTTATTCCTCGCCACCTCTTTAGCTGTTTCCTGTTTTATGTCATTCTCAAAAGCTTTGTAAATCTGTTCATCGTCAAATAGTGTCATCAGCATAAGTTCAGTCTTTCTCCACCACAATTTCCGTCACCCATTGAAAAATTTCGTCAGCATACTGCAATGCCTCTCTCATGTCTTTCCTCCAGAAACAACTCATTCGGATATCTTACTGCTACACCATACGGTGTCAGCGCATCAGCATAATCATAGAATTTCTCTTCGATTGAGACCTTGTTTTTAATCTGATTCAGTAAAAATGAAAGGTCATGAAGTTTGGGCATTCCACCTTCTTCTCCAAAATACATAATCAGCGTTTTTATTGCCTTTTCAGCCGCCTGTTGGCAATGATAACAGATAATCTCTAATGGCTTTGAATAATAAGTTGCATCCAGATGTTTCGCTACCCCTAAATCTGCTGCCGCCATTTCATACCACTCTCTGACTTGTTTCGTCATACAAAAGCACTCCTTTTCTGTACACCTCGTTTTCTATAGAGGGAATTTCTTTTCTGGCTTCAAAACGGCTTACGGTTCCTACAACAATATCCACAGGGCGCTGCTTCACTTTGCGGATAGATTTGTATGCTTTTGTTGTTTCTGCAAGAATATCTGATACGGCATCCTGTACGATGATGTAAAAATCAAAATCGCTTTCCTCTGTATAGGTGCTGTCTGCAAAAGAACCAAATAAATAGATTCGGACAGGTAGAAGCTGTTCGACAAAATGGTTTGTCAGTTCCCGGATTTCGCTTGTGGGCATGACCATCAACTCCTTTCCTTTGAATAAAGCGGCTCTTTTTCATGTCTTCTTTTTCTATAGGTTACTTTCATTATACAGAAAGCTTCTCCTGTTTACAATAAAATTCCCATGAAATTTTTGTCAGCAGCGTAAAAGAGGGAATACCAAAAGATATCCCCTCCATAAGTACAGCCGCCACATCATGCGCTGCTATTGTGATGCCGCTATTGTATTTCCGAAAATCTCTTCCAGTTTTGCCATATCCGACTTCATCCTGTTCATGGTGGCATGCTGATAGCGTTTGGTACTCTGTATGGTGCTGTGTCCTCCTGTGGCTATGATGGAAAGCTCGCTGAAGCCGATTTCCGTGCACAGCGTAAAATAGGTATGTCTTAAGTCATGCAGACGGTAATGGGGCAGGTCAGGGCATTCCTTTTCCAGAAAGCTTTTGTAGATTTTATACATCCTGTTGTCGCTGACCGGTGCAAAGGGCGCGTGGTGCAGAATGAAGACATGACCCTGTCCCTGAAAATCATCCTCCCTGGACTGTTCCTTGACGTACATCTTTCTGGCCGTCTGCAGAATGCGATATACCTCTCCTCCCGGCTGAATCGGAATGACGCGGGTTCCGGCCTTTGTCTTTGTCTCCTTTTCCGTCATCTTTCCATCAGCATACACAGCGGCACGGCGGACGCAGAGAAAGCTTTCCTTTTCTCCCAGTGTGACATCTTCCCAGCGCAGGGCCGCAAGCTCTGAACGTCTCAGCCCCCCGGCAAGACAGGTCAGGGCTAACAGCAGCTGTATATTGATGTTGCCTGCAGACTTAGCCCGTTCCATCATCAGCTTGACTTCTTCCATGCTGTAGGCATTCCCCTCTTTGCTCGCCGCTTTGGGGAGCATCACATATTCACAGGGGTTCGGGATATCGCGTTTCAGATAATTATCTATCTTTGCCCTTTTGAGGATGACTGATACCAGATTCACGATATTTCGGATTGTCTTTGCAGATTTCCCCGCAGAGGCATACCTGTTGACCATATCCTGTATTGCTTCAGTGGTGATTTCGGAAAGATACCTGTTTCCTAAATGCTTCGCTATACCGTCTTTTGTATAGAACAGCTGACGGTAATGCTGTCTGGTGGTGGGGGACAGGGAGTTGGTATATTTGGGGAAATAGACTTCCTCCGCATAATTTTTCAGCGTGACAGGCTCCTTTGTGGTATAGGCTCCGAATTCTGCTTCCAGTTCCATCTGGCAGCGGATTTTTTCGGCCTGGGCTTTGGTGGTTCCCTGGGGAAGAACCTGGTATTCCCTTTTGCGCTCCCCACCCCGTGTATAATCTCTGACGATACGGTAGCATGTACCGCTTTTGCGGCTTACTTTCTCAACATAGAATGACATCACTTCTTCCTCCTTCCTGTTATTTTGGGCTTATGGCTGCCCTGCGCCAGTTGGTATTCCATATTTCCATCCGTTTCCAGGAGCCTTTTTTCCACTTCGTCACGCACATAATAATATTGCCGCCCAATCTTGCGGTAATGACAGTATGTGTTCAAAAAAACCCTTAACCTGCGGATATCAATGTCCAGGTATTCTTCCTGTACCTGTCTGGCGGTCATAAGCTTTGGATTTGTTTTGTCCTTACGGATTCCGGCTGTCTTCTCCGACATATTGCTTTTCCTCCTCAATTTGATAATATAAATTTTTCATTGCGCTTTCTATCGTCAATATCGTCAAAATCCCTTTTGCCTTTATCTGAACTGGGCAATCTGCCACCCGACGACACCGACGATATGCGTTATCCCTTATTCTTTCCAAATCTTGATGTAACGCTCAGCTGCACGCCCGGTCTCAAAATAAATCCCAATATCTTCCAAATTGCTCCTGTTTGCACCTATTTTCCGGGTAAGGGATGCAGGTGAACGGGGAAAGTCTGCATAACCGAACCTCAATTCTCCACAGGCATAATCTTTTAGCTCTCTGTAAAAATCAGTCGGGTTAAATACCAATATTTCCGATTCACTATATTGCATCATGAACTGTTCTATTGCGGTCAATACAATATCTCCCGATACTATGGCTTCATTGACAGTATTATGGTTTTCTTCAAAAGCTTCATATATTTCATCCTCTTTGATGCCAATCTGCCTTCCAACCTTTACCGCAAGCATATAAAAATCCACCAACCGAAAAGGAGAACAGTATTTTATAGGTTCATCATCTCCAATGATTCCTTGCACAGCACGGCATATTGCCCCAAAGAAACGAGGTTTATCCTGTTCCCACTCCTCTTTCAGTTCCAACTCTCCACGTCTGTCTTCCTGGCTGAAGCGCTCTAAATGAAATGTCAGTATCCTATCCGCAAGGTCACTCTTTGTGACGCACTGGTTTACACTATTAAAAATGACGATGGACTTTAAGCTTCTGAACATTTGTGTATTGTCCGTAAAAAGCTTACGTTTCGGGATGATTCCTCCAGTGCAGGCCAGACAGAAAAGATTGCTGACCGCTTCATTAATCCACCCAATATTATCAAATGCCACCATATAATCGGCTGATAGGCACATGGCAATATCATCTAGTCTTTTAGGAAGTGCAAATACGCCTGTAGATACTGGATTCAGCAAGTCAAGAATGCGTTTTTCACAGGATGTCTTTCCGCTTGCCTTTTCTCCATACAGTTGGATAAGCGGCATGGGCATAACCTCAAAGAAAAAACTTGCCACCAAAAAAACGGAAAACAAAACCTTTTCCGAAGCAGATGAAAAATGAAAATGCTTCTCCACAAATTCAGGTATCTCCCATGGCTCTCCCTCTAAATCAGGCATGACCTGTCTGCAAAATACATTGCTCCTTCTCATCAAAATTTTACTGTTTTTGACAGTGGTTATTCCCTTTTCAGTAATTTTTAAAAAGTGACACCCATCAAGCCCTAAATCATAGTACACGGTATTGTGCTGAACGCAGATACGCCTATGCAGTTCTTTCATTTCGCCATTTTCAGCAAACATCTTCAAATATCCTGTAACTTGTTGAACTATCCCTGATGACAGATATATATCGTCTAGCTGATAAAAACAAAATTTCCTCAACCAACATTCAAATTCTGTACTGTCAAGGGGAACTATACTATTGTCTGTTTCTGCTTTGATAAATGCCTCTCCTGTAAGTGAACGAAATATCTCCGTATGACTTTGAATCTCGTTGATAATCTGTTCCGCACTAACGTGGGAAGAATCTATTTTATTGATTTCCTTATTTTTCACCATAATATATACCTCCAATATAACAAATATTGCTGCCCTTATTTCTATCAGCCTGGCAATTTAGCTTGCCTCGGTTCCCCCACATCATCATGAATGCAGGGGAAAGGCAAGCCATAAGCGTGAATGGCTGATGACGGCATTTATTGGTACATTATTGCATCTAATTGTATTTCTTTTATTGTGAATGTTCCTGCGTCTTCAACCATAGTCGCCATTATATAAGTCTCATTTAAGAACTCCAAATTTACAGTACCATCCTTTCTGTACAAACATAGCTTATGGCAGAAAAAGTCATACTCTTTTCCATATGCAGGAATCTGGAAGCTGACGGAGCGTAAATGCCCTTCTATTCTTACAGATATATTCATTGAAAGCGTTAGATTGTCCCTGTTAAAGGAATAACCGGAGATTATACCAAAAACAATCGATATATGCTTGCTCATTCTTCATCCTCATCCTCGTCGTCTTCATCTTCATCGTCTTCATCCTCATCGTCTTCATATTCTTCATATTCCTCATATTTTTCATCTTCCAATTCATCATAATAATCTTCGTCAATGTAAATCCTGTTGACGTAAAGGAGCCCATCCTTTCCTTTTCTAAGTGTTCCTACGATACGCATATCCAATAATTCCTCTGTATCTATTCTTCCATACTCGTCAATCACGTCTAACTCTTCCATTGTTTTGCCAAATTGCGAGTTTTTATTTTCACTAATTGGAAGATATTTAATGTAATCTACATCCTCATCCTTATCAAATCTAACCACGATAACAAGCCTTTTCTTATTTGCTTTATAATCAGTAATGACACCACGATACCAGATTCCTTCCTTTAACCGACATCCTCTAATAAGATAAACCATTTTTTCAACCTCTCTATACTTTTACATGCACTTAAAAGAATGCATGTCCCATAATAAATAAACTGCATCCAAAACAACAAATAAAC
This sequence comes from uncultured Acetatifactor sp., assembly GCA_910587555.1. Lineage (GTDB taxonomy): Bacteria > Bacillota > Clostridia > Lachnospirales > Lachnospiraceae > Acetatifactor. The sequence goes on from CAJULV010000028.1 coordinate 40,785, forward strand.
AATTATACGTTTTATCCGCATGTATTCTTAATCCTTTTCCTCTAAAAATAAAGTTGACTAACCCAAAGGGTTCTAAATTATCTAATATAAACATTTGTCAACCATGAAATTAAAATAAGCATATTAATAATCCGTCTTGTGTATGTGCAAGCCAACACGTTTTTCTTATAGGTGATTTATCGAAATCTTATGTACTAGTCCACCTCCCTTATTTCATATAAATGACAGGCATTTGGGAACATGCATGTAAAACGGTATTTCCACAAAAAAAATTTTAATGCATGGCCGCCCAGTCCATAGGGCAGCCATACAACATCAATTCTGTAACAGTCAATCAAAGCATAACTCCCTTGTTAGCCTCATAGAATATTCTATATTCCGTTTTCAAGATACAATGTCCATAATGCCTTTCAGGATTATAGTATCCATTCGATTATGAAAGCAGAACACTTTTTCATCGCAAAATGCGACATATATCGGGATACATGCTCTTTCGTCCTCAGATTATTCAGGATTCTCCTCTAAACAATCTATGCATAATCATTTCCTGCGGCCGCTCCTCTGGCTGACATACTTTGATGCCTGATAGATGGAGATTCCCAGTCCCGCTCCGGCTATGATAGAGTCAACAATGATTTTAGAAGTCGCTGTTGCGATAAGAAAACTAATCAATTTCTGTCCCTCCTTATTTTAAAAATGATTTCATGATACAGTGTGTTCTTTCATCCATGGCGCGATAAAGCAGTCCAACGGCATACAGCATCCGGTCTTTGTCGTTGTCCCTTGTAGGCTGTGCAACCCTGTCTGCACTCTCTATTGAGACAAAGAAAAGATTGCCTGTAATCGTCCCTCCCGCGCCGCAGTCAAGGAATGGATAGGGACACAGATAATCCCTTTCGGCATCAGACAATCCTTCCACTTCGCAGAGACCGATTTCCTCCGTTCCTAAAGTGCATATTTCCTGAATCACCGAGCCGCCATCCTCCTGTGACTGCGCAATCTGCTGCATCAGGGCTTTCTTCTCAAAGGTATGCTGTTCCAGGAATGAATCAAAGTACCCTTCTGACAGCGCATCCAAAAGAAGCCCGTCGATTTCATTGGTATCGGAAAATAAATATCCTCCAAACTCTTTCACTCTGCTGCCTCCTGTCATCTCTACTTATTACAGCTGCTTGTATAGGTGTTTCTTTTGTATAGAATATATGACTCCTATACGGCGGGCAGTCTTATGTACTTGTACATAATTGAGATACCATTCCCTTTCTCTGGTCATAGGGCTGCCCCCATCCCTGATTTCAAGCCGAATCACATCATTTTCCAACTCTACTTTAATGGGATACATATTTATGGCATCTTCGATTTCCCGCACGTCATCTCTGACGGAATCCAACAGAACAAGCACAAATCCCTTTCTTCCCAGACTTCCATCTTCCAGGATATAATCAATCCGCTTCAATAATTCGCGCGGGAGCCGGTACCGCCCCAAAAGGCGGTTAAGGCTTCGGAGAAGCACCAGCTGGCTTCTGGTGTAAATTTTGATAAACTTCATATGCATTCTCCTTTACAGCAAAACGGCGGGCAAGCTATCCACTATAGCCTACCCGCCTTGCATAATACCTCTGACTATGCCATCTCGCCTAAAAAGGCAAGCACACTGACTGTCAGGACACATGATGCGATAAAAATACCTGCGTGCATGTAAAATTCCTCCTTTCCGATATGGGTTCAGGGAAATAATATATATTTGATTCTTCCTTATTTCTTACCGCGCAGCACCAGGACAATGAAGCCGATTACCGCCACACCGACCACAAACAGGAATACTTTTTCAAAGAAATTGAAAATAGCGCCTATGATTCCCTTTCGGGGCAGCGGTTCATTCGCAAGGTAAGCGTCCACTGTCTCAAGATATTCTGCTGTTGATATTTTCCCCTCCTCATACTGCTTTTCCACTTTCGCCATTTCCTTTTCCGACACATAATGCCCTCCGCAGGCGCTGAAACAGCAGGCAAAACACAGCATCATCAGGGCAGTGACTGCAAATCTTTTTACATATCGCATTTTTATCATTCATCCTTTCCACTATGTTATTTCCCGAACAGTTTTCCTACAGAGCCGAACAATCCTTTTCCACTCTTTTTCTTTTCCAGATACTGCACCGCTTCAACGGCCTCTTCCAGGGTGATACCAACCTTTGGCAGGAATTCCTCCAACATTCTGTACGCTTCCGCCACCTTATCCGGGGAGGAGCAGTCAAGCTTTTTTACATATTTCAAAGCCCTGTCCCTGCCCGCCTGCTTTCTATCCACTTTTTTGAACAAACCCACAGAACAGAATTTCCTGTCGAAATCAGCCAGATATTTTTCTATCTGGTTCAGATACTTCTGCTTCAGTTCGGACTGGAAAGCTTCTTCAAATTCCTTTTTCTTTTCAAGCAGGCCGCTCTCATAGTCTAACAGGGAATCCGATGTAGGTTCCGAAATCTGCCTCATGAATCCGCGGATGCCTTCCAGCTCACTGCGGGCCAAATCAGCCCCTTCCCTGGTCTCACAGACCACCTGGTCTACAGTGCGGTATTTCAAATCAAAGTCCGCCAATACCCTGTCAATATATTTGATGCACATGCGGTTTTCATCTGCTGTAAGGCCAATCTCTTCACAATAGGAAATCAGTTTTGCTTTTGCTTCTTTGGCATCCTCTTCTGTACTTCCCTGGTTTTCTTTAACAAATTTCAATGCCAAATCATCCTTGCACTTTTCCAGGTAGTTCAGCGTCTCTTCGTTCTCTCCCCTTTCAAGGCCTACCCTGGGCAGTAGTTCCTCCATCTGCCTATAGGCTTCCGCAATCATATCAGGAGCAGACACATCACATCTCTTTATCAGCTTTAAAAGCCGCTCTTTTCCCGCCGCCTTTCTGTCAAGTTTCTTAAACAGCCCTACCGTACAGAACAAATCATCAAAGTCCTTCAGGTATTTCTCCATCACCTTGACATATTTTGCTTTCAGTTCAGAAGAGAATTTTATGTCGAACTCCCTTAACTTGTCATTGACCTCCCATTCATAGTCCAACAAAGAATCCGATGCAGGCGCTGAGATATGTGCCATGAATTCCTGTATCTGCGGCAGCTCCTCCCGGGCAAAATCGGCGCTTTCCCTTGTCCCACAGACAATGCCGTCCACTGTCCTGTAGATGCGGTCTAATTCCTCCAGTCTGTCTCTGATTTCCTCAAACAACTCTTCTTTCTCTTCGCCGTCATACCCCAGGGAAGCGCAGTATGCCTCCAGTTTCTCCTTTGCGGCAAGCGCCTCTTCTTCCGTTTTCATTGGCAGTTCTTCAAAATAGCTTTGAATCATCTCTTCCTTGTATGCCGTGACATCATCACCAAAATCCAGATAGTCAGCCAGAGCCTGAACCTCTCCGGCCTTATCTCCACAGCGCTGTACGATGCAGGTATACAGTTCCATGCTGAAAGGATTGGTCTGGGCAATATAGAGCAGAATCTTTTCCACCTGTTCCTCCGGTATGATGTTCTGCCTGATGTTGGAGAGGAGCTGACTGCATTTTTCTATCTCTTCACTGCCGCCGAATGCAGATTCCAGAATATCGTCATAGGTATCGTCAATATCCTCTTCCGGATGCCGTGCATGATTCACACACACCAGCAGCCCCATGACCAATCTGAACTCAAAATCCCGGAAAGAATTCCGCAAAGCCGCAAGAATCCCCAAATTTGATATATAATCTTCCACACTGATTCCCACTACGCTTCTAAAAGTCTTTACCTGTGTTTCCGATAATTCCCGGTAGGAACAGCTGTACCTCTGTTCGCCTAGCAAATCATACAGCGCTGCCATAATTGCTTCGAATCTCCAACACATATTGACAGTCAACCCGTCTATGTTCTTGTCGCTGATGTTATAGGCGCCTATGCTCGCAATATCTTTCTTCATTTCCCGGTAGATATCTTCTTTACAGTCCGCAAAGATACTCTGTATTTTGGCCAGGTCTTCTTCATTCTGCGGCTCCGCCGTACACTGTGACAAAAATTTTTCTCTTGCACTGTCTACAACAGCCTTATATTTCTGCATCAGAAGATTCATTCGGCATTTTTCAACTGACAGGCACACTTCCCCAATGGGAGTGGGAAAGCTGATTCCCTGCGTTGTGGTTTCAAGTATTTCCTTAATGTTCATTTTTCGCTCCTTTTGTATGTAAGCATGGGTATATATCTACTCAACTAAATATACTATATATTTCCACTCATTTCAATCCATTTCTACATAAAATAATATAGGAATATTGTTAACTTCCGCTGATTTTACACCTTAAAAAGCTCGATTTGTGCAGCCTGC
>CAJULV010000029.1 GCA_910587555.1 uncultured Acetatifactor sp.
CCTACCTGATTTACAATAACGGTATGTCCGGCGGGCAGTTCGGGTTCCAGAGCGCAAACGCAGTGGTATTCTTTATCGTGATTGTGGCAATCTCCGTTGCCCAGATGAAATTTTCCAGTTCAAAGGAGGAGCAGCTATGAAACATACATCGACAATCGGCAAGTCCAACAAAACAGTTATGATCCTGCTGATCCTTGGGCTGTCCACCATCATCTTTCCTCTGTACATGACCATTGTGATCGCCTTCAAGCAGCCCTCGGAGATGACCAACAGCATCAGCGGCATCCTGTCCCTGCCTAAGAACTGGAGCCTGGACAATTTCCGGGAAGCCATGGAAGTGACGGATTTCTGGCATTCCCTGGGGAACAGCCTGCTGATCTCCGTGACAACCATCGTACTGGCTATTGTGATTCACTCCCTGATGGGCTATGCCCTGGGGCGGAACAAGGCCCACAGCAAGTTTTACAATTTTGTCTATCTGTTCATTGTCAGCGGTATGTTTGTTCCCTTTGCCATCCTGATGATGCCCCTGGCAAAGCAGACCGCAGAGCTGCACCTGGCGAACTGGTTCGGCGTCATCCTGCTGTATGTGGTATTTTATATGCCGATGAACATTATGCTGTATTCCGGGTACCTGGTGAACATTCCCATTGCCCTGGAGGAGGCGGCCAGAGTGGACGGCGCTTCCACCTGGAGAACCTACTGGAGCATTCTCTTCCCGATTATGCGGCCCATGCATGCCACGGTGGCGGTGATTACGGCCCTGGCGGTGTGGAACGATGTGATGACGCCCTTGATCATCATGGCCGGTTCCGGTGAGAATACCCTGCCTCTGGCACAGCTGAACTTCCAGTCCCAGTTCGGTACCAACTACAATCTGGCATTTGCGTCCTATCTGCTGTCGCTGATTCCGATTCTGATCTTCTACGGAGTCTGCCAGAAACAGATCCTCAACGGCGTCACCAATGGAGCCGTGAAGTAAGATTCGGTGTTTTGGGGCCGGAAATCTTGCTGCAGGCGAGCTTGCAGCAGATTTCTGGCCTTGGTATTTTGGTATCATGCGGTTTCGTAATGTTTCGAAAAAGCGCGGAAACGGCTTGCGGAATTCTGTGGAAAGGATTAAAATAGAAGGAAAGCGGCGATGAAGCCGCAGGCAATTCAGATAAAGGCGGTAGAGATAGCTATGGCAATTGTTTTTAGAGAGGAAAACAGAATTTTTGCATTGGAAACGGCCCATACCACCTATCAGATGAAGGTGGATGACTACGGTTTCCTTCTGCACTTATATTACGGCGGAAAGGTATCCGGGGATATGGATTATCTCCTGACCTACAGCGACAGGGGATTTTCCGGAAATCCCTATGACGCGGGGTTAGACAGGACTTACTCCATGGACGTGCTGCCCCAGGAGTATCCCGGACTGGGCATCGGGGACTTCCGCAGCAGCGCAGTGGCGGTTCGGAACGGAGACGGCTCGGAATGCTGCGATCTGCGCTATGTAAGCCATGAGATCCGGCAGGGGAAGTATGGCCTGAAGGGGCTTCCGGCGGTGCATGCACAGGAGCAGGAGGCGCAGACTCTGGAAATTCTTCTGGAAGATCCGGTGAGCAAAGTGCAGGTCCGGCTTCTGTACGGGGTGTTGGAGAGAGAAGATATCATCACCAGGAGCGCTGTGATCCAAAACGCCGGTTCCTGTGAAATCACCGTGGAGAAAGCGGCTTCGGCCTGCCTGGATTTTGTCACGGGGGAATATGACCTGCTTGGCTTTTACGGGAGGCATGCCATGGAGCGGAATCTCCAGAGGACAAGGGTAAACCACGGTATTTTCCGTATGGGCAGCCGCAGAGGCGCTTCCAGTCATCAGTACAATCCGGCGGTTATCCTGGCGCAGCCCGGGACCACAGAGGACGCGGGAGGCTGTTGGGGGATGATTTTCGTCTACAGCGGAAATTTCCTCTGTGAGGCGGAGCGGGATCAGTTTGACCAGACCAGGGTACTCATGGGACTTTCCGATGAGCTGTTCCACTATCCCCTGAATCCCGGGGAGAGCCTCACCGTGCCGGAGACGATTCTGGGCCATACGGAGGAGGGACTGGGGACATTGTCCCGGATGTTCCACCGCTGTATCCGGAATCATATCTGCCGGGGAAAATATGCCCATGAAACGCGCCCTGTGCTGCTGAACAGCTGGGAGGCTTCCTATTTTGACTTCAGCGGGGAGACCATCTGCGCCCTGGCCCGGGATGCGGCGGCTCTTGGCATGGATATGGTGGTTATGGACGACGGATGGTTCGGAAAGCGGGACGATGACAACAGCGGCCTAGGAGACTGGACCGTGAACGAGGAAAAACTGGGCTGCACACTGGGGGAGATGATCGGCAGAATCAATGCCCTGGGGGTGAAGTTCGGCATCTGGGTGGAGCCGGAGATGGTATCCGAGGACAGCGAGCTGTACCGGACCCATCCGGACTGGGCGCTGCGGATTCCGGGCAGAGGGCCGGTTCGGGGAAGGAATCAGCTGGTGTTGGATTTTTCCCGGCAGGACGTGAAGGAATATATCTTTGACCGTATATGCGCCGTGCTGGACCAGGGGAATATCGAGTATGTGAAATGGGATATGAACCGCAGCATTACGGATGTGTATTCCGGGGAGAACTGCCAGGGCAGGGTCCTGTATGACTACATGGCGGGTGTCTATGATTTTCTGGAAAGACTCACATCCAGATATCCCCATATCCTCATTGAGGGCTGCAGCGGAGGCGGCGGGCGCTTTGACGCGGGGATGCTGTATTATACGCCCCAGATCTGGTGCAGTGACAATACGGATGCGGCGGACAGGCTGCGGATTCAGTACGGGACATCCTTCTTTTATCCGGTCAGCGCGGTGGGCTCCCATGTGTCCGCGGTGCCAAACCACCAGACCGGGCGCATAACCAGTCTTCACACCAGAGGGGTGGTGGCTATGGCCGGGACTTTCGGTTATGAGCTTGATCCCGGGAAGCTGACGGAGGAGGAGAAGGCGGAAATCCGGGAGCAGGTAAAGGCGTATAAAAGGGCTGTGTCCCTGATTCAGACAGGAGATTACTACCGGCTCTCCGATCCCTTCCGGGATACCTGCGCAGCCTGGGCTTTTGTGTCGGAAAACCGGGACAGGGTGCTGTTAAATGCGGTGATGACGGAAATTCACGGGAACATGCCTGTAAGCTATGTGCGGCTGAAGGGTCTGGAGCCGGAGACCTTGTACCGGGATACGAAAACCGGCGAAACTTATTATGGTTCCGCGCTGATGCGGGCAGGGCTGCCCATTCCCGGAGGGATGGGAGAGTACCGGGCTTATCAGGCGGAGCTGGAGGCTGTCAAGGGAGTCCGGACATGATCATGGGTCTGCTTTCATTCTGAAGATGCACTTTTTCCGGGAGAAAAGTGCATCTTTTCCATGTTGAAGGAAAGGGGAAAAATGTCTATAATAAATAAAACGTTAAACAGGAGGGCGGAACATGGCAGAGATGGATTATAGAAGAGAGATCAATGAGGCATTGCTGGCCGGGAGAGAAGCGCTGCGGTATCTGAACGAGGCGGCAGATTGTCTGAACAGTGCAGGGAATTGGGGAATCGTGGATCTGTTGGGAGGAGGACTCCTGACTACATTTATCAAGCGGTCCAAGATGAAGGATGCGGATGAGCTGGTACAGCAGGCCAGAAGCGCCTTGAAACGGTTTCAAAAGGAACTGACGGATGTGGAAAATATTCCGGAATTCCGGATCGAAACGGGAGATTTTCTGACATTTGCGGATTACTTTTTTGACGGCATCGTGGCGGACTGGCTGGTGCAGTCCAAGATAAACGATTCCAGAAGACAGGTGGAAAATGCCATTATAAAGGTGAATTATATCATGGAGCAGCTTGAGAAGATGTGAGAGGGAAATGTGTATGAGAACGCTGTCCTGCAGGACTTACCATTGTCTGGCTGTGAACCCAACGGTACATTCATTCCGTTGGGTCCATGTGGGCCGCGGTATTTCCCCTGTCTGCTGCCGGTGTTTCGCAAGCAGGGGTTACACCGGAAAACTGGAACTGATACATAACCCGCCCCAGCCAACCCGCGAGTTGGGATACGTGTTCTCACCCCGAAGTGCCCGGGCGCCCGCGCGCAGATACGCCTTCACCTTTTCGCCGTAAAGGAAGGGGTCATTGCCGCGGACAATTCCCCATTCCATCAGCAGGGCGGCGCTGCCTGCCACAATGGGGGTGGCAAAGGAGGTTCCCGTAAAGGGATTATAGCCCCCGTAAATATCGGGAGCCAGGATGCCCACGCCCGGCGCCGCCAGATCCGGCTTGGCCAATCCGGCCGCCACAACGCCGATGGTACGGTTGGCATCCGCGTATCCTCGTCCTGAAAAGTCCGCATAGGCCTCGTAGGTGCTGTCATAGGCGCCAACGCTGATCACCTTTGCTGCTGTGGAGGGAATCGTCAGGGTTACTTCCGGCGTGGAGCGGTAAAACCCGGTGCCGGTACCCCGGGCAGCCGATGAGGGCAGATAGAAATAATATCTTCCCGTGACGGCATGCTCCGGTTCCAGGCGGATGGTCCACACGCCGCTGTTGATGTAATTCTGATCGATGGGCAGCAGCTCAAAGTAAATTTCTTCCGGTACCGCATAGGGCGACGGTTCTCCGAAATATACAAGGATTTCGGTCTGTTCCAACCTGAGGGTATATTTTCCCCCGTTTATCATCTGAGGCAGCTGTGCCTCCTGGCCTCCCGGAGAACGCAGATAAATACGGTATATGTCGCAGTAATTTTTCCATAACTGCACATTCAGGCTACGCTCATATGGAGCTACCGCCAGTTCTACGGAGGCAGGTCTCGCAACGGCATTTCCCATACGGCTTGGGACAGCGGGAGTACTGTCTGCAAATGTATTTCCCTGGGTGCCGCCGAAGGCATTTCCGCCGAATGTGCCGCTTCCCGAAATACGCCCGCGGCTGCCGCTGTCCGGTTCTTCCAGAAGGCTGCCGGAAAGGTGGCCGTTGCTGCTGCCTTCATTGCCGCTGCCGACGCAGATGACGGTCCGGCCCATTTCTGCCGCGTTGTCCAGGAAACGTTCCAGAAGGGAGGTGCCGTCGTGGGAGCCGTATGTATTTCCGAAACTCAGATTTATGACTACCGGCATTTTCAGTTCCATGGCTTTTCTGATGGCATAGGTTACGCCCCGCATGATTTCCGTGGTTCTGGGAAAAGAGGTTACGTCGGGCTGTCCCAGTTTGACGATCAGCAGTTCGGCTTCCGTTGCCACGCCCTGGTAGGCAGCGCTGTTTCCGGCGGCAATTCCTGCTACGGCAGTGCCGTGCCCCGAGGTGTCCGTGCTTGGCAGCAGCTCGAACTGCTGCTGAAGGGACGGTGCTTCCAGAGCGCGGTTAATCTGGGCAGAATCAAATTCCACGCCCATCCGGAAGCCTGCCGGAGGACGCCGCACAAACCGCGGTGCGGCATTTTCTTCCGCATTGCCGGACGGACCGTTTGCCGTGTCGTTTGCCGCACTGTTTGCGGAATCGTTTGAAAAATTATCTTCCACGTTGCCTGCGGGTTCGCCGGAGGCGCTTCCCCTGTCGTCCGTTGTATTGCTGCCTGTTCCGGAAGGTTCATCTGAACTGTCGGTGTCGGGCGTCAGGGTCTGGTCCCACAGATACCGTATTCTCGTGCTTCCGTCCTGTTTCCGGAATTCCTGCCGCCTGATTTCGATTCCGCTGTCCAGGACTGCTATCAGTACGCCTGCGCCGGTTAGAAACGGATTTCGCAGTGTTACCTGGGCTATGCAGGAGTTGTCTGCCGGCATTTCCACACCGTAGAAAAAGCGTTTCGGTTTTTCTACATATTCGATTTCCTCCAGTTCCGCAACCCTGTTCACCAGGGACTCCGGTACTGTCAGCAGCGCATAGCCCGCAATCAGGTATTCCACCTGTATATTCATTGTTTTCAGTATATCCAGGCTTCCGTGATATTTCACGATCAATTCCCATGTACGATTTTCCGAATGAAAACCGACATTTAGATCTTCCGTGCGTGCCCTGACGTCTTCTGATGTCTGGAGAGCCAGCTGCAGCAGCTCCTCAAGCTTCTGGTTCATATGTCCCCATCCTTTCATTCACTGGAATTCCGGGCGGATGTGTTTCCGTGCACCTGCCGTATGGGGCAGTTCCGAAGCCGCCGGAAATTATATATGTTAAAATATATGCCAGAAGCCGAAATAGTTCACTCCTGTGTGAGCCGGATTGAGAAGAAGGCGCTGGGGAAGCTGCGGGAGAAGTTTAAGGAGAATTAAATAATCTGGAAGTAGTGACTACTACATCGGAGAAATACGAGGATAGCTTCGGGTTTACGAAGGAAGAGGTATGGGCGGTATTACAGGAATGCGGTCTGTATGAAAACAGACTGGATGTAAAAGACTGGTATGACGGTTTTACATTCGGAAAGAGGAAGGATATCTATAACCCATGGTCGATTAGCAATTATCTGGACAAAAAAGGCTTTCCATCTACTGGGCCAACACCAGCAGCAACGGACTGGTGGATAAGCTGATACGGTTGCGAAAGCATTTTTTATGATGGCGGACTATTGCAGTACCTTCCAAAACATGTTACTATATGAAGCAGCGAACTTGTCCGGAAGCTGTCAAAGTACAATATATCGTGATAAAAGCGGGATGCAGGGAGAGTTATGTTGGAGAAAACACTACAGGAAGAATTTATTAAAATCATCAGAGAAGAGCTGGTTCCGGCCATGGGCTGTACGGAACCCATTGCACTGGCGTATGCCGCGGCGAGGGGAAGGGAAGCGCTGGGATGTGAGCCTGAAAGATTAATTGCTAAATGTTCCGGAAACATGATAAAAAATGTACGGTGTGTCACAATTCCGAATTCGGGAGGAATGACCGGTATTGCGGCAGCCTGCATACTGGGGAGCGTGGCCGGAGATCCTGCCGCCGGGATGGAAGTGCTGGAAAAGGTGGATGATGCTGGAAAAAGCCGTGCCAAGGAGCTTTTGGAGCGGGACTGCTGCAGCGTGGAATTTTTGGATTCGGAGATACCGCTGCACTTTATTATTGTGATGTCGGCCGGCAACCATACGGTGGAGGTGGAAGTAAGGCATATCCATACCAATATTGTCTCGATTAAGAAGGACGGCAGTGTTATTTTCGAGAAGGCGAAGGAACTGGCGGACAAGGGGTATTCCACGGACCGCTCCGGGCTTTCGCTGGAGGCAATCAAAACCTTCGCGGATGAGGTGGAGCTTTCGCTGGTGAGGGATGTCTACGAGCGTCAGATCCGGTACAATATGGACATCGCCTACGAGGGCATATCCGGAAATTACGGCCTTGGGATAGGGCGGGTGATCCGGGAATCCTATGCGGAGGGAATCGTTACCCGGATGAAGGCCTATGCTTCCGCGGCATCTGAGGCCCGTATGGGAGGATGTGATATGCCGGTTATCATCAATTCCGGAAGCGGCAACCAGGGGATTGCATCCTCCGTTCCGGTGATTGTGTATGCCAGGGAGAAAAATATACCTACCGTAAAACTGTATCGGGCGTTGATATTTTCCAGTCTGCTGACGATATATCAGAAAGAATTTATCGGAAAATTGTCTGCTTTCTGCGGTGCGGTGTCGGCCTCCTGCGCGTCGGCGGCAGCTATTACTTATATGGTGGGCGGGAGTATCGCCCAGATCAAGGCAACCATCGACAATACGCTGGCGAATATTCCGGGCATTATCTGCGACGGCGCCAAGATTTCCTGCGCGGCCAAGATTGCGTCGAGCATTGATGCGGCCATGATGGCCCACCACCTGGCCATGCAGGACAGGCAGTATGCGGCATATACCGGAATTCTCAAGGAAAATGCCGGGGAGACCATCAGCTGTGTGGGATATATCGGCAAGGTTGGCATGCACCAGACGGATAAGGAAATCATTAAGTTGATGCTGGGATAACAGAGTTTTTTTTCCTTCCGCAGTTTCGGGAACGGAATGTTGGGAACAGTTCGGATAAAGTCGCCGGGCTGTTCCGTTTTTTTCCGAAGTGGGTTGTTGTTTGGCTTAGCCAAAGAAAGGGCGGGATGACAAAGAAAATCTTGCAGAATCCGGCTTTTTAAGGTATAGTTTTAAGGTATAGTGTTGAAAAGAAGAATATCAGAAGAATATCAGAGGAAAATTTGCAGGCGGAGCAGAAAGGATGTTGGAGACAGAACATGAAGAAGATACTGGATTTATTATCGGAAGAGATGGGAAAGGCATTTGAGGCGGCGGGCTATGACGCTTCCCTGGGCAGGGTGAGCATATCCAACCGGCCGGACCTGTGTGAATATCAGTGCAACGGCGCCATGGCAGGGGCAAAGAAATACAGAAAAGCGCCCATTATGATAGCAAACGAGGTGGCGGAGAAGCTTGGGGGCAGCAGTGTGTTTCAGGAAGCGGCGGCAGTGGCTCCAGGCTTTCTGAATCTCAAGCTTTCGGAGAGCTTTCTTCTGCAGCTGGTGGAGTCCATGCGGGCGGAAGCGAAATTCGGACTGGAGATGCCTGAAAAACCGAAGAAGCTTATGATTGACTACGGCGGAGCCAATGTGGCAAAGCCCCTTCATGTGGGTCATCTGCGCCCGGCCATCATCGGCGAGAGCATCAAGCGCATCAGCCGCTATGCGGGCCATGAGGTCATCGGGGACGTGCACCTGGGAGACTGGGGTACACCCATCGGCATGGTGATCACGGAGCTGCAGGAGCGCAAGCCGGATCTGATTTATTTTGACGAAAGTTACCAGGGGGAATATCCGTCGGAGACGCCCATTACGGAGGCGGAATTCGCGGAGATCTATCCTCTTGCAAGCGCCAAGTCCAAGGAGGACGCGGAATTTAAGGCCAGGGCGTTGGAGGCTACCCGGAAGTTCCAGAAGGGCGTTCCCGGATACCGCGCCCTGTGGAAGCACATCGTGGATGTGTCCAAGGTGGATTTGAAAAAGAATTACGACAGCCTGAACGTGGAATTCGATCTGTGGAAGGGCGAGAGTGATGTGAACGATCTGATTCCCGAGATGGTGGACTATATGAAGAAGGGCGGTTGGGCCTATATCAGCGACGGCGCTCTGGTGGTGGACGTGAAGGAGGAGATGGACACCAGGGAAGTGCCGCCCTGCATGATTTTAAAATCCGACGGCGCTTCCCTGTACAACACCACGGACCTTGCCACCATCATGGAGCGTATGCGCCTGTACAATCCCGACGAGATCATCTATATCACGGATAAACGGCAGGAGCTGTACTTTGAGCAGGTATTCCGCTGCGCCCGGAAGACAAAGCTGGTGAAGCCGGAGACCGTGCTGAAATTCCTGGGCCACGGCACCATGAACGGCAGCGACGGCAAGCCTTTCAAGACCCGGGACGGCGGCGTCATGCGTTTGGACAATCTGGTGCGGGAAACACAGGAGGAGATGTACCGGAAGATCAGGGAAGGCCGGGAGATGCCGGAGGAAGAGGCGAAGACCGTAGCGGAGATTGTGGCCCTGTCCGCTCTGAAGTACGGCGATCTGTCCAACCAGGCCGCAAAGGACTATGTGTTTGATATCGACCGCTTTACTTCCTTTGAAGGGGATACGGGGCCGTATATTCTCTATACGATTGTACGTATTAAATCAATCTTAAATAAGTATGCAGAACAGGGCGGCAGGACGGAAAATCTCACCCTTCTGGAAGCGGGAGGCACCTCGGAAAAGGAACTGGAGATGGCTCTGGTGCAGTTCGGCACCATGGTTCAGAACGCGGCCGAAGAGATTGCGCCCCATAAGGTGTGCGCCTATATCTATGACCTGGCCAATGCCTTCAATCATTTTTACCATGAGACCAAGATTCTGACGGAGGAAGACCTGGCAAGGAAAGAGAGCTTCATCGCCCTGCTGGCTTTGACCCGGGACGTACTGGAGACCTGCATTGACCTGTTGGGATTTGCTGCGCCGGAGAAGATGTAGTTCCGAGGGAAGCAGGCCTTCCGGGGTCAGATTGGAGGGCTTTTCCTGTGTTTTCAGAGCAAAATCAAAAGGAGTGAGCGTAACGTGAGCGGGAACAATGGGGACTCCCGGGGCAGGGAGATGAAAAGGAGCTTAAACGGCAGGATATTGAGGAATACCCTGCTGAACATTTTTGTACTGGTGCTTGTATGCTGCGGAATTATGTGGGCGGCCATGCAGTCATTGGCCAACAACATTCTGTTGGACAGTTTACAGCCCATGGCCCGTCAGTCGGCCAAGACCGTGGAGGCCAATATCCATATGCTGGCGGACCGGATGATGAACCTGGCGGCAGACCCCCGGATGGCGGGAGAAGCTGACGGCGGCACAGGGGCAGAGGCGGAAGAGGCCCTCCGTGCCAGCCGGGAGCAGGTGCTGACGGAAGCGGCCGAGATTTATGAACTGTACACCATCGGGCTCTATGACCCGGAGGGACATCTGGTACAGGGAGTCAATACTGCGCCGGAGTCGGTTGACAATGCGTTTTTCTCCCTGCTTCAGGAGACGGACAATTTGACGACTGATTCATCTACAAGATTTCAGGACGGACTGGGCATCACCATGGGCATGCCGGTGAAGGCAGGCGGGGAGACTGTTCTGTATGTGGTAGGCGTCTATAAATACGATACCCTGAATGATGTCATCAGCAGCATTAATCTGGGCAGACACGGTATTGCCTACATGGCGAATCACGGAGGCGATGTAGTGGGGCATCCGGACCAGAATCTGGTTTTGGAGGGAAAGACCATGGAACAGCTGTGCGGGGGAGATCAGGAGGTTGCCGTCCGGGTGGTCAGCGACGAGACCGGCGCGGCAGAGTTCTCCGCGGAAGGGGAGACCATGCTTGCAGCCTTTTCCCCCGTTCGGGGAACCCAGTGGTCCCTGGTGATTCAGGTGCCCAAGGCGGATTACGGCTCCTATATCAACGGCGCTATTCTGGTGGCGGTGTCTGCAACCTTTGTGGTATTGGTGGTTTCCGTGCTGTTGGTGCTGCGCCTGGCCAGGTCCATCTCCCGTCCGGTGAAGAAGATGACGGACCGGATGGTGGCTTTGTCCGACGGGGATCTCCATACGGAAGTGGTCCGGATTCGGTCCGGGGACGAACTGGAAGTGCTTACCCGCACGTTGGGGGATACCGTGGAGAGCGTCAACCGTTACATATCGGATATTCAGCGGGTATTGACCCAGGTGGCGGAGGGAAATCTGCAGGTGGCGCCCCAGGTGGAGTACAAGGGAGACTTTATGCAGATTCAGGGAAGCCTCGGCACCATTCTCCGTTCCCTGAACGACACCATTCTGGGCTTCCGCTCTGCCGCTGACCGTCTGGCGGAAATGGCAGAGGAGCTGAACGGCCAGTCCGGGCAGCTGCATCGGGCGTCCATGGAACAGACCCGGTCTACGGAGGAACTGGTGGATGAGGTGTCCCATGTGAAGGAGAGTCTGGCAAGTGTGACGGAGAGCAGCAGTCAGACCCGGAGGAAAACGGAGGAAATCTCCCAGTGCATCCAGGAGGCGAACGCACGTATGGACGCGCTCTCCCAGGCCATGGACGATATCAGCGGCAACACCCGGAAGATTACCAAGATTGCAAAAGATATTGAAGATATTGCGTTCCAGACAGGCATTCTGGCGCTCAACGCATCCGTGGAGGCAGCCCGGGCCGGAAGTGCGGGGAAGGGCTTTGCCGTGGTGGCGGAGGAAGTCCGGCAGCTGGCATCCAGGAGCAGCGAGTCTGCCAAAAGCGCGGCGCAGATGGTGGGCAGTACCAAAACCATCATTGAGAACGGCGTGGAACTCACCGGAGCGGCAGCCAGTTCTTTTCGGGAGATATCTGCCGTCTCCGCCCAGATCAGCGATATTACGGATCAACTGGTGACGGCGGTTCAGGGACAGGAGAGCGCTTTGGTAATCATGGAGGAGCGGATCGGAACGATTTCGGGCATTGCGGAGAAAAATCTGCAGAATGCCGTGGGTACGGAGCAGTCCAGTTCGGTTCTGGCCAGAGAGGCGGAGGCCCTTCAGGACCAGGTGAAGCGATTTGTGGTGAAGGAGGGAAGGCGCAGATGAAAAGGATAGCAGGTATTGTACTGGCCCTGTTTGTCATGGGATTTCTGACGGCCTGCGGCAGCGGCCAGGCAGGGCTTCAGGACGGCTACTACACTGCCCAGGCTGCCGAGTACAGCCATGGATGGAGAGAATATATCACCATTATGGTGAAGGACGGAAGCATTGTCTCCGTGGAGTACAATGCGGAGAATGCCAGCGGATTTATTAAGAGCTGGGATACCGCCTACATGCAGTCCATGTTGGAGGTGACGGGCACCTACCCCAACCAGTACACCCGCTTTTACGCGGGACAGCTTCTGGAAAAACAGGGGGAGGGTGAGATCGATGCCCTCACCGGGGCTACTTCCTCCTACGGCTCGTTTCAGAAGCTGATGGCTGCGGTGATGGACCAGGCCGAAAAAGGAGATTCCAGTATCGTGTTTGTGGACACCGGACATTGAGTGTTCAGGTCCAGGGCTGCTGCTCCGGAGGCAGGCGTGTGATGCCCGTAGTATCGTGTATTTTCCAGAGATCTCCTATTTCAAAACATATGTTCTGTATGCTATGATAGAGGCAGCATCCATGACAGAGGAGGTGTTGACCTTGGAAAGCATACTGTGTGTCAATATTCCGGTACAGATGATTTCCTGTACCGATACCGACGGAAAAATTACGCCCATAAGATTCCGGTTCCGTGATAAAACAGGGGAACTGGTTACCGTTACCATAGAGAAAGTACTGTCCGAAGACCAGGACAGGAATCGGGTGGGAGTGAATTTTTCCTGTGCGGCCGTGGTTTCCGGCGCCAGGAGAACATTCACTCTCTGGTATAATTACTTTGCCCACGAATGGCATCTGTCCCGTCTTCATGTCTGAATTCCGTATCCCCGAACAGCTCTCCCTTGATGGAAAACAGATATTCCATGGGGAGGGCTGTTCCGTCTGTAAAAACAATCTGCCCGGCGGATTCGTCTATGTTTTTGATTCTGCCCCGGAGAGAGGCATAGGTTCCGCCTGTCTTTTTCTCATCCGGCTGAAAATAGGAAATCTCGCATTCCGGCCGCAGGGCCAGATGTTCCCGAATCATGAGAAGCTGTTGGTTCAGCTGCGCCTTCCTGTCCTCGTCCAGTTCCGCAAAGCTGTCTGTCAGCCGGGCGGTTTCCTGTATGGCCGCTTCATGTCCGGTAAGGGCGGCAAAGGGCATAAACTGCGCTGCCCGGTTCATTGGCGGCATCTGGGGATGGTTTTTGGATACATGGTGAGGCAGATGGATGATATCGTCATATTTGTGGTTGTTCTGTGTGTTCATGCCTTATGTCCTCCAATCTGATGATTGCGCTCCATGGCCGTGGCTCCTTCCTGCAGGTTCATGCCTTTGAGAATGGCGTTTTTCCCGAATTTCTTTTTGATGGACAGCATGGCTTCCTGGAGCTTTCTTTCTCTGGAAAGTCTTTCCTCTTCTTCCTTTCGTTCCCTTTCCAAAGCGGCATAGTCCGTAAACAGGTCCAATTGCTCAAACTGTTCTTTGGCTACCGCCTGGGTCTCGTCCACCAGATGGTTTGCCGCAATCGTCACACGGCGGATCAGCAGCCCCGGGTCAACGATCCGGTCATACAGCTCCATAACGGCATCCGTTATAATCCGGGTGGAGGAAGTCTGCCGCTTCAGATTGGCGCTTCCGTTGGCGTGTTTCGGGACTTTTCTCCCATAGTGGTCTGTGATGATCTGCCCCTTGTAGTTTTTTCGGATTTCCGGATTGGTAAGGTTGTCGATGTCATAGCCGATGGTGAGAACCATCTGGTCCGTTACCAGTTTCTTTTCCACCAGATCAAGGACAAGGAGGTCTGTCATTTCCCGTACAATCAGCTTTCCCTTCTCGGCATCGTAGGGACAATGCAGGACCTGGCCGGAGCTGACGCTGTTGGTTTCCGGCTTATAGGCCTTGATCTGGGCAATAGTAGCAGGCTCCCATCCCCAGGCGTGGTCAATAAGAAACTCCGCGTTGACGCCAAACATCTGATACAGAAGCTCCTCATTGTGGTAATCCCTGTCCGAACCCACGGAGCAGCGGGCGATATCCCCCATGGTGAAAAGCCCGGCGGATTCCAGTTTTTTCCGGTATCCGTGGCCCACTCTCCAGAAATCGGTGAGAGGCCGGTGGTCCCACAGCAGCCTCCGGTAACTCATTTCGTCCAGTTGGGCGATGCGGACTCCATGGCTGTCGGGCTCTACATGCTTTGCCACAATATCCATTGCAACCTTGCACAGATACAGATTGGTGCCGATGCCGGCGGTGGCCGTGATTCCCGTGCTGTCAAGAACGTCCAGGATAATCCTGGAGGCCAGTTCCCTGGGCGTCACGGCATAGGTTTTCAGATAATGGGTCACATCCATGAACACTTCGTCAATGGAGTATACATGGATGTCTTCAGGGGCAATGTATTTTAGATAGATATTGTAAACGATGGTGCTGTATTCCAGATAAAAGGCCATTCTGGGAGGCGCTATAATATAGGAAAGCTCCAGTTCCGGATGGGCTGCAAGCTCTGCGGCGGAGTAGGAAGAACCCGTAAACTGCCTGCCGGGCGCCCTGCTTTTCCGTTCAAGATTCACTTCCCTTACCCGCTGCACCACTTCAAACAGCCTGGCCCGCCCGTGGATGCCGTAGCTTTTCAGGGAGGGCGACACCGCCAGACAGATGGTTTTCTCCGTCCTTTGGCTGTCTGCAACCACAAGATTTGTGGTGAGAGGATTTAACTGCCGTTCCGTGCATTCCACGGAAGCATAAAAGGATTTCAGGTCAATTGCAATATAAGTAGGGCTGTCCATGGGTGTTCCTCCTGATATAGTTGCTGCGCGACTTTGTAACAGTTCAGACAGGGCGCTGAACTGTTACGAGAATGCACACAAAACGCGAAAAGAATGCGTTTTGGCGCCCGCAAGTCTCGCAAAATTGCACAGAGCGCAAATTGCACAGAGCGCAAATTGCACAGAGCGCAATTTTGACTTCGCGAGAGGAGCTGTCTGAACTGTTACGCGACTTACCGTCCAACCAAGAGTATTACTTATAAATACTTGACATTTCTTGGTTGGACTGTATATTTCCAGTCATGATTTGCGGCGCAGGTACCTTTTATCGGAAGTGAAGGGTATGCTTCCGATAGGGTTCATTATTTTATTATAACAGAATGTTTGTTCGATTGCAGTATTATTTTTGAAATATTTTGGATATTTTTCCGTCACTGTGAACGGAGTAAACAGTAATATTTTTCCACAGGAGGGGATTGTATATTCCGAAAATGTATTTGATGGACTTCATATTTAATGATATACTGTAATATAGAATACGCGAAGAGGGAATGGCCCAAAATGAAATTTGAGTGGGATGAAGATAAGAATATCCTTAATAAAGAAAAACATAAAATTTCTTTTGAAACAGCAGCATATGTGTTTGATGACCCATATTATATTGAAATGTTTGATTTTGAGCATAGTTTTGACGAGGATAGATATATTGCGATAGGAAAAGTCGGAGAAGTTCTGTTTGTAGTATTTACAGAACGGAGAGAAACGATTCGGCTCATTTCAGCCAGACTTGCAACAAATGCAGAAAGGGAGCTTTATTATGACCAAAACATTCATTATTGAGAGTGGACAAAAACCCACGGAAGAGCAGCTGAAAGAAGTTGAAGAGGCGAAAAGAAATCCGATTCATTTTGATGAGGATTGTAAAGAACTGTCACCGGCTATGATGAAAGCATTCAAGAGTGCAGTTGTACAACGAAACCGTAAGAAAAAAGTCTAAAGTAAGAACTGCATCATAAAACTGCACAGGGGAGGGAAACGGCTGACCGCTTCCCTCCGGAGTTTTTGTGCGCAGGCCCGTGCACAAAGTACGACTCCTCGTACCTGGAAGTTTGTCGTTAAAGCGGCGCACGGGCCGCGCGGCGAGCAGGAATAAAATCTCCCCTGCTCAATTACTGCTCAAAAAAATCATTCTCCCGGAACTGCAGGGAGTACAGTTGTTTGTAGGTGCCGTCGGCGTCCATCAGCTCCTGGTGGGTTCCCCGTTCCATAATACGTCCGTTTATGACTACGGCAATTTCATCCGCGTTGCGGATGGTGGAGAGACGATGGGCTACCACCAGGGTGGTGCGGCCCCTGCACAGTTCGTCCAGGGCCTGCTGAATCAGCACTTCGGTGGTATTGTCCAGGGCACTGGTGGCCTCGTCCAGAATCAGAATGGCGGGATTTTTCAGGAATACCCGGGCGATGCTAAGGCGCTGCTTCTGGCCGCCGGAGAGCTTGACGCCCCTTTCGCCGATTTCCGTGTCGTAGCCTTTTTCCAGGGTCATGATGTAATCGTGGATATTGGCCCGGCGGGCTGCCTCATAGACTTCTTCCTGGGTGGCGTCAGGGCGTCCGTAGAGGATGTTTTCCCGGATGGTGCCCACGAAGAGGAACACGTCCTGCTGTACGATGCCGATATTGCGGCGGACGGATTCCATGGTCAGGCTGCGGATGTCCTGGCCGTCGATAAGGATGGAGCCGTCGCCTTCCTGGATTTTATAGAAATTGGGCAGCAGATGGCAAAGGGTGGTTTTTCCGCCGCCGGAAGGGCCAACCAGTGCCAGTTTGCGGCCTTTTTCCAGGCGCAGGTTGATGTTGTGGAGCACCTCCTTGGAGGGATCATAGGCATAGGTGACGTTCTGAAATTCAATGACGCCCTGCACATTGGTGAGTTCCTTTGCGTCAGGGGCGTCGGTTTCCGGCGCTTCGTCCATGATTTCCACAAACCGCTTGAAGCCGCTGACGCCGTTCTGGAACTGTTCCATAAAGCCGATGAGGGTGTTCACCGGATTGATGAACAGGTTCACGGAAACGATAAAGGTGGAATAATCCCCGAAGGATATCCTGCCGTCATACAGGAACAGGCCTCCTGCAATGAGGATGAACACATTGAAGATATCCGTCACAAAGGCAGTGGAAGAGTGGAACTGTGCCATGGCCCGGTAAGCCCGGCGGGAGGCATCCACAAACTGCCTGTCGCCCTCCCGGAATTTCTCCACCTCCCGGGCGCTGTTGGTATAGGCCTTGGTAACGCGGATGCCGGTGACGCTGCTTTCCACGGCGGCATTGATGGTGGCGTTGCTCTTGCGGCGGTCGTCAAAGGCACGGCTCATGGCCCGGCGGAAGTGCAGGGTGACCACCACCAGAACCGGAACACAGGCAAAGATAATCAGGGTCAGGATGGGATCGATCAAAAACAGGTAGGCAAAGGACAGCAGGATCATCACCGAGCTGATGAGCAGGTTTTCCGGGCCGTGGTGGGCCAGTTCGCAGACCTCGAAGAGATCACTGGTGATGCGGGTCATGATGCGGCCGGTTTCGTGGTTGTCGTAAAAGGTAAAGGGCTGTTTCTCCAGATGGGCGAACAGATCCTGGCGCATCTGGGACTGCATCTGCACGCCGATGATATGGCCGTAGTACTGCACGAAAAAGCGCAGCAGCATGCGGACTATGTACAGGGTAAGCACCACCAGGCCCGCAATGACAATGGTGGAGTACATTTTTTCCGGGATATAAATATTGAGCATCTTGTTGGTCACGATGGGGTATACCATGCCGATAACGGAGATGAGCAGGGATGCCAGCATGTCCAGGGCAAGCATCTTTTTGTGCGGTTTGTAGTAGTAAATAAAACGTTTCAACATGAATTCAGTCTTCCTTTCCTCTTTTTTCCGGCGGTACATAGGATTTGCAGCGCAGAGATTCCGACTCCGGGCAGCCGTAGAACGGGCTGTCACAGGGCCTGCGCTGTATGGTCCGGAGCTGTTCCAGTTCGGCGATAACCTGGCCCAGTGCATCCTTGTCCAGATGGTAATGGGTGTAATAGCCTTTTTTGATGCCGTGCACCAGACCTGCCTCACGCAGGATTTTCAGGTGTTGGGACACCGCGGATTCGGACAGGCCGCTTTTTACCGCCAGTGCGCGGACGCAGTAGCTCCGGCAGGACATCAGCTGCAGCAGCTGATATCTTCTGGGCTCTCCCAGGGCCTTCAGGATTTTTTCATCCACATTTCGTTTCCTCCATTCTGTAAAAAAGTAAGAAACCGGATACCGCCGGGCAGCGCCCGGGGTACGGTTCTGTTACACCAGAATATTATACCAGATGAAATTAAATTAGCAAGCACTGAATTAAACTGCATAACGCCAAAATTTACCGTACTGCACTGGTTAAACGCATATGGTTGGCGTTATGCAGTCGGGTTACTCGGAAATTATAACTGTTAAGCAGTATAAATTAGAAGAAAAGAATTTGAAGAGGTGCAGATGAATTATGAGGATGGGGCAGCGCCGGCTCTCGCTTTTTGAATGACGGACTTTGCCTCGTCCTTTCCGGGTACCCTGCCATAGGACACTACTTTTCCGTCCACAACCAGGGCCGGGGTGGTCATTACACCGTAGGCGGCGATCTGTGCGAAGTCCGTTACGTGGTCAATGGCGGTGTCCATCCCCAGTTCTGCCAGTGCCTCACGGACGGCCGTCTCCAAAGCGTTGCATTTGGCGCACCCGGAACCAAGCACCCTGACGCCCGGGGCTGCTTTTGCGGCTTCAGCCTGCTTCATGGTTTCCGGGGTGCAGCTGCCGCCACAGCAGGATTTTGTTTCTTCTTTTTTCTTGTTGAACAGTCCCATAAAATATTCCTCCTGGTTTAAATTGTTTCGCGATAGCGCTAAAGGGTAAAGCCGGCTATAATTATATCAGTAAAAACTGGAACACATTAAACAGGTAGCCGACTATAATAATGCCTGTGGTACAAATGCCGATGAACAGGGCAAGCAGTTTCGGCCTGACTGCCTTGCGGAGCATAATCATGGAGGGCAGGCTTAAGGTGGTGACGGCCATCATAAAGGAGAGGATTGTGCCAAGCTGCGCCCCCTTGTACAGCAGGGCTTCCGCCACAGGGATGGTGCCGAAAATGTCGGCATACATGGGTACGCCCGCCAGTGCGGCAAGGATAACGCCGAATGGATTGCTGCCGCCCAGTACAGCCGCAATGATGTTTTCCGGAATCCAGTTGTGAATGACTGCGCCAATGCCGACGCCTGCCAGAATATACGGGAATACTTTCCGGAATGTGGAAACCACCTGTTCTCGGGCAAACTGAAGCCGTTCCCGTTTTGTCAGCCCAGGGGACTCAATATCCACAATGGAGGCGCTGCGGACGAACTCCTCCACATATGGCTCCATGTGCAGCTTCTCAATCAGCGTACCGCCTGCTACGGCGATTACCAGTCCCACCGCCACATAGACAAGGGCTACCTTTGCGCCGAAAATGCTCATTAAGAGGATAAGGCTGCCCAGGTCTACCATGGGGGAGGAAATCAGGAAAGAGAAGGTTACCCCCAGAGGCAGGCCTGCACTGGTAAAGCCGATAAACAGCGGGATGGAAGAGCAGGAGCAGAACGGTGTCACTGTGCCTAACAGGGCGGAGATGATATTTGCGCCCACACCGTGAAAACGGCCCAATATCCGCCTGCTCCGTTCCGGCGGGAAGTAGCTCTGCAGGTAGGAAATGACGAAAATCAGGAAGCAGAGCAGCACCGTGATTTTCAACACGTCATAGAGGAAAAACTGAACACTCCCTCCCATACGCCCTCCCACATCCAGTCCCAACAGGGAAAGGCCTTTTCCCATCAGTTCATTCAGCCATTTCATGCCTAAAACCTGGTCCTGGATAAACTGCCAAACGCCCATAGAAAAACCTCGCTTTCCATTATGATTGAACAATATGATGGGACAATATATCAAAAATTTTTGATGTTTATGTCTAAAAGAAACGCCATCTTATTGTAATGGCGTTTCGCTGTCACATGAAAGGCATCCGCCCTTCTGGTCTGTGTCCGGTGTGGTAATGGCCAGAAGCAGCTTCACGGCTTCCGCTCTGCCGGTCTCACTTAAACGGTAATGCGTCCATTTGCCCTCCTGGCGGCTCACGACAAGTCCGGAATCACATAAGATTTTCATGTGATACGACAGGCCGGATTGGGTCAGTTTCATTGGTTCCTGCAGAACACAGGCGCATTTCTCACCACTCCGCAGCTGCTCCAGAATGGCAAGGCGTTTTGGGTCACATAGGGCCTTGAAGACTTTGGCGTTTTCCTGGTAAGTACCCATACCGTTTCCTCACATCAAAGTTTTTTGATATATCTTGCTATATCGTAGTATAGGACGGAATAAGGTATTTGTCAATCCTACTTTGGAAAATATTTTAATGAATATTTTAAATAGTTTCCCATGGGTTTTCAGGGTGCCGCTCAATGGCTCTCCTGGCGGAGGCGGGGCTGCTTCATGGCGGAATATCCGATGAGCACAGTCCACACGTAGGCGCAGGTCTTGGGAATCATCAGCATTCCGATGAGGGGGACGGCGTCCGTCCACAACACAACCGGGATATAGAAGCCGAAGCTTAGCACGATGGTCAGCCACATCCAACCAAACGCCTTGTCCCCGTGCTTTTTTGCGCTGTTATAGAACAGCACAATGACCAGAAGTCCCAGAAGGGCGAAGGGAATGTTGCGGTAGATGCCCCAGGAGAGAGGCGCTTCGGCGGTGAGCCACTGGTTCTGGGGCATCATGCACAGCCCAATCCGCACAGCGGCCAGAATGTACACGGCAGCGGGATAAAAAATGCCACAATCCTGTGGAATTTTAATAGAGAGTTCTGCGGACAAGCTCCATTACGGCAGCAGGGTCATAGTCCTGACGCTTTTGGATTTCCACTGTTTGCCCCCGCTTTTTCCCGGGGCGGGGGTATTTTCCCTCAAATGCCGCCCAGGCTTATCCAACAGAGGGCAGCTATGGCGGCTTCCAGAAGCAGCCGGATCAGGTGGTGGAGCAGATGCACTTTTTTCTGCCGGATGCCGTTTAACAGGGCGCCTGCGGAAATACAGAGCATTCCCAGGAGCAGGAGCGGCATGGGGCCGCGGTTTTTAAGGATGAAAAGCAGCGCGTAGGCCAGAAGCAGCAGACATCCGGCGCCCATGCAGATATTTCGGTTTTTCTGTTTCCATAGGGCGTACAACATGAGTACGGCATAAGATATGACTAAGAGCAGTGCGGCAGTTTTCATGATTTTCTCCTCCATGCCCTGGGTGCAGGGCGTTTCTTTTAATATGCTGTGAAATCCGGTGTCCGGGCTTGTTGCTCCGGTTTCCGTCTGTATTCCGGAATGACCCCGGGCTTATTCCTCCGGTTCCCGTCTGTATTCCGGAATGACCCCGGGCTTATTCCTCCGGTTCCCGTCTGTATTCCAGAATGTCTCCGGGCTGGCAGTCCAGTACGTCGCAGATGGCTTCCAGGGTGGAAAAACGGATTGCGCTGATTTTTCCCGTTTTCATTTTGGACAGGTTTACATTGGCTACGCCCACCCTTTCCGATAATTCCTTCAGCGACATCTTTCTGTCCGCCATGACACGGTCAAGTCTCATGATAATCGGCATTTTCTCACCTCACAAAGTCTCGTCGGACTGCTGCTGCAGGTCAAAGCCGTATTCAAATATCAGGGCAAGGCAGTAGAGAACCATTCCTGTAATAAAGCCCGTCGGATTGATATTCCAGGGCATTGCGCCGATGGTGTAGTAGTCCACCAGGGAATCGGAACAGGTTCCGAGAACGCCCAACAGAAGGGAAGCCACGGCGGTTTTCTTCAGCAGGACTGCATTTGGCTTGGTGAAGGGCAGTCCGTCCGCGGCGATGTTGCGGAAAACAGAATAAGCGAAAAACAGTATCATGGTTATCAATACAGAATCTGCCAGCATAAACACGAACAGAAGCAGCAGGGACTGGGGCGCGATGCTGATTACGGTGCCGTTGTTGGCCGTGACGTCAAAGGCGGAGAGGAAGGAAGAGCGGGTTCTGCCGCCGGAGAACAGGATGATGCAGATTGCGGTGAGAGCCAGTGCTGCCGCAAGGCCTGCCAGAAAGCTTCCCGCTTTCAGGACGGCGGCGGCTCTTTTTCCTGTGGTTTTGATTTTCAGCTGTGTACCGGTCATGTAAATACCTCCGTGGTTTGTGATTTGTTTTTCCATGTAGGAGATTATAAATGAAAAATATATGATTGTCAACTATTTATTAATGATAAACATTAATTTTTAGGTTCGGCTTATCCTGGTGGTTTATCCGGTCAGCAGAAATCCTCTGTTGCAGGAAACAAGTGCTTCTGGTATAATTCTGGTATCATTTTGGATAGGAAACAGCAATATGCCCGGGGGCAGGAAGGGACAGGAGCGGGATGGTAAACCGGCAGTTGGAAATCATTTACATCTTAATGAACAAGAGTTCGGTGACAGCGGAAGAACTGGCGGCGCATTTCGAGGTGTCCACCCGCACCGTCTACCGGGATATTGACAGCCTGTCCATGGCAGGATTCCCGGTGTATGCCAGCAGAGGCAAGGGCGGAGGCATCCGTCTCATGGAGCGTTTTATTCTGGACAGGCGCCTGCTGACCGGTGAGGAGCAGCAAAGGATTCTGGCGGCCATGGCCAGCCTGCGGGAGACAGGGGCATTCCAGGACGAAAAGATTCTGGAAAAACTGCAGACTTTTTTCAAGGAAGAGTCCATGGAGTGGGTGTCCATTGACTTCTCCGACTGGAGCGGAAGGCATGGGGAACTGTTCAGCCGGATTAAGGAGGCCATTCTGGGCAGGCATGTGATGGCATTTGATTATTACGGGCAGCGGGGGCAGATGACGCACCGGGAGGTGGAGCCGGTTCAGCTGCTTTTCAAGGAATACACATGGTATGTAAGGGCTTTCTGCCGGGGCAGGAGGGCAATGCGGCTCTTTAAGGTACTCCGGATGAAGCGGGTGGAGGTACGGGAGGAAACTTTTGAACCGGGACCACAGCACAGGGAGGACAGGCCGGTGGAGGAGAACCAGGCGGCGTCCGCAGACCAGGGGGAATTCTCGGCAGAAATTGTTTTCCGCATAGACCGCAGGGAGGCATACCGGGTTTATGACAGATTTGAGGAAGAGGAAATCACGGTGCTGCCCCAGGGGGACTTTGAAATTCGGATGCAGTGCCCTGTGGACGACTGGGTTTACGGGCTGATTCTGTCCTTTGGGCCTGCTGCCGTAATTTTGGAGCCGGACTGGGCGCGGGAGGAACTGGCGGCAAGAGTCCGGCAGATGGCAAAACTCTATGGCGGATGAGGGCAGATACCCTGGAGGTTGGGAAATGGGGTTTTCCTTTTTATGCGCAGGCCCGTGTACAAAGTGCGACTTATCGCACTTGTAAATTTGCCGCTAAAGCGGCGCACGGGCCGTGCGGCGAGTAGGGGTAAAATCGCCCCTACTCGATTGGTGAAGCGCGCGGATATGGCAGAAGGGATGCGGGAATATGGCAAGGACAGTGGGGATAGGAAAACAGGATTTTGAAAAGGTACGCAAAGAGGGTGTTTTCTATGTAGATAAAACAAAGTTTATCCGGGAATGGTGGGAAAGCGGGGACGATGTGACCCTGATCACCCGTCCCGGGCGTTTTGGAAAAACCCTGAATATGAGTATGTTGGAAAAGTTCTTTTCCGTACAATATGCAGGGCGGGGAGATCTGTTTCAGGGGTTAATGATCTGGGATATGGAGACGTACAGGAAGCTTCAGGGGACATATCCCGTGATTAGTTTGTCTTTTGCGGCGGTTAAGGAAAAAAGTTACGCAATGACCATATCCAGAATAAATCAAATCCTGACAAACCTGTATTCCGCAAACAAATTTCTCTTGGAAGACGGCATTTTAGATGATAAGGAAAGAAATTTTTACGCATCAGTGGATGTCAACATGAATGAAACAACGGCAACCATGGCGCTTCATCAGTTATCGATTTATTTGTCCCGTTATTATGGCAAAAAGGTGATTATTCTGTTGGACGAGTATGATACGCCCATGCAGGAAGCCTACGTCAACGGTTATTGGGAGGAATTGGTTTCCTTTACCAGAAGCATGTTCAATGCCGCATTTAAGACAAATCTTTATCTGGAGCGGGCAATTATGACAGGGATAACCAGGGTAAGTAAGGAATCCATTTTCTCTGATTTGAATAATCTGGAGGTGGTTACCACAACATCCGAAAAATACGCGGATGCCTTCGGATTTCGTGAAGATGAAGTCTTTGCGGCATTAGACGAATATGGTTTATCCGAAAGAAAGCAGGAAGTAAAAAAATGGTATGACGGGTTTACTTTCGGCAGGCAGAAGGATATTTATAATCCCTGGTCAATCTTAAATTACCTGGATAAGGGGCAGATAGGAACCTATTGGACAAACACCAGTTCAAACAGCCTGGCGGGAACATTGATTCGGGAAGGAAGCCGGAATTTAAAGGAGAATTTTGCCTGTCTTCTGCAGGGCGGCTCTATTGTTGTAGAGATAGATGAGCAAATTGTTTATGATCAATTGAGCGAAGATGAGTCGGCAATTTGGAGCTTGCTTCTCGCCGGCGGTTATCTGAAAGTAAAAAATGTAAAAACCTATGCAACGGATTTTGGAGAGTGGAAGCAGGAATATGAACTGGAACTGACAAATTTTGAAGTAGGCGCAATGTTTCGGCATATGATCAGAAAATGGTTCAGCCGGGCAGTGGGGGGATACAGTGATTTTATTAAGGCCTTAATGCTCGGTGATGTAAAGAGTATGAATCTTTACATGAATAAGGTGGCAATGGCAACTTTCAGTTATTTTGATACAGGGAGAAATCCCTCCGGGGAGGAACCGGAACGGTTTTACCATGGCTTTGTACTGGGACTGATGGTAGAACTGGCGGACCGGTATATCGTGACCTCTAATCGGGAAAGCGGGTTCGGACGGTATGATGTGATGCTGGAACCCAGAAGGCCGGAGGACGATGGGATCATTCTGGAGTTTAAGGTACAGGACAGAACAGAGGAAAAGAACCTTTCCGATACGGCGGATGCGGCATTGAAACAGATCAAAGAAAAGAAATATAAAACCGCATTGACGGAAAAGGGAATTGGAGAGGGAAACATTCGCTGCTATGGTTTTGCCTTTTGCGGGAAGCAGGTGTTAATCAAAAACTGAAAATTTTCAGGAATTTTCAGAATATGACATTCTGATGTCATATTATCAGGGGTATGATAGAGGCATGTCACGGACCTGCAGACCCGGGTTCCTTCTCCCGCAGGGAAAGGAGGAAGGAAGCATTTCCGGGATGCAGGGGAAGGTCCCCCTGACTGAATAGGCAGCGGGGACAGGCAAAATGAAAGGAGAACAACACCATGGAAAACACAATGAAACAGGAACTGAAGATCTGCCAGAGCTGCGGGATGCCCATGCAGGAGGAGCAGTACGGAACCAATCAGGACGGCAGCAAAAACGAAACCTATTGCTGCTACTGCTTCAAGGACGGAGCCTTTGCCCAGGACTGCAGCCTGGAGGAGATGATCGAATTCTGCGCACCTTTCGAGGTGGAGGGTGGCCGTGCTAAGACCCTGGAGGAAGCAAAGGCCATGCTTGGGGAGTATTTTCCCACCCTGGAGCGTTGGAAGGCGTAAAGCAGCTGCGGCTGAAGAGGAATGGTAAAGCAGCCGCGGCTCAAGAGGAACGATAAAGCAGCCGCGTCTGAAGAAGAATGATAAAGCAACCGCCGCTGAAGAGCAATTGTAAAGCAGCCGAGGTCAAAGAGCAATCGTATGACAGGCGCGGCTCAAGAGCAATGGTACAGCGGAAAAAGAGGAGGCATACTATGGCAGTCAAATTACTGGAGATTAAGAAAGAGAGTTGTCCGGCCACCAGGCTCATCGGCAGGAAATATACCGGTGCTCCCAACTGGGGAGAATTGGTTTCAGAATGACTGGTTCTCCGCATTGGAGGTGAACCCGCGCATTCCTTTGAACGGAGATGCCTATATCGGCGCCGTGCATATTGTAAACGGCATGCCTGAACGGTGGATCGGCATGTTTTTCCCGGTGGATACGCAGGTACCGGAAGGGTTTGAATTCATTGACATAGAAGCCCTGGATTATGCGGTATGTTATCTCTCCGACAAAGAGGGCAGCGGTGACTTTTTTACCATGGAAACCCACAACATGTGCCTGGAAGCGCTGCGGGCAGGCGGGTTTACCAGAAAAGAGGACGACTGGTGCTTTGAGCGGTATAACTGTCCCAGATATACCACGCCGGACGGAGAAGGAAACGTGATTCTTGATTATGGAATTTCCGTCATCATCTGAAGTCAATAACGAATTCTGTAATCTGTCTTTTGTAAAGGAGAAAATGCCATGTTGGAAATACCGGAAAGCCTTACCCTGGCTGCACAGCTGAATGAAACCGTAAAGGGACTGGAAATCCGCAGGGTGGAGGCAGCCCACACAAAACATTCCTTTGCCTGGTATTCAGGGGAGCCAGACTTCTATGCGGAAAATATGGAGGGAAAGCGCCTGGGGGAGGCGGCAGGATGGGGCAGTTATGTGGAAATTGCGGTGGGAGATTATCGCTTTGCCGTTGGAGACGGAACCAATGTAAGGTACTATGCCCCCGGCGAGAAGCTTCCCCCGCGCTATCAGACAAGAATCGAACTGGAGGACAGCAGCAGCCTGGTGTGTACCGTGCAGATGTACGGCTCCCTGTTCCTGATCGATCCGGAGAAGTACGACAATTTTTATTACAAAGTGGCAAAAGAGAAGCCCATGCCCGGAAGCGGGGAGTTTGATTACGCCTACTTCCGGGAGCTGAAGGCGCAGGCATCGGGCACCCTGTCCATGAAAGCCTTTCTGGCCACGGAACAGCGGATTCCCGGACTGGGAAACGGTGTGCTTCAGGATATCCTGCTGCGGGCGGGACTCCATCCCAGGAAAAAGGCAGGCACCGTTCCGGAGAGCCGATGGAAACAGGTCTATGAGGCCCTCACCGATACGCTGCAGAAAATGACCGTTTCCGGCGGACGGAACACGGAGAAGGACCTGTTCGGCAAACCGGGCGGCTATCCCGTCCTGCTTAGCCGCCACACTGTAGGCAAGGGCTGTCCCTTCTGCGGAACCATAATCCAGAAGGCAAGCTACCTGGGGGGGACGGTGTATTTCTGCCCAGGATGCCAGGAACTGTAAGGAAAATGATCAGGAGGGATATTTTATGGGAAAAAACAGGGAGGAAAAACAGGTTATGGGAGAAAGCAGTCTATGAGTGAAAAAAAGTCCAAAGGAAAACATTTTGCAGAGGAAGAACATTCCAAGGAGAAAGAACGTCCCATGGAGGAAACGTGTTCTGCAGATGCAGCGCAGCCCCTGATGTTTGGCAATAGGGAAGAATTCCGGAAATGGCTTTCCGGGAATTGCCTGTCTGCGTCCGGCGTCTGGCTTTTATTCGGAAAAACCGGCGGACCCAAAACCATAAAAGCGGGAGAAGCACTGGAAGAAGCGCTCTGCTTTGGATGGATTGACGGACAGATGCAGAGCATCGACGATAAAACGTACAGAAAATATTTTTCCATGCGCAGGGAGAAGAGCAAGTGGTCAGAGAAAAACAAGACTCTGGCGGCATCTTTGGAGGAACGGGGGCTTATGACCGATTACGGCAGGAAGAAGATAGAGGAGGCCAAAGAGAACGGACAATGGTACGCGCCAAACCCCATGGCGGTGACCCAGGAGCAGATTCAGGCCCTTTCCGCTCTGTTAGAGTCCTATGAGCCGGCCCACGGAAACTTTCAGGCCATGTCGCCCTCCGTCCAGAAAACCTACACCCGGGCATACCTTGACGCAAAGACGGAGGCCGGGCGGGAGAAGCGGCTTGCCTGGATGGTGGACAGGCTCAATCAGAACCTGAAACCCATGTAACGCCTCCCTGGTATCTTGTACTGCAAATTCAATCGGTGTGCAGTATAAAGTATGAAATAAAAAGAAGGGCATCTGTCGGCGCAGACGTCCTTCTTTATGCGCAGACCCCTGCACAAAGTGTGACTTCTCGCACCTGGAAATTTAGTTCAGAGGGAAGTTCTTTAATTCTATATTTTCTCGTATCATTGTCCAGGTTTTATTACCGCAGCTAGGACACAATACCCATTCCGTTTTCATCATTTGCGTTTACCAAGCAAATTAGAAATCGTAACAATGGCAGGAAATACTACGGCTGCAACTACCCAAATGACCCAACTATACCCCCAATTATTTGTAGAAAGGCTATATCCCAAATATACGGCTGTAGCAATTGACCAATATACAACTGAAATAGAAGCTGCAATAGATTGATTTTTCTTTTTCTCCTTTGAATAATCGCCCTCTTGTAAAAGTTTTTCATAGCTCGTCCATATTATACCGCTACTGATAAAGAAGACTACACCAATACCTGCAATAATAAAAGAAGAAGAAAGCATAATCGTCAGCAGTAATTCATTTTCATCATTAAAAATTGTTCCTCCAAAAAGAGGAATGAGTGCCATAATACATAGACCTGCTCCGATTATATTATTTCTTGTATGTGTTTCGTTATATTGTGTTTTCAGTGAGGAAACCATTCCACTAACACCGTACTCTGTTTCAAATATTTCTTTTTCCAAATAATCATATGCTGCTGTTTTTCTACCACTGGAAACAAATAAAGCAACTGCTATTGTGACAAGAAGGAGTAAAACAATCATTCCAATTCCTCCTGCCACATTGTCTGCCAAACCATATTCTGAAACTTCGCTAATCGCTCCTAATATCAATAGACATATAGGTGATAAAATACACAAAAAAGTTGCCAGTGCTATTGATTTTGATGTTGTAGCTTTTACAGAAAGAAAGGCATTTGCTTCTTCCATAGATACACGCCTTATCTCTGACATACCATCAGACGGGAGTATACTGTCTGTATCTTCGATTTCATCTTTAAGCAAATAGTCTGTACTTACGCCAAATAAATTTGAAAGACGAATCATTTTCTCAAGGTCTGGAACAGATTGTGCCCCTTCCCATTTTGAAACGGATTGTCTTGTAACATTCATTTGTTCAGCTAATTCTTCTTGTGACCAACCTGCTTTTTTGCGAAGTTTTGTTAATTTGTCTGCAAAAATCATTACGATATCCTCCTTGTGCGATTGTTATGCGTATATTTTATCTTTTTTTGGGGTTGCGTACTACCAACCAGCACCATTCAATGTGTCAACCTCCAGTTGCATTCATAATATCATTGAAATTTAGTTTAGTTATTACCTGTTTTTCGTATATCCCTTAATATAGTCATTTAAGTAACTCACATCAACAGCAAATCTATTTATTCAAAGACAGTAGATATTTTCCCTACCGCCTTTCCCCATACTATGCGTAAACGATTTCCGCATCGACTATTTCGACTGCACACGCTCGAATGTTATTCATTCTTCCAATCTATTCTAAAGCGTTTTCATCTTTTAACTGTTCCGTAATGTCAATGTCTTGTGACTGTTTCATTTGTTTAACCAGCCGAAAGAACATATCCTCCGCCGGCTTGTCAATATCAACAAGGTAAGTGTTTCATTTTCCACTTGTGAGTAAGGTTGTATCAATCAATCACCTATGCCTTATCAAATAGCATTTATGGCGCTGTAACCATAAGCCGATAGACTTGTGCTCTTTTTCGGTTGGAAAGTAAGGCAAGGGATATAATAGTCTCCCTGCAACTCATACCATAAACCATTGCTTTCATCAAAAATGTACTTGTCCATATAGTAAATCCTCCAGTATAATATATTCGCATATACATTACAGTCCTCCAATTACCACACTCTGTTATATCTTGTTATGAGTTTTTTTTGCCCTTGATTTTGCCCTTATGAGCAGTTAGGGAAAGAGTAAACTTATGTGAAATCATATAAAGGGATAAGGCGGCCACATTGCGATAAATGCTTTATTTTCAAGGACTTTGGAGGATTTTATTAGCGCCCTTTGAGGGGAAGTAACCACTTATAAAATCGGGGTTTTCAAATTCCAATTTGTATATTTTATTATAAAATATTTGCCTACAAGGTATATTTCAGGCTTGTTTTCAATGGGGACACAATTCCAAAAAGGGTGTAAAAAATCCATCCTTCAACTGAATTCATTATAAATAATTTTATGTAGTATACCACCCTAAACGGAAAAAAACAACTAAAATTTGTATGTCAATGTAAAAGACAACCATTTTATATCTACACCAAATGAGCAAAAATAAATTGACTTTTGGTGTGAATTAATGTATAATTTGTTGCTGCTTCATAAAGGGGTTAGCCGTATTTTTAAAAGCTGCCAGTAATGATATCCGGTATTTTTGATCCTGACTTCGTATTTCGGCAGGTGATTTCTGAAGGCATTGTACTGGCTGTGGTACGGAAAAGCATGATAGCTACGTAAGCTGTCACAAAAAAGAATGCTTCATTGGAAATATATGTATTGATTCCATTCGAAAAAGTGAAGTAAAGATCGTGGGGCGCATCGTGGAGAAGCGTAGGGGTGAAGCAGTTTCACAGGCATCCGTGATTATGATTAGGGGGTAACAGCGTGAAGCAGTTTTCGAGATACTTTGCTATATTGAAAATAACGATAAAAACGATTCCTTTTTGGTCTGTATATACGATATTAAACAGTGTTTTGGGAGTAATATGCGATATATTGGGTTCTGTTATCATCGTAAATATTGTTTTGACAAGGATAAGCTTAAATAAAAGCTTTGCCGCTATTATCCTCCCCGTCCTGATGATTCAGCTGATCATACTGTCTGGAGGAATCTGCACATCAGTTTATTATGGGAGAATTGATCCGGTTGCCCGCCAGAAGTTAAAGCAAAGAATCACTTCAAGACTGGTCAACAATATGATGACGACTGAAATGAAAAATCTGGATAATCCCGATTTCTTAGATGAATTCACTTTTTCTGTTGACCAGATAGAACAAAGGACAACCGGTAGTATAGTTTTGGTTTCAAACCTCATATCCAATGCTGTTGGACTGATCACTTCCATGGCGATTGTGGGTTTTATTCATTTGGGAGTGATTATACTGGTGCTTTTTGTTGTTATGATTTCACTGATATTTAGTCATGCACTGACCAGAATTCAGTTCAAAGCGGATCATGAAATGGTATTGCCAACCAGAAAAAAGAGTTATGTCGAGCGTACGTATCACATGAAAAAGTTTGCCTTGGAAATAAGGCTGTACCCAGTGGGCCAAATGCTGCAAAATATGTATGATGCTGCAGTCAAAGATCTGATGGATATTATACACAAATATGGTTTCAAAATTGGTGTGCTTGCATTTATCAGAGCCTATAATAAAGAAATCATTTTGTATTGGGGTTCCATGTCTATTATTCTCTTCAAGCTTTTCAGTGGGAGTATGTCCATTGCATCAGTGAGTGTTGTCCCTGTAACCATTGCAATCTATCGTTTGTCAAATTACATACTTGCTCTGACAGACGTTTTCAGTACATTAAAAGAATATGAGCTGTATTCAGAAAAGCTGCTTGCGTTCTTACATATGACAGACAACCATCAGGAAAAGAAAGCAGTAGATTGCACAAGGATGCACGATATTTGCTTTCACAATGTGTCTTTTCAATATCATAAGAATGAGAAGTTCTCCTTAAAAAATGTGAATTTACAGTTTCCCACCGGGGCAAAGGTTGCCCTTGTGGGTTTTAATGGATCGGGAAAAAGTACGATCATAAAATTGCTTTTGGGACTATACAATGACTATTCAGGGGAAATAACCATTGATAATGAATCCATTTCAAATTTTGACATGCAGGGTTTCCGTAATCTGTTTTCTGTGGTGCAGCAGGATTTTCAGCATTATCCATGCACCATTGCCGAGAATGTTCTCATGGACAGCGCCGTACAATCGGATGTAGAGAAAATAAAGGCTTCCCTGGAACTTGTTGAACTGAATTTAAATGTATCAGATGACGATTTGCTGACGAAACCGGTTACTTCCGAGTTTTGTTCAGATGGCTTAACGCTTTCAAAAGGCCAGTATCAAAAGTTGGCGTTGGCACGTATATTTGCAAGTGATAAAAATTTTATTATTCTGGACGAGCCAACCAGTGCACTGGATCCAATCGCCGAGTATAAAGTGTTCAACCGCCTTCTTGAACATTTTCATCAAAAAACGGTTGTCATCATTTCTCATCGTTTGACGGCAACAAAAAACGCAGATATGATTTATTTTATTGAAAACGGTGAAATTGTTGAGAGCGGGAACCATCAGCAGCTTATGGAGTCAGGTGGTAAATATGCGGAGATGTATTCGCTGCAAGCTGAAAAATATCTGTAAATTACAAGTGCGCCTTTGCGGCTTTACCCTTTCGTGCCGTGGCGCAGCGACTATATTAGCGGGGAGGTAGGCATGTGAATAAAAATCATTCATTTGAAAACAGTATATACTATTTGAAATACATTAATAAGTTTGATGGCATTAGAATTCCCGGCGTTGTGCTGACCACTTTGCTGAACTCTTTTCATGTCTGGTTTTTAAAAGTTGTTGTTATAAAAGTGATTGTGGATGAATTGCTGAATTCACATGACTATCGTAACATTTTATTGGTGATGGCTATGGCAATAGGTTTCCATTCCTTTAAACTAATCTGTGATTCCTGTTGGTCCTATTATACAAAACGCTCTGATCAAAGAATCATAGCAGGATTTCAGCACATGGCTTTTTCAAAGGCGGCTGATGTTGATTTACACTGCTATGATAATTCGGATTTTTATAATGACTATGTTTATTCGGTGCGGGATTCTTCCTCGCGTCCGCTTCTGTTTATCAACAGCATTGCACAGCTGCTGCAAACCATTTTTACAGTTAGTTTCTCGGGTTTATATCTCATAGGCAATGCCCCTTTTTTGCTGATATTTGCAGTGATTCCAATTTTGGGAGATTCCTTTTTAAGAACAAAAATGAACAGGGAAAGCGCCGAAAGGACTTCCCTCCTGATTCCGGAAAACAGAAAAATTGATTATGTAAAACAGACAAGTTATCTGAAAGAAAATGCCATTGATATTCGAATAACAGGAATACGTGTGGTCTTGATGGAATTGTTCCACAATGGCGTGGAAAATATGATCTGTATCTACAGGAAATGCAGTAAAAAGTTTATCGGTATGTATTTTTTGAGTGATTTTCTCACACACCTGAACAATACTTTCGTTATTTTATATCTTATATATAGAATTGTGGTTCAAAAAACACTTGTAGTCGGAGATTTTATCGCATTTAAGGAGGCTGTTTCCCTTGTGAGCAGTAATCTGGGAAAGATCATGGAGAGGGTGCAGGTTTTTCAGGAACACAGCATATACATAGGCCGGTTTCGGACTTTTTGCGAATATGAGAATAAAGTGATTTTCGGAATTTCAGATTTGCCGGATCAGGGATTTTCTCCCTTTGAGTTGAAAATAGAGAATGTATCTTTCGCTTATCATCAGGAAAAAGAAATACTGCAACAGATTAATCTTTCGATTAAGAAAGGGCAGCTGATTGCAATCGTGGGATCAAATGGTGCAGGAAAAAGTACATTGGTCAAATTGTTGCTGCACTTGTATGATGCCACCAGTGGTTCTGTGGAATTTAGAGGCAGAAATATTAAAATGTTTTCGAAGCAGGATTATTTATCTCAATTTGATACGGTATTTCAGGACCACAATAGTTATTCCTTTTCCTTTGCAGATAACATTGCTTTTGATTCTGATTTGCCTGATTGCAAGATAAATAAGATAAAAGAAATTTTTCGTTCTCTGGGCTTTGATGAGTTTCTGCCATACATCAATAAAAAAACGATTCTCACAAAAGAATTTTCGGAGGATGGTTTGGTGTTATCAGGCGGACAGACGCAGAAAATGGCATTGGCCCGTGCACTGTATCGAAATGCCCCCATTCTTATTTTAGACGAACCTACCAGTGCATTTGACGCAATAACAGAACATAAATTTTCAAAAAGTCTGAAGCAGGCAGCAAAAGACAGGACTGTCGTGCTGATTTCCCATCGATTGTCTTCCGTGCGCGATGCAGATTGTATTTACTTTTTAGAAAATGGACGAATTACGGAACATGGAACACATGATGAATTAATGAAACAAAAAGGGCGATACTGTGAAATGTTTTTGATCCAGGCGAATGCATACCGTAATTAATTTTGTCTGTTACCCTTACGCAGGATTCCGTTTTTGCTGCTGCGGAGGGAACAGTCATATGGAAGGAAAAAGGGCGGAAAGGGAAGCTTTTATTGGTAGATTTCTCCGGGCATTTCCTTTATAATCTCCTTATCAAAGCAAAGGAGGAACATGCCATGAGCTTAGGAAACAGCCTTTTCAATGCCCGGAAAAAGCGGGGACTGTCCCAGGAGGAGGTGGCCGGGAAAATGGGGGTAAGCAGGCAGACCATCTCAAAGTGGGAGCTTGACGAGACCCTGCCCGATATCCGCCAGTCCAAAAAGCTTGCGAACCTGTACGGAATGACTCTGGACGAATTGATTGAATTCGACATGGATGTGAAGGAGATTCAGGAAATCATTGACAGGACAAACGACGCGGTTACTGACAAAATCGACTGGACGAAAGCCTGGAGCAAAAAGTATCCGGTTCTTGCCGTTTATCAGAAGGAAGTGGATGTACAGCCTTATGGGGCGGAGCTGAACCGCCTTCTGGCAGATCTGGAGAAGAAATACGGCTACAGCGAACTTGACGCATTTCTTGTCTTAAAAGATATTCTGGCAGGTATCTGGAAACAGCGCAGGGCGCGGAAATAGAGGTTTCATTGGTTTCAGGAGGTAGAACATGGAAGCATAATTGGAAGTAGAGTTCCTTGTCAGAAATAATGTGCTACCGAAATATGGGTTTCCAGTAGATACTGTAGAACTGCATCAGAATGCCAATAATGCATCAGATAAGAAGTTAAAAAGGTTAGAGATTATAGCTGAAAAGCAGAGGGAGGGCAACTATGCTGAAAAAATTAACAAGCGTACTGGAATATATGGATTTTATCAATGAGATAAACAGCGATCCGGACTTTAGCGACCCGATGCTCGGAACCGGGGAACAGATGCGGAGCAATTTATTGGATGCTCCGGACAAGCCTGCAGATCATATCTGGGGAATTTATGAAAACGGAGAGATGACAGGACTGTTTGTGTTTTTGGTATTGGAGGAGGAAAACTATCTTGAGATGCTTGTGGGCCTGTCGCGCTCCCGGGAGGCCTACGCCGAAATGCTGTCTTATCTGAAGGAAAACTATAAAGGCTATCAGGTGGATTTCGTCTATAATCCGGGCAATACTCTGCTTTCCGGGCTATTGAGGGAAGAAAAGGCGGAATTAGACGCCGAACAGCAGAAAATGGTGTTGGAAAGAGAAATACGCCATGAGAGCTGGCATCAGATTGAGCTGTACAGCCCCAAATACCGGAAACAGTATATTTCGATGCACTCGGATGAGGGATACTGGACGGCGGATAAGGTGATCGAGGCCCGGGACAGGTTCCGCATCCTCCTTGCGATTGAAAACGATGAGGCAGTGGGCTACCTCGACATAACATACAAATATGACGAAAATGAACTGTATGATATCCTCGTGAAAGAACAATACCGCGGAAGGGGATACGGGAAAGCAATGCTCGCCAGGGCCATTGAGCTTAACAGGCCGAAGGGGATGATGGTTCTGACAGAGACGGATAACATTGCTGCGATTGCCTTGTTTGAGTCACTGGGGTTTCGCAGACGTCCCGGGGGCAACAGTATCACGGCCTGGTTTATGCTGTAATTTTACTGCAATGGGCTTACCCTGTACAGACAGGGCGGAGCTGCGCGATACGGCGAGACGGATCCGGACATACAGGAGCTGTGCGGCAGGGTGGAAATCCGGCAGAAAATCCGGCAGGAATATTCTCTGGATGATATTTTTTCAAAAGGCTTATTACTGTTGAGTCCGTTCTATATTTTCTCACATGAAAAGGATTTTAAGGTGTATAATAGTAACGGGCAGAACCCATGGGGGTAAACTTGAATTTCTCTCCTCTTCATAAAGCATAATTTCAGTCTTTATTGAGAAAGCGGAACGATGCTTTTACGGATAAAACAGAATTCTGATCTTTACTGGTAAAACAAAAGTCCGGTAATTCCGCTTATCAGCATGAGTACCACAGGGTTCAGTTTCCGCTTCCGCAGTAGAAGCAGCATGGCGAGAAACAGAAGCAGTGCAGTCCGGTTCAGGGAGAAAATATTTCCTTCCGGCCCACTGCTGCCATACAGCGCCAATAGGAGAATCGTAAACGCGGCTGAAATAATCAGACCCAGGGAAGCGGATTTCAGCCCGTTCAGCACTTCCGACACATAGGCGGAGCTTTGGTGGGTTTGAAAAAAGCGGTACAGGGCCAAAGAAAGAATTACCCCGCACAATATGCAGCCCAGGGTTGCGGTCAGGGCGCCTGGAATCCCGCCCACCTGAAGCCCCACGAAGGTGGAGGTATTAACGGCCAGAGGCCCTGGTGTCATCTGGGAAATGGTGATAATGTCTGTAAACATTTTTCCGCTGATCCAGTTGTTTTGATCTACCACCTGTTCCTGGATGAGGGGAATAATTGCATACCCGCCGCCGATACTCAATAAGCCGATTTTCAGAAATACGCCAAATAATTTCCACACAATGTTCATCTGTGTTCCCTTCCTTTACAAAACACCTTGAGAATACATAAAAAACAGCAGAAAAGCAGAATCAGTGCCACATTGATGCCCAGGACGAAATTTGCGATAAACGACAGGGGGATCAGGGCAGATAAAAACAGGGATTTTTTCTTTAGGACAAAAGAACACATGTCTGTAATCAAATCAACCATCAGCGCAGCCACACCTGCTTCCATTCCCTTTAAAACTGCCGCAATCATCGCATTGGAGACAAAGAGTCTGTAAAATGCCGAGATAAAGGTAAGGATAACCAGGGGCGGAATCACGGCAGCGCAGCAGCTGATGACGGCTCCTGCCATACCGGCAGCTTTGTATCCGGCCAGGGCGGAAAGGTTCACGGCAATTGCGCCGGGGGTTGACTGTGCCACAGCGGCCATGTTGATTAATTCTTCCTCCGTAAAATACTGCCTTTTTACAACAAAAAAGCGGCGGACCATGGGCACGACTACATAGCCGCCGCCAAAGGTGAAAGCGCTGATAAACAGATTGGCCGCCAGGAGCCAGATATATATGTTTATTCGTTGTTTTATTGCGGTCAAGGGGATTGCCTCCTTCGTTGGCATCTGCATTTTTGCTTATTATATCCCTTGCCGGGCAATCTGTAAAATGCTATAATTTGATAGAATCCATCTATTTTATTCATATAGAAGGGGGAAAAATGGTTTTACGGTATTTGGAGATTTTAGAGGCAGTCGCAGAATGCGGAACATTTACAGGTGCTGCCAAAAAACTGTATATTACACAATCCGCGGTTTCTCATGCGGTTGCGGAACTTGAAAAACAGGCAGGAACCGTCCTTTTTGAACGTCTGCCCAAAGGGGCTGTCCTGACGCAATGCGGTGTGTCTCTCCTGGAGGAGGCCAGGAGCATTTTGACCGCCTGCAGGAATTTAGACCGAAGAATGAATTGTCTGGAGGAAAATGCTCCCGTTAAAATCGTGTCAAGTATTACGATTGCCTCCTTTCTGCTCCCGGAAATCCTTCGGGAACTGAAAATGTCTCATCCCCAAATCCGGTTTTCCGTCGGGGTTGCAAGCGCAAATGCTGCTCTTGGAATTTTACAAAGGGGAGATGCCGACATGGCATTTTGGGAAGGGACGGCGCCAAAGGGGAATTTTCACGCTATTCCCCTGGGCGCTTATTCGCTATGCGCTGCCTGTGCGCCGGAGTTTGTGCTGCCCGTGGATACCCTGTCCGGAGATTCTTTGTTGTCTGGGGGTACGCTGTCGGAGAAGTCCCTGTTGCCTGGGGGTACGCTGTTGGAGAAGTCCCTGTTGTCGGAGAGTACGCTGTCCGGGGATCCTCTGTTGCCTGGGGGTACGCTGTTGAAGAAGTCCCTGTTGTCGGGGAGTACTCTGTCCGGGGATTCCCTTTCGCCAGGTCTCGTGCTGCCCGTGGATACCCTATCGCCGGAACTGCTATGCCGCTGTCCCTTATTGCTTCGGGAACAGGGAAGTGCAATCCGTGATACCTTGGACAATACGCTTGCGCTTTTGGGACTGAAAGCAGAACCTGTATGGGAGAGTGTGAATTCCCTGGCCCTGGTCAAAGCCGCGGAAGCCGGACTGGGCATTACCATACTGCCGGAAAGATTACTGGCAGATTCCCTGCTCCTGAAGAAGCTGCGCATCGTTCATCTGGACAAAATCAACATGGAAAATCAAATGCTTGCATTGTTCCATAAGGATAGATATATTACAAAGCCGTTTCAGATTCTCATAGACAGACTCCAGGCCCTGGCAACAGGCTGCAGCCCCGCAGGACAGGCCAGGAGCGGAGATCAGTAACCCTCATTTGTCACCTCCCAGGTGCCCTGATTTCTCTGCAGAGTGATTCTGCGTTCCGGTTCCTGGACAACGCCGCCCTTTTTTACGGTGACGGAGAAGGTTATGGTGTCCTCCTCCTGACTTTCCGGCTTCAGGGAAACGATTTCAAAAACCGTGTTGGCGTAGTAGGTTCTGGCTGCTTTTTCCGCCCCATTCAGGTCAGCCTCCCAGGAGGAGCCGTTTTCTGCTGCGGGAACGCCTTCTTCGGGATTGAGCAGCATTTTTTCCTCTGGGGAAAGCTCCGTTTGGCCCTCCTGGTCCAAAACGGCAGCGCCTTCCGTTTCAAGCGGTTCGTAAAGCCAGTATTTACCGTTTATCAATACAGCAATGCAGTTTTCATATTGGTAGATCTCTGCTCCCACAATGGGATGATTTGCCTGAAAATTCTCTTCCGGTACGCCGTTTGCGGTGTGCTGCGCATTGGTGACATCGCTTAGAACCTTTCCCAAATATAGAAATGACTCCTTTTTTTCCTCGTAACAGGTCTGCTTCGGGGACTGCCTGTACAGAATGCCGTTCACATAAACCATGGGGGCTGCATCGGCGGTTCCCGCAACGGTTTCACTGTCCTGGGCGTAAAGAATGTCGCGGGGAATGGGCAGTGCGTCAGGCCGTTTTACGAAGGCGTCAGCCGCACTGATCTGATAATCGTCAAAGGAGGCAAAAAAGGTTCCGTCCTCCAGAAGGGAAATCCGGATTGCCTTGGCGG
This sequence comes from uncultured Acetatifactor sp., assembly GCA_910587555.1. Classification (GTDB taxonomy): domain Bacteria; phylum Bacillota; class Clostridia; order Lachnospirales; family Lachnospiraceae; genus Acetatifactor. The sequence continues at coordinate 39,306 of CAJULV010000029.1, forward strand.
CGGTTCTCCCGTCTGCAAAAGTGATTTCCAGGACAATGATATCCCTGCGCATGTCTTCCGGCAGCCCGGCAATGGTACTGGAGGGATTGTCGGTAAGCTCCCGGATCGTGGCTTCCGGTGTCCAGTCAATGGTGAGATAGTCGTATTCGTCCTCGTCCTCCCCATAGACAACGGTAAAATTTGAGGCATTTCCGTATTCCTCCCGCTTTTCCGTCCAGTCCATAAAACAGATCTGCTGATTTTTGCAGGAGAAGCGGACGGTGGCAATGTCTTCTCCGGAGAGATAGAACATCAGCGGTTTTCCCTTCATCTCCCCGTTGTCGCTGATGGTCCCCGTACTGACCACCGCGCCTGCGGCAGTGATTTCTTCCCGGGTGCCGTGGGCGTAGACGGTTATGGTCCTGTCAAGCCGGAAGGGCGTCAGCAGCCTGCAGATGGCCAGCAGAAGGACCAGACAGGCTGCCAGGGCGATTCCTTTTGCCAGGAGGCGTTTTCCGGAATTTTTTTTGTATTTTAATGCTTCTTCAATATAGCTGTCCCTGACCGCTCCCAGGGCATGGGAAAATCTTTCTGCCTTCATAGAAATACCTCTCTTTCCGTTAAATAATCCTTCAGTTTCCGGCGGATGCGGGTGAGGCGGACGGTGACGGTTTTTTCGGTGAGTCCCACCTGTCCGGCAATATCCCTGCAGCTGTCGCAAAACCAATAGCGGCGCATGAAAATCACACGGTTTTCCCTGGTGAGAGTGTCCAGAAAATCTTCAATGGCGTGGGTCAGTTCCCTGGCTTCCAACTGGCTCTCCGGTGTATCCGGGTGTGCCAGGCAGGCTTCGATTTCTTCCAGGGGAACATTGCAGGAGCTGTTTCTCCTGGCCGCCGTTTTGTGATAATACCGTTTCAATGATAGGTTTCTGACGATTTTGCAAATAAACGGCAGAAGCGGGTCAGGCTTTGCAGGGGGAATTGCGTTCCATGCGCCCAGATAGGCATCATTGACACATTCCTCCGCGTCCTGACTGTCATTAAGGATGTTGTAGGAGATTTTACGACAGATTTTGCCGTATTTTAAATCCAGTTCCCGCATGGCGTCTTCCGAACGGGCGAAAAGCAGTTGGATGATTTTATTGTCTTCCGTCAAGGGGGCGCCTCCTTTCTTTTTGGGAATCAGCATGAGAACCTGTTCACCTATATACTACCATTTTTATGGGAAATACTACACAAATCAGGGCGTTTTTTACGATTTTTCAATTTTTTTGTAAGATAATCGGCATATCCGGGTCTTATAAGTGGGAGGTGAGGAAGTGACGGAATTTGAACAAATATATCAGACCTATTTTAAGGATGTGTATTTGTATCTAAGGCGGCTGTCAGGGAATGAAACGCTTGCCGAGGAGATAACGAGTGAAACTTTTTTTAAGGCACTGCAGTCTTTGAGCAGCTTTCGTGGAGAGTGCGATATTCGCGTCTGGCTCTGTCAGATCGCTAAAAATTGTTACTTTTCCCATATGAAAAGGCAACAGCGGTACACAGAAATGGAAGACATAGATACCATGCCTGAAATGGCTGCATCAGAAGATATTGAGGCCTGGTTTGAAAAAGAAAGCGATGCCATGCAGATTCATTCGTTGCTGCACCAATTGCCCGAGCCGTATAAAGAAGTGTTCATGCTCCGGGTCTTTGGCGAATTGAGTTTCAGGCAGATTGCAGGTATTTTCGGAAAGACGGAAAATTGGGCCTGTGTGACTTACCACAGGGCAAGAAAGAAAATTTTAGAGAAAATGGAGGCAGACAATGAATAAGGAATGCAATATTGTAAAAGATATTCTCCCCCTTTATGCGGAGGATATGGTGAGCGGGGATACCAGGAATTTTGTAGAGGAACATCTGGAACACTGTCCGGAGTGCTGCTCTGAATATGAGCGTATCCGTAAAACAGTGGAATTTGTGACGGACATGAGCGCGGCGCCGATAAACGATTTGAAGAGGAAGCTTTTTGTCAGGCGAGTACAGACAGTTCTTTTCACCACGGCGTTGGTATTTGCAATCGCAGCGTGTGTTTTTGCAATTATGACTGCGCCCCGGTTTTTTCCGTATTCCAACAGTTTGGTGCAGGTTACGGAGGATCAGAACGGCGTACTGACAATTACCTTTGACGAGTGCGTTACAGGGTATGGCTATACTGTAAGCCACGATAAAGAAACGGGAGCCGAAATTTACTGCATAAACGCATGGGACACGGTTTGGGATAAGTATATTACTGACCGAGGCCAACAGAATATGGTCATAACTCCTGTATCCAATGCTGATATAAGGGTATATTATGCCCAGAATAATGGTTCCTGGGATGTTCTGATTTACGGTCTGACTACGGATGCGAATGAAGGTACGATTACTCTGCCAAGGCTGATTTTGGCACAGTATTTTGGGATGGCTGTGTTGGCATCGGTCATGCTCATTACGGCGCGTTTTTTGTTCCGTAAACAGGAAAAAGTGAAAATATGGATAAATCGGATAATGCCGTTTCCGATTGCCTATATTTTTGCGCATATGTGCATAAAGGGGGTGTCTTTTCAGTCCTATTCTGCCCAACGTGACTTTTCAGTCATGATTCTTGCTGCAATTTTGTTCTACTGTGTCATACTGTCCGGGAGCTGCTTATACAAAGCGAAAAGAGGTCTTAAGGGAAAGTAGTTGTTGTGAAAGCCGAAAAAAGAGGTTATAATGGTTTTGAAGAAAACAGAAAAGACGAAAGGCAGGTGGTTTGATGGCACTTGTTATTGGCAAAGGAATTGGCCCTCCGGCTGCTTGCAAGAAGAAAAATGACGAAAGAGGAAATAGCGGAAGATACAGAGCTGTCATTGGATGTGGTGAGGAGATTAGCGGAACTGCAATATACAGCAGCTTTATGAGTGAGAGGGAGTGTCATATGAGGATAAGGCCGTACATAGAGAGCCGGGATTTTGCTTCTGTAGAAACATGGATTGAGGATGAGAAAATTCATGCCCTATGGTGTGCCAATCTGATTCCCTATCCTGTTACAAAAGAAAATTTTCATGCTTTTTTAGAGAAAAATGCCCTGGAATGGACAGACAGCGCATATGTGGCAACAGAAAAAAGCGGGGAACTGATCGGCTTTTTCTGCTATTCTGTCAACGTGGATGAGGATGCGGGATTTCTCAAATTGGTTATTGTTGACCGCAATAAAAGGGGAAGGGGATACGGAAAAGAAATGTTAAAATTGGCATTACAGTATGCCTTTGAAATAACGGGAGTGAAAACCGTCCGGCTAAATGTATTTGATGAAAATGCTGCGGCAAAGCATGTTTATGAAAAAGTCGGTTTTAGGGAGGACAGTATCGATAGAAACGTATTTTCGTTCAAAGGCGAACTGTGGAGCAGGTGCCATATGACTGCAGCAAAACGGGGTCCGGAAGGAAGTGATAAAACATGATTTACATTACCGGAGACTGCCATCAGGATTTCCGGAGATTCAGCACCAGGATATTTCCGGAGCAGAAAGAGATGACAAAGGAGGATTATGTCATTATCTGCGGCGATTTTGGCGGAGTCTGGAACAAGGGGGAAGAGAGCAGGGAAGAGAAGCATCTGATGGACTGGCTGGAGGGCAAGTCCTTTACCACATTGTTTGTGGACGGCAATCATGAGAATTTTGACAGACTTTATGGTTATCCGGTGGAGGAATGGCATGGCGGAAGGGTTCATAAGATCAGGCCCTCTGTCATTCACATGATGCGCGGCCAGGTGTTTGAAATCGATGGCAGGCGTATTTTTACATTCGGCGGAGCCAGGAGCCATGACATTGACGGGGGCATTCTGGAGCCGGAGGATCCTTACTTTCAGATCAAGAAGAAAAAACTGGATCAGGGAGAGCTTCCCTATCGCATCAATCATGTGAGCTGGTGGCAGCAGGAGCTTCCCTCACAGGAGGAGATGGAGGAGGGGCGCAGGAATCTGGCGGCATATGGCAATGCCGTGGATTTCATCGTGACTCACTGCTGCGCGTCCAGTACGCAGATTCTGTTGGGCGGTGCAGGGTACAGGCCTGATATTGAGACTGCTTACCTGGAAGAGATTCTCCGGAATACCAGGTTCAGGAAGTGGTTTTTCGGCCATTACCATGGCAACCGGAATGTGAATGCCCGGGAGATACTGATTTATGAGCAGATGATCAGGATTTCGTAGGCAGGAGTACTGTGGAAAGGCAGCTTTCACTCCAATGCAATCCGGTATTCATGGGGATAATAATGCTGCAATTCGTCTATATTGGTTTCTTTCCCCGCATACGTCTGAAACCAGTTTTCATAGTCCGGGTTATTCCAGACGGTGCCGTCTTCAAAGACAATCTGTTTTAGGCAGAGCAGCGAGTATACAACCTGATTGGCCCGGCCGTTTCCTGCGTTGGGAAAGTACGCCATTTCTTCACCGTCATAAAGGGACCATCCGCCGCGATAGTCTTCGGTTTGGGCAGACAGAATACTTGTCTCTGTCCGGACAATATTTTCAAAGCTGCTTTCTGCACTGCTGTCAAGGAAATTCCACTGCAGCTTTAAGGGGAAACCGTTTTCGTCAAAAGCCAACATGCAGCACTGGGTTTCTATGATGGTTTTGTCTGTATTGTTTGTCAGTATATCGTGAATATAAGGCGCGCCGTCTTCGTACCGGAGAATATCTGAGTTTTCGTGGATGACCGTCATAGAGCCTTTTGCAGCAAGATTATCTGCGCCTGTTTTCGGGTCATTGGAAGCAGTGGCAGGATTCTTTTTCAGGTGGAGCTATGTCAATACTTTAGACAAAAAAAGTTGAAAGATTATGCTGCTTTTTTGAGTTCCTCATCCTCCTTTTTTCAGAAATTGCAGGAAACATTATAACCGCTAATGAATGTGAGGAACAGACAAACAGGAAACAATATCCACACCTTTTTCAGCAGAAAATGCTGGTTTTACTGTGTTTTTCAAAAAGGTGTGGATTTACTTTTAGTTGTGATAATTCGACAATTTTTGAGTATGTTCGGATTACAGGATAAATCCCCGTCCTCGATACAGGCGGGGATTGGGGTGGGTTATTTATCGCCATAGTGGCCTCTGCAGTGGGCGATGTAGAGCCGCCCATTTTCCATATGGTAGACGAGGCGGTCTTTTTCGTTGATGCGGCGGCTGTATTCGCCCTGCAGGTCGCCGGAGAGGGGTTCGGGCTTTCCGATCCCTTTCATGCAGCCGTTCCGCTCGATATCCTGAATGAGCTGGTTGATTCGCTTTAGTGTTTTTTTATCCTGCGTCTGCCAGTAGAGGTAGTCCTCCCAGGCATCATCCGACCATATTTTTTCACTCATCGTCCACCTCGATCAGTTCATGGGCGGTGCCTTTCCCGGCTCTCAGCTCCTGGACGGATTTCTTCACATAGGCTATGTTCGCCTCGGAGAAAAATGGGTCGGTAGTCTGGGTGATCTCAAACGGGATGCGGTTTTCGCGTAAAACTGCTTTCACAAAAAGGTTGATTGCGGTAGAAGTATTCAGGCCAACATTGGAGCAGAAGGTGTCAAAGCTGGCCTTATCTTTTTCGTCTACCCTTGCGGTTAAAGTTGCCAGTGCCATAGGTATCTCTCCTTTCGTATTCGAGTTGTGATTATTATAACACTATTGTATGCTGAAAGCAAGCGTAT
>CAJULV010000030.1 GCA_910587555.1 uncultured Acetatifactor sp.
AAAAAACATAAGCACAGTTGTTGAGAACATTATTGCACACTATCCTACATACGATTATGTTATTATCAATGACTGCTCTACCGACGGAACCAAGGAAATATGCCGGAGTTATAACTATAATTATCTTTCTTTTTGCACTAATTTAGGCATAGGCGGCGGTGTGCAGGCCGGATATATGTATGCGATGGAAAATGACTATGACATTACTGTACAGGTAGACGGGGATGGCCAACATGATCCTGCATATATTGGTAAAATGATAGAAAAGATGGAGCAGGAAAAAGCAGATATGGTTATTGGATCCCGTTTTATAGAAAACAAAGGATTTCAGACATCTTCCTTCAGACGATTCGGCATAAAATTAATAAACAACACGATCCGTCTCTGTTGTGGGGCAGATGTAACAGATGCCACCAGCGGCTTTAGAGTATGTTCCAAATCCATGACAGCGTTTTTTGCCGATAACTATGCTCAGGATTATCCGGAGCCGGAGGCCATTGTCAGTGCGGTATTAAACGGCTATAAGGTATGTGAAATGCCAGTGGAAATGAAAGAACGAAAGGAAGGAGTATCCTCCATTAATTGGACGAGGAGTATCTATTATATGATAAAGGTGACGTTGGCATTGATGTTGCAGCGGATAGCTACCAGAAGGAGTGTGGGATGAACGAGATTCTGCAGATAGTACTGATTGTAGGAACGCTTTTGTTCGGGGCAGTAATTCTATATTTTTTAGTAAAAGAAAAACTGCATTTAAAATATTCCCTGATATGGCTTCTGGCCGATTTTGTAATGCTGCTTGCGGCGCTGTTCCCGTCTGTGATTGGAAAAATAGCCCTGCTTACTGGGATAAAGACGCCATCTAATTTCATTTTTGTTGTATATGGATTATTTGTGTTGTTGATATTATTGGTTCTGACAGGAATTGTATCACATATGAATCTTCGTATTTTTCGCCTGGTGCAGACGCAGGCTTTGCTGGAGGAAAGAATACGGAGATTGGAAGGAAAGAACGGATGTCAGAATATGCCGGATCACCATATGTTGAATAAAAAGGGGAATGGCACGGATGAGTGAGAAAAAGAAAGTAGGAATTATTACATTTCAACATGCAAATAACTATGGTGCATTACTCCAGTCCTATGCCCTGCAGGCTTCTGTTAAAAAACTGGGTTTTGACTGTGATGTGATTGCCTATCAGAGCGAATATATTGAGAAACCGTATTCTTTAATCCAGCTTAAAAGGAAAGGAATTGTAAAGTACATCATAGGTACTTTGGGTTATATTTGCTATCTTCCCAGAAAAAAAGCATGTGGGGAATTTCGGAAACTTATTAGTTACAGTTCCAAAGTTAATAAAGACACAATTTCGGCAGTAAACTCAGCATATGACCTTTTTATAGCGGGAAGCGATCAGGTCTGGAATTACAAACTGACAGGGGGAGATAAGAATTTTCTTTTGGATTTTGTGACGGATGGTAGAAAGAAAAACAGTTATGCAGCCAGCATAGGCATCCATGATATAGAAGACAATTACAGGGAAGCATATAAGGCTGCACTGAAGACTTTTCGCAATATTTCGGTCAGGGAAAAACGGGCACAGGAAATTTTGTGGGAGATAGGAGAAATAGAAAGCTGCGTGGTTACAGACCCGACACTTCTGCTCACAAAAAAGGAGTGGGAAAGCCTGATCACAGAAGAAAAACTTGACGGCTGTATTGCGGTATATCAACTTGGAATATCAAAACGGTTTACTTCATATGTACAGGAACTGGCCAGAAAAACAGGTGAACAGGTAAAATATATACCTTTTCCATTGGGGGGGAATGTAAGGTGCAGACGTATGTTGAAAGCAGGGCCTTTTGAGTGGCTGAGTATATTTCATAGTGCAGATTACGTTGTTACAGATTCCTTTCACGGAGTGGTTTTTTCCCTTCTGTTTCATAAGCAGTTTGTCGTGGAGGTAAATGAAAGGAATAAAGATGTCGGAGGAAGAATCTACGAGCTTCTGGCAAAAGTCGGTTTGGAAAACAGAATTATGAATCAACCTAACTGTACGGCAATAGATACCCCTATCGACTTTGCGAAAGTGAAGGCTGTCCTTGAAACAGAGCGGAAAACGTCCATAGAATATTTAAGGTTTCTACTTGACGATTGTATTTAAAAATAAAAGGAAAATATATGGAAAAAGTTTATGCCAAGAAGGAGCAGTGTTATGGTTGTACAGCCTGTGCAAATATATGTCCGCAGGGTGCAATTACAATGCAGGAAGATAAAGAAGGATTTTTTTACCCGGAGATTTGCTTAAATAAATGCATCGACTGCAAAATCTGCGTTAAGGTTTGTCCTTTTCACAGCGAAAAAAAGCAGGAAGATTATAAGCAGCGGTACTTTGCCGTACAACACAGGAATCCCCAAATTGTTATGGAAAGCTCTTCCGGAGGTATCTTCACGGCTTTATCTGATTGCGTTTTAAGGACAGGTGGGGTAATTTATGGTGCTGGTTTTTCAGAGGGATTTATTATCCGCCATTATCGGGCCTTAGATGAAGACACAAGGAATAAGCATAGAGGTTCAAAATATGTTCAGAGTGATATGAACCGGGTGATGAAAGAAATTCTGGAAGACTTGTCAGCAGGAAAAACGGTATTGTTTTCTGGAAGCCCTTGCCAGACGGCCGGAGTACGAAACTATATATTGGCAAAAAGAAAAGTCTTGAACAACCTTTTATTGTGTGATTTTATTTGTCATGGAGTGGCAAGCCCCAAGGTATGGCGGGACTATATAAAATATTTGGAAAAAAACTGTGATGGAAAGCTTGAACGATATAAGTTCAGAGGAAAAAAGGAGGGATGGCACAATTTTTTCCCTCTAATCGAAGCAGACGGGCTGGATGTCTCTTTGCGATATAGAAATAAGGATTCTTTTTTTCTGCTGTATGCGACATGTTACCTAAATCGCACAAGCTGTTACTCGTGCAGATTTACAAGCTATGATCGCTTTTCGGATATTACATTTGCGGATTTTTGGAATGTAAAGGAAGTAGCCGCACACTTGGACAACAATACAGGAACATCTGAAGTGCTGATTAATACTCGTAGAGGAGAAGAGTGGTTTCAAAGGTGCATATCGGAAATTAAATTTGAAGAATGTACCAGAAAGCAGGCTTGGCAGCCGCATCTGGAATATCCAAATGAGTTGCCGGGAAAAAGGGCGCAGTTCTGGCAGGAATATGCAGAAAGAGGCTTTGAGGAGACATTGCACAAGTATGGAAAGGGCAATTTTATGAGCAAATGTAAGCGGATAGCAATGCCTATAGTCAAAAAAACTGGTCTGTATGTAGCGGCAGGTAAACTATATGGCTTCATTTTTTCCGGAAAGGCTGTCAGGAAAAATGGAAAAAATAAATAAAATTACTGCAAAAAGCTATCTGTGGAATACGATTGGAAGTATTTTAAGTGCAGCTTCTTCGCTGTTCTTGCTGATGTGTGTAACACGGGTGGTTGGAGCGGCAGAAGGAGGAATATTTTCCCTGGCTTTCGCAACTGCACAACTAGTGCTTACCATAGGAAAATTTGGAGTGCGTTCATATCAGGCTACAGATATATTCCATGAACTGTCGTTATCAACATATTTTGTGTCAAGAGGAATCACCTGCATTTTAATGTTGATGTTGGGGGCAGGTACAGTTGTGTTGGCTGGCTATAGTCTATATAAAGGAACTGTTGTGCTGGCGGTATGTGTTATAAAGATGGTGGATGCTGTAGAGGATGTCTATCATGGCCAGCTACAGCTTGTAAATCGTCTGTATATAGCGGGAAAACTTCTCGCTGCCCGGAATATATTTACCATGGTGATATTTGCAGTGACAATTACAATGTCAAAGAAGCTGCTTTTTACTTGCTGGATTACTGGTATCAGTTCTCTGGCTTTATGTATAATGCTGAATCATGTATATGTGAATAAATATGAAAAGATTAAATTCTGCTGGAACCGAACCGAACAGAAAGCGTTATTTTTTGCCTGTTTTCCGCTGTTTTCTGGCTCATTTTTGTCCCTCTTGATTTATAATATTCCCAAGTATGCTATTGATATATACTGCTCAACAGAAATACAGACTTATTATGCAATTATTTTTATGCCAGCATTTATGATCAACATGTTTAGCGAATTTGCCTTTAAACCAATGCTCACTTCGTTAGCAGAGTGGTGGAAGAACGGTGAAAGGCAGAGATTTATAGCGGCTACGGTGAAACTCATCGCTAATATTTTCCTGGTTACAATCGTTATTTTGGGAATTATGTATTTGATAGGGGCTGACATATTGTCTTTCGTATATGGAGTCGACGTGACAAGTTATAAGATGGAATTAATGCTTTTGCTTTTGGGCGGAGGTTTTAGCGCAGCAGTCTATTTTCTTTACAATGTACTATCTGCCATGAGGAGGCAAAAAGCTATATTCAGGAACTATTCTATAGGAACGGTTTTCATTTTTTTCCTGGCATTTTATTCCGTAAAAACAGGGGGGATGTCTGCAGCAGCACTTTCCTACGTCTTGGCGGAAATAGTTTTATGCAGCCTGATGCTATGGAGTACGTTTCATACACATAAAAAAGATTTCAAAAAATAATGAATTTGAAAGGATGCCATATGTGGAAGTCAATCAAATTTACTTCTGATAAGATGCTGGAAATGCTTTCTATGACAAAGGAGTATTACGGTGAAGAGAACGATATATCAAAAGCTGATTTTATTGAGCATGAGTATTTTCAGAATGCAGCGGGGAATGCATTTATTAAACTGGCTTATGACGAAGAAAAACAGGTTTTGGCAGGACAGTATATTGTAATACCTGCAAGGATAAAGGTTGGAACAAAAGTTTGCCCAGTCGTTTTATCATTGAATACATTGACAAGAGAAGCGTACAGGGGACAGAAAATTTTTATTTCCCTGGCAGAGGAAGTATACCAGGAATGCGCAGAAAATGGATACCGCTTTTGTTATGGCGCCCCCAATCCCAATTCCCACCCTGGTTTTCTCAGGAAGCTTGGATTTAAGGATGTTATGGTAATTCCGCTTTTTTTAAAAATTATCCATCCATCCATACTTGTCAGAGAAAAGTTTCATAACCGTTTTCTGGAAGTATTAGCAAAACTGCCAGACCGTTTCTTCAAGCCAGGAAGAGTGGAAAAAAATGTGCATTCAACTACCGGAATGACTGTCCAGGAGATACACAGCGAAAATGTTTCTCTTTTTGATGATTTTTGGAAAAAGATCCAGGATAAGTATCATGCAATCGGTGTCCGTAATGCAGAATATATTAAATGGCGATATTTGGATATGCCGCACCGGCATTATCGAATTTTTATGGCAGTGGAAAAGGGAATTCCGAAAGGCTATATTATCGGCAGGATTACTAATGTAGCCGGCATGAAATGTGGGATGGTGGTTGATTTCCTGGTAGAAAAAGATCACGACGGAACTGGGCTGGCACTCATACATACAATGGAAACATTTTTTTATATTCAAGGAGTGGGCCTGCTCGGCTGTTTAATGCAGAAACATTTTGAAGAAGCCGTCTGCCTGAAAAAGGCCGGATTTTTTATCTGTCCCAGGAAGTTGGAACCGCAGCCGTTTGCCATTATATACCGAGAGCTTACTCCTGATGCGGCATTGGAGACGATTGATGATTTTTCACAGTGGTTTTTTACAATGGGGGACTATGACGTGATTTAGGAAAAGCATTAGACAATATAAGGAGGATAACGTGAAAAACGTTTTTACAATTGATACAGAAGATTGGTATCATGCCAATTACGAAGACAACTTATTTGAGAATAATACGGTTAAACCGTCTACAGTAGAAGAAAATGTGGACAGGTATCTGGAACTGTTTAATAAATATGATGTAAAGGCTACCTTTTTTGTATTGGGATATGTTGCGGAAGAACATGGAAGCATGGTAAAAAAGATAGCCGGAGAAGGACATGAAATTGCAAGCCATGGTTATGCCCATCATTTGGCTTACAAGCAATCACCCTTGGAATTTCGAGAAGATGTCAGAAAAAGTAAGATAATTTTAGAAGACCTTGTTGGGAAGAGAGTAATTGGATACAGGGCCCCTTCTTGGTCCATTACGGAAAAGTCTCTTTGGGCGCTTCCGATCTTGGAGGAAGAGAAATTTATTTATACCTCCAGTATTTTTCCCACTAAAAATTATTTATATGGGATTCCTTATGCTCCCAGGTTTATTCATGGAAGCGGATCATATGGACAGGAAAAACTGAAGCTTATTCATGTTCCGCCAACGACGAAACAAACCGGAAAAATGTTACCAGATATACCGTTTTCTGGCGGTGCATATTTCCGGCTTCTGCCCATTTTTTTAATCAAGCATTGGACAAGATATGTAAATGAAAAGGAAAGCCAACCGGTTATTTTTTATCTTCATCCCAGAGAAATAGACAGAAATCAGCCACGGTTGAAGTTGAAGATAAAGGATGCTTTTATTCACTACTATGGAATAAAAAACTGTGAGAAAAAAGTGGAGCAGGTACTTTCACTATACAAGTTCGATACTATAAAAGGGATTTTAGGATTTGATGAATGATAATGGTGAAAAAAAGAACGCGGTTTTAATCAGACGCCCTTTTATCAACATAAGCATGTTGATTTTGGGATGTTATTTCCTGATGTACGGAATATTAAACTGGAAAAAAAGTAAAGATGCATTGGTCATTACAGGGATTTGCATTGGAGTATTGTTGTTAAATCAGATATATCATAACTGCGGCAGGAGGGCGAGAATGACAGTTACTTTTCTTTCTGCAGCAGCAGGTGTCGTTTTTGTGCTTTGCGAAATCTGTATATTTAGTGGATATGATCGCAAAGCTGACTATTCTGAAGACAGCAGATACATTATAGTGTTGGGAAGCAGGCTGGATGATGGAATAATGACAGAAACTTTAAGGAATAGGCTGGATAAGGCTCTGGAACTGGAAGAAAGGACAGGATTGCCGCTAATCATATCAGGTGGCATAACAGCAGGAAACAGCGTTACGGAAGCAGAAGTTATGAAGGAATATCTTTTATCTCAAAACAGAAATTGTACTGTTATTACGGAAGATACTGCTACAAATACTAAGGAAAACCTGACGAAAATAAGAAATATGACAGAAGATGTTCCTGTTATTCTAGTGACAAGTGATTTTCATATGTATCGCTCAAAAATGATAGCAAAAGCGGCAGGGTTCAGTGAAGTATATGGTGCAGCAGCAAAGGTAAATACATGGGATACATTGTACTATAATTTGAGGGAGGTATTGGCAATTCTTAGGGAACTGATGCTATTGCGCAGCGATTTAAATTAGGAGGAAAAAGGAATGGATAAAATAGCAGTTTTAGTACCGTGCTACAATGAAAGTAAAACTGTCGAGAAGGTTGTAAAAGACTACAAAAAAGCATTGCCAGAGGCAATTGTTTACGTCTATGACAACAATTCAACCGATGCTACTGTTTTACTTGCCCAAAAAGCTGGAGCAATTGTTTGTAGTGAACATCAGCAAGGTAAAGGAAATGTGATTCGCAGGATGTTTAGAGAAATTGACGCAGAATGTTATATTATGGTTGATGGGGATGACACATATCCGGCCGGGTGTGCAAGGGAATTGGTTGGAAAGGTACTTGAAGACGGCGCTGATATGGTAGTGGGCGATCGTCTCTCATCCACATATTTTACTGAAAACAAGAGGCCTTTTCATAACTTTGGAAACTCATTGGTGCGAAAAAGTATAAATATTTTATTTAAAAGTGATATAAAGGATATTATGACAGGCTATAGGGCATTTAGTTATGAATTTGTAAAATCGTTTCCTGTGCTGTCCAAAGGGTTTGAGATTGAGACAGAAATGAGTATCCATGCAATAGATAAAGGAATGCAGATTGAGAACGTAATTATTGAATATAGAGACAGGCCTGAAGGAAGTATTTCAAAGTTAAACACATATTCGGACGGTATAAAAGTGATAAGAACGATAATTTGTTTGTTCAGAAATTACAAACCGCTGGCCTTTTTTGGGATATTGGGAGCTTTGTTAGCTTTGATATCTACTGTTTTTTTTATTCCAGTGTTATTGGAATATTTTGCAACAGGCCTGGTTTCCAAGTTTCCGACTTTGATTGTATGCGGATTTACAATGATTGCAGCAATACAGTCTTTTTTTGCAGGATTGATTCTTTCAAACATGAGGCAGAAAGATAAGAGGGATTTTGAGTATCATTTACAGATGATAGCACAAAATAAAAAGAAAAATATGGAGAAGTGGAATAAATAGGGAGGAATTTTGGATGTGAGAAAGCACTTAGGAGATTCTATAAACGGATGTATGCTATGTTACGTGTTTTTTGCGTTGACAATTGTATTAAGCGATTACTTGCAGGTATTGTTGAGTGTAGAATATATTTATTCAGTTTTAGGTGCGGGAGTTATACTGGGAGGTTTCTTTTTATACTTTTTTAAGAAATATAATTTGCATGTTTATGGTTATAAGGTTTGTGTAGGAGATATTTTTGTTATATTATTTATTGGAATCCTTGGCTTTTTGAGAGGGACAATGCCGGATTCATGCTTTGACACAAGCAATTATCATCTGTATTTTCAACAGTTTTTGAACCGTGATTTTGTCAATACACATTTTTTCCCTGTGAGGGCAGTTAATGCATCTACTTTAGTCTTAGGCGATAGAATGTTTTATTTTTTTCGCTATATTTTGGGATATCGTATGGGTACTATGTTGAGCGTGCTTATTGTTATCTTGATATATTTTCAACTGAAACATATTATTAAAATATATTTGAAAATTGGAGTGAGTGAAAAGAAATTAAACAATATTATCGCCATTATGGGTATTTTGTGCTTATTGACAGAAAATATAATTACCTTACTTTCAACTTATATGATTGATTTATTGTTTATTCCATTTTTGCTGGAAATAATAGAAATAGTATTACTGCATGAAGAAAATGAAAGACAGAGTATGGGAATAACTATAATTTATTTATGTACGCTGCTTGGAATTGCCACTGCAATCAAAATGACAAATGCAATGGTAGTTTTTCCGGTAGCGGTTTTATTTATTATAAAAAATCGTAAAAAGATTAAGGTTGTTCATTATTTAGAAGGATTTGCTTGTATAATAACTATTTTACTGATATATTTGTATTGCAGTTATGTGATCACGGGAAATCCGGTATTTCCATATATGAATGCTTTATTTAAGTCAGAATATTTTTCTACACAGTTATCACCTAATGACTTTTCCGCTTTTAATGTTAACTTTGGACCCAGAAATTTAATAGAATATGTTTTTTGGCCAGTGTTCATGTTAGTATATCCGGAGAGAACTTCTGACATACCTTTCTGTACAGGACGATTATTTTTAATAGTAATAGGAATGGTAATATATTTTGGTTATAAACTAGTAAATAAAGAAAAATTAAGCCAGCGTGAAAAAGAATTTGCAATAATTTTTTTGAGTTTGTATTTCTTATATTTATTTGTATTTCGTGGTTATATGAGGTATATGATAGTGCTGGAATTATTAGGGAGTGCTGCTTTGTGCTGTATCATTTTTAGGGCATATATCTCTGGAAATGCATTAAAAATAAGCATAATGTCAATGATATTTTGTTTAACTATTGAGCAGGTTATGTGGATGAGTAAACAGTGTATATATGGTCACTGGGAATGGTCATGGAGGGATATAAAAAATACAGAGGCTTTATTGGAAAATGCCAAGAAAAATTTTAAAGATTATTCCTCCGGAATTGATAAAGATATATTAGATCAAATAGAAAGTCTGTTGGTAGTAGATGCAAGTGGTTCGCTGGCAGTAAATTTAAAAGCGGATGTTCCAATTATTAATTTGACAAGTAGTGTTACCAACGAAACCACGGAAAAAATGCTGGAAGAAAGAATTGAACAGTTAAGTTTGTCTGGTATATATAGTTTAAATAAAAAAGAGGATTTTTTGAGCAATGTGACATTATATGCATCGTATGGGTTTATGCTGAAGGATATATTGCTTATATCGCCGGATTTCTATAATGCAAGATTTCAAATGCCGTTGGTAGAATTGGAAAAAACAGATGAAGAAATTGTGGTAGAAGTTTTGGATACGAGTCAAAAAGAAATACTTTGGGAGATTCCTGAGGGCACAGAACAAATAGAAGTGTTTTTTGGAGATTATGTGTTTGAAGAAAAATGGCATGATGACCCGTATTATTTAAGTGTAGGTATTGTAAACAGTCAAACCGGAGAAGAACAAATACTGTGCCGTGAAACGGTTCAGCAAAAGGATAATGCATTTGATAGGGTTACTATTGGTATTACGGATCAAACATGTGAATTTGACTCGATTCGGGTCTGGAAAGAAAATAAAGAAACGGATGCAGAAGGTGAACAATATATTGTGATTTTCCAGTACAGCGTTAATGATTAATAAGTAAGTTATAGAAGCAATCTGCCTGGTGGAAGTGAGACATAAATCATTCTCATCCATACGGTCCTAGATTGCTTTTTTTATGGAGATGCAATTTAGGACTGAATGTTTAAAGAAGTTTTGGCAGGCTACAAGTAGATGTTGAAACCCCAATTGCTCCATTTCATATAAAAACACATTACATCCCCCATTTCCTGTGTTAAAATAATTACAGCTTGATAAAGCGCGGAAAAAGGCATACACTATGTTTAAGAAGAGAACTCATTTCCGGCCTTTAAAATATGTAAAAAGGAGAGCATTTAAATGAAACTTGCACTCATCAGCGATATTCACGGAAACTACAAAGCCCTGGAAGCATTCCTGAACTATATGGAGCAGCACCCTACAGACGCCGTTATCAGCCTGGGCGATTATATAACCGATGCGCCGTACCCGGAGCGTACCATGGCACTTCTGTACGGCATGCGGGAAAAATATCCCTGCTATATGCTTCGGGGCAACAGGGAAGACTATATTCTGGATAACGAGGGCAACGGGGAGGGCTGGAAACCTTCCTCGGCCAATGGCACCCTGTACTATACCCTGCAGCATATTACGGAGAAAGACAAGGCGTTCTTCAGGACTCTTCCGACGGAGCGTGAAGTGTGTATTGAGGGATGTCCTTCCTTATATATATGTCATGGCACGCCGGGGCGGGTGCGGGGCAATGTACACCAGGAGGAAGGACTCAAGGAAAAGGTTCTGGCGGCGCTGCCCTGCCGTTATCTGCTGGGAGGCCACACCCATCACCAGGAAATCGACAGGCGGCAGGGAAAAACATATATCAATCCCGGCTCTCTGGGATTCGCAGTGGACGGTGTGGGCAGGCGCGGGCAGTTTGCCATACTTGAAGGAAATTCGGAAGGGTGGGAAGCGGAATTTATGTCAATTTCCTATGATGTAGACGGATATCTCAGGGACTTTACGGAGAGCGGCGTGGACGACATCGGCATGACATTGAACAAGGCCATCAAAAAGAGCCTGGTGACAGGTGTAAATTATTTTTTCAAATGCATTCTGGCCATGGAAGCGGAAGCAAAGGAGAAGGGGCTTGCATCTATGACAGAACTGCCGGAAACGGCATGGATGAAAGTGACGGAGCAGTTTGAATTGTAAAGGATCTGCAGCGTTTAGCGACCATTGCTGAGCACTGACAGCAGGACGATAAGAAAAAAGGAGTCAACATGAAATTTTTATTGGCGGCGATAAACGCCAAATACATACATTCCAACCCTGCCATATACAGCTTGCGGGCCTATGCGGGGGCGGAACTGCGGCAGTTTATAGAACTTGCTGAGTACACCATCAATCAGAGCATGCAGGAAATATTATCTGACATATATGTCAGAAAACCCGACATAATTGGTTTTTCCTGTTACATTTGGAATTGGAGGCTGATTCAGGAAATGCTGTGTGAGCTGCCCAAGCTTCTGCCCGGCGTGTCCCTGTGGCTGGGGGGACCGGAGGTTACCTATGACGCGGGGCAGATTCTCCGGCGATATCCTCAGCTGGCAGGTATTATGGTGGGGGAAGGTGAGGCGACCTTCAGGGAACTGCTGGAATATTACGCAGGTGCGGCAGGGGAACAGGCCTGTGCCGCCGAAGCGGTGAGGCAAAAGGAAAAGGGCAAAACCGTACGGCATTGCCTGCAGGAAATTCCGGGCCTGTGTCTGCCCGCAGGTTATACGGCATCCAGGGAACCGGTGGACCTGAGTACCATTCCGTTCCTGTATCATGACCTGAAGCCTTTTGAAAATAAAATCCTGTATTACGAGTCCGGCAGGGGGTGTCCGTTTAGCTGCTGCTATTGCCTGTCTTCTGTGGAAAAGCGTGTCAGGATGCGTGACATTAGTGTCGTAAAAAGAGAGCTGCAGTTTTTTCTGGACAATAAAGTGAGACAGGTAAAGTTTGTTGACAGGACCTTTAATTGCAGCCATTCCCATACAATGGCGGTCTGGCAGTACATCCTGGAACATGACAATGGTGTCACAAACTTTCATTTTGAGATTTCCGCAGACCTTCTGCAGGAGGAGGAGACGGCGCTTCTGAATCGTTTCCGACCGGGGCTGGCACAATTGGAAATCGGCGTTCAGTCGGTGAACCCGGTGACCCTTCAGGCAATCGGGCGTACAATGAACCTGGAAAAGCTGGAACATGCGGTGGCTGCTATCCGCAGCGGCGGGAACGTCCATCAGCATCTGGATCTGATTGCGGGGCTTCCTTATGAAAATTATGAAAGCTTCAGAAATTCCTTTAACCGGGTTTACGGCATGCGCCCGGATCAGCTTCAGCTGGGCTTCCTGAAAGTTCTGAAGGGTTCCGGCATGTGGGAACAGGCGGCGGAATACGGTATCTGTTATATGGAACAGCCGCCTTATGAAGTACTGTACACAAAATGGCTGGCCTATGAAGAGATACTGCGGCTGAAGCGGATAGAAGAAATGGTGGAGATCTATTATAACAGCGCACAGTTTATCCATACCATTTCCTTTTTGGAGCAAGCCTTTCCGACTCCTTTTGATATGTATGAGGCGCTTGCTGCTTTTTATGTACAGAAGGGATACGCGTCCGCGGATCCGTCCCGCGCCCGCCGCTATCATATTCTTCTGGAATTCGTCATAGAATATGACAGCAGCCGCCGGGCCGCGTACGAAGAGCTTTTGACGTATGACATGTATCTGCGGGAAAATCTGAAGAGCAGGCCGGATTTTGCAGCGGAGCTGTCTCCATATAAAGAGACGATTCGTTCCTTTTATAAGAAAGAAGAGCGGGAACGCTGCAATCTGCCGGATTATCAAAATTATGACTGGAAACAATTGATGAAAATGACGCATCTGGAGCCTTTTTCCCGGCCCGTCTGGGATACGGCGCAGATGACCCGGGGGTATGAGGCAGAGGGAGCGCCTGGAGAAATCCCTGAAAAAAAGCGGTATCTGGCCCTTTTTGACTATCGGAAGCGAAATCCCTTGCACCATGAAGCGGCGGTACGGATTTTCGGCATATGAAATCTGCGGGGAACAGGTCAGGCAGGGGGCGGACCCAAGTTGGTAGCCCGCAAAGGGGAATTTTATCGGGATTTCGGAACAAATAGTTGAATTAACATAACCGAAAAGCCACTATATAGTTGACTTTTATCAGGAAATGGAATACAATGCATAAGGCGGGCTGATTGAAACACTGCAAAAAGCCTGTTAACATATACTTGTAAACATAGATTGCGATTACAAAAAGTCAGAGAAAGGAAGATAAGGATTATGGCAAGGAAGAAGGCTGTGGAACCGGCAATACAGGCTGCGGAAGCAACAGGTACTGAAGCTATTGAGACTAAGGCAGAAGACATAAAGGCAGAAGAAGCAGTAGCAGAACAGAAAGCGGAAGAGGTGCCGGCAGCAAAAACCAGGAAGGCCCCTGCAAAGAAGAAAACAGCGGCAAAGGACGGCGGCAAGGCGGAAGCTGTGAAGAAGGACAGTGCAAAGGCGGAGACAGAAAAGGAAGCGGCAGCAAAGGAGGAGGCTCCGAAAAAGAGCGCCAAAGCATCCGCATCCAAGGCGGCAAAGAACTCTGCGGAGAAGACCGTTCTCCATGTTCAGTACGGCGGCAAGTCCATAGCGGCGGAAGACCTGGTGAAGAGTGCGAAGGACATCTGGAAATACGACCTGAAGCGCAAGGAAGCAGATCTGACCAGCATTGAAATCTACGTAAAACCGGAAGAGAATATGGCTTACTATGTAATGAACGATGATGTAAAAGGAAGTTTTCCTATTTGAGATTTTGCAGACCGGCACTCAAAAAGGTAAGCAGCGTAAAACGGAATTTGGAAAAAGGAAGCGGCTGGGGCAGCCCCGGCTGTTCCGAAAGAGAAAGGCAGCATCAGAACCGGCGCAGCCATGCGGGGGTTGGATGCTGCTTTTTTGCGTTTTAGAATTTTTTTAGAATTATTTTTGCCGAAATTGGTTGACAATGTATAGGGTAAGTGATATTTTATGGTTAGCAGATGTTAGCACTCCTTTTTGATGAGTGCTAATAGCGAAAGGGAGGCAGCCTGATGGAGCTGGATGAGAGAAAAAAGAAAATCCTGCAGGCGGTCATCCGCAATTATCTGGAAACAGGTGAGCCGGTTGGCAGCAGGACCATCTCCAAGTACACCGACCTGAATTTAAGTTCAGCCACCATCCGAAACGAGATGGCTGACCTGGAGGAAATGGGATATATTTTTCAGCCCCACACTTCCGCGGGCAGGATTCCTTCCGATAAGGGCTACCGCTTCTATGTGGATGCCATGATGGAGGAGAAGGAGCGGGAGTTTGCGGAGATGCGGGAGATGAAGGGCGTGCTGGTGGAGCGTCAGAATAAGGTTGAGACGCTGCTGAAGCAGGTAGCCAGGGTACTGGCACAGAACACACAGTATGCCACCATGATATCCGCGCCACGCTCCAAACGCAGCAAGCTGAAATTCATTCAGCTTTCCCGTGTGGATGCCCGTCAATTGCTGGCGGTGATCGTGCTGGAGGGGAATGTTATCAAGAATAACATCCTGCCGGTGGAGGAGGAACTGGATGATGAGACGCTGCTGAAGCTGAATATCCTGCTGAATACGAATCTGAACGGCCTGGCCATCGATGAGATCAACCTGGCGATGATTGCCGTGATGAAGCAGCAGGCAGGGATTCACAGCCACATTGTCGGCGAGGTCATAGACGCGGTGGCAGAAGCCATCAGGGCGGAGGAGGACCTGGAGATTTATACCAGCGGCACTACGAATATCTTTCGTTATCCGGAGCTGGCAGACCAGCAGAAAGCCAGTGAACTGCTCAATACCTTCGAGGAGAAGAAGCTGCTGGGAGAGTTCCTGCAGGATACGCACGCTGAGGTGGAAGAGACAGGGATTCAGGTATACATCGGTTCGGAGACGCCGGTGCAGAGCATGAGAGATTGCAGCGTGGTCACGGCGACTTATGAATTGGGCGGCGGTATGAAGGGAACAATCGGTATCGTGGGACCCAAGAGGATGGATTATGACAAGGTAGTGACGACATTGAGAACCATACAGACACAGCTGGATGAATTGTACAGGAGCGAAGAGAAGACATAACGCGTTCACCGAAAAGAATGCATGTTCGGAGAAAAGTGGGGAACCGCTCCAAAGGAGTTCCGGAAAACCGCGTCATATGTGGTCTGGAGATTCCGAGAGGATATGTAAATATGGAAAAGGAGGTCAGAGGCTGGAGATATGGCAGAACAGGAAGTAAGGACGGAAACAGAACAGGAAGTTCCCGGCACTGAAGGAAGCGCAGAAGAAAATACGGAAGCCCGGACAGCGGAGGAAACCGCCGAGGAAGGGGGAACTTCTTCGGAAACGGCTACTGAAAGTGCGGAGGAGGAAACCGAGACGGTCCCGCCGGAGGGAGAGGACCCGAAGACCTGGGCAGAGAAGCGGGCTGCTAAGAAACAGGCAAAACTGGACAAAAAGTCACAGGGCTATAAAGAGCAGATTGAGCAGCTTGAGGATAAGGTAAAACGTCAGCTTGCCGAATTTGAGAATTTCCGAAACCGGACGGAAAAGGAAAAGCATGCCATGTTCGAGACCGGCGCAAAGAGCGTCGTGGAGAAGATATTGCCGGTAGTGGATAATTTTGAGAGGGGCCTGGCGACGGTACCGGAAGACAGGAAAGAGGATCCCTTCGTGGACGGCATGGAGCGCATTTATAAACAGCTTCTCACGGAACTGGAAAATATGGGAGTGAAACCCATAGAAGCCGTCGGAAAGGAATTTGACCCGAATCTGCACAATGCAGTGATGCAGGTGGAGAGTGAGGAGTATGAATCCGGCGTGGTGGCCCAGGAGCTTCAGAGGGGATATACGTATCGCGAGAGCGTGGTGAGGCATTCCATGGTTGCGGTTGTACAGTAACCCCGTGTATCCGGCCGTTCCACCGCATAGTTAGGTTGTGAAATACCCATGCACTGCTGTGAAGAACGCCGTACGGCAGTGACATGGCTGTAATAATAAAAGGTGTTGTCGCGCATGGTTTTACGGGCGGCAGCATGTAAAGAAGGAAAGGTATTATCTTATTTAAGAAGAGATACCGGACTTAGAATCAAAACAGTATCTGCGTTTTCCCCAGAGGGGTTGTGCGGAACGATAACCAGGAGGACGATTAGAAATGAGTAAAATTATCGGTATTGACTTAGGTACGACAAACAGTTGTGTTGCGGTTATGGAAGGTGGTAAGCCCACCGTTATAGCAAACGCGGAGGGTGCAAGGACCACACCTTCTGTAGTGGCATTTACGAAGACCGGCGAGAGGCTGGTAGGTGAGCCTGCAAAGCGTCAGGCGGTTACCAACGCGGAGAAGACCATCGCTTCCATTAAGAGGGATATGGGTACGGATAACGGACGTTCCATTGACGGCAAGAGATATTCACCCCAGCAGATTTCCTCAATGATCCTTCAGAAGCTGAAGGCAGACGCGGAGAGTTATCTGGGAGAGAAGGTTGCCGAGGCGGTAATCACGGTTCCCGCATACTTTAACGACGCACAGCGTCAGGCTACCAAGGACGCGGGCAAGATTGCCGGCCTTGAGGTAAAGCGTATCATCAACGAGCCTACGGCAGCAGCTCTTGCTTATGGCCTTGACAATGAAAAAGAGCAGAAGATCATGGTATATGACCTGGGCGGCGGTACTTTTGACGTGTCTATCATCGAAATCGGTGACGGCGTAATCGAAGTGCTTGCAACCAACGGCGACACCCACCTGGGCGGCGACGATTTTGACAATAAGATTATCCAGTGGATGCTGGCTGAGTTTAAGAAAGCGGAAGGCGTTGACTTAAGCGGCGATAAGATGGCGATGCAGAGGCTGAAGGAAGCGGCAGAGAAGGCGAAGAAGGAACTTTCCAGCGCCATGACCACCAATATCAATCTGCCCTTTATTACCGCAACGGCAGAGGGACCCAAGCATTTCGACATGAACCTGAGCCGTGCGCAGTTTGACGAACTGACACATGACCTGGTAGAGAGAACGGCGATTCCCGTGCAGAATGCCATGCGTGATGCGGGATTGAACAATTCCGACCTGGGACAGGTGCTGCTGGTAGGCGGTTCCACCCGTATTCCCGCGGTTCAGGATAAGGTAAGGCAGATTACGGGCAAGGAACCCAGCAAATCCCTGAATCCCGATGAGTGCGTGGCAATCGGCGCATCCGTACAGGGCGGCAAGCTGGCCGGCGATGCCGGTGCAGGGGATATCCTCCTGCTGGATGTAACGCCGTTGTCCCTGTCCATTGAGACCATGGGCGGTGTGGCTACCAGGCTGATTGAGAGAAATACAACCATTCCCACCAAGCACAGCCAGATTTTCTCCACTGCGGCAGATAATCAGACGGCCGTGGATATCAATGTGGTGCAGGGTGAGAGACAGTTTGCAAGGGACAACAAGTCTCTGGGACAGTTCCGTCTGGACGGAATCCCTCCCGCAAGAAGAGGTGTTCCTCAGATTGAGGTTACGTTTGACATTGACGCCAACGGCATTGTGAATGTATCCGCCAAGGATTTGGGAACGGGCAAGGAACAGCACATTACGATTACCGCAGGCTCCAACATGTCCGATGACGAGATCGAAAGGGCAGTGAAGGAAGCCGCGGAGTTTGAGGCACAGGACAAGAAGCGGAAGGAAGCCGTAGAGGCAAGGAACGAGGCAGACTCATTCGTATTCCAGACCGAGAAGGCACTTACCGAAGTGGGCGACAAGATCAGCGACAGTGAGAAGTCCGCGGTTCAGGCCGACCTGGATGCCGTGAAGGCTGTTCTGGACAGGACCAAGGACCAGGAGATGACGGAAAGCGACGTAGACGAGCTGAAAGCCGCAAAAGAGAAGCTGATGAACAGTGCGCAGAGCCTGTTTACCAAGATGTACGAGAACATGCAGCAGGCACAGGGCGGCGCGGCAGGACCGGATATGGGAAATACGGCAGATATGGGAGGCAATTCCGCCCCTGATGACGACGTAATCGACGGAGATTTCCGCGAGGTATAAATAGCCGGCGTTTTGGTTCGCACTGCGGTTCAGGCGCAGTTGTCAAACGGTGTAAATATGAATAGGAAAACGGTGTCATTTACGGCACCGTTTTCGCAGGTTTGGGACGGTGCGGTCCAAAAAGGAATGTAAAATCCCGCCCGGTCTGTAAGAAAAGATTGAATAAGCAGGTAAAATGTGGTAAATTTATACTCACGAGTATAGAATCGTATGCAAAATGGCAAGGGACTCAGGCAGGGAAGTTCGACGGCCGGTTTTGTAGGCCGGATATGGCCTGTGTGCCTCCGTATTGATAATATAAGGAGTTTATTATGGCAGAGCAGAAGCGAGACTATTATGAAGTCCTTGGCGTGGACAAAGGTGCAGATGATGCTGCAATCAAAAAAGCATACCGTGTTCTGGCGAAGAAGTATCATCCGGACATGAATCCCGGGGATACGGAGGCGGAGAAGAAATTCAAAGAAGCTTCGGAAGCGTATGCAGTGCTGAGTGATCCGGATAAGAGACGCCAGTATGACCAGTTCGGCCATGCGGCCTTTGAGGGCGGTGCAGGCGGAGCCGGCGGCTTTGATTTCAGCGGAGCGGATTTCGGTGATATATTCGGCGATATATTCGGTGATCTCTTTGGCGGCGGACGCAGCAGGTCCCGAAGCAATGGGCCTATGAAGGGGGCAAACCTCAGGACCAGTGTGCGGATTACCTTCGAGGAGGCTGTATTCGGCTGCAAAAAAGAGATTGAACTGAATGTGAAGGAAACCTGTAAGACCTGCAGCGGTTCGGGGGCGAAGCCCGGGACCAGCCCCGAGACCTGCCCGAAGTGCGGCGGCAAGGGACAGGTGATGTTTACCCAGCAGTCTCTGTTCGGGACGGTTCGTAATGTGCAGACCTGCCCGGACTGCCAGGGCAGCGGTAAGATCATTAAGGAGAGATGCGTTGACTGCCGCGGAACGGGGTACATTGCGATGAAGAAGCGATACTCCGTTGATATTCCGGCAGGTATCGACAATGGCCAGTCTACGCGCATGCCCGGATTGGGAGAACCGGGAATCAACGGAGGTCCCAGGGGCGATGTGCTGATTGAAGTGATTGTGGGACGCCACCCCATCTTCCAGAGGCAGGACTTCGACATTTATTCCACGGTTCCGGTTTCCTTTGCGGTGGCGGCGCTGGGCGGCGAGGTTATGATTGATACGGTGGACGGCAAGGTGATTTATGACGTGAAGGCCGGCACCCAGACGGATACCAGGGTCAGGCTTCGCGGAAAAGGCGTACCGTCATGGCGTAATAAGGACATGCGGGGAGACCATTATGTCACGCTGGTTGTGCAGGTTCCGGATAAATTGAAGCCGGAGGCGAAGGAACTGCTGCGCCAGTTTGACGAGATCACCGGAAATTCCCTGAACGCGGCGAAGGCTGCCACGGAACAGGACCAGCACGGCGGTGAAAACAAAGAGAACGCGGCGGAAGGTAAAAAGAAGAAACGTTGGAAATTATGATTTTTGGAAGCCATATGAGTTGATATGGATGCATCCGCATTTCGGAAGGCGCCCATTCCGGCTTCAGGGCTATCTGCCAGGGCAGCACAGGCAGATTATTCTGAAGCGGGGGGCTGCAGAAGGGGCGGATGTTTTTCTATATCGTGGATTTCGGGCAGCGGGACGTGCCAAAGTCCGTGCCTGGCTGCAACGGCTTCTCCAGGAGGTTTTATGAAAGACAGAAAATACCGCATTCCCCTGACGCTCTGTGCGGCAGCCGTCTGGATTTTTCTCATCAATCATTTTGCCGGCATTTATTTTGAGACAAATGATGACCGCCTGCTGTCGGAGATTTTTTCAGGGTCCATGACAGGGAGTCCGGAAGCGCATTCGTATTATGTTGACTATATTCTGGGCTTTGTCCTTGCACTGCTGTACCGTGTGACGGATGCCGTTCCCTGGTATGGCGGCATGCTGGTGCTGTTCCAGTTTTTATGCTGGTTCTTCACGGCGAATGCTTTTTTCGCCGCCTGCAGAAACAGGCGGGAGCGTTTTACGGCGGCTGTGTGCTGTATTGTCCTGTATGCCGCCGGCTTTCATGTGATTGCCAGCATACAGTTTACCTCTACGGCTGCGCTGCTGGCGATAACCGGATACCTGTGTTTTCTGCTTTACCCACACGGTAGGGCAAGGTATGTGCGGTTCTTTTTGTTAGAGTTTTTTGCGTTTTTGCTGCGCAGTGACGCCATGCTTATGATTCAGCCAATGGGGGTTCTGACGATTTCCGGATTATACGCCGTGGAGCAGAGGCTGTATCGGCTTCAGGGCGTTTCCGTGAGGGAATGGATGAAGAAGTGCGGCCCGCTGCTGCGCGCTGCCGCCCTTTTGCTCCTGATATTGTTGATCGGTACATGCAGCCGCCTCGTGTCCTACAGCAGCCCGGGGTGGAAGGAATATGAAAAGGTCAATGACGCGGTGACCACAATCACGGATTATGCCGCAATTCCGGATTATGACCAGGTTCGTTCCATCCTGGATAAATACAATGTGACCCGGAGGCAGTATGAGGCCTTTTCCGTGTATACAATGATAGAAGAAAATTTGTCCGGAGACTGCCTCCTGGAAGTGGCGGAGGTGGCCGATGAGCGGAAGGCGATGCCGACTGTCGGACAGCTGTGCCGGCGGCTTTTGGAGGGCTATACTGTCGGTGAAAATTCGGGGGAATTACATCTGTTGCTGGCGGCGGCCTGGGCGGTACTTCTGGTTTTCGTTGTTTTCCGGAGACATTTTTCGCTCCTGCTTCCCATGGCGGGGCTTTTTGCGGGTCGGACTGCCATGTGGCTGTTCCTTCTCTATGGGGGCAGGACGCCGCCGAGAGTGATGGTTCCTCTGTATATGGGGGAGATAACGCTGCTGCTTTGCCTGTTTTTTCTGGCGGTCAGAGAAAACGGCGAAGTGCCTGTGCCGCATCGGGGAAAGTACGGTATTTTCAGGAGATATCTGCCTGTTCTGCCGCTGCTGGCCCTCCTGCCTTTCGGGGCGAAGGTGCTGAATGATCAATACGCGGAAATATCCGCCGCCCATGCTGCTGAAGCCCTCTATTTCGAAGGTATGCAGGATGTGATTTCCTATTGCGGCGCACATCCGGAAGAACGTTTTTTTGTTGACGCCAGTTCGCTGATTTATTACCGGGGCAGCGCCTTTGAGACAGGTATTTACGGCCGGAGAAACGGGGTGATTACCGGATGCTGGTATTCTGGGGCGCCGGTACTCTACCGGTATATGAAGGATTATTTCGCGGACTGTGATACGATCTACGTGGTTGCGTCGGCCGATATGGAAATGCAGTCAGGAAAGGTGCTTTCTTATCTGGAAGAGCGGTTGGGTACGGCTGCGTATCTGCATGATACTTTTACGGCATCCCATGGCGGGGAATATCGGGTGTATGGGCTGCAGAAAATGAAATGACGTGCAGGGTTTCGGCATTGCCGATAAAACACCACTTTTCAAACAGGGAAAAAAAGTGTATAATCGTGAATCATGAAAGACGAAAAGAATGAATTTTTAGGGCTTTTATGCAATTTATACCTTGTCATTCTGCTGGCGGTCCTGCCGCTGTACACCGGGGACGGTTACTGGCAGCTGGGTGATACAAAGTACATGCTGTTTCGGAACCTTTCCCTGCTCTGCCTGGGTGGCTGGCTGCTTGCGGGAATGCCGGGGCGTGTGGGCAGCGCGGCAGAACAGGTGAGGGCGTGGATAAAATACCGTAAGACACGGGAGGGCGGGGAGAAAAAATACCCTGAAGCGCGGGAGGGCAGATCACGGCGGACCGTACCGGGAGTCCGTGGGGAGGCAGTGACCGAAGCGGCTGCCGGGCGGAAAAAGACAGGCCCGGAGAGAACGGGATACGGCATGTTTTTCAGCAGGATGGACCGGGCAATGGCCGCGTATGGTATATGCGTGGTTCTGTCGGCATGCTGCAGTTCATATGGCAAACTGGCCTGGAACGGCTATGAAGGCTGGTATATGGGAGCCTTTTCGCAGCTGATGTTTATCGGGATCTATTTTTTTGTGTCAAGGCAGTATGGGGGCGCGGTCTGGCCCATATATCTGGGGGAGGCGGCGCTTTTTCTGGTGACGCTGCTGGGATTGCTGCATCGGCTGGGGATTGACCCCCTGGGGCTGATGGCGGGCTGGAACAGCGGGGACTGGGAGTACAGCCATTTACTGTCCACCCTGGGAAATATTAACTGGCTCTGCGGGTATTACAGCGTTGCACTGGCTTTTGTGATTGTTCACTATCTTCAGGAAGACACGCGGTGGCTTTGTGCGGTGCTGTATCTGGTATCGGTAGCTGCTTTTGTGCTGCTGCTGGTTCAGGGCAGCCAGAGCGGCCTGCTGATTTTGGGAACCTGTGCGGCAGTCTGTTTTGCCCTGGGCAGACGGCGGAAAGGAGTATGGGGAAAGACGCTGCTGCTGCTGACGGGGACATTCCTTTTCATGCCCTTGTTGGAAGTGCTGATGAAGCTGCAGGGAAGCAGGGCGGCAGTTGTGGCGGACGGAAATATTTTTGCGGTTATCGGCTGGTACGGGTGGCTGCTGGCGGCGGCAATCTGCTTTTTTTTCTTTCTGCTCCTCAAAAGGCGGGGCAGGTTAGTGAATCCCCGAACTGCCAGGCAGGATGGGGCAGGCGGACACAAGGGGAACTGCCGTGAGGGTGCGGAAGCCTGCCGGAATGCGCAGGGTGAAAATAAGCGCCCCGGAGGGCGGCCTAAGGCGGGAAAACCTGACAGGATGCTGCTGCGGATAATTGCGATGTTCGTTTTCGGGACAGCGGTGACAATGGCGGCGGGAGTCCTGTTCCGGTACGGGTTTGATGATGGTTTTGGCAGCGGCAGAGGATTTCTGTGGCGTATTTCCGCGGAAGGCTTTGCGGCGGCAGGCGGGAAGGATAAGCTGCTGGGTGCGGGTCCGGACTGTTATGGGGAAGCCATTTTCGGCAGGTACGGGACGGGGACCGATATATGGAAGGGAGAGCATTGGGAAGGGGCGGTATTTACCAATGCGCATAATGAGTTCCTGAACCAGATGTGCAATGTGGGGATTCTGGGTACGGTGAGTTATCTGGCCATTTTTCTGGTGGGGATGCGCAGATACGGGGATGACGGAAAGGAGAACGTGGCCGGTAGAGCGGCGCGGGAAGCGGAAGGGCATGGGCTTTGCGGCGGGCTGGGGCTGCTGGCATTGTCCATGTACGGAATCCATGCAACGGTGAGCTTCCAGCAGGTATTGAATGCACCGCTCCTGTTTCTGGTGCTGGGACTGTGTGAAGCGGAAACGCGGCGGAAGAGAGGGAGAATGGGTGTAGGCTCTCCGGCGTGTGCAGCGTTGGGGATGGGAGCGGACGGGGACAGAGAGGACGGGGACAGAGAGGACGAAAGGCAGTGCCATGGAAAACGAGGCGATATTGACGAAAGTAAAACTTCGGAAACGTGAAAAAGCGAATAACGGAAGTGCGCTCCAAAAGAAAGAGAGATAAAAAGAGGACAAGCCGCAGGGGGAAGGGTAAAACATGAACTGGAGGACAAATCGCGGGCAGAAGTGAGAACGGAGGAGAGAATGATATGAAATGGAAAAAATTTAAGATAAAGACGGTTACGGACGCGGAAGATATTATCATAAGCGCGCTGTATGATATTGGCCTGGAAGGGGCACAGATTGAGGATAAGATTCCTTTGACGGCCATGGAAAAAGAACAGATGTTTGTAGATATTCTTCCGGAGGTCCAGGAGGATGACGGCATTGCCTATCTGAGCTTTTTTGTGGAGGAGAGGGAAGACGGCAGCCTGGAGGTTTTGGGAGAGCAGGCAGATGAAGCCGCGGTTTTGGAAAATGTGAGGCGGGAACTGGAGGAACTCCGTCAGTTCTGTGAAATCGGGGAAGGCTCCATTGTCGTGGAGGAGACGGAGGACCTGGACTGGATTCATAACTGGAAACAATATTTTCACCAGTTTTATATAGACGATATTCTGGTGATTCCTTCCTGGGAGGAGGTAAAGACAGAGGACCAGGCCCGGACGGTGCTGCATATAGACCCGGGTACTGCCTTCGGGACGGGGATGCATGAGACCACACAGCTGTGTATCAGGCAGCTGCGGAAGCATGTGACAGCGGGAACGAAGCTTCTGGACGTGGGGACGGGCAGCGGAATCCTGGCAATCCTCTCCCTGATGTTCGGGGCGGAACATGCGGTGGGGACGGACCTTGACCCCTGTGCGGCGGAAGCCGTGGAGCAGAACTGCCGGGCAAACGGAATCGGGCCGGGACGTTTCGATATGATGATCGGCAACATTATTTCGGACAAAAGCGTGCAGGATAAGGTGGGATATGGCTGCTATGACATTGTAGTGGCAAATATCCTTGCGGATGTGCTGGTGCCTTTGACCCCGGTCATTTTAAACCAGCTGAAGGACGGAGGAATCTATATCACCTCCGGCATCATTGACGATAAGGAGGAGACCGTGGTGGAGGCTGTCAAGGCGGCAGGGCTGAAGGTACTGGAAGTTACGTATCAGGGCGAGTGGGTCAGCGTGACGGCGCAGAAAAGCGCGCAGGAGGGCTGCGGGTCCTGCAGTATGGGATAACTGTCTGTGTACAGTGATGCGGAGAGGATACACAGGCAATACAAAGTATATGAGACTTGCGGAAGGCAGTTGGGAAAGGACGCGATATGCACCAGTTTTTCGTATCTCCGGAACAGATTCATATAAATGACAAGAGTGTCATGATTGTCGGGACAGATGTGAACCATATCAGAAACGTACTCCGTATGAAAGCGGGAGAGGAAATATCTGTCAGCAACGGGCAGGACGGCAGGGAGTATCGCTGCGGCATTCGAAGCATGGAGGAGGACAGGATCATCTGTGAGCTTCGATTTATTAAGGAAGACAGGGTGGAACTGCCCTCCCGGGTATACCTATTTCAGGCGCTGCCCAAGGCGGACAAGATGGAGCTGATTGTTCAGAAGGCGGTGGAGCTGGGGGTGTACAAAATCATTCCGGTGGCGGCAAAGCGCTGTATAGTCAGGCTGGATGAACGGAAGGCCGCATCTAAAGTGCAGCGTTGGCAGGGAATTGCGGAATCGGCGGCAAAGCAGAGCAAACGGGCTGTTATCCCGGAGGTGACAAATGTGTCATGTTTTTCCGAGGCTGTGAGGAGGGCGTCTGCAATGGATGTCAGGCTGATTCCCTACGAACTGGCGGAGGATATGTCGAAAACAAAAGAACGGATGGGCGCGCTGGCGCCTGGCCAGGAGATCGCTGTGTTTATAGGGCCGGAGGGCGGCTTTGAGGAAGCGGAGGTTGCATTGGCGCTGGAGGGCGGTCTGGAACCGATTACACTGGGAAAGCGGATTTTAAGAACGGAGACTGCGGGACTGACAGTGCTGTCATGGATTATGTACATGCTGGAAAGCTGATATTATATGGGCGGAATGTCCCTTGTACTTCTCCGGGAAAGAGGATGGGCCAGGAAGTCGCCCGCCGCGGCTTTGCGGTGAAGGGCAGGGACGGAGTGCGCGTTCGCTGCATATGATAGGATGAGGAGGAGTACTGCCCGGCGGGCGAAGCGATGAAGGCCGGGGCGGGCGGCTCCCAGCTGTATAGAGATAAAGGAGTAAAACCATGGAAGTATATCTGGACAATTCCGCAACCACCAGGGCATTTCCGGAAGTTGCGGAACTGATGACGAAGATTATGTGTGAGGATTACGGCAATCCTTCCAGTCTTCATATGAAAGGCGTTCAGGCGGAGCAGTACCTGCGCTATGCGAAAGAAACCTTTGCCAGGATTCTGAAGGTACAGGAGAAAGAGATATTTTTTACTTCCGGCGGCACGGAATCGGATAATATGGCCCTGATCGGCTGCGCACGGGCAAATGACAGGCGGGGAAATCATCTGATCACTACCCAGATAGAGCATCCGGCGGTTCTGAACACCATGCGCTATCTGGAGTCCATGGGCTATCGGGTCACATATCTGCCGGTGAATTCCCAGGGCTGTATTTCTCTGGGGGATTTGCAGCGGGCAATGACCCCGGGTACCATATTGGTTTCCGTTATGCATACCAACAATGAAATCGGGTCGCTGCAGCCCATTGCCGAAGCCGGGGAACTGATTAAACGCATGAATCCGAATACCCTGTTCCATGTAGATGCGGTGCAGGGATTCGGAAAGGCAAAAATTTTCCCCAGAAAGATGGGCATCGATTTGCTGTCTGCCAGCGGGCATAAGATTCACGGTCCCAAGGGAACGGGGCTTCTGTATGTGGGAGAAAAGGTGAAAATCCAGCCGCTGATTCACGGCGGCGGCCAGCAGATGAATCTCCGCTCGGGGACGGACAACGTGTCCGGTGTGGCCGGATTTGCGAAAGCGGCGGAGCTGCTTTATGAACATTACGAGGACGATGTAAAGCGGCTGCACCGGTACAAACATTATTTTATGGAAAATATCAGGAAAATGGACGGTATCAGGATCAACGGGCTTCTTCCGGGGGCGCCTGACGGCTCGGGGACGGCACCCCACATCGTCAGTGTCTCCGTCAGCGGTGTCCGCAGCGAGGTACTGCTCCATGCCCTGGAGGAGGACGGCATCTATGTATCCGCAGGCAGCGCCTGTGCGGCAAGGAAACCCCAGCCCTCTGTCACCCTGAAGGCAATCGGTGTGGAACGGGCACTTCTGGACTCCACAATCCGTTTCAGCTTCTCGGTTTATACGACAAAAGAAGAAATAGACTATACATTAAAGGCAATGTATGATAAAATTCCTATGTTGCGGAAATATACCCGCAGACGCTGACAGCGCAGCGCCTTATGAGAAAGGATAAAATATGTTTACAGCTTTTTTGATAAAATATGCCGAGATCGGCATAAAGGGAAAAAACCGTTATCTGTTTGAGGACGCGCTGGTGCATCAGATTAAGTTTGCACTGAAAAAATGTGAAGGCACGTTTCTGATCAGCAAATCCCAGGGAAGGATCCATGTGGAAGCACAGGGAGAATTTGACTACGATGAAACAATAGAACATCTGCAGAAGGTATTCGGTATTTCAGGAATCTGCCCTGTGGTGTACGTAGAGGATGAGGGCTTCGAAAAGCTTTGTGACAGGGTTGTCAGTTATATTGCCGATGTTTATCCTGACAGGAACAAGAGCTTCAAGGTGCATTCCAGGCGTGCGCGCAAGGATTATCCAAAAGAATCCATGGAAATCAATGCGGATATGGGGGAAAGCATTCTGAAGGCCTACCCGGAGATGCGGGTTGATGTACACAATCCCGATATTCTGCTGAATGTAGAAATCAGGGAGAAAATCTATATTTATTCGGAGACGATTGCCGGGCCGGGAGGCATGCCGGTGGGCACAGGCGGCAAGGCCATGCTGCTTCTGTCCGGCGGCATCGATTCTCCTGTAGCCGGTTATATGATCGCAAAGCGCGGTGTGAAGATTGATGCGGTTTATTTCCATGCGCCGCCCTATACCAGTGAGCGGGCGAAGCAGAAGGTGGTGGACCTTGCGAAAATCGTATCCGCTTATGCCGGGCCGGTGTGGCTCCATGTGATCAATTTTACGGATATCCAGCTATATATTTACGAGAAATGTCCCCATGAGGAGCTGACCATCATCATGCGCCGTTACATGATGCGGATTGCGGAGCATATAGCAAAGGAGACAGGCTGCCTGGGGCTGATTACCGGGGAGAGCATCGGACAGGTTGCGTCTCAGACTATGAGTTCCCTGATTGCCACCAATGAGGTCTGTGAGCTGCCAGTATACCGTCCGCTGATTGGGTTTGACAAGAAGGAGATCGTGGATATTTCACAGAAAATCAACGCTTTTGAGACTTCCATCCAGCCATTTGAGGATTGCTGCACCATTTTTGTGGCCAAGCATCCGGTGACGAAGCCCAATGTGAATATTATACGCCGCCATGAGCGCAATCTGGAGGAAAAAATAGAGGAACTGGTTCAGAAGGCGTTGGATACGAAAGAACTGATTATAGCGGAGTGAGGAATTGCAGAATTGCAGATTTACGAAGCGGTTCCAACAGTACAGGGGCTGTTGCTGCTGAATGCGACAGCCCGTTTTCTGTCGGGTATTTATTTTACAATGTAAGGATTTAATAATTCCAGCACTTCGTCAGCGCCTTCTTCCGTGTGGATGTTCAAATCGATGGGTTTGGACAGGTCCAGGCTGAAGATACCCATAATGGACTTCGCGTCCACAACGTATCTGCCGGATACCAGGTCAAAATCGTAATCAAACTTGGAAATGTCATTTACAAAGGATTTCACTTTGTCGATGGAATTTAAAAAAATCTGTACTGTTTTCAATGGCCTATACCTCCTTGCTTCTTTTCAGATTCCTATCCATTATCTTAATAGCTGGGATAGTAAAAGTCAAGGCGAAAACCGTACAAAAAAAGTGGGGAAACATTATGAAAACTGTGGCATTATACAATCTGGGCTGCAAGGTAAATTCCTATGAAATGGAAGGAATGGGGCAGAAGCTGCGGGAAAAGGGATACCATATCGTTCCCTTTGAGGAAAAAGCGGATATCTATGTGGTGAACACATGTACGGTGACCAACATTGCGGACAGGAAGAGCCGCCAGATACTTCACCGGGCCAGGCAGCTGAATCCGGACGCCGTGGTGGTGGCGGTGGGCTGCTATGTACAGACAGGGATGGCGAATATTGAGAAGGATGACGGCATCGACCTTGCCATCGGCAACAACCATAAGAAGGACATTGCGGAACTTTTGGAGAGGTATCTTGAAGAGCGCCGGGAAACGGAGGGCACACCGAGGGGGCAGGGATCCAAAACGCTGGGGGGCGCCACCGTTACGGATATGGGCGGAAGCTGCGAATATGAGGAAATGCAGCTGCGGCAGCCTACGGAGCATACCAGGGCGTATATCAAGATTCAGGACGGATGCAACCAGTTTTGCTCCTACTGCGTGATTCCCTACGCCAGGGGACGCGTGCGGAGCCGGCGTGCAGAGGATATTCTGCAGGAAATCAGGGGGCTGGCGGCGACAGGCTTCCGGGAAGTGGTACTCACTGGGATTCACATCAGCTCCTATGGCATGGATTTTGGGGATAGTAGGGCAACGACGGCGGGAATCGGCGGGAATCATGTCAGCCTGATTGAGCTGGCGGAGCGGATTCACGAAATCCCGGGACTGGACCGGATCCGCCTGGGATCGCTGGAACCCAGGATTATAAACAGGGAGACGGCCGGGCGTCTGGCGGCGCTGCCCAAGGTTTGCCCCCATTTTCATCTCTCCCTTCAGAGCGGATGTGATGCTACGCTGAAAAGAATGAATAGACATTACACCACCGGGGAATACTATACCTGTGTGGAGGAACTGCGGCGCTTTTTCCACAGACCGGCCATCACCACGGATGTGATTGTGGGCTTTCCGGGGGAGACGGAGGAAGAATTTGCCCGGACGAAAGCATTTCTGGAGCAAGTGAATTTTTACGAGATGCATGTCTTCAAATATTCCAGGCGGAACGGAACGGCGGCGGCCTCCATGCCGGGGCAGGTTCCGGAGGCAGTGAAGGTAAAGCGCAGCAGCGAACTCCTGGAACTGACCAGGGCGCAGTCAAGGGCGTTCCGGGCACATTACATAGGAGGGGAAGCGGAGGTGCTTCTGGAAGAAAGACGGGAAATAGAAGGGCGGATGCTGCTGACAGGGCATACCGGGGATTACGTGAAGGTTGCCGTTGAGCCGGCGGAAGGTATTATGGAGGAAAATATGCTCGTAACGGTGCCTGTAAGGGGATTTCTGACGGACGAGATTCTGATTTAGCAAAAATTATGGGATGTACACCCGGCAAGGCTTGAATTTTGTACACAAATGAGTTATATTAATAGAGAGTATACGTTCAGGAGCCGGGAATATTTGGAAGTGCCGGGTATTCTTCGGGCAAAAAGGAAAACGGTTACAAGACAGACAGTAAGCGCAGCTTCATGGTATGGAGGTCAGAATATGCAGAGTTTGGGAAATACACAATACTTTAGGGTAGAGTCGGAACCCGAAGAAGGGGCAAAGGTTGTTCTGGCCGCCGTATATGAGGCATTAACGGAAAAAGGCTATAACCCGGTGAATCAGATTGTGGGCTATATCATGAGCGGCGATCCCACTTACATTACCAGCCATAAAAACGCACGCAGCATGATCATGAAGGTAGAACGCGACGAGCTGGTGGAAGAACTGCTGATAGAATATATCCATACCAAGGGCTGGCACTGAGATGAGCGGACAGAATCTGAGAGTGCGCTGACGGGACGATGCCTTCCAGAGCCGTTGTAAAGAGCCGGCTGCCGGCAGAGCCGCAGGAGCGTCCGGGCATTCAGGGGAGCTGCAAAGAGCCAGAAGAGCCGCAGGAGCGTCCGGGCATTCAGCGGTGCAGCAAGGAGACGGCTGCCGCAGGAGCGTCCGGGCATTCAGGGGAGCTGCAAAGAGCCGGCTGCCGGCAGAGCCGCAGGAGCGTCCGGGAATTCAGGGGAGCTGCAAAGAGCCGGCAGAGCCGCAGGAGCGCCCGGGCATTCAGCGGTGCAGCAAGGAGACGGCTACCGCAGGAGCGCCCGGGCATTTAGAGATGCTGCGCGGCGATACATTAGGAGGAATTTTGGATGCGGATTATGGGGCTTGATTTTGGTTCCAAGACAGTGGGGGTGGCAGTGAGCGACAGCTTGCTCATAACCGCCCAGGGTCTGGAAATCATCCGCCGCAAGGAGGAAAATAAACTTCGCCGGACTTTGGCCAGGATAGAAGAGTTGATTGAGGAATACGAAGTAGAGGAGATTGTACTGGGGCTGCCGAAGAATATGAATGCCACGGAAGGCGTTCGTGCGGAACTTACGAGAGAATTTCAGGAGAAACTGGAACGAAGGACAGGCCTGCCGGTGATTTTGTGGGACGAGAGGCTGACGACTGAGGCGGCGGATAAGGCAATGATGGAGAGCGGCATCAGAAGGGAGAAGCGTAAGGATTATGTGGACATGATAGCGGCGTCCCTGATTCTGCAGGGATATCTGGACAGCCGCGGTGCCGGAGTGAAGCATGGACAGTGACCCGAGGCCGGCAGAGGAAACAGCAGTTTCAGAATGCCCTGCGGAAACGGCAGGATGCATGTATTTTGGATTGGAGAAGGAATGGAAAAAGCAGGAAAAGTGACATTTCAGCTGGATTCGGGGGAAGAGGAAAGCTTATATGTGCTGGAGCAGACCCGGATCGGAGGTATTGACTATATCCTTGTCGCCGACTGTGAGGAAGGGGACGGGGAAGCCATGATTCTGAAGGATATTTCCGAAGACGGAGAAGAGGAAGGCGCCTATGCGATGGTTTCTGACGAGGACGAGCTTGCAGCGGTGGCGGGCGTGTTCGAGAATATGCTTGAGGATGTGGAATTTGAGTGACAGTTCAGGCTAAAAGAGCCAAAGAAGCGGAAAACAAACTTAGATGAGCTTGTAAAAGCGGACCGTCTCGGGAACGGGCCGGCTGCTGTTTATAGAATAATACACTTGCCGAACGGACTGCATCTGATTAACCGGGTTAATCTTGATGACGGTTTTGTGCGCAATAAGAGATGGGGAGTACTCTGGAAAGCGCGTTGAGACATCGCCATCATCATTTGGCCTGTATCGAATGCGGGAAGGCGATTTCCTTTCAGGATGATCTGCCGGAGGGGCTGGAAGGGAAGATGCCGAAACAACCGGATTCGAACTGTGAATCATGAGTCCAGGCCGGGCGGTTTTTGTGTGGAATGTGGAGGAAATTTGATTGAAGAAAAAAGAGAATAAGAGTGGTTCCAGGCTGAAAGTGATTCCCCTGGGGGGACTGGAACAGATTGGTATGAACATTACTGCCTTCGAGTACGGGGACAGTATTGTTGTGGTAGACTGCGGCCTGTCGTTCCCGGCGGACGATATGCTGGGGATAGACCTTGTCATTCCCGATGTGACCTACCTGAAGGATAATATCGAAAAGGTGAAGGGTTTTGTGATCACCCATGGCCATGAGGACCATATCGGGGCGCTTCCCTATGTACTCCGGGAGCTGAACGTACCCGTATATGCCACCAGGCTTACCATGGGCATTATTGAAAATAAACTGAAGGAGCATGAACTGACCAAAACCACAAAGAGAAAGGTTGTCAAATTCGGACAGTCCATCAATCTGGGACAGTTCAGGGTTGAGTTTATCAAGACAAACCACAGTATCGTGGATGCCGCTGCGCTGGCAATTTATTCCCCTGCCGGCATCGTGGTGCATACGGGAGATTTCAAGGTTGATTACACGCCTGTCTTCGGGGACGCCATTGACCTGCAGCGCTTTGCGGAACTGGGCAAGAAGGGCGTGCTTGCGCTGATGTGTGATTCCACCAATGCGGAGCGTCCGGGCTTTACCCCTTCCGAGCGGACTGTGGGAACGACCTTTGACACGCTGTTTGAGGAGCATAAAAATACCAGGATTTTTGTGGCCACATTTGCTTCCAATGTGGACAGGGTTCAGCAGATTATCAATTCCGCGTATAAATTCGGACGTAAGGTGTGTGTGGAGGGCCGCAGCATGGTCAGTATCATCGAGACGGCCAGGAATCTGGAGTGTATCAGCATTCCGGACAACACACTGATTGAGATAGAGCAGATGAAGGATTACCCCAACGAGCAGCAGGTCATCATCACGACGGGAAGCCAGGGGGAGAGCATGGCGGCACTGAGCCGCATGGCGGGCGGCATGCACCGGAAGATTACCATCGGCGCGGGGGATACGGTGATTTTTTCCTCCAATCCCATTCCGGGCAACGAGAAATCCGTCACCAAGGTGATTAACGAACTGATCCGAAAGGGAGCGGACGTCATTTTCCAGGACGCCCATGTGTCCGGACATGCCTGCCAGGAGGAAATCAAGCTGATTTATTCCCTGATCCGTCCTAAATATGCGGTACCCGTACACGGGGAAATCAAGCATCTGAAGGCGCAGGCAAAGATTGCCCAGAGCCTTGGGATAGAGAAGGACAATATCTTTGTACTGTCTTCCGGCGACGTGCTGGAGATGGGAGAGGACGGCGCCGGGGTGACAGGGCGTGTTCCTGTAGGCACAATCCTGGTGGACGGGCTGGGAGTGGGAGACGTGGGAAATGTAGTACTCCGCGACCGTCAGCATCTGGCCGAGGACGGGATCATGGTGGTAGTCATGAGCCTGGACAGGGCAGGAGGACAGATGGTGGCAGGACCCGATATTGTGTCGAGGGGATTTGTGTATGTGAAGGAATCCGATGAATTGATAGAGGAAGCACGTCAGACCGTAGACGAGGCGCTTCAGAAATGCCTGGACAGAGGCATTACGGACTGGGGGCGGCTGAAAAATACCACCAAGGATATCCTCGGCGATTATGTCTGGAAGAAGACAAAGAGGCGTCCTATGATATTGCCGATTATTATGGAAGTGTAAGGAAAAACATTTCCGGAAGAGAAACGACACCCGTTCACAGGTGAAGCGTAACAAGGCTGTGTAGGCCATGGCGGCGGAAGGCACAGGAGGATTCATATGAAAGTACTCAATATCATAAGTGCGGTGGCAGGCGCAATTTTCAGGCTGGTAACTGCAATCGCGGTAGTCTATCTGATTTATCAGGGAGCCGGAATTTGCTATGACTATGGCTACCGCATTTTTACGGAGCCGGCCATATCCGCGGGGGAAGGGAGGACGGTAACCGTGACCATAACGGAGAAGATGTCCCCCATGGAGATCGGGGAGCTGTTTGAGAGCAGGGGGCTGGTGAGAGATGCGAAGCTTTTTACCATGCAATATTATCTTTCCGAGTACAGGAAGGAAGTGGGAGCGGGAACGTTCGAGCTGAGTACTGCCATGAATGCGGAGGAAATGATGGCGGCTATGGTGGTTGTAAAAGACGAGGCGGAGGGTGAGGCTGAAGAAGAGTAGGAAGCCCTTTGGCCCGGCTGCATTCTCCGGCCGTTTTCCGGGAAAGACGGTATGGAAGGTAAGATATGATTATAGATGAGAGAATGGCAGTCTTCATCGATTCTCTGGACAGGGGCAATACGCCTTTTCTGGACAATCTGGAAAAGGCTGCGCTGGAGAACCGTATTCCGATTATACGAAAGCCCATGCAGAGCCTGCTGAAGTTTCTTCTTGCCCTCACGAAACCGGAGACGATCCTGGAGGTGGGCACTGCAGTAGGCTTTTCTGCGCTGCTGATGAGCGAGTACGGGCCGGAGAACTGCCATATTACCACTATTGAGAACTATGATAAACGGATTTCCGAAGCCGGGGAGAACTTCCGGCAGGCGGGAAAAGAGGACAGGATTACGCTTCTGGAAGGGGACGCCGCGGATGTACTGAGGGAATTGCGGGGGCCTTACGATATGATTTTCATGGATGCTGCCAAAGGGCAGTATCTTCATTTTTTCCCGGAAGTACTGCGGCTGCTGGCGCCCGGAGGGCTGCTGGTGTCGGACAATGTACTCAGGGACGGAGACATCATAGAGTCCCGCTTTGCGGTGGAAAGGCGGGATCGCACGATTCATGCCAGGATGCGGGAATATCTGTACCTGCTGAAGCATCATCCGGAGCTGGAGACGGCCGTGCTGCCGGTGGGAGACGGGGTAACCTTGAGTGCGAAGGTCCTGCGGAGGAATGAAGGCAAAGCGGTCCGCTGAATGCGATGCGCGGTCTGCACGCAGAAAGGATAAACAATCGTATGGAACATGGAAAGAAACCGGAACTGCTGATTCCGGCGGCAAGCCTGGAGGTGCTGAAGACGGCGGTCATATTTGGGGCGGATGCCGTATACATCGGCGGCGAGGCTTTCGGGCTGCGGGCTAAGGCGAAAAATTTCACCGCGGAGGAGATGGCGGCGGGGATTTCCTTTGCCCATGCCCACGGTGTAAAGGTGTATGTCACGGCAAACATTCTTGCCCATAATGGGGATTTGGAAGGCGCGGAGTTGTATTTTCAGGAACTGCGGGACATGAAGCCGGAGCCTTGTGACGCGCTGATCATTTCGGATCCGGGATTGTTTTCCGTTGCGAAGGACGTGTGGCCCGAAGTCGAAATCCACATTTCCACCCAGGCGAATAACACCAATTACCGGACCTATCTGTTCTGGTGGAGCCTGGGGGCAAAGCGCGTGGTGTCCGCAAGGGAATTGTCTCTGGAAGAGATACGTGGGATTCGGGAGCGCATTCCGGAAGAGATGGAGATCGAGAGCTTTGTCCAGGGTTCCATGTGCATTTCCTATTCCGGGCGATGCCTTCTGAGCAATTATTTTACGGGACGTGATGCCAATCAGGGTTCCTGTACCCATCCCTGCCGCTGGAAATACGCCGTGGTGGAAGAGACCAGGCCAGGGGAGTATCTGCCGGTATATGAGAATGAGCGCGGGACTTATATTTTTAATTCCAAAGATTTATGTATGATAGACCATATTCCGGAACTGGTGGAGTCCGGAATTGACAGCTTTAAGATAGAAGGGCGTATGAAGACGGCGCTCTATGTGGCGACGGTGGCCAGGACCTACCGCAGGGCAATCGATGATTATTTTCAGTCGCCGGACAGATATCGTGCCAATCTGGGCTGGTATCGGCAGGAAATTTCGAAATGCACCCACCGGCACTTTTCTACCGGCTTTTATTTCGGAAAGCCCACGGAGGAAAGCCAGATTTATGACAGCAGTACCTATGTGAATGAATATACTTATCTGGGGATGATTGAGGAGACGGCGGAGGCGGGGAGTCTGGGCTGCGGCCATTCCGGCATTATCCTGGCGCGTTTTGAGCAGCGCAATAAGTTTTCCGTGGGGGAATCACTGGAAATCATGAAGCCGGACGGACAGAACATAACGGCAGTGGTGGAAGCACTGTATACGGAAGAGGGCGAGCCGGTAGAGAGCTGCCCTCATGCCAGACAGCGCCTGTGGGTGAAGCTGTCGCAGCCGGTGGAGCCATACGATTTGCTCCGGAGGGAGACAAAGGACAAAAGCGAAGGGAGCGCCGTATCGGTTTGACGGAATACGGCGCTCCCTGTTTTTTATGATTTGGAAGTTTGCTGCTAAAGCAGCATGCGGACCGAGGGTTGAGGAGGGAGAAAGCCTTCCCTACTCGATCTTCCGAAAAATACGGATATATTTCCCGTCATTTACCTGTACATATCCGAAGTCATTCTCAATATACTGCATCAGCCACCCCTCCGGATCCGTCATCAGCTGCCCGTACCAACAGTCTACGATGATGACATTGGGGTACTTTTCGGGATACATTTCCCAGTACTCCAAAAGCCGCTCGTCGTAGGCGGTGGGGTTGACGGTGGAAAAATGGGAGATTTCCACGTCCTTGAAGAGATACTGTATGGTACTCAGGTTCATCAGGTCTACCATAATCAGAACCCTGTCCCCGTCCTGTATATAG
Organism: uncultured Acetatifactor sp.; assembly: GCA_910587555.1. GTDB lineage: Bacteria > Bacillota > Clostridia > Lachnospirales > Lachnospiraceae > Acetatifactor. Next base: position 37,051 of record CAJULV010000030.1, read on the forward strand.
GACTGCCAGTCCTCATAGTCGCTGTTATAGATATAGGCGTTCATGTAGTCGGAGATGATGCCTGCAGCAGGGCCTTCCCGCATAATACCGCGGCTCTGGAGTACATTATTGTAGTTGCTGGCAGAGCGCAGGGAATAAGCCTTGCCGAACACGGCTGTCAGGCACCAGACACAGAGCGCGGCGTAAATCCAGCGGGAATTTTTGGCGCCGGCGTTTTCGCCTGGGGCAAGTATGAGCAGAACGGCTCCGCAGAACGCTGCAGGCATGGCATGCGGAATAGATTCTGTCAGGGAGAGGTCTGTCAGGTAAGTGACTGCCAACAGGGACAGCACGGCGCCGGTCATGATATATTTCAGGAATTTTCTCTGTATTTGCGTTGTATCCGCTGTGGCTTCCGCGGATAGGGGGCAAGCCTCATCTGCGGGTAAACCTGCGCCGGGGGAGCCGGCGGGGACAAGCGCATCATGCCTGTCCGTGCAGTCTTTGCCGCGGGAACGTCTGCCGCAGGCGCACAGGCCGGCCAGAGCAAAGGCAACCAGATGGATATGCAGGGTTTCATATCCTTTTCCCAGTACCGTCCAGTTGAAGAGGACTGCCATACAGGCGCAGACGGCAGTGAGACAGCAGGTCTGCTCCCAGCGCAGCTTCTTCCATTTAGCGGCTGCCATTGAGAGAAGCAGGCATAATAACCACAGCGCCGCCGTGAAGAGAAAGCTGAACAGCAGGGACAGCAGCTTCCTGTCCGGTGTGAGAGAATGGGTTATGTCTCCTGACAGAATGTGGGAGAGGGTTTCCAACAGCTCTCCCGGCGTGGTATAGGTAAAAAGCATGCCCAGATAACCCAGCCCGCACAGGGCGCACACGAGGGTAATGATTCCCATATCCCGCCATTTGCTTTTTCCTGAGAAGACCGCAGGGATCATTATCACGAAGGGAAACAAAATGAGACAGGAAGGATAGGACAATACATTGAGTACCAGAGAAAGCGCGGCGAGAATCAGAAACCGCAGCTTTTTTCCGCGAGCGTAATAGCGGGCGAAAAACAGCGCCGTCAACGTATAGCACCATACCTGCATAATGCCGAATTCCGGCAGGATAATCTGTTTGGGAATGGTATTATAATAAATCAGAGCCAGAAGCCAGGCGTATGCTGCATCCACAGAGTCTTTCAATACCCTGTACAGATAAAGGCTGACACACAGATGAAGCAGGGTGCCGCATATGCGCAGATATAACACCACTCCGGCAGTGCCGAACAGCGCCAGCCAGGGCTTCATCAATAGAGCGCACAAAAAAGCGGAAGACTGGTGAGGCTCCCACATATCCAGAAAGAGCCTGTCTCCGCGAACATTTCTGTAGGCCATGACAAGCTGGTATTCCTCGTCCATGCCCAGTGAGACAAATATCATTTTGAGAGAGGCCAGGACGCTGAAAATGAGGAGGAGCAGACACAGCTTTTTATGCTGCGGAATACACGCTTTCATTAAAGTTATCCTTTCATTAAGCAATTAACAGGTTTCACGGTCATCTTCCCCTATTTTCGTATCCAGAACCTCATCCACAATGTAGGGGGGGCGCGTCCTGGCCGCGTCAAGGGTACGCCAGATATATTCGCCAAGTATCCCCAGCATCAGCATAATAATGCCGGAAGCGCATAAAATCACGCACATCAGGGATGCCCAGCCGTCAATGGGCGTGCCTCTGGTGAATTTTTCCGCAAGTACGCTGATGAGAAGGAGGGCGGCCAGCAGGTTGAACAGGATGCCCAGCCCGGACATAAACCGCAGCGGAAAGTAAGAAAAACTCATCACGGAATCGAATACAAGCTTTACCTTTTTGGAGAGTGTCCAGCGGGATTTTCCGATTTCCCGGTCCTGCCTTACAAAATAGATCATATCCGTGCGGAAGCCTGCCCAGAGTACCTGCAGGGTCAGGGAAGAATTTTTTTCATCCAGCCGTTCCAGGACTTCAATTACTTTTCTGTCCACCAAATAGCAGTCACATCCCCCTACCGGCATATTTTTATTGACGATTTTCCGTATTATTGCATAATATAGATTCGCGAATAATACTTTTACGGGATTCTCCTTCCGCTCCTTACGGACGGCCAGAACCACCTTGTTTCCGCGCTTCCAACTGTCATACATTTCCAGGATGATACGGGAATCTTCCTGGAGGTCAGCCTGTTTGGTGACGGCGCAGTCTCCGCTGCAGGCGCTTAAACCCGCCAACAGGGCGGCATGCTCGCCGAAATTGCGGGACAGCTTAACCAGCTTGACGCGGGAGTCCCTTTCCCGCAGCCGGTTCATCACCTGCCAGGAGTCGTCCCCGGAGCCGTCGTCCACAAAGACGATTTCATAGTCTCCAAGCTGGCCGAGGATCTTTTCTTTCATGTCTTCATACAGAAGTTCCAGCGTATCCGCATTGTAATACACCGGAACGACAATTGATATTTTACTCATTTTTTCACCATTTTCAGATAATTATCGTAGTCCCGAATATACTCCCGTGGATCGTAGTGTTCGTTGGACAGCACCAACAGCACGGAATCCGGGGAAAAATCATACATTTCTTTCCAGACCATGCTTTTCAGGTATAACCCCATTCGGGGCCTGTTCAGCTCAATGACGCGGCTTTCGTGCCCGTTATCCACCTTTACCCTGCTGGTGCCGGACACATTGATCATCACAAATTCGGATTTGAGATTGGCGTGTTTCCCGCGGACGACTTCGTCGTCAGAGCCATAGATATAAAAAATCCGCTTAATATCGAAGGGAATGGCAGAGCCGCCTTCCACCACCACGAGATTTCCTCTTTCGTCGCCCAGATCCGGGAAATCCAGAATCTGAATCTGTTCTTCCAGTTTATTCATTGCATTCTCCTGATTTTCTATAATGTAACCGCTTTCGCCCGGTTTTTCACAACAGTCCGGGTGCCTGAAGGCGAAATCCTGCTCCATGAAATCCGTTCAGGGACCTACCCGGCAGAATGTCCTCAGGTAAACGAATTTATACAATCTATCGTATATTGCTGCTCGCCCTGCCGCATGCCGTTATAGAAGGGAAGGGACAGCACGGTATCGGCATATGCCTCCGTAATCGGAAGGTCTCCCCGGTGATGGCCCAGATGGCTGTAGGCTTCCGCCAGGTGGGGAGGGACAGGGTAATGGATTAGGGTACTGATGCCCTGCCGTTCCAGATATGCCGTCAGCTCCCGGCGGCGCCCGGTACGAATCACGTACTGATGCCACACGGCCCGGGTATCTTCCCGCTCCTCCGGCAGAATGATGTCTTTGCTGTGCAGCTCCCGGCTGTAGACGGCCGCCAGCTGCCTGCGCTCTTCCGTGATTTCCGCCATGTGGGACAGCCGTACATTCAGCAGGCCTGCCTGTAGCTCGTCCAGCCGGGAATTGGCGCCCACGACTTTATTGTAATAACGCTTTTCGCTGCCGTAATTTCGAAATATACGGGCATCCGCCGCCAATTCCGCCGAATTGGTGACGATGGCGCCGGCGTCTCCGAAGGCTCCCAGGTTCTTGGAGGGATAGAAGGAAAAGCATCCCGCATCCCCGAAGGTACCGGTCATCCGCCCTTTGTAAAGCGCGCCGTGGGACTGGGCGCAGTCCTCGATGAGCTTCAGCTGATGCTTCCGGCAGAGGGCGGTAATTTTATCCATGTCCGCCGTATGCCCGTAGAGATGGACCACCATAACGGCTTTGGTCCTGGGGGTGATTTTTTCTTCTATTTTATCCGCGTCAATCTGATAATACGCATCCGGCTCCACGAAAACAGGAGTGGCTCCGTTTATTGTGATCCCCATGACGCTGGCAATATAAGTATTTCCCTGTACGATTACCTCATCGCCGGTGCCGATGCCCAGGAGCCTGACGGCAATCCAGAGGGCATCAAGGCCGCTTGCCAAACCCACACAGTGATTCGCACCGGTATAGGCGGCAAAATTCGCTTCGAAGGTTTTCACCTCATTGCCCAGCACATACCAGCCTGAGCGAAGCACGGAGAGCGCCTTTTCTTCAAATTCCTTCTGATATTTGTAATAGCCGTAGTCCATACGGTTTGACATGATTTTCATGGGCTGTTCCGAGTATCCTTTCCGTGGGGCTGCTGCAGTAGGATTTTTTAATACCGCAGCCCCTTTTGACCCCGCCGGACCGGCAGGGAATGGAAGCTGTATTCCACTGCGCATATCATATCATATTCCGCTGGAGCGTTCAAGATTTATTGCGATATCTTAAGGCTTTTTACGGTATGCCCAGAATTTGTTCAGAAGGAAATTAAGCGGTACCGTAATGCACAGGTTCAGGAAGGTTGCGATATAATGGGGAATACCCAGAAGGCGTTCCTGGACAAACAGCAGTATGCCCATCAGCACAAGTTCCGTCAGCGCGTAGGAGGCATACACCTTTGCCAGGGCTTTGTACCAGGGCTGACGCTCCCCTTCCCGCTGGCGAAATACAAAGCGGCTGTTCAGCAGATAGGAAATCAGCACCGTAATCAGAAAGGAAAGCAGGTTGCATATCTGTTCATGCAGATGAAAGCCGTAATAGCAGGCGTTGGTAATCCCATAAGACAGGATTGTATTAATTCCGCCCACAATGCCGAATTTGAGAAACTGGACCAGGGACGGAGGAAGTTTTCTGAATAATTGTTCTGTTAAGTTGTTTTGCCTGTCATTTCCTGTTTTCATGGACATACTCCCTTGCTAGCTTTTTGTGTCGATTACCTGGATTATATATTTTGCCGGGAGGCCTTGTCAAGGGGGGCGCCGGACTTTGGCACCGGGGGCGGGATTTAGCGGATAAAAATGCTTGCTGCAGCTGCAGAACTGACGGCGGTAATGTGCAAATTGCCCTGTCAGGGACGCAAAATACAGATGATTTTCGGTGAAAGCGAGAAAATGTATTTCGGGTATTGCAAACTGTAAGAAAGTGGAGTATTAAGGTAATCAGAGGGCGCCGCCTTTTGGGGCTGCCGCGCATTGACTTTAGCAGGGAGGAAGACGAGAGAATGGGTGAAGTAGTAAAGGTGGAAGAAATCTTTGCCAGCAAGGTATTTACCTTCGGCAAAATGAAGGAAAGGCTGCCCCGGAGCATTTATAAAGAGGTACAGCGGCTGATGGACGAGGGCGGGGAGCTGTCGCTGGCCACAGCGGATGTAATTGCAAAGGCCATGAAGGACTGGGCGGTGGAAAACGGCGCCACCCACTATTCTCACTGGTTTCAGCCCCTTACCGGCATCACGGCGGAAAAACATGACGCATTTGTCACACATCCTGACACGGACGGCAGGATGATTATGGAATTTTCCGGTAAGGAGCTGATCAAGGGCGAGCCGGACGCCTCTTCCTTTCCGTCAGGGGGCCTGCGGGCTACCTTTGAGGCAAGGGGATATACGGCATGGGATATCACTTCCCCGGCTTTTTTAAAGGAAGATGCCACAGGTGTCATTTTGTGCATTCCCACGGCGTTCTGCTCTTATACAGGGGAGGCGTTGGATAAAAAGACGCCGCTGCTGCGTTCCATGGAGGCGCTGAGCCAGCAGGCCATCAGGATTGTGCGCCTGTTCGGAAATACTGCTGCCACCAAGGTGATTCCGAGCGTGGGACCGGAGCAGGAATATTTTCTGGTGGACAGGGAAAGGTACCTGCAGCGGGATGATCTGATTTTTGCGGGACGCACCCTGTTCGGGGCGCCGGCGCCCAAGGGGCAGGAGCTGGAGGACCACTATTTCGGCACCATCCGGGAGCGGGTGGGCGCCTATATGAAGAACCTGAACGAAGAGCTGTGGAAACTGGGGGTGACTGCGAAGACGCAGCACAATGAAGTCGCGCCCGCCCAGCATGAACTGGCTCCTGTGTATGAGACTGCCAATATAGCGGTGGATCATAATCAGCTGGTGATGGAAACCATGAAAAAGGTTGCGGGGAGACATGGGCTGACCTGCCTGCTTCACGAGAAGCCCTTCGCAGGCGTAAACGGTTCCGGAAAACACAATAACTGGTCTCTTGGAACTGACAATGGTGTCAATTTATTGGATCCTGGGGATACCCCCAATGCCAATATTCAGTTTCTATTGGTACTGGCCTGCATTCTGAAGGCTGTGGACACTCATGCGGACCTGCTGCGCCAGAGCGCTTCCGACGTGGGAAACGACCACAGACTGGGAGCAGACGAGGCGCCTCCTGCCATCATTTCCGTTTTCCTGGGAGAGCAGCTGGAGGATGTGGTAAAGCAGCTGGTGGAGACCGGGGAGGCTGCCCGCTGCCTGGAGGGCGGCAGGCTGGAAACAGGCGTTTCCACCATTCCGGAATTTGAAAAGGACGCCACGGACAGGAACAGGACTTCGCCGTTTGCCTTTACGGGAAATAAATTTGAGTTCCGAATGGTGGGAAGCTCGGATTCTGTGGCCAGTCCCAATACCACGCTGAACGCAATCGTGGCGGAAGCGTTCTGCGAGGCTGCGGATGTACTGGAAAAGGCGGAAGATTTCGAGCTTGCGGTACATGACCTGATTAAGGAATATATGACCAGGCATCAGCGGATTATCTTCAACGGGGACGGCTATTCCCGGGAGTGGGTGGCGGAGGCGGCCAGGCGCGGCCTGCCCAACATCAAGTCCACTGTGGAGGCGGCCTGTACCCTGACCACGGAGAAAGCGGTGCGGCTGTTTGAAAAATTCGGCATTTTCACCAAGGTGGAGCTGGAGTCCAGGGAAGAGATCATGTATGAGACTTATGCCAAGACCATACAGATCGAAGCCAATACCATGATAGACATGGCGGGCAGAAAATACATCCCGGCGATTGTCAGGTATACGAAATCCCTGGCAGAGACCGTGCTTGCCGTAAGGGAGGCAGGAGTGGAGCCTGTGGTCCAGAGAGAACTGCTGACGCAGGTGAACGAAAAGCTGACGGAAGCGAAGGCCGCGCTTTCCAGGCTGGAGGCGGTCTCAGGAGAGGCGGCGGATATGAAGAATGCCAGGGAGCAGGCCTTCTTCTACATGGAAACCGTGCGGGAAGCCATGGATGCCCTGCGCGCACCTGTGGATGAGCTGGAACGGATTGTGGATCGGGATGTGTGGCCCGTGCCTTCCTACGGGGAATTGACTTTCGAGGTGTAAAGCAAAGGTTCTTCGGGCAGCAGCAGGATTCTTTGTGCGTCTGCTGCCCGCCGATCTTTTTCTATTTTATAATTGCGATTTAAAAATAGAGGTTTTGAAAGTTTTTTAAAAAAATTTAAATTAGGGTATTGCATTTTGGAAATACTTCGTGTATAATAGGTCAAGTGATGTGACATAGGGCTATCGCCAAACGGTAAGGCAACGGACTCTGACTCCG
>CAJULV010000031.1:0-41802 GCA_910587555.1 uncultured Acetatifactor sp.
CTGCTTCAAGAACTTGGAAAAGCAGAGCATTGTTGAGCGGTTGAGAACAGAATAAGCAGAATGCTCTGGCGGAGGACGGCAAAAGAAAAACGTACACGCTCTAACGGGTGCAAGGCTCTAATCCGTCCGGCAGTGGAAAGGACATAGCCAAAGGCAAGAATGCCCATCGTAAAGAAAATGTCGCAAAGGATTATACTTTGCGACATTTTCGGCGGGAGCGCATAAAAAGGGGATTCCTGATTGGGCTGACTGTATGGCTGACTGCCTGCTGACTGCTTTGACGATAAAACCGAAATTGTCTTTTGCCAATGTAAATATTGCAAAACATGCAAAAGTCTAGTATAATAGACATTAATTCAGAAACAGAGAGGGCGTATGTCGCAAAGTATAATCTTTTGCGGCATCAAGGGGGGGATATTTTCCGTGTATACTGCGATTCAGGAGATGAGAGACGAGCGTGGGGAAAGGCTTATTATGCATAGTCCCAATATTGTTAACATGTGTATTGATTCGTACGACGGGGAAAAGCAGTGCGGGAGGCTATATCATCAGTATACGGGGCATACGGTTTTGTTTTCCACATTATTTGAGGCATTGGACAGGATGGAGCGGCTGTACGACGAACTGCAGTTTCCGCAGGCATCCGCCGACATCCGGCGTTTTCAGGAAGATGAGGAAACCGGGGAAAACGGAAAGCGGTGTGTGGGACGGCCGGGAATAACGGAAACCTTTGACAGGGTAATCGGGCATAGGGGAGAAGATGCCACCTTCATTATCCGTGTGCAGTACCGGCAGTATTCCAGCTGGCAGGGCGAGGTAACCTGGATGGACGGGAAGCGCAGAAGGCCCTTCAGGAGTGTACTGGAGTTAGCCAGGCTCATCGACAAGGCAATGAATGTTTCGGGAAAGGAAGAGCCGGAATCAGGAAAGCGGTTTTCTGCTGTGCAGGCAGGGAAGCAGGAGGGAAAATGGAGCCGGGACGGAAGCGCTTTCCGCGGTATATGAGGATGGAAAATAGGAGAGTTGTTTATTTTGGGCTTCTGGGCGCGTTTTCCTATGGAAATGCAGAGGATAACAGCAAAAATGGGGCGGCAATGGGGCGGGTAGGCAAGAAGGCGCTTTCCGTTCTGCAGTATTTGATTGTAAACCATGTGCGGACCGTGTCGGCGGAAGAGCTGATTGAGCAGTTCTGGACGGAAAACAACAGTGCCGACCCCTCAAATGCGCTGCGAAATATGCTGTACAAAATCAGGAATCTGCTCAAAAACATGTTTTCGGAACAGGATAATCTGCTGCTGACGCTGCCGGAGGGGTATGCCTGGAAGGAGGATGTGCAGCTGGTGCTGGACACGGAGCAGTTTGAGGGGCTGTGCCTGGAGGCGGGGAAGAAGGAGGGGGACGAGTACTGCGAAATGCTCCGAAAGATGATTTCGCTTTATAAAGGGGAGTTCCTGCCGGGGAATGACAGCGAATGGACGAGGGCGCCGAGACAATACTACCGGACGCTCTATTTGGATGCCTGTAAGGCAATTCTTCCGCTTCTATATAAAAAGGAGCAGTGGATGGAGATTGTCAGTATCTGCAATCAGGCTTACGGGGTGGATTTCGGAATTGAAGATTTTACCGCGTATCAGATGCAGGCGCTGATTGCTCTGGGACAGCCGGAACAGGCAACGGAAAAATACGAAGCCTTCCGGGGCAGGATGCTTCAGGAATTTGAGATGCCTCCTACGGAGCGAATTGAGCAGATTTATACTTTGGCGGCCAGCCTTAGAAAAAACGGGCTGGAAGAACAGGATATTTTCAGGATGGTATGTGAGGAGGATTCGGATCCACGGGCTTTTTTCTGTACTTTTTCGGTATTTCAGAATATTGTGGCGCTGGAGAGAAGACATCTGGCGCGTTCCGGTACAGATTCCACGCTGGTTATCGTCAGCTTGGGCAAAGAAGCGGTTCCTACCACGGATGCCAGGCGTCTGGAGCGGATTCTGCTGGAAAAGCTCAGGGCGGGAGATCCGGTTGCGCGCCTGGAAGCCAGATCCTACATCCTGATGCTGACGGGGGCGGACCTGGAAAACGCACAGATTGTGGCAGGCCGGATTGACTGTGCATTTCACAAAACATACCGACATTCAAGGGCAAATCTCACTTTTCGCATGACATCACTGAAACCCGGGACGGGGGGGCAGGAAACCGACTGCCGATGACAAGGTATTTTTTATGCCTGCCGACGCAGGTATTACTGTATGCAAGCAAAGGAAGGCATCTGCTGCTGGCAGGTGTCTTCCGGAATTGCCGATGGCCGAGCGGCCTGTTCATATACGCGATGTGTAACCGCAACTTTGGTAAGGGGCGGTTATTTTTGTGCCCATATCAGCCAGCCGGAAAAAATACAAATTGGTGCCGTATTTTCCATAAAAAATAACAGACAGCTAACAGCCGCCTGTTAGGATGAAGTCATAAAAGGAGAGAGGTGGCGTTATGATGCTTCGAGGGAGAATGATTCCCTGCCAGAGTCGGGAGGCAGTCGTCACGGTACTGTCTTATAGGAATGGCATCATGGACGGCTACCTGCAGCATCCCAGGCTGGACGGAAAAGAAAAAATACAAAGCCTGTCGCAGATGCTCCTGCTGCTGAACGGGCTGGCTGATCTGGAGAACTGTCCCAATCCGTCGCTGCCCCTGGTTCCCTGGGAATGCAGCGATAACGAAAGCTGTTCGGTCTTCCGGATACAGATACTCTTTCGGGAGCATTATACCTGGCAGGGAAAGCTGGTCTGGCAGAATGAGAATCAGGAGACTGTGTTTCACAGTGCGATCGAGCTGATGGAGATGCTGGATGAGATTCTGGGAGAATAGACATACATAAAGATAATCGAGATATGATAAATTTCCGGGAACGAGGCTTGGTATGACGGAGAAAGAATTAAGAAAGCTGCGCAGACACGACCTCCTGGAACTGCTGGTAGAGCAGAGCAGGGAGGCGGTGAGACTGAATGCGGTACTGCAGGAGAAGGAAGAAGAGTTGACGGAAGCCCTGGAAAGCAACGGGCGCATTAAGGATAAGCTGGATGAAAAGGACGCCCAGATTGAGAAACTGAAGGGCCGACTGGACGAGAAAGATGCGGAGATGGCAGAGACGGCGGCGGGTAGTGAGGAGCAGCTGAGCAGCCTGAAAGGGAAGCTGGACGGGAAGGATGCCCTGATTGAGAAGCTGAAGGGACGTCTGGATGAAAAGGACGCACAGCTGGCGGAGGAGTCCGCACGCTGGGAAGAAAATTTCAGCCGCCTGAAAGAAAAACTGGATGCAAAGGATGCCCTGATTGAGAAACTGCGTGCCCAGGCGGATCGCAGGGATGAGAAGATAGAGAGACTTGAGGCAGAGACAGAACGGCTCCGCTCCGATAAATGGAAGGAAATGATACAGAACGGAATGCCGTCAGAACTCCTTACGAAGCTGAAGGATTTATTATGAAAGCGGGGAATCTGACTCCGTTTTCGATGGAAAATCAGATGATACAGAGGTTTGCACATGAGTGAGGAGAAAAGAAGGGAATTGCCGGAGCTGGAACTGCTGGAGGCGGAGCTGGAGCGGGAACGGTATAAGAAAAAGTACGGAAATGTTCTCAGAAGCACAGCATTTTCCCTGGTGGTGGTTGCGGCGGTTGCGGTACTGATAGCGGTGCTGTTGCTCCCGGTACTGCAAATCAGCGGAACTTCCATGACGGATTCACTGCAGGATGAGGACATCGTGGTGGCGCTGAACAGTTCCGGATATGAGACAGGTGATATCATCGCTTTCTACTATAATAATAATATCCTTGTAAAACGGGTAATTGCTGCGGCGGGTGACTGGGTGGACATCGATGAAGCGGGAAATGTCTACGTAAACGAGGAACTGCTGGAGGAACCTTATGTAAAAGAAAAAGCCCTGGGGGACTGTAATATTTCATTGCCCTACCAGGTGCCGGAGGGAAGATGCTTTGTGATGGGAGATCACAGGGCAACAAGCATAGACAGCCGCAATACGGCAGTGGGATGCGTCAGCAATGACATGGTAATCGGAAAAATACTGATCCGGGTCTGGCCATTGGAAGAATTCGGAATCGTGAAGTGATAAATACCGGTAGAAGGAAGGAGACGGCATTATGAAGGTTGATTTTTTATCACAGGCAGCAAAACACCTGAAGGAACAGAAACAGTACAGACGCCGTGCAGTGGTATTTCTGTGTCTGGCTGTGATAGTCGGCTATGGAACGGTTATGGCGCTGAAGCTGTACGGCCAGGCAATGACGCATAAGATGGAAGTGCTTGACTGCCAGTACGCAGTGCATGCGCATACAGACGAGTGCTATGAGACGGATGAAGAGGGGAATCCGGGGACGGAACCTGTCTGCGGCTATGCGGAGTATGTCCTCCATATTCATAACGACACCTGTTATGACAAGGACGGGAATACGGTCTGCACCCTGGAGGAGCATGAACCTCATGAACATACGGAAGAATGTTTCGTGACGGAGAGGATCCTGGTATGCGGCGAAGAGGCGGAAGCGGACAATGCGGCAGGCGCGGAAGATATGGCAGGCAGCACACCGCAGCCGGGAGAAACTGCAGACGGCACGGAAGCGTCGGGAGACGGGGCAGAGGGTACGGAAGCATCGGGAGACGAAGCGGACGGTACGGGAGCATCGGAAGACACATCAGGCAGTCAGGAGCAGCCGGGTGAGAACGGCGACAACCCCGCAGGAAATACAGGGGAAGCATCCGGCGCAGCGACACCTGAAAATACGGAAACCCCTGACAGTGCGGCGGAACCTACGCCGGAGCCTGAAGGCGGCGCGGAATCCAGAGAGGATGAAATTGTCTGCGGGAAGGAAGTTCATAGTCATAATGAGAACTGCTATGAAAACGCATTGAACTGCGGCTATGAGGAAGAGCATACCCACAATGCCGACTGCATCGCGCATGAACTCAGCTGCGGGGCGGCGGAGCATGTACATGGTGAGGAATGCCATGACGCAGACGGAAATGTAGTCTGCACTATGGAGGAACATAGTCATACGGATAGCTGTTATAACGATTCCTACACATGCGGCAAGGAAGAACACATGCATTCGGAGTCTTGCAATGTACAGAATCTGATTTGCGGGATGGAAGAGCATGCACATGAGGATGCATGTCACGCATCGGCAGGCGGGCCTGTAGAATTGTCCGAGACCGGGACAGGTACGGAAGCGGACGGCACGGAGGCGGGAAGTACGGCATCAGGGGAAACTGGCATGCCGGAGGAGGCTGGCGCACCTGCGGAATCGGCGGCACCGGAAGAAGGCAGGACAACAGGGCATGTCCACACAGATGCCTGCTATATGGAAGTAACCATTCCGGTATGCGGAGAACAGGAGTTCCACATCCATGATGACAGCTGCTATACAGAGGAATGTTTTGACGGGGAAGGCAACCTGATTGAAGGCAGCCGGGTATCCTGCGGGATGCTTCAGCTGGAAGAACATACACATGGCGAAGCGTGCATTAAGACGGTGGAGCTGACGCCGGAGGAAGTGGCGGCGCTGAACAACGGGGCAAAGCTTCACATCCATGAGGACAGCTGTTACGACGAGGAAGGCATTCTGATATGCGGCCATGAAGCTACGCATATCCATGTGCTGGAATGCTATGATGAGGCAGGGGAACTGATTTGCGGTTACGGAACGGCTTCCCATGTGCATGAGGATAAGTGCTATGATGCGGCCGGAGGCCTGATTTGCGGCTATGAAACCGCAACCCATGTCCATGAAGACAGCTGTTACGATGCGGAAGGAAATCGGCACTGCGGCTATGACACGGCAGCCCACGGGCATGAGGCGGGATGCTATGATGCGGAAGGCAGCCTGGTCTGCGGTTATGAGACGGCAAGCCATCCCCATGAAGCGGATTGCTATGACCGGGAGGGGAACCTGACCTGCGGTTACGAAACCGCAACCCACATTCATGAAGATAAGTGCTATGACGAAGAAGGCAATCTGATCTGCGGCTACGAAGCGGCATCTCATCTTCACAGGGAGAACTGCTACGATGAGGAAGGCAATCTGGTCTGCGGCTACGAGACGGCAAAGCATTTTCATGAGGACAGCTGCTATGACGAAGAAGGCAATCTGATCTGCGGCTACGAGGATGCCAAAGAACATGAACATGACGGCAGATGTTATGATGAGGAAGGCAATCTGATCTGCGGCAAAGAGGCGAAGGATCATGAACATGCCGTACACTGCTATGATAAGGAAGGCAACCTGGTATGTGGTTATGAAGGCGTCAGGGACCATGAACACGACAGCAGATGCTATGATGCGGAAGGCAGCCTGCTCTGTGGTTTCGAAGGTGCCAGGGAACATGAACATGACGGAACATGCAGGGACGGGGAAGGCAATCTGGCCTGTGGCTATGAGAATTGCAGCATCCATGAACACGATGCAGGATGCTATGACATCTATGATGCGTTGATCTGCGGTTATGAAGGTGCGGAAAACCATGTGCATACCGAGAACTGCTATAACGAAGAGGGAAATCTGGCCTGCGGGTATGAAGTTCCGGACGAATATGCCAACAGCAAGATTTTCAAAGGCAACGGGTATACCGTCATAGCAAAATACAACGATGACGCACAGCTTCCGGAAGAAGCCAGATTCATAGCGGAAGAGATTACGGCGGACAGCGATAAGGAACATTACGAGCGCCGTGAGACGGAATACCGTGAGATGACGGACAATGAAGAAGCTTCCATAAGGGCGCTACTGAAAATAGGCTTCTATATAGAAAGCGAAGATGGCCTGACGGAAGTGGAACCTGCCGCACCGGTGATTGTGTCAGTGCAGTTCCTGGACGAAGACGGTCTGCCCGAGGGAAGCCCGGTGACGGTGGTACACTTTGCAAAAGAAGGTACTGAGGTGCTGGACGGCGGCAGTGCGGTTGACAACAGCACGACTTTCGAGATGGGCAGTTTCTCCGAGATTGCCATCGGGTATATTGAAAAGGAAGATCCAAGAGGGGTAAACACAGCGGGAGATGGAACCATACGGCTCCATCTCGCCGATTCTTTCGAGTATAAAGACAGTGCGTTTCAGATTATTTTCCATGTAGAAGGCGAAGCCATTCTGCCGAAGGGGACGGTGGTCCGGAGGAATCCGCAGAAAAATTCCCAGGACATCCGGCCCGGTGAAGGCGGAGCCGCCGACGAAGCGGCTGGTGCGGAAGGGGCGGAGGCAGATTCCGAAGAGATAACAGAGGAGGAAACATCGGCAGAGGGAGAAGAAATACCGGAAGGGGATGTTTCCGCAGACGTCGAAGAGACCACAGAAGCAGACGCATCCGAAGAGACCGAAGATGAGGCAGTAACGGACAATGAGGAAGAGTCGGAAGCTGAAGGGGAATTCGACACAGCAGTACCCGGTGAGGAGATTCCGGCGGAAGGCGAAGGTGAGTCGGAAGAAAACGGCAGCTATGTCGATATCCGGAAACTGAAGTTCAAGGTAGAGCGGCTGAGCAGCGAATCCGAAGAGTACAGGGCGTTTCTGGAGCATACGCTCTCCGGCACCGGAATCGACGAATTGTACCGGATGCAGGTACTGAATTACTCCCTGACCTACGAGGGTGAAGAGCTGGACTTGTCGGAATGTAAAGTGACCGTGGAAATCCGTCCTGCCCGGGAGCTGCAGGAGGCCATGGGGCAGTCTGTTACGGACGGGGTAGACTATCTGCTGAATACGGAGGGGGAAACGAGTCCGGATGAAGTGGAATATGTTCCGGACGCCGTGTCTTACAGCACAGAGTTCCCCGGGGAAGACGTCAGCGCAGGGGACGCGGAGACAGGAGCGGAAGCTGAAGAAGGGGAGGAAATGCCCTTTGAGGAAAACGGAGCGGGACAGGACGAAGAAAGCATTTCGGAGCAGACGGAAGCTGTGCCTCAGTCCGGCACAGAAGGCGCCAATCCGGCGGTGGGAAACGGTACCGATGCGATTTCCCTGACGGTTATGACAATGGCACAGGACGGTCCCGCAGATTTGGATCAGGTGGATTTTGACGGGACAGAAGATGTCGTGCTGGAGGCGGAGCTGACGGGAAGCCAGATATTTGCCGCGTCGGCTACAGGGTATCCAAATCCCAAATACACCGTACAGTACTATGCGAATCTGGAAAAGGTGGCTTTCGATGATGAGACATTAAAGGAAAACATCGACGCTAAAAATACAAACGAACTGCCTGTCATTGATACGGATGGCGGCAAGCTGCCAAAGAACGGAGGGGGAAAAGATAATTCACCCAATGAGAATGCGATTCGCAAACTGTACGTAGATACGAAAACCGGCAAGCTCAAAACAACAACGGAACTGACAGAGGTATATGCAGGCCGGAATTATGAATACCATAAGGCGCCCACGATTAATTATATCAATGCATTGATTGAAAATACCAGCTATGAACTGGAGGAACTGTGGGTTTTAAAGGAGGGAAAGGATCCGAAAAGTACAGCGGAAGGCGACTGGGATATATATCAATACAATGAAAAACTGCATTTTACGAATCGTGAGGTGTCAGGGGGAGTTGAAGGCAGTGAAACATATGTTTATATAAAGGATGGCAATACTCTCCGCCTGGTGTATGACACTACGACGAAGGAAAAAGATTTCCAGGCCGCATTTTATGATTATGACATCGGCGACGGGAAAATCTATGCGCAGCAGTCAGATGCCCAGAATGGGAATAATGGAAAACCCACAAGCACCCAGGGCACAGGCACATGGTATATGAGAACCGGACAGCAGGGAATCAACAGCCCCGGAAACTATACCAAACCCGGTGTAAAGTTTGCCTTCGGAAACGCCAATACCGGTTCCGGGCTGCAGCATGAACAGTGGAACGGGAATCTGCTGAATAAGAACAACACTACCCAGGGCGGTCATCCGACAGTCATCGGCAGCTATAAAGGCTGTACTTTTGGCCTTGCAGCCAGCCTGGTAAACGGTAAGATTCAATATGCCGACGGCGTTATCGTGCCTAATCTCTTTAATGATGGGGCTGCTACCGGAAAGACGGCATATGACAACAATGAATATTCGCTGAAGTTTAACCGTGTGGGCGACACACATACCTTAACGGCAGTCAACGGTACAAAAACCGGCAACCTGGACTCTTTCAACCATCCCAGCCCCAATAAAGATACGGTACACAATCACATCTGGACCAACAATTTCTGGCCCATGGATTTTGCCGGCTCTTACGGAACAAACGGACATGATATGAAGTTCGGTGATTATGGCAGGCGGACAAATTATAAGTTTGCCGGTCAGGCAGGCAGCAGCGGCGGAAGCGCGACAGCAACCGGAGACTTTCCGTGGAGTGACGACGGAAAGGACCATAACAGCTATTTCGGTATGCATTATAAGGTTGAGTTTGACCTGGTAGCCGATTATACAGGGCCCCTGGAGTACTATTTCTTCGGAGACGATGACATGTGGGTTTTCCTGGGAAATGGGGACGGAAACGGCAAACTGGTCTGTGATATCGGCGGCGTACATTCCTCTGTAGGCGAGTATCTTAACCTCTGGGATTATATTGACAAAGAGAAAGAAAAGATACATCGGCACGACGAGAAGGTATGTTATACAAATGGCATAGATCAACCTGCCACCTGCGGTTATGTGGACAGCAAAAAGTTCACCCTGAATTTCTTCTATACCGAGCGCGGTGAGTCCGGATCTACCTGTTGGATGCAGTTCACATTACCGTCGGTTTCTTCCCTGACACCGGAAACCACTAAGAGTGATTACGGACATTTAAGGGTGGAGAAGGATGTAAAGGTACTTGCAAATGGGCAGGAATATGACCCGGAGAATCTTTTCGAAGAAGATGCTGAGCAGAACAAGTATTTCAGGGAGAAGGAATTTACATTCGAGCTTACGCTGCAGGGACCAAGCGGCAGCAGCCTGAAAGATGATTACGCCTATGTAAAGTATGACAGAAACGGAAATGTTGTATCCGGCGGCGGAGGCATCCTTGCATGGGAGACAATTGCCAACGGAGAAAAATTCACTTTAAAGGATGGGGAATATATCAAGATTCAATATCTGCCGGTGGGTTCCACATATACGGTAACAGAGTTGAACGATACCGAAATTGAAGGTGTCGTATATCGGGGGACAGTTATAGAACAGGATTCTAAAGTGCTTCCTGAGGATGATGATAAGGATGATAATGAGGAGGATAATAATAAGAAAGTACAGGGCGTAGTACCTGGAAATAGCACCAGTGAGGTCAAATACACAAATAAGTATTCGGCTTACGAGCTTCCCGAGACGGGCGGTTCCGGTAAAAATTTATATACAATAGCAGGCGGCATAGTTCTATTGCTTGGCGCAGGCTTTCTGTATAAAAAGAAATTCAGAGAAAGGAGGGCATAGGGAGTCTCTTTAATCTGAAAAATGTAACTTTGTGGGTTCACACAAAATCGTTTCAAACAAAGAAAAATAATCAAAGGAGGGTAAGTTATGAAACGAATTAAGAAGATTGCCAGTTTGCTGCTGGCAATGATGATGGTTCTCAGCATGGGACTTACGGCTTTTGCAGCGGAACTCCCTGATGACGGGACAACAGCAGAGTCGGGTGAGACAACAGGGTCGGACGAGACAACAGCACCAACAGCAGAGCCGACAACAGAGCCGGGCGAAACAACAGATCCAACAACGGCACCGGATGCAACGTCTGGTCCGACACCGGATGCAACGCCTAGTCCGACTCCGGTTACACATACCTATGAGATTTATCAGATATTTATCGGTGAATATGCCGAAGTTGATGGTAATGAGATTCTCTCCAATATCAAATGGGGAGCAAACGGTACAGGTACAGTAGGAGGCGAGGTTGACAAGGCGACTCTGGATAAATTGGAAGCTGTAGCAGGCAGCGCTTCAGATACAGAACAGCTTGCGGTTATCCAGGAGTACGTAAATTTGAAGAGTATACCTGTTAAAACAGGTCCGGAAACAAAGTATGAAGGATTAACCCCCGGCTACTATCTCATCAAAGATCAGGACGGCAGCCTGACAGATAAGAACGATTCCTATACACTGTATGTAGTTAAGGTATCTGACGGCACATTAAATATTAGCCCCAAGGCAGGAATTCCCACACCTGACAAGAAGATCGTTGAAGGAAATGATAAGGTATCTACAAACGAGGCATCCATCGGCGACGAAGTGAATTATGAGATTACCGGTACTATGCCCAGCAACATTGATGCTTATAAGACCTACTATTATATGTTTACAGATACTCTGAGCAAGGGCCTGACATATAAAGAAAACAGCATTAAAGTTACTGTAAATGGTGTGGATGTTACCAGCTATTTTTACAAAGGGGTAGGAACGGATAATGAGACCACAGGGACTACAATTGAAGTAGGCATCCTGGACCTGAAGGCATTAAGCCTGCTGAAAGACCCAAAACCTGTTGTGGGACCAATTACAGCAGAGACCAAGGTTGTATTGACATATACGGCAACCCTGAACGAGAATGCAGTAATCGCCGGTGACGGCAACCCCAATGATGTTAAGCTGTCCTATTCCAACAACCCGAACAATAGCGGTAACGGTTCAACGGAACCTCCTGAGAATCCGAATAAGCCGACACCCACTCATCCTACAGGAGAATCTCCGAAGATTGAGGTTGTTACTTATACTACCGAGCTGACCATTTTGAAGACAGATGAAGATAACAAATTCCTTCCCGGAGTTGAGTTTACCTTAACCGGTAATGGTGTGAACATCGTATTGGTTACAGAGGAAACCTTTACAAAAGCGGCAGACGGTGAGTACTGGAAATTAAAAGACGGAACCTATACCACAACCGCACCTACAAAAACCGATGACGAGACGGACAATACTGCGGATTATGACAGCGTTGATACCAAGTATACGAAGACGACTACAGTGGTTGCTAAAGGCGGCAAGGGAGAAACCAAGACAGATGTTGTGGGCACCGTTCAGGCAGATGGTACGGTAACCTTCAAGGGACTTGGCGCGGGCGAGTACACCATTACAGAGACCAAGACGCTTCCCGGATACAATACCATTGAGCCGATTAACTTTAAGCTTACCTTTGATGCTGCGACCAAGACATTTGTTTCCGACAATGAAAGTGTAACGGTTGGTGAAGACAATATGCTTGATACTTCCATTGTCAACCAGAAGGGATCTCTTCTTCCTTCCACCGGCGGTATCGGTACTACCATTTTCTACGTAGTAGGCGCTATCCTTGTAATCGGAGCCGGCATCCTGCTGGTTGCGAAAAAGCGCATGAGTTCTAAATAAAGTCGACAGGTTTCGGAAAAGGGTTTTCCGGGAACCTGGTGGACGGAGAAGTATTTTGCCGGGGATGGGATATCCCTTCCCTGGCTTTACCGCACGTAGCTGACACCTTCCCGTGGTGTGCGGTGAGCAACGGAGCGGGTGCGTGAACGCATCCCGGAATCCGGCCAACGTCAGCAGGCGGCGGAGCCGTTGGGGCTTAAGATACCGCCATAAAACATACTGTGGGGAAACCTATGAAAAAGAAAGTAGTAAAGAAAGAGAAGCAGCGCAAAAGAAAAGGCGCCTCGATTTCAACGATTGTGCTGGTCGTAATACTGTTGGCAGGTGTGGGAATTTTCCTATATCCCTCCGTCAGCGACTGGTGGAATTCCATGCATGCAACAAAAGCGATTGCAGGTTATGTGAGTGCGGTGGAAGATTTGTCGGGACAGGAACGGGAAGACATGCTGGAAGCGGCAAGGCAGTATAATACCAGGCTTCAGAACGGCGTGGATTTTCTCCTTACAGAGGAAGAACTGGAAGAATACAATTCTTTGCTGGATGTGACCGGTACCGGGATCATGGGATATGTCCAGATATCGGCTATCGGTGTCAACCTGCCGATTTATCACAGTGTAGAAGAATCGGTGCTTCAGATTGCAGTGGGGCACATACCGGGTTCTTCCCTTCCGGTGGGCGGCGAAAGAAGCCATGCCATTCTGTCCGGTCACAGGGGGCTGCCCAGTGCAAAGCTTTTTTCGGATTTAGACCAGATAGTTGAGGGAGACATTTTTACGGTAAATATTCTGGAACAGACGATTACTTACATGGTAGATCAGATCCGCATCGTTCTTCCGGAAGAGACAGACGAGCTTGCCATAAAACCGGGAAGGGATTACTGTACGCTGGTCACCTGCACCCCTTACGGTGTCAACAGCCACCGGATGCTGGTACGCGGTAAGCGGATAGAAAACATCGCCGGTGAAGTGGTGGTGGTAGCGGAAGCGGTCCGTATCCCGACTTATGTAGTGATCCCGGCAGTGGGGATTCCGATTTTGTTCATTACGCTGACCATAATGCTGATTGTCAGCGGTATCAGAGAACGCAGAATGACAAAGAAAGAGATCCTGAATGAACTCCGGAAGGATGGCTCCCGGGATAAAGATTCGGAGTAAAAGCGTAAAGGCTATTACGGAACTATAAATTTAGGAGGAAACTGCTCATGAAAAAAAGATGGATATATCTTCTTGCCGCGTTGACACTGACTGCCGGCATGTGCATTGCAGAGCCGCTGGCCGGTATTGCGGCATCCCTTGAGGCAGATGCGGAGGGCTTTGTAGTCGGAAGCTGTTCTCTGACCGTATATCCGGAAGACCCCAACAAGGGGGAAACGGACAGCTTCGGAGCGGATCTTGCCGACGCTGACGTAGCGGTAGACGTATACCGGATTGCAAGGGCCGTTAAGACGCCGGGGTATGATGGCTATCATTACGAACTGGCACCCGGATATGACCTGGATATTCCCGGGAACGGCGAAGGCGGAGAAGGACAGCAGGCAGTAAACTGGGAACAGCTGGCACAGGAGGCGGCAGCCGTTGCCCTGAATGAGAATGCTCCCGGTACACCGGTGGAAGGCAGCGGAGTACCCGCCGGTACCAGGATGGAGAATCTGGATGCAGGACTCTATCTGCTGGTGGCAAGGGGAAGCGACATGACTGCCATAGCGGACTATAAGACAGAGGTAAAGCAGAAGGATACGCTTACCGGGGAAGAAACCGTAAGGATAGCGACCATCGTCAATTCCGAACAGTACACCTACGCTTTCCTGCCGCAGCTGGTTTCACTGCCGACAAAGGCGGCGGATGAGAACGGTGTAATCAACACGGGGAATCCGGGCGAGTGGATCTTTGATATGGCAGTAAACCTGAAACCGGAGCGCCTGGACAGATACGGTTCTCTGGAAATCGTAAAGACACTTGCCGAGTATGAGACCATGGGAGGCGTACAGGAATCCGCAACCTTCGTATTTGAAGTCACGGGAAGACTGGGCGACGAGATTGTTTACAGCAACGTGGAGAGCATCACCTTCACCGCGGCAGGCCAGGAGAGGGTGACATTGGACAGAATCCCCGCCAAGGCGGAGGTTACGGTGAGGGAGGTCTACAGCGGTTCCAGCTATGAGCTGACGGTGCCGGGAGACCGTACGGCCACCATTGCGGCGGATGATATTGTATCTGTGGAATTTGAAAACGAATATGACGGCCGCCGTACCAACGGGCACGGTATCAAGAATCAGTTTGTGTATGACGAGGCAGGCGGGTGGAGTTGGTATTCCAGCCCTGCCCAGGACGCAGCCGGAAACCGGGGCGAGCCTCAGCAGTGAATAAAAGGGATACGGGCATCAGGCCGGTGAAGCCTGTAAGGAAAGAGGGCATGCAGGGAACCGGGCTGAGAGGAACTGGAGTAAACAATAAGTACAGGGGGTGAACCGATATGAAGAAAAGAAAATTTTACCCTGGAATCCTTGCCTGCACGGCGGCTGTTGCCGTGGCATCTGCAGGAATCGGGCAGGCATGGTCCTATTTTACCACATATGCGGAAGCCTCAGGCGGCTACACCATTCATCTGGGAGACAGGACGGAGATTACGGAGACCTTTACGGAATGGACCAAGCATGTGGTGATTGCCAATGAGGAAAGTTCGGAACCGGTATATATCAGGGTGCGGGCATTCTGCGGAAGCCAGTATACCATTGCTTATTCCGGGGAGGGATGGACGCTGGGCGGCGACGGGTATTACTACTACAATCATGCAGTGGACGGCGGGGGTGTCACAGGAGCGCTAGACCTGAAGATTGAGAATATTCCGGAGAATCCGGAGGACAAGGAGAGCTTCAACGTCATCGTCATCTATGAAAGCACGCCTGTAAAGCATCATCCGGACGGCAGCGCCTATACCATAGAGGAGACAGACTGGAGTGAACTCCTGGACACCGGGAGTACGGAGAGTACCGGTGAAACCACGGAAGGAGGGGACGCATCATGAAGAAGCCGAAGAAGCGGATAAAGGCAGTATCCCCTGCAGTGACCGCGGTATTGTTTGCAGTGGCGGTGGTGATGCTGCTGGGCAGTTCCATCGGGGGAACCAGGGCTGCGCTGACCTACTATTCAGAGACTTATACATCAAGAATTCAGATGTATGACATAGGCGTATCCCTATTGGAAAATGACAGAGAGGTATCCTGGCGGGATTACAGCAGCGCCGGGGACGGAACCTGGAATGAACACACGGGAACCCTTTTGGAGAATATGCTTCCGGAGGGAGAGACCCTGACGCTTGGAAAGCATTACCAGGAGCAGCTGAAAGTGAAGAATACGGGAACCATCAATCAGTATGTCCGCGTCAGTATCTATAAATACTGGCTGGACGCGGAGGGAAATAAGCTTCGTGACCTTTCGCCGGATTTGATAAATCTGAACCTGGTAAACGTTGGGACGGACTGGATGGAAGATGAAGGCGCACGCACCAGAGAGCGCACTGTCCTCTATTACAGTAAGCTTCTCTACGCAGAGGGGGAGGGGGCTTCGGAGACATCGCTTTTTGCGGATTCCCTCACCATTGACGACAGTATTGCGAAGAAAGTATCCCAGGAGACGAAGAAGGACGGAAACTATACCACAATCATTACCACTTACGACTATGACGGTGTTTCTTTCCGGATTGAGGTAGAAGTGGATGCGGTGCAGGAGCACAATGCGCAGGACGCCGTATGGAGTGCATGGGGAAAACGGGTTACTGTAAATGAAGACGGCAGCTTGAGCCTGGCAGAGTAGGGAGGTGGCATGCGTGAAAAAGAAAAAGATATGGATGGGAATGCTTTCCGGCCTGATGGCTTTGGGCATGGTGCTTCCGGTTCATGCAGAGACCTTTTTCGGGGATGAAAGCTGGAATGTGACCTTCAGCCCCGAAAATGAGATGGTGAGCAGTTTCAGTACAGCGGATATCAATGATGTAGTAAGCGGTATGCAGCCGGGTGACAATGTGATCATTACGCTGAAGCTGAAGAATGAGAATCCCACGGCCACGGACTGGTATATGCAGAATGAGGTGCTGTATTCCCTGGAGGACAGAAGCGCAAATAAGGAAACCGGAGGAGGTGCCTATACCTATCGGCTTTTCTATACAGATAAGAGCGGCGCGGTGGAGACACTGTTTGATAGTGACACTGTGGGCGGTGAAAACGGCGATACCGTGGACGAGATGCTCTCCCATATGGGGGAAGGGCTTCACGGGGCAACAAACGCTTTAAAAGACTATTTTTATCTTGATACCGTTCAGAACGGGGAAGGCGGCATGATTACGCTGGAGGTGGCGTTGGACGGAGAGACCCAGGGAAACAGCTACCAGGACACACTGGCGGACTTACAGATGAATTTTGCGGTGGAACTTCGGGATGACATGCCTGTCAGGCCCAATCCGGAGGAACCTCAGCCGGTGGATGATACCCAGCCCACACCGAATCCGGAGGGCGGCAGGGGAACAGGAATCGTGAAGACCGGGGATGAGAGCCGGCTTCCGCTGCTGGCAGCGGTGGGCGCTGTGAGCGGGCTGCTGCTCCTGATATACTGTATTTACTGTTTCAGAGAACATAAAAAAGGGAAGAAGGAGGCATAGGGGGATGAAGAGATGTAAACGTATTATTCACATATTTCTTTCTTTGTGCCTGTTTCTTGCGATGACGCTGCCGGTTTCGGCGAAGGAAGAGGAGTACACCTATACGATTCGTTTCTTTGCCGGGAAGCAGGGCAGCTTTGCCACCGGGGAGGTGGTGGAGTTCTCGGGCCTGCACTACGGTGCGCGGATTAATTTTTACCACAATGCCGTGACTCTCAACGACAACAGCAAGTATTATGTGAGGGGGATCCGTGAGAGCGGAAAGGACAACAGTGACAGTTCCCAGGCGAATTCCTTCGTGGTGACAGGGGACATGGACTATGTGGTGGCCTACGGGATACTGGGGGATGCCACATCCTATACCGTCAACTATACGGACAGTGAGGGGAACGCGCTGGCGCCGGGAGAGACCTATTACGGCAATGTGGGCGACCGCCCTGTGGTGGCTTACATCTACATCGAGGGATGGACGCCGGAGGCATACAACATGACGCAGACGCTGCAGAAGGATCCTGCGGAAAATGTTTTCACCTTTGTATACACAAGGAACGAGGAGGGGACGGCGCCCCAGCCCCCTGCCCCTGCGCCCCAGCCGGAGGCGCCAGCACCGGAGATACCCGCCCCTGCACCTGCACCCGCACCGACGATACCGACAGTACCCGGCTTTGAAGTAATAGAGGATCCGGAGCTGCCGACTGCAGGCGGGCCGGGCGGCAACCTGGGGGCACAGGGTGAAGGCGGAATTGAGCAGAGTATTTTGGACGCGGAAACGCCTACGGCTAACGGACCGGATGAGATACGAGACCTGGATGAGGAGGATGTTCCTACAAGTAATTTTCTGAGGGTTGCGGCCGACGCCAGGCTTCTGGGAATCCCGGTACCGGTTATCGTAGTCTTGGTGCTTGGTATTGTGGGCGCGGCGTGGTATTTCCTGATTCTGGACAAAAAGAAAAAGAAGGAAGAAAAATCATGACAAGACGTTTGGAGTCAACTGTAGGCAATTCTGAAAACAAGGGTGGGAAAGTATTTCCTGCCCTTTGCAGCGTGTTGGGGACGCTGATTTTGCTGGGAGTCATTGCGGCTTTTCTTCCGCTGACCGTACCCAGGCTGATGGGATATGAGATTTATGAGGTGGTGAGCGGGAGCATGGAACCGGAGATCCCGGTGGGCAGTATTCTCTATGTGGAGGAGACGCCTCCGGAGGAAATAGAGGCTGGGGACGTGATTGCGTTTATGAGGAATGACACGGTGGTGAGTCACAGGGTGGAAGAGAACCGATATGTGGAAGGGGAGTTTATCACCAAGGGGGATGCCAACAGCGAAGAAGATACCGTGCCGGTGCCCTATGACAGCCTGGTGGGAAAATCCGTTTACCACCTTCCTGTGCTGGGTACGCTGATGACCATGCTGGCCGGCGATGTGGGGAAGCTGTATGCGCTTGCCTTTGCTGCCTGCGGGGTGATGTTCCATATGCTGGCAGCGATTTTGAGGAGCCGCAGATAATGGCTGTATCCGGCGGCAAACTAAAATTTCAGAAAATCTATTGCAAACAAAAAGAGAGTATGCTATAGTAAATCACATCAGTAAAAGAAATGCGGAGCGCTTTTCCGAAGGTCTGTCCGTCGGCAAAGTGTCTGAATTCATCTTATGAGGGAACCGGGCAGTCCGGGAGTCTGTATATGTTCGGGAACATTGGTTCCTGTGTTTCGGCTTTTCGCCATCCATTCAAATATTGTGACAAAGTAAGCAGGGACAGGCGAAAAAGGCATTCACCTGTCAAATGTAATTCCCTGACAGGTGAAAAGTGTGTTCACCTGTTAAACGTGATGCACTGACAGGCGGAAAGAGCATTCATCTGTCAAACGTGATATTTGGCGGGTGAAAAGCGTGTTCACCTGTTAAGTGTGGTGCTTTGACAGGCGGAAAGAGGGGCGGCTCCGCTAAATGATAAATTTCCAGGAGAAATTGGTATGGACTCGGTGCTTCAAGAGGGGGTATCCGAATAAGAGAGGATGCAGTGTCCGTTTCAGTTGAAAGTTTCCCGGAAAAACGGGATTCTGATATAATTACAGATCGAAAGAGAGGATTTCAGGATGGACGTAAAGGAACAAATCAAAAAAGTGGTAGACAGGATTACCAAGGACAAGAATCTGCAGGAACAATTCCAAAAGGAGCCGGTAAAGGCACTGGAAGGCATTCTGGGAGTGGATTTGCCGGATGATGTGATTAATCAGGTGGTTCAGGGCGTCAAGGCAAAGCTTACGGCAGACAAGGTTTCGGATACTGTGGATGCGCTGAAAGGGTTTCTGAAATAGGACCTTATTCCTTAGAATTGTCACCCAGGGGCTAAAAATGAGGAGAATACTATGGACGCGGGTATATTACTTTTTCTTCAGGATGTGGTGAGAAATCCGGTGTTAACCCCTATTTTTAAAGGGATTACCACATTGGGAAACGGTGCGGTGCTGTGGATTCTGATTTCCCTAGTACTGCTGCTGTTCAGGAAGACCAGAACGGTGGGGATTACCAGTATTCTGGCACTGCTTGTCTCTCTGGTGATTAACAATATTGTCCTGAAAAATCTGGTGGCAAGGGTACGGCCATATGAAGTGATAGAAGGGCTGGTGTTGATAATACAAAAGCCCTGGGACTATTCCTTTCCGTCAGGGCACACGGGCAGTTCCTTTGCGGCTGCCTGGGTTTTTTACAGAAAGCTGCCGAAGCGCTTCGGGATTCCGGCGCTGGTACTGGCGGGGCTGATTGGCCTGTCGCGACTGTATCTTGGGGTGCATTATCCAACCGACGTACTCTTTGGGGTGTTCAGCGGAATCGGAAGCGGGTGTATTGCATTGCTGATAATGAAGGCGGTAATTGACAAACGGGAAAAGACAGGTGCATGATAATATTGTTTACGGCTTCCGGACTGCCGGGACACCGCAGAAAAACAGCCGGGAAGAGTGAAATGAATACGGAAATCAAGAGGGTAATAATAATCGAAATGAATGCGGAAACGAATACGGAACCCGGAAATGAGTACGAAAATTAAGACGGAAATGAAGACAGAAACCAAGACCGACAGGAAAATGGAGAAGAAAACAGTGGACATTCAAAGTATTCTGGCACGGGCAGATGCTTATCTTGAGGCAGACAGGGGAGAAGAGGCGGAACAGCTTTTACAACAGTCCGTAGCGCAGGCAGAGGCGGAACAGGATGAGGGGGCAAAGCTGCAGCTTTTAAACGAGCTGATTGGCTATTACAGGGAGACAAGTCGGCATGAGATGGTTTACAGGACGGTTGCACAGGCAATCGCCCAGACGGAGCGCATGGGGCTGGAGGGAACGATTCCGCATGCAACCACGCTGCTGAATGCGGCGACTGCGTACCGTGCCTGCGGCAGGCTGGAGGAATCCATGGATTTTTACAGGCAGGTACAGGAGATTTATGGCAGGCTGCTGGAGCCTGACAATATGCTGCTGGCAGGTCTGCAGAATAATATCAGCCTCCTGTATCAGGAAATGGGGAACTATGGGGCGGCCAGAGAGAAGCTGCTGCAGGCGTTGGCGATTGCGGAGAAAAATAAGGCGGGCTACGAAACGGCCGTCACTTATGCCAATCTGGCAGGTACGTGTATGCAATTGGCGGAAAACAGAGAAGCATATAGGTATGCGATGAAGTCCCTGGAAATATTCAGGGAGAGAAATGTGGAGGACAGCCACTCGGCAGCTGCCCTGGCAACTCTGGGAATGTATTTCTATCGTGAGGGAGAGTTTGAAAAGGCAGTACAGTACTATAGGCAGGCAATGGAGACCGTGGAAAAAAGCCTGGGCAGGAACGATTATTATCACAGGCTGGCGGATAATATGGCGGCCTGTGAGGAGGCATATCATACTGCGAAATCCGGAAAAGCAGAGGGTGGTTTTGTGGCGCAATCCGGAAAAGCAGAGTGTGATTCTGTGGCGCAATCCGGAAAAGCAGAGTGTGATTCTGTGGCGCAATCCGGTAAAACAGAGTGTGATTCTGTGGCCCAATCCGGAAAAGCAGAGTGTGATTCTGTGGCGCAATCCGGAAATACGGAATGTGTTCAGGCAAGCCGTAAAAGCGGTACAGGTCTTTCCCTGGCCAGGGAATATTATGAGGTGTATGGGAAAACGATGATACGGGAACAGTTCCCGGATTATGAGGGGAAGATAGCGGTAGGCCTTGCAGGAAGAGGCTCCGATTGCTTTGGCTATGACGATGCCGCATCCAGGGACCATGACTGGGGACCGGATTTCTGCATGTGGGTTACGGATGAAACTTACAGCGAAGTCGGGGAGGCTTTACAGCAGGCTTATGAGAAGCTTCCGGCGAATTTCAGAGGATATGAGCGTGCGGCGCATGTGAACGGGCGCAACCGGCGCGGTGTCATTCGGATTTCGGACTTTTACAGGGAATTGACAGGGGCAGATGCCTACGAAGAAATTAACTGGAAAAGTATCAGTGACGCTTCTCTGGCGGCAGCTGTCAATGGCGAGATTTTCAGAGATGATGAAGGCGTGTTCAGCGAGTTTCGGGAAAAGCTGAAGAAGGGATATCCGGAAGAAATCCGCTATCTGAAGCTGGCGGAGGCTGCCGCGCGCTTTGCCCAGACGGCGCAGTACAATTACCCCAGAATGCTTGGCAGGGATGACAGATTTACGGCCGAGATGATGGTGTGGGACGGCATGAAAGAAGCCATGAAGCTCCAGCACTATATAGAGGAAAAATATCCGCCCCATGATAAATGGCTTCTGCGCAGCCTTCAGGATTCGGAGGAAGGCAGGGAAGCAGCCGGGCTGCTGGGCAGAATTGCGGAGAGTTTGCGGGAGTCTGGGGCGTTATCGGAGAGTCAGAAAGCGTCTGCAGGGGCATCGGGACATTTGGCATGGGGAAGTGCCTCGGAAAAGCGGAGCGTGGAAGCAGGCGGGAACGCTGCAGTACACAAGCCAGCAGCGGAGGACAGCAGAGGAGCGGGCATTTCCGGCGGAGAGCATTTTCTGCAGGGAAGCGGAATCGACGCCGCTTCGTTATATATAGAGCGATTGGGCGCATATTTTGCCATGGAGATGTACAGGGAGGGCTTCATCAGCGACACGGAGAGTTATCTGGATGCCCACAGCGAGGAACTGGTTTTCAAGGCATCTCTGGCGGCAAAGGACAATGAGGAACTGGTGGAGGAAATTGCCAGACTTGAGTTCGAGGCTTTTGACAAGGTGAAGAACGAAGGCGGAAGAGCCGGCTGTCAGAACGACTGGTCCACCTTTTCCATTATGCGGAAAAGCCAGTACCTCACCTGGGACAGGGTAATGCTGCAGCAGTATTTGTATGATTTTTACAGGGAATATCACAGGGGCCACAACCTGATTGAGGAAAAATACGGCAGAATGATGGAGTCTACCGCGCCGGACAGGTATGAGGAGATCAAATCCCATTTCCCCGAGCTGACTTTGGAGAAGAAAAATATCATTGAACAGATTGTGGGTTTGCAGGTAAAGTGGATGGAGGACTTCAGCGTCTCTTATCCGGCACTGGCCGGAAATGCCAGGAATATCCATACTTACGAGGATACGCCTGAGGATACTTCCTACGAGACCTATCTCAGAGGCGAGCTTGGGACTTATTCGGATAAGATGCTGGAACTGTACGGCAGATATGTGGTGGAATACGCGCGCAGCGGCAGGAACACCGCATATGAAATTATGAAAAACAGTGTAAAAATGTACGGTTATCAGGATGTGGAGACTGCGGAGCGGGAAATCCGGGAGCATGAAGCAAAACCCAGGCCATGAACGGTGCTTTCGGGCAGTGCTGTATATTCTGCAAAAATATGGTATCCCGTCTGCGGAACGAACCGAACGGTCCCATGCATGAAGATATGTTGTGGGAGTGCGGAGAAGGCGTGAATAAAGCTTAAAAAAATGCACACTCTGTAGTAGGATGTCAATTTGCATCCGAAATCATACGAAAGGAGTGTGCAGTAATGGATATCAACGGAATCGGCGGAAGCGGAGTTCTCTACAACGGAACGGCGTTTTCGGATTTGCCTGTGGGATTTGGAATGTCCCTTGCCATTAATGAGGCGGCTATGAGCGGTTACGCGGGACTGACCGAGGCCGAGAAGGAAAAAATTATCCTGCGCTGCAAGGGCGCCAGGACAAAGAGACAGATGCAGGAAATCGTGGAGTCACTGGCACCCGGCACAGATGTACAGGAAGTATTTGAGGAAGAGAAAGAGCAGTTTTCGTAGATGCGCAACTGAATGACAAGAGGCGGCGGTCAGGTATACCATCCGCCGTCTATTGTTATAATCTGTCCTGTCATATAGGGCGGGGCCTGGGCGGTACGGAAGATCAGCTCTGCGGCTTCCTCGGGGCGGCCCAACCTGTCGGCGGGGATTTCGCTGCGGAGCGCGTCCATATCTTCCGGTGACAGACAACCGTTCATGGCGGTATCAATGACACCGCAGGCGACGGCATTGACCTGTATGCCGCTGGGAGCCAGTTCTTTGGCCAATGCCTTGGTGAATGTGTTCATGCCGCCTTTTGACGCTGAGTAGGCTGCTTCCATGGAAGCTCCCTGCGCTCCCCAGACGGAGGAGACATTGACGATGCTTCCGCGGTGATTTTTCAGCATCAGGGGGATTGCCGCCCGGCAGGTGTAAAAACAGGAATCCAGGTTTACTGCCATAATTCTGTGCCACTGGCTGGCTGTCATCTCGGAGAGCAGTCCAAAGTATGCCATTCCTGCATTGTTCACCAGCACATCAAGATGCTGGATGTGGGTAAACAGCCGCGCCACATCTGTCTCGATACCCATATCGGCCCGGACGGCCAGACAGTTGATCTCATGTGCAGACTGCAGGCTTTCAGCCAGATGTTCCAGTTCGTCCATGGAATTATGGCATGTAAGGAACAGATGATATCCGTTTTCGGCAAATATTTCCGCCGCAGCTCTTCCGATGCCGCGGGATGCTCCTGTGATGAGAGCGTATTTTGGACGGTTGTATGTGTTCATGGAGATTCTCCTTGCTGTTTTTATCGTATCCGGCCGCACTCGCGCGGTGTCTGCCCTCCGGTGTTTTCAATTCATCTCATTATGGCATTTTCTGTTTCTCATTGTAGCATGTTATGGGATTTTTATCCACTGTATTCCAGAACATGTTTGCTGTGCGTTGCAGTTTGCGGGGGGCTGGGGCTGTTGTATTCAAGGTCGTGGATATCGGATAGAGATATGCCTGGTTTTATAAGTATTTTGTGTTTGCGGAAGAAGAGAGTTGAGAGTGGAATTGTGACAGAGCCTGTTTTCCGTATTTTACGACATTGGGAAATATTTGGGTTTCATTCAGGTTTGCGGGTACTCCAGGGGTGGGGCAGCCCGGCAAAAGTAATTCCAGTTTAAGGAGCAGTCACATGAAAAAAAGAAGAAAATCATATATAAATCGCAAAAAAGATTATATTATGTATGGATTTACAGCTATACTCTGTATGATTACGGCGGCCGTTTTATTGTCGGGCGGGGGGAAAAACGGGGTGAATGGAGAAGCCGGGGAAACGGAAAGCGGTACAGGGCAGGGGGAAGCAGGCCGCGGTATGGGACAGGCAGAACCCGGAGGCGGCATGGACAGGGAAAGAGGCAATACTGACACGAAAGGCGACACGGATGTCAGTGTCGGCACGGGCATTGGAAGTGATACGGGTGTCGGAAAGGGTACAGACACTTCCACAAGTGTGAGATCCGACGGCGGGGAGCCTGAGATTACCCTGGTGATGGTGGGCGATATCCTTCTGCACACGCCGGTGGCGGAGAGCGGGAAAAAAGAAGACGGAAGTTATGACTTCGGTGCGGTTTTTTCCGAGATGAGAGAGGAGATTTCATCTGCAGACCTGGCGCTGGTGAACCAGGAAGTGATACTGGGAGGCGAGGAGCTGGGGGTATCCGGCTATCCGGCTTTCAATGCGCCGTATGAGTTGGGAGACGCGCTGGTGGAAGCAGGCTTTGATGTGGTGCTTCACGCCACCAACCATGCGCTTGACAAGGGGAAAAAAGGGATTGTCAACTGCCTTGCCTTCTGGCAGAAGGAATATCCGGACATTGCCGTGCTGGGAATTCACGGAAGCGAGGCGGAGCAGGAGGAAATCTATGTGTATGAACAGGACGGAATCCGGCTGGCAATTCTGAACTATACATATGGGACAAACGGGATTGCACTGCCGCAGGATATGCCTTATGCGGTGGATTTGCTGGAGAGGGAAAGAGTGAAGGCAGACTTGCAGAGGGCGCAGGAAGTGGCGGATTTTGTGGTGGTATGTCCCCATTGGGGAACGGAATATGTTCTGGAAGAAACCGCGGAGCAGGAGCAGTGGGCGGCTTTTTTTGCCGACAACGGAGCAGACCTGATTCTGGGCACCCATCCCCATGTGATAGAGCCTGTGGAATGGGAGGGAGCAGCACTGGTTTATTATTCCCTGGGAAATTTCGTGAACTGGACCTCCGGTACAGGGGAAGGCGTGGCGAACCGCATGGTGGGAGGCATGGCAAGGGTGACGATCGGAAGGAACGATGAGGGAGAGGCGGCAGTCACTTCATACGGTGCAGAACCGCTGGTCTGCCATGTAGAACAGGGATTCGGAGGTGTCACGGTTTATCCTTTGGACAGATATACGGAAGAACTGGCGGAGAGAAACGAGATTGTGAACCAGGACAGTCAGTTTTCCCTTCCATATTGTCGGAAGCTGGCAGAGGAAATATTTGGTGAGACCCAAACCACCCGGCAGAGGAAACCCGCAGAGGTGCTGCCGTAATTTTCCGGGCAGGGTAAAGCAGCGCATTGGTTGACAAATAAGGACTGCGATGCTAAGCTTTTATGTGACGGTTCAGCTAAAATACATTATGTAAAGGATGGGGAAGAACTCGTGGGAAATACGGGAAGAAGGAGAAGGAAGAAGATAGTTCTGTTCATGCTGTTTGTGCTGATGCTGGGCGCAGGGCTGTTCTTCTTTTATTTTCGCATATACAGGGTGGTTCCGGTTTTCAGTGAGATAACCTGCGAATACGGTGACCAGATCAGTCAGGATATTGAGGATTACATCTCGGGCACGGAATGGTCCGTACATCTGGGGGAACTGGATTTATCCCAGGTGGATGAGGGACATACCGGTACTTATCAGGCGGTGGTATATCATGGAAGGACACAATTTACATATGAGGTTACCATTCAGGATACGGTGGCACCGGAAATTCTCTGGAAAGAGGGGCAGATATATCTGGCTGCGGGGGCAGAGTGTACCGTGGAAGATATCATTGAAGGGATTGTGGATGCAGATCCCCAGGCGGAGGCCTTCATTTCTCGTGGAGGATCACTGGAGAGCAGTCTTTGCTTTGACCAAACAGGTCAATATCAGCTGGAAATTCTTGCCAGGGACAGTTCGGGGAATGAAACGGCCGGGCAGATTTCCGTAATCGTGGATACGGCGCCATCCTTTGACGGTATTCGTGATTTTTACTGCATTCCGGGAAGCGACCCGGATTATCTGGATGAGGTGACGGCACAGGATGATCTGGACGGAGATTTGACGGCTGATATACAGGTGGATGATTCGGAAGTTAATTTAAATGCTTCCGGAGACTATGTGCTGTATTATACAGCGGAGGACAGCTACGGGCTTGAGACGGTGGAGGAAGCGAGAGTCCTGGTGGGATCGGAGGATGAGATACAGGCTTTGATCGGGAGCCGCCAGATTGACTATCGGGAGGATATCATAATCGGAGCGCCCAACATTTATGACGGGGGAGCTGCCGGGTATGATGATATTGATGAAACGCTGGAATATATGCGTCCTGCGCTGGTACAGCTGTATCACGGAGTGGGCAGAGGCGGATACAGCGCCGGCTCCGGCTATATCATTGAAATAACGGAAGACAGGATTTATATCTGCTCCAATCATCATGTGGTCAGTAAATATGAAGACTGGGATATCTATTTTTACGATGGAACTGTAATACGGGGAAGAGCTGTGGGCACCAGCCAGAGATACGATGTGGGGGTGGTGGAGGTACTTCTGGAGAATGTGCCGGAGGAATTGCTGGAGAAGCTGATGACGGTACATATCGACAGGACATACTGGGAGAGCCTGAACCAGCAGGATATCGAAGTGGGGCTGGAGCGGGTTGACAGAACGGGAGGCCTGCTGCATGTCTCCAAGGGAAAGCTGATAAAGGTAAAACAGGATTTTGGCTGGAATAACGGGGCCTTCCATACGGAAGTGACGGTAGAGCTGGTTCACGGGGATTCCGGATCCGCAGTGCTGGACGGCTACGGCAATCTGATCTGCATGGCGTATGCCTATTCAACCGACCCTGTCAGGTTTTGGTGCGTTCCGTTGGACGGGATCCTGGACTGTTACAGGGAGATTACAGGGAGAACGCCTTACGTGTACTGAGGGATGGCATCCGGAAATCTGCCGGCGAGATTGGGTTCGACTTTACCCTTTAGTGCTATCGCGAAGCGATTTAGATTAGGAGGAAAATGACATGGAGCTGCTGATTGACGGAAAAAGGATTTCTCAGGAAATCAAAGACGAACTGCGGGAAAGAATGGCGGAACTGAAGGCACAGGGGGCGGAGCGCTGCCTGGCCGTCATACAGGTGGGGAATGACCCCGCTTCGTCCGTGTATGTCCGAAATAAGAAAAAAGCCTGTGAGTATGTGGGCGTGGATTCTCTTTCTTATGAGCTGCCGGCGGAGACTGCGGAGGAAGAGCTGCTGGCGCTTATAAGGGAGCTGAACGGACGGCCGGATGTAAACGGAATCCTGGTGCAGCTGCCCCTGCCGCGGCACATCAACGAGGAGCGGGTCCTTCTGGCCATTGCGCCGGAGAAGGATGTGGACGGATTCCATCCGGTGAATGTAGGCAATCTGAGCATCGGAAGGCCGGGATATGTGTCCTGTACCCCGGCGGGCGTCATCCAGCTGCTGAAGCGTTCCGGCATCGAGATCGAGGGGAAGGAATGTGTGGTGCTGGGCAGGAGCAATATTGTGGGGAAGCCTATGGCCATGCTGCTGCTTAGGGAGAACGGTACGGTCACGATATGCCATTCCAGAACACAAAACCTGAAGGAAATTACCAGGCGGGCAGATATCCTTGTGGCGGCGGTGGGCAAGCCAAAATTTGTGGACGGGGATTTTATAAAAGACGGAGCTGTAGTCATAGATGTGGGCATTCACAGAAATGCGGAGGGGAAACTCTGCGGGGATGTGGATTTTGCGTCTGTGGCGCCGAAGGCATATGCCGTCACGCCCGTGCCGGGCGGAGTAGGGCCCATGACCATCGCCATGCTGATGGCGAATTGTGTAAACGGGATTGAAGAGTAAAGTGTGCTGACCGGACCCGGGAAAGATGACAACGGTGTAAGGGGACGGTCAGTTGATGTATTGTACGCGGCGGAGTTCACATGTCCGGAAGGGCGTGTGCCAAATAAAAGCCGGGCAAAAGCAGGGGTAAGGGGGATGAATATGGGTAAAGGCAAAAAATTTTTGGCGGCGGCAGCGCTGGGGACAGCCGCCGCTGCCGGACTGGCAGTCAGGAAAATCCGCAGCAGCCATTACCGGCTGGTGAGCAGTTCGGGGGAAGAACTGTTGGAAGAGGCAGTATCCGGGGCGGAAGTGTGTCCTGAAGGGGAATGCCGAAAAGGGGCGGCAGAAGCTGTTTCTGAAAAAAAACGGGATGCTGCCGTAAAAGTCTGGGACAGTTACCCACGCCCACAGATGCGCCGGGACAGCTACTTCAGCCTGAACGGCAGCTGGGAGCTGAACGGGCAGGAAATCCTGGTTCCCTTTCCGCCCCAGTCCCTCTTGTCCGGGTATGGGGGAAAAGTAGGAAACCGTCTGGTGTATTCCAGGGAATTTACATGTCCTGAGGGGTGGAAGGACGGCCGTATCCTGCTGCATTTCGGGGCGGTGGACCAGGTGGCGGAGGTGTTCTTGAACGGGCATTTCCTGGGAAAGCATGAGGGGGGCTATCTGCCGTTTTATTTCGAGGTGACAGCGTATATAAAAGAGGGGACGAACCGCATTGAAGTAAAGGCAAGAGATACGCTGTCTGCCCGTTACCCCTACGGCAAGCAGCGCAGGGCAAGGGGCGGCATGTGGTATACGCCCGTGAGCGGGATCTGGCAGAGTGTCTGGATGGAATGTGTGCCTCTGGTATATATTGCAGGGCTGAAGGTGGATGCCGATACACGGAAGGTTCGGATTTCCGTAAGGTGCAGCGACGAGGGAAGCTGCCGGAGGGAACCCGGCGCCGACGGGAAGCCTGTGCCGGGAGCGTGTATTCATGGGAGCGGGAAGCCCGGGCCGATTGGCGGAAATGAGAAGCCTGCTGCGGAACCCGGCGCCGACGGGAAGCCTGTGCCGGGAGCGTGTATTCATGGGAGCGGGAAGCCCGGGCCGATTGGCGGAAATGAGAAGCCTGCTGCGGAACCCGGCGCCGACGGGAAGCCTGTGCCGGGAGCCTGTACCGGCGGCATAAATACCGGGACCCGGAACGGTATAACGGTGACAGTCACCCTGCATGACGGTAGCGGGTACACAGTGCAGGCTGCCGGGACGGAAGCGGAGATCGACATGTCTGCCATCAGGCTGCCCGACGGGACACATTATCGGCCGTTACTCTGGGATGTTGCGGATCCATGGCTCTATGAGATGACTGTCACAATGGGAGAGGACACCGTTCGTTCCTATTTTGGACTCAGAACCATTGAAGTGAAAAAAGCGGACGGCATACCCAGGGTCTGTCTCAACGGGAAGCCGATATTTTTGCAGGGGGTCTTGGATCAGGGATATTTTTGCGACGGCATCTACCTTCCGGCAAAGGAAGCGGAATATGAACAGGACGTGCTGCGAATGAAGGCCCTTGGCATGAATTTGCTTCGGAAGCATATCAAGATTGAACCTGAAAGCTTTTATTATTACTGTGACCTTCACGGTATGCTGGTGATGCAGGATATGGTAAATAACGGCTTCTATTCCTGGATCAGGGACACGGCGCTTCCCACCCTGGGATTCTGCCGGAAAAAGGACGAAAAATCCTGGTACGGAAGGAAGCGCAGGGATTTCTTTGCACAGCATATGAAAGATACCATTCTGCATCTGTACAATCATCCCTGCATCATTGCATATACGATTTTCAATGAGGGCTGGGGGCAGTTTGAGAGCGACGCCATGTACAGGCAGGCAAAGGCATTGGACGGCACGCGGCTTTATGACGCCACGTCGGGTTGGTTTTCGCAGAATGAAAGTGACTTTGACAGTCAACATATCTATTTCAAGAAACTGGTGATACCGGAAAAGCCCGAAAAACCGGTTCTGGTATCGGAATGCGGGGGATATTCCCTCCGTGTGCCGGGGCATTTTTATTCAAAACATGGCGGATACGGCTACGGGGAGTGCAGGAACCGCACAGAATTGACCATGCGGGTCAAGAAACTGTATGAGAAAGTAATTCTGCCTGCAATCCCCAAGGGGCTGTGCGGCTGTATCTACACCCAGCTGAGCGATGTGGAAGATGAGATTAACGGCTTCTATACCTACGACAGGAAAGTCTGCAAGGTGGAACCGGAAGTAATGAGGGAGGCGTCGGGGGAACTTGAGAAAGCGGTTTAATCCCATTGACTTCGTTTTCTTACCGCCGCACAGAGAAAAGGCGCCATCTGCCGATGCCGGATTCCGGTTTGTGCCGTCCAGCTAAGAAATGACAGGGCTTTTGAAAAATAATTTCCCTTTAGTGCTATCGAGCAGCGATTTAAAATAGGAGGATTGATATGATGTTATGTATAAAAAACGGTATGATTCATGACGGAGTCAACAGGGAAGCGTTCCGCGGGGACATTCTAGTGGAGGACGGAAAAATCCGGGCCGTGGGTGAGGTGCCGGTAATTCCGGAGGGCGCCGAAATTGTGGATGCGGAAGGCCTGCAGATATATCCCGGTTTTGTGGAGGCCCACGGGCATATCGGGCTTGACGGCTACGGCATCGGCTATGAAGGTATGGACTACAATGAACTGAACGATATCATCAGCCCCCAGATGCGCGGAATTGACGGCGTAAAGCCTATGGACCCGGCGTTTGCCATGGCGGCAGCGGCCGGTGTTACCTGTGTCTGCGTAGGACCCGGCAGCGCCAATGTACTGGGAGGTACCTTCACTACAATTAAGACTGTGGGCAGTAGAGCGGATGATATGGTGGTTCGGGACGGTGTGGCCATGAAGTGTGCCTTTGGTGAGAATCCCAAGCGGGTATACAGGGACAAGAAAGATTCCAGCCGTATGACAACGGCCGCACTGCTGCGGGAAACCCTGTTTAAGGCCCAGGAGTACATGGAGAAAAAAGAAGCGGCAGGGGAGGACCTGTCCAAAAAACCTGCCTTTGATATGAAGATGGAGTCCCTGCTTCCCGTCATGAAAAGGGAAATTCCCCTGAAAGCCCATGCCCATGCCGCGGAGGACATCTTTACCGCTCTGCGTATCGCAAAGGAGTTTGATCTGAAAATTACGTTGGAACATGTGACGGAGGGGCACTTGATTGCAGAAGAACTGGCGAAGGAGAATGTGCCGCTGGCGGTTGGGCCGACCCTTACCAGCGCCTCTAAATTTGAACTGCGCAATAAGAGCTGGGTGACGCCCGGACGTCTGGCCGCAGCAGGCTGCCAGGTATCCATCATCACGGATTCCCCTGTGATTCCCCAGGAATACCTTCCGCTCTGTGCAGGGCTGGCGGTGCAGGCGGGGATGGATCCTTTCGCAGCCCTGCAGGCCATTACCATCAACCCGGCAAGACATGCAGGCATTGCGGACAGGGTGGGATCCCTGGAAGCGGGTAAGGATGCGGATATCGTGATTACGGAGGGCTGTCCTTTTGAAGTGTCTGCCAAAGTGAAATATGTATTTATTGACGGCAAACAGGTGGATACTGCCGGAACAGATGCCTGACAGCCAGGAGAGCCTGAAACGATATCAACATCAGTTCTGCTGACGGAAGAAAGATACGCCCGTGCCGGGAGAGCCTGAAAGTCATGAGGGAAGTTCTGGACAGAGGATTGGCCGGGAAGGGCGCGGGAAAAGGTATGCGGCTGCCGTTGGAGAAACAGCAGCCGCCATTTGGGAAATTGGCGTCATTTATCTGTGTCGGAATGGTATGCTCCTTGGTGAAAGGAGTGATACATTATGACAAAGGAATACATCCGTCTGGATCATATTTCCAAAAAATTCGGAGAGACGACGGCACTCCGGGATCTGAACGCCGTGCTGCACAAGGGGGAAATTCTTGGATTCTTAGGTCCCAGCGGCGCAGGCAAGACTACTACTATCAAGATTCTCACAGGGCAGCTTAAGCCTACTTCCGGGGATGCCTATGTATTGGGCATCCATGTGGGGAAAATCGACGAGTCCATCTATGAGCAGATTGGAATAGTTACCGATAATTCGGGAGTCTATGAACGTCTGACAGTCCATGACAATCTCCGTTTTTTTGCCCGTATTTTGAACGTGCCTACAGAGCGTATTGAGGAACTGCTGAAGCGTGTGGGACTGTATGAACACCGCAAAAAGCCTGCGGGAAAGCTTTCCAAAGGCCAGGCACAGCGTCTGGTGCTGGCCAGGGCGGTACTGCACCGGCCGAGGCTTCTCTTCCTGGATGAGCCAACCAGCGGCCTGGATCCGTCTACCGCGCTGGATATCCACAGGCTTTTGGAGGAACTGCGGGAGTCGGGCATGGCAATCTTTCTCACCACCCATAATATGGAGGAAGCCACGAAGCTTTGCAATCATGTAGCGCTGCTTAACGCGGGACAGATTGTGGAATACGGTACGCCGGAGGAGCTGTGCCTGCGGTACAACCAGGACAAACAGTATCGTTTGCTGCTTTCGGACGGCAGCAGGCTGCTTTTGGGACAGGGGGAGGAGGATGTGGAAAGGCTTTCAAGCCTGCTCCGGAAGAATCAGGTGAACAGCCTGCATTCCTGCGAACCGAATCTGGAAAGCGTATTTTTGACAGTTACAGGGAGGGCACTGGGATGAGGACAGAGACAGGAGTGAAGAGAATGCAGACAGAAGGTGCCGGCGTCTGGCAGCAGGCCGGAATAAAAACGGTTCACTGGAATAAATTGTTTGTTATTCTGTCCATGAAGTGGCGGACACAGTTTTCCAAAAATTTCATAACCATGCCCCTGTTTTCCGTGGGGCTTACATTTGTGATGACATTGTTTTACGGTTCCATGGCTGAATCCAACGGAAATGCGCTGGATGATTCTGTCCGCGGGATGGCCTTATCGCTGGGGGCATTGATGAATACCACCATGACGGGAATCCTGTGTACCGGTATGGCATTGGCCGAGGAAAAAGAAAAACATACCCTGCGTGCGCTCATGACATCATCGGTGAACGGGCTGGAATTTTTCCTGGGAAGCACGCTTCCGGTAGCAGCGATGATCCTGGCAGTGAATATCCTGGCGGTTCCGGCGGCAGGGCTGCGTCCGTCGGCAGGAGGATGGGCCATGTGGCTGGGGGTATCGGCTCTTTGTGCCATGGCGTCCACCGTCATGGGCATGATTTTCGGAATCTGCTGTAAAAGCCAGGTGAGCGCCAGCACGGTGATTTCGGTGCCCGTTATGGTACTGGTGATGATTCCCGTATTTGGGGAATTCAGCGGATTTATGGAGAAGGCCAGCAGATTCCTTTTTACGGGAGTACTCTCCTCGGCGGCTGCAGCCCTGGCGGAAGATACGCCCCGGGTGGATGGCTTCGGGATTGGGGTAATCGGAGCGGAGATTGCCCTGGCAGCGCTGGTGTTCATCCTGCTGTATCGGAAGAACGGGTACGAAAGAGAGTAAGGCGGCAGAGGGTAACATTTTTCCTATTCGTAATCGTCTGTAAGATGATTTTATCGCCCCGAAACCGTGACGCACATTCGCCGGAAAGCGGCTTTCAAACACGCTTTAGGATGCCGGAAAGTGGTATCCGGAATATTGACATTTTCAGTGGATGGGATATAATAATCAGGTAAGCAAAGTCATGATACACCGCCATTACAGGCGTTGTGTGCAGTGTGCTGCGCTTTGGCAGGAGGAATCGAAAGCCGGCGCAGCGCCCTGGGGGATCAATATGATATCAGGAGGAATACGAAGGTGGGTACTTACTACAAACACAAAAAGAAAGAAAGCGTGGACGTGCCATATTCTTTCCGTTGCGAACAGTGCATGAAGGACAGCGGTACATTGAAGGCAACCATTTCCGGTATGGAAGCGGAGATGAACAGTAATTTCAAATCGCTTAACGACAAAAACCAGAAGAAGCTGGACGAGATCGCGCACAAATATCTGGTGAGGGAGGTAAAGGAGGTATATCAAAACGCAACAGAGAAGCAAATCTATGCGAAAGCCTTCAAGGATGAATGCCCC
The DNA here is from genome assembly GCA_910587555.1 of uncultured Acetatifactor sp. Taxonomy (GTDB): domain Bacteria; phylum Bacillota; class Clostridia; order Lachnospirales; family Lachnospiraceae; genus Acetatifactor. The sequence continues at coordinate 34,480 of CAJULV010000031.1, forward strand.
TATTGCCATAAACCTCAGACCTGGGCTATCAGCGGTGCAAAGGATGATATGTTCGGCACCCCTATTGTCTGCGTCATTCTTGGCATTATTATCGGAGCTGGGTGCTATTTCTTCTCCGGGGTGGAGAACAATCTTGCCATTGCCCTTGGAGCGGCGGGAATCTGCCTTGTACTGGCAGTGGGAAGTCTGATTCTGAATATCATTAAGATACAGAACAAGAAGAAGCAGACAGCCACGGTGACACAGAAGAATGTGCCTGTCATCGAATGGGATGCAGTGGACTACATTTTAGGGGAGAACTAGAAGCCTGCCGTGTTGCATCCCTCCTTCGCCTTGTAGACATAAAATGCATTCCCTGTTATTTCGCTGAAAAGAAGCAGGTCAGCACACCGGGATTTTCATGTACCAGGGCACATGCCCTCTGTGCCGGAAGGGTCATCGGCCGGTTCGGCGGAGCTTCCAAAGCAGCAGTCCTGCACAGTACAGGAGGAGAATCCCGCCGCAGCAGGAACTGACCAGAACTGCAAAACCTGTAAACTGCTCCCCGTTCCGCTCGTAAGCCCGATTCAGGAACGGAATGCCCAGTACGATGGCAAAATACCAGAAAACAGGGGGCAGGCAGCGGCGGAAGAGGGATATTTCTGTTTTTCGATGAAACAGATTTGCCGTCAGCCGATATAGGGTGAGCAGGGCCGCAAAGTATACCAGTGTTCCAATGGCAGTGTGGAGACTGTCCGGGGTCAGGCTGCCTCCGAAAAGACACAGCCGCTCAAATAGCAGCGGGAGGTAGATGGCCGTAATGATCCGCAGACCGTTCACAAAGATAGTGAAAGGGCAGGACAGCAGGAGGCTGAAGCAGAGCCAGGCAAATCCTTTCAGGAATATTGGGTGCGTTGACAGCGCCAGGCTCTGTGAGGGAGAGGTATTCCTGCCCGGGCAGCCGCATGCAGGAAGCTTGTCTGTCCGGTCTTGTTTCGGTAAGTAATCATTACGGGCGGTTTTAGGGGCTTCTGCCCTTGGGGACTGTCTGAAAAGGCTGCCGCTGAGATGGACGAAGGAAAAAATGAGCATGGCAGCCGTAATCAGCATAAACTGCATGCCGGAACAGGACGGGGCGATAATGATTTTCATGCCGTGGTTCACATAGCCTATATCCTGCACATATTCAAACGGAATACCGCTAAGCAGACTTACCCAGCCGGCGGTGGGAGCCAGAAGCCAGAGCAGCTGTGAGGCTCCGGCCCGGCTGTAAAAATATTTCATGGACAGGAGCAGGGCAAGGCCGGTGAGGTAGAAGGGGATGTTGTCTCGGATGATTTGGGTTTGTTCTTTTCGATTCATGCTGCGTTCCTCTATTGGTACCCGGACAGGGTACTGGATTGTTGTCAGCCGGACAGTGCCGGAAACATCAGCGGATTGTGAACTGCTGGAGTTTCCGGCAATTTTGGCATTGTGGGTTTTCTTTTGTCTGCAAGGTATGAGCGCGTTGTCAGCATCGGCAGTTTTGCCTCTTTCGGCCGGTCCTGCCCAGATATCCCATGATCAAAGCAGCAGCCCCGGCGGCCAGGAGCAGCAGATCCCCGGGTTCCGAATACGCCCGGTATCCGCCGCCTACGGCCAGGTTGGACACGCCCAGGGGCAGGGGAAGGGCCTGATTTACATTTTTGCTGATGCCCTCGCTGTTGCGGACCACATCGATAACGGCCACAAATGAAGTATAAGGTGTAGTCATGCTGTAATCCAATCCCAGCCGGGTGATTTCTTCTTTCACGGATTCATCATTTCTGGTGCTGCCGTATCCTGCCAGCTGGTCCAGTTTTGTCCTGGCCCAGAGATAGCGGACAGCCTCATTTTCCTCATTGACCGCCACATCGGCCACGGAAATTTCCTGGCTGTAGTCCTGGTTTCCGGATTTTCCCGATATGGTGATGGTTCCTTTCGGCTCTCCACGCCACTTTCCGAAGAGAACAATGGGCTTTTGGGCATACAGAATGGAAGGAGCTGTGGTGGCAGTGTCATATACGTCAAAGCCTTTATAATCGATGGTGACACCGGTGAGCAGGGGCGCTTCAATGTAGGTTCGGAAATGCTCCGCACTTGTCTGCGCGTCTTCGGAGTCGGTTACGATAAAGGATTCCCCCATACCGGACTGTGCGATTCCCTTGATCAGGTAATCGTTGACAGAGCTGCCGATGCCGAAGGAGAAGAAGCTGGCGGTGTCCATATTGCCATTAATCAGTTCGAATATTTCCTGTTCGTTGGAAATGTAGCCGTCGGTGATGATGACAACGCTCCGGGCAGTGTCCTCATGCAGGGGGATGCCCATGGCTTCTTCAAGAGCAGGCATCATGGAGGTTCCGCCGCCGCCCTCTGTCTCGTTGATCAGGTCTATGGCGCGGTACACATTCTGACTGGTGGCGGCCAGGGACTCCGGAGACAGGGTAGTGGTATCATCCGAAAACAGAACCAGGTTGAAAGTGTCGGTTTCCCGTAAACCTGTTACCAGATTTCGGATCAGATCCTTGGCGGTTTCCAGCGGATAACCATACATGGAACCGGATACATCCAATACAAAGAGGTATTCTCTGGGAGGAATCTCTTCCGGGGTAAACCGCTGGGGCGGCTGAACCGTCAGCATGAAATACTTTTCTTCTTCTGCGCCGGTGAGCACCAGGCCGCTTTGGACTTCCTCCCCGGTAAGACGATATTTCAGGATGAAATCCCGGTTTCCGGCATAGTCTTCCGGATTGGCCAGGGTGATCCGGGCCTGAGAGTTCCCCTCCTGTTCCACGTTGATCTCATGAGATTTACAGGTTACTTCCCCGATGGGGACGCCGGTGGAGAGATTGACGGTGATGCTGTATTCACCGGGAGGGTTTTCCCCTTTCAGAAAATAGGGGCTTGCCACCCATTCCTCTCTCGGAGGCTCCACAGGTTCCGGAGTGGGGCGGACATTTTTACGGGAGGCCAATGAGGAAGCGGATTCCTCTTCCCCGGGGTCCGATATGGGTTCCGGCTCTTCCGGCGCATAACGGGGTCCTACTACGGTGGGGAAGACAAAGGAGTAAATTCCTTCCGCGGGAGTGATCAGCTCAGTGTAGTGCAGTTCGATGCGGGCCGTGTCTCCGGGCATGATATTCGCCACGTCCATGGTAAATACATTGGGGCGCCGCTGCTGCAGCAGAGAAGCGCTTTTTCCCTCGCTTTTGGCCTCTTCGTATTCTGCTTTGGCTTCTTCCTTTTCCTTGATTTGGGCAGTAACAATATGGTCTCCGATCTGCATGGTCATGCCGTGAACCGTGACGCTGGGCGAAGTGGGGAACACATACCGGGCGTTGATGGGGATATTTCCCTCGTTTGCATAGGTCTGGATCACATAGGTTTCGGCGATAATGCCGTTGATGTTCGTGATGACTTCCGTAGATTTTAAGGGGAAAGCCTCCAGGGGCGTATCCTCATTTTGGATGATAAAGTAGGGGGCCAGAAGCGCCTCCTCTTCGCCAGTGTTTCCGTCAGCTGTTTCGGTGTTTCCGCCGTCCGCCGTTTCGCTTTCCTGGCTTTCGCCTGCAGCATGGACCGCGGGGGAAAGGGATGTCATAAGCAGCGCGGAGAGCAGCAGACACAGCCATTTTCTGATTTTTTTCATCATAGGTTCCTCCTCTGAAAATTCGTCGGAAAGTTTTGCGGGATCCGGCTTCCCGATTGGATTAGGAATATCGTACTACGGATTTGCATAGAAGGTACGTCAATTTTTCAACATTTTTGCATCATTTTTTCAGTATTTTTCATAGGCATTTTGCACAGGTCAATAGTTAGCTGAGTCTAATTTGTTGGTTAGACTGATGAAACTTCGATTAGTCACAAAAAACCATTGACAAAAATCTCCAGGCGTCATAATATAATACATAGTTAGTCTTTGCTAACCCGTGACTATGACAATAGAAGAAGCCGGAAGCAGGGATTCTATTGTTTCGGCATGGGGTTAGAGATAACGAATACATAGTTCAGGGAAGGTGAAGGTATGATGCCGCTTACACTGGCAGAAGTGGGAGAGGAAAACCTGATCAGGAAGATCGGGGGGAAACAGGAAGTCAGGGCTCATCTGGAGAATCTGGGTTTTGTTGTGGGAGCAGCAGTCACGGTGATAAATGCCGTGGGAGGCAATGTTATTGTGAATGTAAAGGACTCCCGGATTGCGGTCGGCAGGGAGATGGCACAGAAAATCATGGTCTGAGCCGGAGGGGACAGAGGCAGGTATGCAGCAGCCCCATTCAGCATGCGCCGGAATATGTGCGGCAGTGTCCAATATATGTCTATATCAAATGAAAAGCAGAAGGAGAATGGAAATGAAAACATTGAAGGAAGCGAAGGTGGGCGATACCGTCCGGGTTGTGAAGCTCCACGGCGAGGGAGCGGTCAGGCGCCGGATTATGGACATGGGGGTGACGAAGGGGGCGGAAGTCCGGATTCGCAGAGTTGCGCCCCTTGGAGACCCGGTTGAGGTGACCGTCCGGGGCTATGAACTTTCCATCAGGAAGGCGGATGCGGAGATAATTGAGGTGGAAAGTATGGAAATGTATTCCGGCGGGAAAGCATGAGAGAAGTGCGGAAAGCTTTTCAAGGGGAGAGGTCCCCTTTCTTTTAAAACAAGTGGTTAGTTAAAACTAATAAAAGTGAGTGAGGTAAAACTATGAACATGCGAATTGCCCTTGCGGGCAACCCGAATTGCGGAAAAACCACATTATTTAACGCTCTTACCGGCTCCAACCAGTTTGTGGGAAACTGGCCGGGGGTTACGGTGGAAAAGAAGGAAGGAAAACTGAAAAAGCAGGAGGATGTCACAATCACCGACCTTCCCGGTATTTACTCCCTTTCCCCTTATACATTGGAAGAAGTAGTGGCAAGGGACTACCTGACCGGCGAACGGCCTGATGCAATCCTGAATATCATTGACGGCACGAACCTGGAGAGAAATCTTTACCTGACCACCCAGCTTATGGAGCTCGGCATTCCTGTGGCCATAGCTGTCAATATGATGGATGTGGTGGAGAAAAACGGTGATCAGATTCACACGGCAGAGCTGTCAAGGGCACTGGGCTGCAGGGTAGTGGAGATTTCCGCTTTGAAAGGAAAAGGCATCATGGAGGCTGCGGAGGCGGCCATGGACGCGGCAAGAAACGGAAAGACGGTTCCCCTGCACAGGTTTTCAGGGACCGTGGAGCATGCCCTTGCCCATATTGAGGAGGCTGCGGTACATGAAATGCCGGAGGAGCGGCAGAGATGGTACGCCATTAAGCTGTTTGAACGGGACAGCAGGGTGTTGGAGCAGATGAAGCTGGAAGAGTCTGTGATTTCTCATATAGAAAGGGATATCAGAGCGGTGGAGGAGGCGTTGGATGACGACGGGGAATCAATCATCACCAATGAGCGTTATCTCTACATCGGCAGCATAATCAAAGGGTGTCTGAAGAAAAAATCCGCAGGAAAGATGACGCATTCCGATAAAATAGACAGAATTGTTACAAACAGATTTCTGGGGCTTCCCATATTTGCAGCAATCATGTTTTTGGTGTATTATATATCCATGGTGACGGTGGGAACCGCTGCCACGGACTGGGCAAATGACGGGCTGTTCGGCGACGGTTTCCATCTGTTTGGCATCGGCTCTTCCGCTTATGGGGAAGCGGCTGAAGAATACGGGGAAGCGGCTCTCATTGTGGACGGCTATGACGCTTATGCGGAGGAAAACGGCAGGGCGCCTGCAGGAGAGTTCCTTTATCAGGTGACGGATGAGGAGACGCTGGAGGCGATAATGGAAACGGCAACGCCTGCGGAGTATGAGGCAGCTCTTGGGATTTTGGAGAAATACGGGGAGGAACCTGACCCTGCAGCCTACGGCGTATGGGTTCCCGGTATCCCGGTGCTCGTAGGGGAGGGGCTTGAGGCTGTGGGAGCAGCGGAATGGCTTGCGGGGCTGATAAACAACGGTATTGTGGCCGGTGTGGGCGCGGTGTTGGGGTTTGTGCCCCAGATGCTGGTTTTGTTTCTGCTCCTTGCATTCCTGGAGGCATGCGGCTATATGGCGCGGATTGCTTTTGTTCTGGATCGGATTTTCCGCAGGTTCGGTTTGTCCGGCAAGTCCTTTATTCCCATGCTCATCGGCACCGGCTGCGGGATTCCGGGTATCATGGCCTCCAGGACCATTGAAAATGAACGTGACCGCCGGATGACCATTATAACCACCACCTTTATCCCCTGCGGTGCAAAAGTTCCGTTTATTTCCATGGTTGCCGGTGCGGTTTTCGGCGGTTCCGCCTGGGTGGCAACCAGCGCGTATTTTGTGGGTATGGCGGCGATTCTTGTTTCCGGTATCATGTTAAAGAAGACACGAATGTTCTCCGGTGAGCCTGCGCCTTTTGTTATGGAACTTCCGGCTTATCATATGCCCACGGCGGGCAATGTGCTGCGTTCCATGTGGGAACGGGGATGGTCCTTTATCAGGAAGGCAGGTACGATTATTCTGCTTTCCACTATCATAATCTGGTTTGCCACGTATTTTGGATTTACACAGGAAGGATTCCGGATGCTCGGCGAGGAGGAGATGGAGCAATCGCTTCTGGCGGCCATGGGCGGGGCCGTGGCCTGGATTTTCAAGCCCCTTGGATGGGGAAACTGGCAGGCGGCGGTGGCTTCCGTAACCGGTCTGGTGGCAAAGGAGAACATTGTGGGCACCATGGGGATCCTCTATCCGGGAGGATGGCCAGAGATCGGAGCGAATTTCAGCAAAGCAGCGGGATATTCCTTCCTTGTGTTCAACCTTCTGTGCGCGCCCTGCTTTGCGGCCATAGGCGCTATCCGGCGGGAGATGAATCATGCAAAGTGGACCTGGTTTGCCGTTGGGTACCAGTGCGGGCTGGCTTATGGGGCAGCGCTTATGGTCAACCAGATTGGTTCGGCGCTTACAGGCAATCTGAATGTGCCTGGTCTGTTTGGTGCCATGCTTGTTCTCGGCGGTATGATGTATATGCTGGTCAGACCGGATCAGGAAAAGATGAAACGCACCAGAACCATTGCAAATTAAAAACTGCCATGAAGCGGCTTTCTGGTATGGGATCATGGCGAAGTGACTTTATTCTTTAGAGCTATCACGCAGCGATTAGAAAATAAAGTCGCGAAGGTGCATGAGAGGAACTTTCAAGAGAGCATTATCGAAGGAAAGTTCCTCTGGTGGGGATGAACCGAAGTGACTTTATGCTTTAGAGCTATCGCGCAGCGATTAGAAAATAAAGTCGCGAAGGTGCATGAGAGGAACTTTCAAGAGAG
>CAJULV010000031.1:41902-43257 GCA_910587555.1 uncultured Acetatifactor sp.
CATTATCGAAGGAAAGTTCCTCTGGTGGGGATGAACCGAAGTGACTTTATTCTTTAGAGCTATCGCGCAGCGATTAGAATAGGAGGACTATATGTTTACTTGGATTATGGAAAATTTGGCGACAATCACGATCAGCGCAGCTTTGATCATTGTGGTGGCGGCTGTTATTGCCTGCATGGTGCGCAGTAAGAAAAAGGGAAAATCATCCTGTGGCTGCGGATGTGCGGGCTGTGCCATGAACGGTTCCTGTCATCCGGACAGTTTTTGAGGATAACGATTAGCCATTCAATTGCGTGAAATGTCACTCCAAGAATAGAAAGTTGTAAAAACAGCAGGGGCGGTTGTTTATGAAAATGATTCGTGTATGGAGGGTCCGCGAAATTTGACCCTCCAATCATATCACTTCAGAATTTCAAATGAATTTGAAACGCAAAGTCTTTTTCACATTGAAAATGCTGCCCTATTTGTCTTACAAAATAGTCTTCGTTTTCTGGATAGACTGCTTTTGTCATCACTCTTAACAAATCTAATTCTTCCACAGATTCTTGCAATACAATTTCAAATGTACTCCATCCATCTGTTACAGGCGAACATATATCATCCAGCATATCAGAAAAAAGTTCATATCCGTTTATGAGCTGGTTCCTGGCCAACTGTTCGGCCCTGCCTGAACACAGCATTTTTTCCAACATACCATACTGCTTGCCATTCAGACTAACTTGATATGTTTTCATGTAACGCGCCTCCTCAAGCCCCGATTGTGGTTTGATGATTTTTAAGGGAATTATCAGCTGTTATAGTTTATTATCAAAACTCTCACGAACCTTTGAAAACACGAAGTTTATCGCAGGTGAGCTTTCTCTTATTGTTTCCCTTGTACGATACCTTTCCGCAGATATTATGAACGCTGATAAGAGAAAAGGGAAACAAAATCGTATAAAACAGTATAACATAAAATGAACAGGTATGGTGAACGGATTGAAATGTTTTTCGGATTCTTGACAGCCGTTATTTTTTGTGGTATAAATGATAAAATTGAACACAAAAGCTATGATAAGAAATAGTAAGCATCTTGGATTTTCAGAGAGAAGGCGGTGGGTGCGAGCCTTTATTGAAAAGATGCCCAACCCATCTTTGAGCTGTAAGCTGAAATAACAGTAAGCATTGCCGGGTTCTCCCGTTACAGAGATATGGCATCAGATTTTCTCTTGTGCCAGAGAGTGCGGATTGTTCCGAATTTAGGTGGTACCACGGACTTAAGGTTAGTTCGCCCTAAGCTGATGTAATGTCGGTTTAGGGCTTTTTTGGTTTGCGCGCCATGGGCGCGCTCTAACGGGTGAAAGTCCCGAACACGC
>CAJULV010000032.1 GCA_910587555.1 uncultured Acetatifactor sp.
AATCAGGATACCCTTGGAACTGTCAAAGCCGTCCATCTCGGACAGCAGCTGGTTCAGCGTCTGCTCCCGCTCCTCGTTTCCGCCGCCGTATTTGGAATCCCGACTCCGCCCGATGGCGTCAATCTCATCGATAAATATGATACAGGGCGCATTTTTCGTCGCCTCCTTGAACAAATCCCGCACACGGCTGGCGCCCACGCCCACATACAGCTCTATAAAATCGGAACCCGTCAGTGAGAAGAACGGCACATGCGCCTCCCCGGCCACTGCCTTTGCCAGCAAAGTCTTACCGGTTCCGGGAGGTCCCACCAGCAAAGCACCCTTGGGCAGCCTGGCTCCAATCTTGGAGTATTTCCCCGGATTGTGGAGGAAATCCACCACCTCCACCAGAGATTCCTTGGCCTCGTCCTCGCCTGCCACGTCCTTGAAGGTAACGCCCGTCTCCTTCTGCACATAAACCTTGGCATTGCTCTTGCCTACGCCCAGAGGCCCTCCGGATCCGCCCATCTTCCTGAACACCACTCCAAGCAGTATCCACATAAGCACCACCGGCAGCACCACATAAAGCAGAATATCCAGGATTCTCCCCGAATTGTCGCTAAGAACCCGGCTTCCGTCTATGCCGTGCTCTTCCATCCGGGCCGTGAGGGTATCCAAATCTTCCATAATAATGGTAGAATATGTCACCTGCATATTGCCGTAAAAAGGATATGCCGGCATGGCAGAGGGCGCATTCTCAGAACCCTGTGCATCTTTTTTCAGGGTAAACAGGATCTGCCCCGTACTCTGCACCTCCACTGCCTCCACTTCATCCGCATTCACATGCTCCAGGAATTTCGTGTAGCTGACCTCCTGAGAATTTCCCTTGCCCCCGAACAATAGATTCCAGAGCATAAAAACCAACAGTACCGTACTCAGCCCTGCCAGCAGCACCATCATGATATTCGGTCTTCTGGGTGGCTGGTTCCCGTTCCCGTTTCCGCCCCCGCTGCCAGGCCCTCCCTGGCCGCCGTTATTATAGCCTCCGCCGTTATCGTACTGGTTCATTTGATTGTCCATAGTAACTCCGTTTCTGTTTCCTGCTTTGCTCTTAAGTCCCATTGCCATTATAGATAGAACCAGTTGATAAATCAATAGCATATTTGTGAAAAAAACAAATTATCTCTTAAAGATTTCTAAACTTTTTACCCCATTTCGATGCCCTGCCGCACCAATGACGTCCATGACAGGCGGCATGATTCCGCCCCATGAAAGTTCATTTCCATGAAATTTTTTATCTTAATATGGTATTCCTCAAAATTCTGTGATAGAATGTTGAAACGTAAGGAACGGCAAAAAAGAAAAAATTACGAAAGCGAGGCTGGAAATGAAAATCGGTTTTGACAACAACAAATACCTCAAAATGCAGTCGGAACACATCAAGGAACGAATTGTCCAGTTCGGAGACAAGCTCTATCTGGAATTCGGCGGAAAGCTCTTCGACGACTACCATGCTTCCAGGGTACTGCCCGGCTTCGCCCCGGACGCGAAACTGCAGATGCTGATGCAGCTGGCGGACTACGCCGAAATCGTCATTGTCATCAGTGCAATTGACATTGAGAAGAATAAGATTCACGGCGACCTGGGGATTACCTACGATGTAGACGTATTGAGGCTGCGGGACGAGTTTCAGGGCAGAGGCCTGTATGTGGGCAGCGTGGTTATCACACATTACCAGGGACAGCACAGTGCGGAACAGTTTAAGGCAAAGCTGGAAAAGAAAAACATTAAAGTATACCTCCATTACACCATAGAAGGCTATCCGGCCAATGTCCCCCTGATCGTCAGTGAAAAGGGCTATGGGAAAAACGACTATATAGAAACCTCCCGTCCCCTGATTGTCGTCACGGCGCCCGGACCGGGCAGCGGCAAGATGGCCACCTGCCTCTCCCAGCTCTACCATGACAGGCAGCGGGGCATCAAGGCGGGCTATGCCAAATTTGAGACCTTCCCCATCTGGAACATACCGTTAAAGCACCCTATCAACCTCGCTTATGAGGCAGCCACCGCCGACCTGAACGACGTAAACATGATCGACCCCTTCCATCTGGAAGCTTACGGCAAGACAACTGTAAATTACAATCGGGATATCGAGATTTTCCCGGTGCTGAATGCTATTTTTGAGAGCATTTACGGGAGCAATCCCTATAAATCTCCCACTGACATGGGCGTCAACATGGCCGGGAACTGTATCATTGACGATGAGGCATGCTGCGAGGCATCCAAAATGGAAATCATCCGCCGCTATTATACCACACTGTGCAGGATGGTGCTGGATGATGCCTCGGAAAACGAACTGCTGAAAATCGAACTGCTGATGAAACAGGCAAAGATCACCTCTGACGACAGGAAAGTCACCTCTGTCGCAAAGAAACTGGCGGAAGAACTGGGCGTTCCCACCGCCGCCATCGAACTGCCTGACGGACATATCATCACTTCCAAAACCTCCGATTTTCTGGGTGCTTCCGCAGCCCTGCTTCTGAACGCCCTGAAGCACCTGGCAGACGTTGACCATAACCTGAAGCTCATCAAACCCGAAGCCATCGAACCCATCCAGGACCTGAAAGTACGCTACCTGGGCGGCAAAAATCCCCGTCTCCACACCGACGAGGTTTTGATTGCCCTCACCCTGGCGGCCTGCAGCGACGAAAATGCCCGCCGCGCCCTGGAGCAGCTCCCCAGCCTGAAGGGCTGCCAGGTCCACACTTCGGTAATGCTCTCCGAGGTAGATATCAAAATCTTCAAAAAACTGGGGGTAGATCTGACCTGCGAACCCGTCCAGACCACACGGAAGAAATATTAAGCGCTCCTTTGCACACGTATCATTACACAAGGGCCTGAAAGACCGGAAGCACATTGGCCGGTCAGTCAGGCCCTCTTATTTGAAAATACATTGTCAGGCGGAGGGAAACCGGACATCCATCCGTCCCTACAGCTTCTTCAGGAAATTCCCGTCCACGCTGACCCCTTCATTGATAACAATAAACGCATGGGGGTCATACTTATGTACAACCGCCTTCAGCCTGCCCACCTCATATTTGGACAGTGTGACATACAGCATGTGAGACTGCTGATGGGTATAAGCCCCCTGGGTCGTCCACTTCGTCATGCCCCTGTAAATCTCGTCGAAAACAGCCTTCTCCAGCTCCGCCGTATCGGCCTTTGTGATGATATTGGCCTCCACATTGATATTCTGGGTATGTACCCTGTCCATGGCCGTGGAATAGACTGCCGCATATATGATACAATACACTACGATCTCCACGTCAAACAGGAAAAAACATACTCCATACAGCGCCAGGTTCAGCATCAGCCCCGCCTTACCCACGCTGAAGTCCTTCTTCCATCTGGCCAGGATCAGCCCTACCACATCCATGCCGCCGCTGGAAGAAGCCATCCGCAGCATGACGCCGATGCCGCTGCCGGAGATAATACCGCCCACCACACATGCAGCCATCCTGTCCTCCACGATCATCGTAACCGGTATGACCGACAGGAACGTGGTCATCGCCGTAACGGTGACCAGCGTCTTGAAAAAGAACGTTTTCCCCAGCCGGGTGAAGGCGAGAAGAAACAGGGGGATATTAATCATATAATATATCAGGCCGGCCACGTCGAAGCCGCCGAAATCCATTCCGAAATACCTGCTCAGCACGGTACGGATTACCTGGGATACGCCCATGACGCCTCCGGAATACAGCTTTGCCGGCACGATAAACAGGTTGACTCCCAACGCATACACAAAAGCCGCCGCCACGCAAATCAGCGTACGTTTCGCTTCATATATAACCACTTCTCTTTTCATCTTATCCCAATGCCTGCTCCACTTTCTGCTTCAATTCTGCTGCGGGCATGGCGCCCACATAATTCGCCGCCGGTTTTCCGTCCCTGAAAATGATGAATGCCGGAATGCTGGAAACCTGGCACTGCTTTGCCAGTTCCATGTTCTCGTCGATATTGCACTTTCCCACCTTGACCTTTCCCTCATATTCCGCCGCAATCTTGGCCACCACCGGTCCCATCATCCTGCAGGGATTGCACCAGTCCGCATAGAAGTCTACCAGTACGGGAATCTCCGACTTCAAAACCTCAGTTTCAAAATTGTCCGTTGTAAATTTGTATTCCATTTTACACCTCCGTGTGCGCTACGGCGCACCTATCATTCAAAATTTGAAAGCCTGCTTTCAAACCTGCACCTTCCCAATCAAACGGTTGAAGGTTTCCTTATAGTTTCTCCTGCTTCCGCACAATAATATACTTGCAGATCGGATTCCCTGCAGCGGAAAATTTTTCCTCATATTCCGTCATGATATTGCCCTGCATCAGTTCCGCGTCACTGTGGAGGTTGTACGTGGCTGCCGCCAGCTCCCATGCCGGAGAAGCCGCCAGCTCCTCCAATGCAAACTCAAAGAGCGGCCTGTTATCCGTCTTGAACTCCAGCCTGCCGCCCGGTTTCAGAATCCGGGCAAAACGCTCCAGGAATTCCCTGGAGGGAAGCCTGCGCTTCGCATGCCTGTCCTTTGGCCAGGGGTCAGAAAAATTCAGGTAAATCCTGTCCACCTCGCCCTGCCCGAATACCTCGGCGATGTTCTCCGCATCCATCCGCAGGAATTTCAGATTCGGCAGTTCCTCCTGCTCCATCTTATGAACCGCCCGCAGCAATACACTGGAATATTTTTCAATGCCCACGTAATTGATGTCGGGATGCAGCCCGGCCATGGTATATATGAATTTGCCTTTCCCCATACCTGCCTCCAGCCGCACAGGCGCTTCGTTCCCGAAAACCTCCTTCCACCTGCCGGCACACTCCCGCTGCATCTCTTCCTTTATCACATAAGGGCTGCTCGAAATCACCTCCCTTGATCCTGTAATATTACGTAATCTCATTTCACTTACTACTCTTTCTTTTCCTTTTTTTGTTTCCTATATCCATACTAACTGTACTTTAATTTTCAGCGCTTGTCAATCATAAAAGTCACTTTTCGAAATTCCCGCCTTCTCACCGGTCCCGGGTGTACCGCTGCGGTTTCCCTTGTAAAAATGCATTATACAGCACCTCCGGCGGGCCGCAAAACTGTTACTACCTCACAAAACCTCACAAACGGAAGAATTTCCTGCAAAATAATCGTGAATTACACCTCAGAATGGTGTATAATAAGATTTGCTCCCGATTAACACACGGTTCGGTTCCCGGTGAAAAGACCACCGGAGTACCGCTGCATAACCGATACAGAAAGGTCAACCCATGCTGAAACACATTCCACATAGATATCCATATTTTCTGCCTGCCTCAGCTGGCACACCCACAGCCCGGAAAAAACTTCCAGGCTTCTATTTTCTGGCTGCTGCCATACTGGCCGGCAGTCTGGCCTTTGGCGCCCCTCTCCCTGCCAGAGCCTCCTCAGACGCGGAGCTGCGCCTGGATTCCCACCGCGCCATGGACATCCAGTCCAACGATATCCCCGGCTGGCCGGAGGGTCCCGTAGTGGGCGCCGAGTCCGCCATTTTGATAGAGGCTGAGACAGGCACCGTCCTATACGCGAAAAACGTCCATCAGCAGCAGTATCCCGCCAGCACCACGAAGATTCTCACGGCGCTGATAGCATCTGAGCGCTGCGGTATGGAAGAAACCGTCACTTTTTCCTACGATGCTGTCTTCGATACGCCCCGTGACAGCAGCCACATCGCCATGAATCCGGGTGAAGAGCTGACCATGGAGCAGAGCCTCAATGCCATCCTGATCCGCTCCGCCAACGAGGTCTGCTACGCGGTTGCGGAGCATATCACGGAGACTACGGACTGGTCCGTTTTCTCCGGCATAATGAACGAAAGGGCTGCGGAGCTGGGATGCCTGAATTCCCATTTCGTCAATCCCAACGGCCTGCCGGACGAAAATCATTATACCACCGCCTATGACCTGGCCATGATAGGGAGGGCGTTTTTTGCCAATGAAATGCTGTGTAAAATCACACTGTCCAGAAGAATAGACTTTCCTGCCACGGAGAAGCTCCCCCTGGGCAAGCTGGAGAACAACAATATGAAGATTATCCCCGGCGGCGAATACGCCTACGAGTACCTGATAGGCTGCAAAACCGGTTATACGGACATAGCCAGAAGCTGCCTGGTATCCTCTGCGGAAAAAGACGGGATGAAGCTGATCTGCGTGGTGATGCACGACGAGTCTCCGTATCAGTACCAGGATACCATCGCCCTCTACGAATACGGCTTCTCCAATTTCGAAAAAATCAATGTGGCCGAGACGGAAGAAAAATACAACATCGACAATACGGGACTGTTCTACAGCGGGAATGACATCTTCGGCAATTCCCAGCCCTTCCTGGCCCTGAACCGGGATGACTTCATCCTTCTGCCCAGAACGGCCTCCTTTGACGACACCGAATCAGACATCTCTTACGATACAGGTGACGAAAACCAGGCGGCAGTTATCTCTTATACCTACCGGGATGTCCCTGTGGGTTCCGTCAGGGTCAGCTTTTCTGCCGGCCAGGACGAAAAAAGCCTCTTTGACGCAGAGCCTGAAGAGGCGCCGCAGCCGGCCGGCCCGGAGCCGGAAAAGCCTGTGGTTTTTGTAAATGTGGTATACATTTTCATCGGAGTTGGATGCCTTGGGGGTGCGGCGCTGGTGATACTGCTGGCGCGCATGATTTTAAGGAATTATGCGTTTGCAGGCTGGAAACGCCGGGGCAGGAAAGAGAGGAACGGCAGAAAGGAATGGCGCAGAAGGAACCGGCGGATGTACAAATAGCGGCAAAACCCGGTTCCGGTGTAAACGGGCAGCACCGGCTTACAACCTGCCAACGCTGCCCGCGGTTAACCCAAATACGGTTTGCCGTGTATCCGGTGCTGTTTCTGCTGCATTTTAACATTCTCACTGCGTTTCCGCAGGCCCATCGCCTCCTCGGGGGAAATCAGTTTGGTTGTCTTGACAATGTAAACTTTTTCGTCCATTGATTTCCGGACCCTGATTTTTCCCTTCAGGTAGCCGTGTTTCTCGCAGTAGGCCAGGCAATAATAATTTCTTCCGTTTGGCGTGAACCAGCGGATTTTTTTCCGCAGGTTCCTGTGGCAGAGATAGCATTTGCTTGCAACCACTTCCCTGTCTTCAAAGGCTTCCGCCCTGTCCGCGAATCCTCTGGAGATATATTTTTCATAATTGTCAAACTGAACCCTGATCTCCGCCTTTTTGTCCGGCGGGAGACGGAATACATCGTAGGACACGTTTTTCAGGACATCAGGCTTCTCCTTCAGTACCTTTGACAGTATCTTTGCCGTGTAAAAGGCATCCCCGTAAGCCCTGTGAAAAGGAATCTCCTTCTCCAGCTTCAGGAAGTCGACGGCATGCTCCAACGCCCTTCTGGATTTGCCGTCCTCATAAGCGATACTGAATAACTTCTGTACATCCAGATAGGCAATGGGTCCCTCCGCCAGCGGCGCCATATTATAAAATTTCATATTCCGCTGAAGTTCCGTAAGGTCCGCGCTCCCCCAGGTACAGAAACGGCGTTCCCCCGCTTCGCACCACTCCAGAAAACGCTCCGCAGCAGCGGTGAAGGGACTGCCGTTCTCCAGCTCCTGCATCTGTAACTGCAGAAGCCTGCCGGTAGCCTGGTTCATCTCCCGGTAAACAGCCGGCTTGACCAGTTCGCTGAACGTATCAATTCCGACACCATTGTCATCTAATTTTACCGCACCGATCTCGATGATTTCAAAAGGAAGACATGTCGTTTCCTCCTCCAGACCGGTGCTGCTCTGATTCCACTCCAAATCAAATACGATATAATTCAATTTTTA
The DNA here is from genome assembly GCA_910587555.1 of uncultured Acetatifactor sp. Lineage (GTDB taxonomy): Bacteria > Bacillota > Clostridia > Lachnospirales > Lachnospiraceae > Acetatifactor. The sequence continues at coordinate 7,852 of CAJULV010000032.1, forward strand.
TGATCCTTTCACGTACTGATGTTCAATCCATGTATGGGCCAGGGATATCCAGGAGGTACATTCTTCCTGAAGGGCACAGCCGCCTCTGTCCAGGGTCAGGCGGTTGGCAAGGGCCAGGCCGTGTACGCCGCGGGGGTACATGTGGAATTCCGCAGGCACATCTGCACGGCGCAGCGCCCCCACAAACAGCAGCGAGTTCTCCACCGGAACGCCGCCGTCCGTATAGGTATGCCAGATAAAGGCCGGAGGCGTACCGGCGCCCACCTGCTTCTCCAGGGATACGTACTCCCGCGCGGGCATCCCCAGCTTTTCGGAAAGCGCCTCCTCCTGCCCGCCCAGCAGATGGTCAAAAGAACCCCTGTGGGCATACTCCCCCGAAGTAATCACGGGATAGCACAGTATCATGCCGTCGGGCCGGAAAATCGTCCTGTCCCCGCCTTCGTATGCCAGGGCTTCCGCCACGAAATCCCTGTCCCAGAAAACCCCCAGCGAAGCCGCCAGATGGCCTCCTGCAGAGCAGCCCAGAACGATAATCTGCCGCGGATTCACATGCCATTCCGCCGCGTTCTGCCTCACCAGCCGGATGCTCCAAGCCAGCTCCGCCAACGCCGTTGGAAATACCGCCGGCGCACAGGAATACCGCAGCACGGCCGCATGATATCCCATGGCAAGGAACTGCATCGCCAGGGGTTCCGCCTCCCTGTCCGATGTCCACTCATATCCGCCGCCCGGGCAGACCAGCACCAACGGCCTGTCGGCTATGGCGATTTCCCCCGAATAATCCTGAATATATGTGACAAGTCTCGCATGGGGCAGCGACCCTTCCGCTTTTATCTGATATGAATCATGAATCATTTCCAGCCCTCTCCTTCCTGACTACCTGTTCCCGAAGTGTATCCCTTTTCATCTCCGCAGATCCGCCGCTGCGCGTCCGCGTCTCGTTTACATTAATATGCCCGTCCCCAGTACACCATCTTCCCGGCAGTTTTTCCGCAGCATACGCAGGTATCCGAAATGTGTTCCTGGTCAAAAGGCATGCAGCGGCTGGTGACGCTGAGCTTCTCCTTAATATATACCTCGCATGCCTCGTCCCCGCACCACATGGCCTTGACAAAGCCCGACTTTTCGTTAAAAATTTTCTCGAACTCTTCCATATTGACCGCCGTACAGGTATGGGACTCCCGATGTTTTCTGGCCCGCTCCAGCATATCCCTCTGAATGGTTTCCAACAGTTCTCCCGTCTTCGCTTCCAGTTCCTCCAGATTGACTTCTATCTTCTCTCTGGTATCCCTGCGGCAGAGTACGCACTTTCCAGCTGCCAGATCCTTGGGACCGATTTCCACACGGATGGGATAACCGCGCATCTCTGCCTCCGCAAATTTCCATCCCGGACTCTTGTCCGTGTCATCCACCTTCACCCGGAAATGTTTGCCCAGCATCTCGCGGAGTTCAAAGGCCTTGTCCAGGACACCTTCCTTTTTCTGCTGGATGGGTATGATGCAGACCTGCACCGACGCAACCCTGGGCGGAAGCACCAGGCCCTCGTTGTCGCCGTGTACCATGATGATGGCGCCGATAAGGCGGGTGGTCATGCCCCATGATGTCTGGTGTACATATTTCAGGGTATTGTCCCTGTCCGCAAACTGTACGCCGAAGGCATGGGCAAAGCCGTCCCCGAAATTGTGGGAAGTCCCGGCCTGCAGCGCCTTTCCGTCGTGCATCAGCGCCTCGATGGCATAGGTGGCAACCGCGCCGGCAAATTTCTCCTTCTCCGTTTTCTGTCCCCTGATAACCGGAATTGCAAGTACTTCCTCACAAAAATCCGCATACAGATTCAGCATCTGAATGGTGCGTTCCTGTGCTTCTTCCGCCGTTGCGTGTGCGGTATGCCCCTCCTGCCACAGAAATTCCCGGGAACGCAGGAAAGGCCTTGTCTCCTTTTCCCAGCGCACCACGGAACACCACTGATTATATACCCTGGGCAGGTCTCTGTAGGACTGAATATCGTTCTTATAGAAATCACAGAACAGCGTCTCCGAAGTAGGGCGCACGCAGAGCCGCTCCTGCAGGGGCGCAAGCCCGCCGTGAGTCACCCATGCCACCTCGGGCGCAAAGCCTTCCACATGGTCCTTCTCCTTCTGCAGGAGGGACTCCGGAATAAACATGGGAAGGTATACATTCTCCACCCCTGTCTCCTTGAACCTTGCGTCCAGCTGCTTCTGAATCAGCTCCCAGATTGCGTAGCCCGCAGGCTTGATGACCATACATCCCTTCACGGAAGTATAATCAATCAGTTCCGCCTTTTTTACCACATCCGTGTACCATTGTGCGAAATCCACCTCCATGGAAGTGATTTCTTCTACCATTTTCTTGTCTGCCATTTTATTTTGCCTCCTAACTTTAATTCCGTCATGTGTAATCCGCATACACTCTGCGCACTGCGCTCCACGGTACCGGGCACGGCGGAGAATTTCCGGCCGTTGTCCTTCCTTATACAAAAAACACCGGACTTCCATCCCCGAAGGGACCGGAATCCGGCGGTACCACCCTTGTATTGACGCCACAGCGCCCAACTCTTACGCCGTTAACGCCGGCACACGTCATGCTTCCGCCCTGCCCTGATACTTCTTTGCTGCCGCATCCGCAGCCATAATCACGGTAAACCTCGCATGAAGGCTCCAAGGCAGGTTCCGGTCCTTCCGCATAAGAACGTTTCAGCAGCAGCCACTGCCGCCTCCCCGGCAGCAATTGTCCCCGTTCTCTCTCTGGAATGCTTCCGAATCCGTACTAATCCTCTTCACAGCCCCTCTATATGTAGGGATTATAGAACAAACCCAAGTGGGTTGTCAAGAAAAATCTCGCGTTTTCAGCGAATCCCCGCTTGGTCAGGCTTGTCGATTCCCATGCTCCTTACAAAATTCCTTTCGATTATTATTTTTTCTACTTGACAATCGGGCATTTTTTATTTATTATATAATGTAGCTGTTGGCAGAGAGTTCTCTTTCTATCAAAGCGGCGCGTGGCTCAGCTTGGTAGAGCGCTGCGTTCGGGACGCAGAGGTCGCAAGTTCAAATCTTGTCGCGCCGATTGCAAAAAGCCCATGATTGTGGGCTTTTTTCGTATCGTTTTACTTTCTCGTTTTTAATTTCGCCCGGTTATCCATTCGCCCGCTGCTAAATAGTTGACTCCCTGTTCTTTTCGTGCTATAGTACAGAGTGTACAATTATAATGCTAATTACCTGGCAAATTATATATATAATTCCGAAAACCGCATAATGTCAAAAGCAAAGATACGTTTGCTTGGGAGGAAAAACATTGGAAAGCAAAGACTTTGAGCGGATTCTGGATGCCATGCCGGAAACTGCCGTCTATGTCATCCGGGAAGATAATCACGAAATATTATATTATAACAAACGCGTACATACAGTGTCACCGGAGGTCCGACACGGAATGACCTGCCATGAGGTATGGACCGGTTCCTGTATCAACTGTCCGCTTCTGACCATAAAAAACAGGTCGGAAAGCCGGTCCATCAGCTACAATCCCACTTTCGGCGGCGTTGTGGACATGGTTGCCACCAGAACCATGTGGCAGGATACCATTCCCGCATTTGTAGTCACGGTAACGCCCCGCCTGGAGGCGGTTGGCAGTACATACCGCAAGATTCTGAGGGTTGATCTGGATGCAGACAGCTACGATGTTCTGAAACTGGAGCCGGACGCATGGCTCAACGGAAATGACACTGCCGATTTTTCCCGCCAGATGGAACTTCTGGCCGAAAGCGGCGCCATCCATCCTGACGACAGGGAGCGGTTCATCGCCTTCATCCGCCCGGAACACCTTCGGGAGATGCTGGGTTCCGGCAGACACTCGCTGAGCTGTATCTACCGCCGGCAGCGGATGGGAGAATTCCGTTGGAATCTGATGGAAGTGGTAAAATGCTTCGACTATAACAAAGACAGGCATGTAGTCATCTTCTGCATCATGGATGTCCATGATACCATGCGGGAAGGGCTGCAGCGGGAAGAATCCAATGCGCACAATATGGAGCTGATCTGTACGGTGGCGGAACAGAGTTTCCGTATCTATAATATCGATCTGGAACAGGGTACCGCAGCTCCCGTGCTGATAGACGGTCATTCTCAGGAGACAGCCACGACTCCGCTTCCTTCCTGGGATGAGTTGATGCATTTCCAGATCACGCCGCGCCTTCACGCCGCATACCAGAAGGCCTTTGAACAGAAATTTTCCCTGGAAAGCCTGCGGCAGTCCCGGACGGCCGGAGAGCAGAACCGGGAGCTGCTCTGCCAATGGAAAGTGGGTGAAAACTATCGCTATATCTCCGTCACGGCCCACCGGAATCACAAGGAGGAGGAATGCAGCCACATTGTCCTTGCTTTTCAGGATATGGACGAACGGATACGCCGGGAACTGCTCCACAGCCAGCGTGACATGCAGATGGCCGCCATTCTCAAATCCCGCTACAGCAAGCTGAATACCGTCCACCTTGACAGCGGTCAGTGCGAGCAGGTCTGCCTGCATGACGAAACCGAACTGTCAAACCCGCTGATCGGGGATTACGACTACTTTATGCATCAGGCGCTGTATAATCATATTCATCCTGATGATGCGATAAAATACAGCAATGCCCTGTCCCTGGATCATCTCCGCAAAAAAGCGGCCGCAACGGAAAGTTATTCCGAGGAAATCTGCCAGTACCGCATGAAGGGCGACCCTGTACACTGGATAGAGCAGCACGTGATCTATACCCGGAAAGGCGACAAGGTTTCGGTCAACATCCTGGGACAGGATATTACCAGCCAAAAACGGCAGGAAGAGGCACAGCTTCAGGCGCTTCAGGACAAATCCTACATCATCAGCGGCCTGAGCAGCCTGTTTTTCTCCACGTACTATATTGACCTTGCACAGGATACCTTCCGGGCGGTGACCCAGCTGGGCAAGGTGGGAGACGTCTTGGGCAGCGAAGTCAACTGTACGGCAGCGCTGCGGGTATATGCGGACAATTTTGTTCATCCCGATGACCATGCGGAATTTTTCGAAGTTATGAATATTGACAACTGGAGACAGTCCCTGCGGTGGTGGAATCCCTATGTGACAATCACATACCGCAAAATGCCGCAGGGTCCCCGGAACAATGCGGACTCCTGCCGCTGGATACGCGCCACCGCCGTACTGGCGCAGGCCGATGAGGACGATATGCCCAAAACGGTGGTATACGTAGCCCAGGATATCACGGAAAGCAGAGAGAAAAAAGTATAACCGAGAAAGGATACAGCAAACATATGGATCATATACTGGTGATTGACGACAGCAGGGCACAGGCCGAATATTTAAAATCTATATTGAAAAAGGATTATGAGGTGACTACATGCCAGAAAGGTGAGGACGGCCTGAATCTTGCGAAAACCGGCCATTTTTCCCTGATTTTTCTCGACATCATCATGCCGGAAATGGATGGTTTCACCTTGCTGCGCAGACTTCAGGAAACCGTGGTTACGAAATACATTCCCGTAATTCTGATTACCGGACTCTCGGATGTACAGCATGAGGAGCGGGGTCTCACTCTGGGAGCAGTGGACTACATCACCAAGCCCTTCAGCCCCATCACCGTAAAAGCAAGGGCCAACACCCATATCAAGCTCTTCCACTACCAGATGCATTTCATGAAGCAGGCCATGGTAGACCAGCTCACCGGCATCGCCAACAGGCGGCGCTACAAGGAATACAGCATGGCAAAATGGCGGGAAGCCGGCAGACTGGGACTGCCCTTCACTGTCTGCATATTCGATATCGACAAATTCAAATTGTACAACGACACCTTTGGCCACCCTGCAGGGGATAAGGTCATTGCCGCCGTAGCCAATACGGCCTCTACCTACCTGCAGCGCGCCACGGACTTTCTGGCTCGTTACGGCGGGGAAGAATTTGTAGCTATCGTGGTGGGCATGGAAGCAGAAGCCGCGTTCCATTACTTTAAGAAAATCAGGAAAGCAGTGGAAGAACTCCATATTCCGCACAATTCCCCCGTTTCCGAATGGGTTACCATCAGCATCGGCGGAATCACGCTGGTTCCCCGCAATGATGACATATATGACAATTACCTGAAAATAGCGGACAACATGCTTTATGACGCCAAGGAGAACGGCAGAAACAGAGTGGTGTGGTCCAACGGAGACAATGAGCAGTGGCGGGAGAAGTAATCCCGCCACTTTCTTTCTGCCGGAAGCCGTTCCGGCAGGACCCCGTCTCCTGTTCCCTACCCGTTATCCCCCCTGCGCATCCGTCCCTTCTTCTCTGTCCCGGTAAAACCAGCTTCTGAGCGTACAGATATCCCTGGGCAGATTCTCTCTGTCAGGGCGGTCATGCAGCTTTCTGACCCAGGCATAGTACTCATTTGCCAGCGGTGTAGTCAGGGACGATGTTCTGCTGATGTAGCCTTTCCTGACAGCCTCGTGCGAGACGCTCCTCATGTATTTCCAGAAATTATAATAAGTAAGCTTGATCTTCGTCATGTATCCCACGGCGTCTTCAATAACAAAGCCCTCGATTTTGTGCCCCTCATACTCGTACTCCGCTTCCAGGATATCGTGGTACCAGTCGAAAAATTCCTGCCAGTCTGCGATTTCATATGCCTTCTTCTTAGGCTCCAGGCCGAACTTTAACGCAACACGGCACATATCGTCATACGCGTACTTTTCAAAATCCATCCGATTGTGGACAATATCCAGCAAAAACAGGCGGCTTTCAGGATATGCAATGATATGCGGGTCATGTTCCATATCCACGCACTCGAACACGAAAGAAACGTCATGATCCCTGACGTATTCCTTCAGTTTCTCCAGATTTTCCGGGGCAACCTTTTTCTTCAGCATCTCCTGAAAGTACCCGGCATACCGGCTGTCCAAAGTGGACTTGCTGGCGGCCAGCAGGGCATCCTCATATTCATTATAGCTTACAATGCCCAGGAATCCGTTTTCCTTTACATATGCAGTGACGGGAAAATGCAGTTTGTGCTGCAGCATCTCAAACTTGGTCTCCGGCCGCTCATTCACATTGAAAAATTTATCATATGACCTGGCGGCTACCTTTTCCTTCACGGTATCCAGGTACAGCCCCCTGGCTTTGACGGTCCGGGCGTCCCAGGCCCTGTCATAGAATGCCTTGTCCGTGTAATTAAAGGAAGATATATTGCCGAACTTTTTCTCCACAATGTATTTGCTGCCGCGCAGAGAACGCATGATATCCGCTATGGAGCTGCCGGCTGCAGACGGTTCTTCCCGCTTCTCCGGCGCCCTGTATACCTGGTTTTCCACCTCGATACAGTGAATCCCTGCCTCGTCCACCTGGACGCATCGCAGGCATCCCCCGTATTCTACCTGCCCTTCCAGATTAAACACCCTGTCGTTCATCATGACAGGCACTTGCTTCGTATTTCTATGTCCGAAAATTTGATAATAATTTTCCGGTGCAGTATCAAAAAAGGTTTCCGCAACCTCCTCGAAATCATCGTAACCGCCCACGCCTTTGATCATCTGCTCCGCAGCCACGAAAGACAGATTTTCGGGCATGGTACTGAGGCCCCCATGGGTGACCAGATAAATATTATCGCCGTACCGATAATAAGCACACTGGCCGAATTTCCTGTAGAGCTGCCGCACTTCCTTCTTGCCGAATTTCGCCGCATCCAGGACAGGCTTTGTAACCATTTCGAATTCCCTGGATCTGCCCGCGAGGTCATTTGCCCAGTACCACAGCCATCTCTCGTGATTCCCCTCCAGCATCAGCACATTCTTCCTGTTCATAATGGAAAGCAGGAATTCCACCACCTCCGCGTTCTCCACTCCTCTGTCAATGTAATCTCCCACAAAGATATACATTTCGTCGTCCTTCAGGCCGCCGTTGTCCGCCAGATATTTCTGCAGAACCGTATTACAGCCGTGGATGTCTCCGATATGATGTATTTTTTTATACGACGACATATCAAAGAGTTTCAGCCAGACCGTGTCCAGTTCATCCGGCCTGACAACCTTGATTCCGGATGGAATCTTCTGGGTCCGAAACCGGGCATACATGTTGTCTATGACCCTCTCTGGCACTCTTTTAAAAGCTTCCCTTTCCGCATTTCTGCGCTTCGTCTCCTCTATGGGAACGTCCGTGAAGTCCACACAGTAAATCCGGTAGCGGTAAGTCTCACACATTTCCTTATACTGATTCATCTCGCTTGTCTTGGAATTGGTGGCGTCGATCACCGTAAAATCGCCTCTCTGCATCCGGATTTCCAGGATACTGAACAGCGTTTTCCAAACTGTGCCGTCATTGGACTGGCTGATGCCCTCCGTTCCGTCCGCCAGCATCACCGGACTCTGGCACAGCAGGCGGATATCGTCCGCCGACAATGTATACTTCTTTAACCCCTGACGCTGAATCCAGGTGGACTTGCCGCAGCCCGGCGCTCCCCGCAGCAATAATAATATCCTCATTTCAATTACTCCTCTCTTATGTCTTGTCCGCATATAAAACGGTGAAACTCCGCCTATATTTTGTCCTGTGTTTTTAACAGCTGTGCAATCAGATGCTCCACCTCCTGGAGCTGCTCCCTGGAATTCTCCCGGTGGCTCTGCCTGCGGTACTGGGAGGGAGATATCCCCTTCATGGCACGGAATGCCTTGGTAAAGACCAAAGCGTCTCTGTAGCCGCAGGACAGTGCAATGCTTTCTATGGGATAGGATGTGGAATCCAGCAGTTCCCTTGCCTTCGTTATGCGGAATGTGGTAAGGAATTTTTGGGGGGACATCCCCAGATAGCTCTGAAAGAGTGTGTAAAGATAACTTCTGTTGATGCACACATAATCTGCCACATCCGTCACCTTGATGGGATTGCAGTAATTGCTCTGTATAAAAGACACCGCTTTCTTTACATACTGATTTCCCTTGTCCTCCTCATCCCCGGCCACAACCCCGGCGCTTTCCGCCAGTATGGACAGAAACACGCCCAGTTGTCCGTTCCTCCTCAAATCATCCGCGATTCCGAATGTATTATGCTCCATCATATCCCGCACGATGTCATACAGTTCCTGGTCCCTGGGGCAGGAGAAAATGGGATGCCTCGCCGACAATCCCATAGACTCCAGATAGGTTCCTGCCCGGCTGCCCCCGAAACCCACCCACAGGTAGCTCCAGGGTTCCTTCTCGTCTGCCTGATAAAATGCCAGTTCATTTGGCTGTATCAGGAATCCGTAGCCGGCCTCCAGGCGGTATTCCTTATCGTGAAACCGGAACACGCCTCTGCCGTCCAGCACATAATGAATCAAATAATGAGGTTTGGACGCCGGCCCGAAGCTGTGGAGGCTTTCCGTTCGGGAACAGCCGCAGCAGTTCACATACAGGCTGCCTGCCTGATCATTTTCAAAATCCAGTTTAAATGCTTTCTCCATAAGTAAAAACCGGCCTCCCCTCCCTGTCTCATTTCCTTCAGCCCAATGACCGCTACCCCATTGCATTCATCCTTTGGCAATCAGCATGTGCTGGTAACAGTTCAGGCAGGGCACTGAACTGTTACCCGGGAATTCATGCATGCATCGGTTTACCGGATGACATATTCCTTCCTGTCCATGTCCGCCTGTACCTTCTCCAGGTCTTCCCTGATATGCAGCTTTTGAGGGCATGCTTTTTCACATTTGCCGCACTTTACACAGTTCTTTGCCTGTTTTTCGTCTCCCAGGCCGTTCTCCCAGTTATTTTTCACCATATTGTAGTTCTGGTACATATGGTAAGTATTCCATACCCGGAAATTCCCAGGGATATCCACCCCTGCCGGACAGGGCATGCAGTAACGGCAGGCGGTACAGCCGTTCTGTACCCGGCTCCTGATCAGCGCCACAATCTCGTCTATGGTATTCGCTTCCTCGTCAGAAAGAGGACGGAATGTCGAGAATGTCTTCAGATTATCCTCTACCTGTCCCATGGTGGACATACCGCTTAAGATTACCTTCACATTCGGCAGGCTCCCCACCCAGCGCAGCGCATAGGACGCCGCGGAAGCTTCCGGATCCAAAGCCCGGAATCTGCCTGTGATATCCTCCGCAAACGCCGCCAGAGAACCGCCCTTCACCGGCTCCATAATCACCAGCGGCACATTTCTCTCCTCCGTGAGGCGATACCCCCTCATTCCCGCCTGACTGTCCGTGTCCATATAGTTCAGTTGAATCTGGCAGAAATCCCAGTCCCTGTAGCACAGGATTTCCTCAAACGCCTCATAGCTGTCATGGAAGGAAAATCCCAGATACCGGATCCTCCCCTCTGCCTTCAGCTGCTCCAGGTATTCCACCACACCCAGTTCCGCCATCTTGCGGAAGCTGTCCCTGCCCATGGCATGCATCAGGTAGAAATCTATGTAATCCGTCTGCAGCCGCTCCAGCTGCTCTTCAAAAATACGCACGGCGTCTTCTTTTTTCGTCACGTTCCAGCAGGGAAGCTTTGTGGCCAGGTAAAAGGAATGCCTGTCGTATTTCTTCAGTGCCCTGCCCACAAACGGCTCACTGTCGCCATTGTGATAGGGATAGGCGGTATCAATATAGTTCACTCCGGCCGCAATGGCTTTGTCCAGCATCCGCTGCGCCTCCGCCTCGTCAATTTTCCCTTCCGCCGTCACCGGGAAGCGCATGCATCCAAAACCCAGCAGAGAAGTCTCAATACCCAGCTTTTCCAGTTTTCTTTTTTCCATCACCTTTTCCTCCATAGATTCATGTTAATCCCCCATGTTGCCTTTTGCTGCCTTAGAACGATTTTTCACACTAATGCCCTGCTCTCTTCGGCATTGCCTGACGCATGTGCCAAAGTACAGGGAAAATTACTTCACATTTGTATTCAGATACCCGTCGCTGTCAAATTCCACCCCGAAATCCCGGCTGAATTCATTCATTTTGTCAAGAATCCGCTGCTTCTCTTCCCCCTCAGCAGGTGTGGGCTTATAGTCATTCCGGCTGCTCACAGAACTCACAGAACACGGAATCACCCGGATTTCCTTATCTTCCTGCTTTTTTCCGTCCACAAAGGTAAATACCTGCTGAAAAATCATACTGTCCTTATCCGGCGGATTCCGGTTTGCCCCGAAGCAGAAATTGCCCAGGCTGTATATAATAAATTTACCTTCGTATTCCTCTATGCCCTGCAGCACATGAGGGTGATGCCCGATCACCAGGTCATAGCCCCAGTCTATACATTTTCTGCCAAGGCTCTTCTGATAATCCTCGGGATAATACTCCCGCTCAATTCCCCAATGACAGCAGGCAAAAACCAGGTCCGCTCCTTCCTCGCGAAGCAGCGCAATGCCCTCCTGCAGATATTTCTCCACCCCGGCCCCCTGCCCCACCTCATTGACAGACACGATGCCGATCTGAATGCCGCCGGTTTCATACATACAGTAATTGCCGTCATAAGCGTACAGAATACCTGCCCCGTTCAGTGCTTCCACCGTGTCCGCGGTTCCCTGTTCCTTGTAATCCAGACGGTGATTGTTACCCATACTGACCGCTTCCACACTGCCTGCCGTCAAGATATTGACGTATTCCGGATCACCCGAAATGCAGTAGGTCTGGCCCTCCCGGAAATCCTCAGAACGGGTCAGCGGTCCCTCCAGATTCACAAGCGTCAGGTCGTCTTCAGAAAAAACAGCAAATACATTTTCGAAAAAATAGCTGTCTCCGGCTCCCTTATCGTAGGTCTGGCGAAAAGATACCTCATAACCCTGTCCGATATAGTTGCCCATGGTCACGTCGCCGGCGGCGGAAATCGTGATTTTCACCTCCTCTGGCTGCGGTTCCGCATCTGACGGCTCTCCCTCGCCGCCTGCGTTGCCGGTATTTCCCTCCGAACCGGCAGACTCTCCCCGGCCTTCTTCGGAAGGGACCTGGCTGCCGCCGCCTGAGACGCCGCCCGGCAGATAGGCATTTTCATCGCTTCCAAAATCATCGGCTGCATCGTTTTCTCCGCCGTCCCCCGTCTGCTTTATCGGAACTTCCACCAGTTCCGCAATCGAGGCCGGCACATTATCCCGGTTTCCGCATGCCCCCGCCAGCAGCGCGCTTGTCAGTATGGTAAACAGCACACCTTTTTTCGTTTTCATAATGAATCCCTGTTACCTTTTTTTCAGCATTTTCCGTTCCGCTTTATTATAAATAACCATCACCAGAACGGCTTCCCCAATCAGTGCAAGGGTGAGGACCGCGCTGATCCAGCCTCCGAACATACTCCCCACAAGCAAGGTAATTTCGGCGGCCACGCCAAAGATAACGACCAGGCTCCCGCAGAATTTATTGTACTTTTTCACATCAACCACTTCAATGGGCCGCTTGTTGAAAATCGTATTTCTTTCCTCGCTGCTGAATATTTTTACCGCTACATTGGCACACATAGCTGCAATAAACACAAAAATAATTAAATCCATGATTTACTCCCCATATAATTTTTCTCTCAGGTACCTGATATTGGTCTCAAAGTCCACCTCCAGCACGGACATCTTGCGTATGGTTACGTCCCGATAGGTTCCGGGCTGGGGTATGCTGTCCGATTCAATATCATATGTAAGCATTTTACCTGCCATCAGGCTCAGGCTGAAGCACTCGCCCCTGGTCAGATTCGTGGTCAGGTTCGGCATAAGCCCGTCTATCAGTCCTCCCGGGTTGCTGACCAGCGCCGAGGGCAGCTTTTTGATCACTGCAGTCAGCACCTTTCTCTGCCGGTCCGTTCTGCCGAAATCCGTACCAAGATAACGGTTCCTGCTGTAGGCAAGTGCCTGCGGCCCGTTCAGATGTACCAGGCCGCTGACAGAGGTATCCATATTGTCGGTCCCCTGGGGCCTGTCTGTAAGGATATTGTACTCCACCAGATATCCGTTCACATACTCAATCTCTTCACTGCTCAACTCCAGTTCGATTCCGCCCACCGCATCCACCAGATTTGCAAAAGCTTCAAAATTCACCAGTACATAACGGTTCACGGTAATGCCCAGATTCTGTTCAATGGTCTCCATCAGCAGCTCCGCACCGCCGAAGGAGTACGCCGCATTCAGCCTGTTCCCGTCATGCCCCGGAATATCCACATACATATCCCGCAGAAGCGAAGTCATATAAATCTTCTTCGTCTTCGTGCTGACGGACAGTAAAATCATGGCATCGGAACGGCCGTCTTCACCATTCTCACGGGAATCGTTACCGATGAGGAGCACATTGACTACGCCGTCTTCTTTCATGGGTGCATTGGCCAGGGATGCGATTTCATGGTAGTTCATTTTGCCGTAAACCACTCCTACCAGCTTATACAGCCCCGCCCCCAGAAGGATGAAAATAAGCGCAGCAACAATCAGAAATTTCACCAGGCGATGCTTTTTCTTCTTTTTCTTTTGGGACTTTTGAGATTTTGATGCCTTTTTTGCCACTTGGTAATCCTCCTCATGAGTCCGGGCCTGCCTGTCGGATCCTTTCCCTTTCGGCTGCTCTCTGCCCCGTTTCTGTCCGTCTGCACGAGGACTCCGGCCTGAATATCCCTCCTGCCCGGAATCATGACGGGCATGCCCATATTCCTGCTCATGGCCGCGGCGGGCAGGCCTGCCTTCTGACTCATAATCATCGTGCGCATATCTGCCTTCCTGCTCATAACCATCTCGCTCATATCCGTCCTCTGCTTCACGCCCGCGGTGCGCATATCTGCCCTCCGGTCCACGCTCGCGGCGCTCATACCTGCCTTCCTGCCCGTAGCCGCCGCGCCCATATCCGTCCTCTGCCTCACGCCCACGGCGCGCATACCTGCCCTCCTGCCCGTAGCCGCCGCGCCCATATCCGTCCTCTGGCTCATAATCACCGTGTGAATACCCTGCCTGCCCATGGTTCATATCCCGGCCGGAATCCGTACGGATATGAGGGCGTTCCCGTCCCGGATTCCGACGGCGGGGTGCTTCGCTGTCCCAGTCATAAACGTCACTTTCCGGGTCTTCCTCGCTGTCCCAATCATCGGTATGCTCCGAATACGCTTCACTGTCCCAATCGTAAAACCTACGCTCCGGCTCCGCTTCCTCCTCATCATATCCCGGCCTGTGGAACTCCTCTGTCCCGCAGCTGCGGCTTCCGGTTCCCTCATTACGACTACAGGTATCTCTTCCATAATCAATTTCCTGCGCATTCGCCCGCTGCCCGATTATCCGAACAGAGTCTTCGGTATCCCGTCCCCTCGCTGTCCGGCCGGGCTGTTCTCCCGTGGGGACTCCCTGCCCCCCGTGCGTCGTCTTTCCTGCATGCCCCATCTCTTTCTCTAAAAAGTCTTCCAGGCCACGCTGAATCTGTTCCATTTCATTTTTGTTATCCATATGAAGCTTATAGCCCTTTCCATGCTCCGTTGATTCTTATTTTTATGTAAGGATCACCTGAATACTGCCTTGAAGCAATCCGCCGCCCCTGATTCCGTACCCGTGATTCCTGATTCGTATTCCCGCACTGACGCTCAGCCCATGCGTTATGAATACCCATAGGTTATGGATTACCTGCCACAGTTTCCTGATGATTCCACGTTGCATGACTGCTGCAAAGTGTAACTCCTTGCACTATACCACATATTCTAACATGCGTCACGAAAAGAAACATTAAAATTTATTAAATTTCCTGTTTTGCCGCCGTTTTTGAACAATTTCAATCTTTATGCCCTATTTTACCACGAAAGGATAGTTCTCACAAGCCGTACTTTTTCTGCATATATGTCAAATTCCGCAGCAATATCCGGCGGCAAAAAGGCTGCCCCGACCCGAACCGGATGATAACCGATTCATGGCGGACAGCCTCTTCTCTGCCGGGCAGCGATCCAGGGCATACACGATAACGTTACGTGAGGGTCAATAGGAAAATTGTCAGGCTTTGATTTCGTAGCTCCCGGTGAGCAGGATATCCGCGGAATTATCCCCCGCCATTACCCGGAATTCCCCAGGTTCCACATGCCACTCAAACTTCCTGTCCAGGGTGCGCATCTGCCTGCGCCCCAGCCGGAACTCTACTCTCCTGCTCTCCCCGGGGTTCAGGGCCACCTTTTCAAAACCCGCCAGCTCCCTGGTGGGCTTTACCGTGCTGGAAACCATGTCCCGCAGGTACAGCTGGGCCGTCTCTTCCCCGAAACAGCCGCCCGTGTTGGTAACGGTAAAGGAAACCTTCACCACGGCGCCCTTTTCCACCTGGGATGCGGTGAGTCCGTCTCCCTCCACCTGCAGATCACTGTAGGCAAAATGGGTATATGTCAGCCCGTAGCCGAAGGGGTACAGGGGGTTCCAGTCCATTTCCACATAGCGCCACCCGCCGCCGGGAAGCCGGTTGTAATTGCAGGGAACCTGTCCCACAGCTCTGGGGAATGACATGGGCAGCCTGCCGGAAGGCGCAATCTTTCCGAATATGACCTCTGCAATGGCCTTTCCGCCCTTTTCTCCCGGGAACCAGCATTCCAGAATGGCCGGGATATGCCCTTCTTCCCAGGTCAGGGCCAGCGGCCTGCCGTTCTGCAGAACCAGTACCGCCGGCGTTCCCGTGGCGGCGATTTCCTTCAGAAACTCCTGCTGCTTTCCGGGCAGAATCAGCTCCGTACGGTCCAGATTCTCGCCGCTGGTCTCCCCGTTGTCCCCCAGGCAGACTACAGCCACATCGGCTCTCTTCACAATATCCAAAGCCGGTTTCCAGTCTTCCCGGCCCCTGTTATAACCCAGAATCACCCTGGCGCCTCTGGCATCGTTGCAGAATTCCAGACGGAGATCGTATTCCCTGCCCTTCCGGAAGGTAAAGTCAGCCATCCTGAGGACGCCGTTTGCGCGGGCATCCCCGACGGTACCTTCGGCTGCACTTCCGTCCCGTCCGCTTTCCCCTTTCCATGCATCGATTATCAATTCGCCGTCTACATATAAACGCATGCTGTCCTGCCCCGGTATGGCAATACAGCCCTGAAAGCTCTCATGGGGTTTTAATTTACCCGTCCACACCACCGAAAAGCATTCCGCATTCAAATCAGGATGGGGCTTGGCGTAAATCCAGTTGAAATTCACCATCCAGTCCCTGCGCGTCACCACGGGTTCCCCGCTCATGTCCCGATTATTGTAGTAACGGGCCGTAAGCCCCTTTTCTCCCGCCTCGTCCGCAAGCCAGTCCGCACGGAAGGGAAGTACCTTCTCGCCCAGATAACTGCAGCCCTTTTCATACAATACCGTCCTGTCCTCCCCCGCAAGCTGCCGGATACCGTCCAGAACCGTTACCATATGGGATGCCTCGTAATTGATGCTGTAGTCTCCCAGGGCCGGCTCGTCTGCCCCCGGACCCACCACGGCGATGGTTTTGCAGGCATCCGACAGCGGAAGCAGCTTCTTATCGTTTTTCAGAAGACAAATTGACTTTCTGGCGATATTCAGTGCAGTCTCACGGTGCGCCTCACAGTTCACCGTCTTCTCATGGAGTGATTCGTCCACATATGGGTTTTCGAAAAGCCCCAGCGCAAATTTCAGTTTCAGTACCCGCCCGCAGGCCTGATTCAGCACTTCTTCCGCCATTTCCCCGCTCTCAATCAGATGGCGGATGCCCTCCATCCATTCCTCATGGGTGAAATCATACAGCTGTAAGTCCACCCCTGCCTCCAATCCCTGGCGGATGGCATCGTTATTGTCCTTCGCCGTGTAATGGCTGCCTCGCAGGCGGGCCACCGCGGTCATATCCGAGCGGACAAAACCGGGCATACCGTACTGCCCCCGCAGCACGTCCGTCAGCAGCTCATGATCCGATGCCACAGGCTGTCCGTCAATTGCCGTATACGAACACATGGTATTCCACGCACCGCCCTCCACAAATGCCTGCTCAAACACAGGCAGCGCCCAAGCGTATACGTCATGCCTCCCCATGGCCGCAGGCGCACAGTTCAGTCCCCCTACCGGCGTCCCGTAACCGCAGTAATGCTTTGGCTCCGCCGCCACGGTATCCTGATGTCTCAAATCCTCTCCCTGCATCCCCCTTACAATCTCCCGCGCAAACTCCCCGCCAAGGTAGGTGTCCTCCCCGAAGGCCTCCTCCACTCTGCCGTAGCGGGGATCCCAGGTAAGGTCCATGACGGGATTAAAGGTCTCATGGACACCGCAGGCCCTTGCCTCCGCAGCGATTCCGCGCCCCATCTGCCTTCCCAGCTCCGGTTCAAAGGTTCCCGCCAGGCCGATTTGCTGGGGAAAGCAGGTGGCCTTGCTGTCAAGGAGTCCGTGCAGCGCTTCCTCGCTGAACAGAAAGGGGATTCCAAGCCTTGTTTTCTCTACGGCATATCGCTGCAGCTCATTGGCAATCCCAGGCGATGCCATGCGGAACTGGATGCTCCCCACACTCATGCCCTTCACGGATTTCTCCAGCACATCCCAGCGGATTTCCTCCACCCTTCCCTCCGGATTCTTCCTGGTAAAATCATTGGTGTAAAACTGGTCTGTCTGCATAATTTTTTCTTCCAGGCTCATCCTGGACAGCAAATCTGCCACGCGCTCCTCCACGGGCAGCGACGGATCTCTATATTTCTCCATTTTATACCTCCTCGTACACTTCCGCGCACATACTTATCCTTATCTGCTTTGACGACAGGCTGCAGGCCCGCCACGGAAAATACTTTTAACCCGGACACGCCGCTCAGCGGCTCCAGCTGCTGCCCGCCTTTCCCTCTATTCTGACAGTCTCCTCCCCGCAGTGGAGTTCCACCGTCACGTCCCGGGAAAATCGCAGGCTCACTTTATCCGGTTTTCCCTCTTTCCAGGATATATCCGCCTCGATGCCGCCTCTGGCGCACAGCCCGGACACACTGCCCTCGCTCCATTCATCCGGAAGCGCCGGGAGAAGGTAAATCCGTCCCTCCCTGCTCTGCAGCAGCATCTCCGCTATTCCCGATGTAACGCCGAAGTTGCCGTCTATCTGGAACGGCGGATGGCTGCCGAAGAAATTGGGGTAGGTGCCCGACTGGTTTTCCTCCGCCAGCCAGAGCTGACGCTTAATCAGGCGCAGGGCCTGATTGCCCTCCCCTAAACGCGCCCAGAGATTCACCTTCCATCCCAGGCTCCATCCCGTACCCTCAAATCCCCGTGCCAGCAGGGACTTCCTGCAGGCTTCCGCCAGTTCCGGGGTCTTTTCCGGGGTAATCAGGTTCGACGGAAACAGGCCGTACAAATGGGACAGATGCCTGTGGCCGGGTTCTGCCTCCTCCAGCTCCTCACTCCACTCCAGCAGCCTGCCGTCTGCCCCGATGCGCAGCGGCTCCAGTTTTCCCAAGGCTTCCCGGATATCTTCCTGAAATGCATCTCCTATACCCAGAATCTCCCCGGCCTTCCGGCAATTCTCAAAAAGCTCCCGAATAATGCTCATGGTCATGGCGCCGGTCCTGCTCACCGCCACCCACTCCCCTTCCCAGAGGAAGGAATTCTCCGGGGAGGTGGAAGGGCCGAACACAAGATACCCGTCTTCTTCCTCCAGAACCGCCAGATAGAACAATGCCGCCTCTTTCATAATCGGATAGGCCGTCTCCTCCAGGAAATCCCTGTCCAGGGTATATTCGTATTGCGTATATAAATGTTCGCACAACCATCCAGCAGACATGGGCCAGTAAGCCCAGCAACCGCAGCCTTTGCCCTTCCCTCCCACCGGATTGGCGGAACACCACAGATCGGTGTTGTGATGGGACACAAATCCCGGCGCCTGGTAATACCGCTCGGCGGTTCCCTTTCCCTTCTCGCTGATGCCCTGTATCAGCTCCACCAGCGGCCGGTTCATCTCCGCCAGATTGCAGGAGAATACCGGCCAGTAATTCATTTCCGTATTGATGTTAATGGTGTAATTGCTGCTCCAGGGCGGCAGGGTGGAATCATTCCAGATGCCCTGGAGGTTCATGGCGCGGGTTCCGGGACGGGATGCCGATATCGTCAGGTATCTGCCAAACTGAAACAGATACACGGGAAGCCACCGGTCATCCATGGTATCCCGGAAATTCCTCAGTCTGTCAAAGGCAGGAATCCCTGCATTTTCATCCTCTCCCAGATACAGGGACGTCCTGTCAAAGCAGGATGCAAAATCCCTCTCATGCTCTTCCAGCAGCGCCGCAAAGCCTTTTTCCACTGCCGCTTCCACATCCTGGCGGCAGGGTTCCTCGTAAGGCTTCCCCGCCAGCTCCGGACAGGCGTCAACGCCAGCAAAATTACTCCGAACCCCCAGGTATACAGTGGCCTCGGCTGCTCCCGATACACGGATTTCCCCGTCTCCGCCTTCCACGGTCCCGTCCGCCGCCACTACGCGAATCAGGGAAAAATACCGGATTCCTGTCTCTTCTTTTTGCTCCGAATAGGTCACGGGTTCTGCCGTCCCCAGATAATTAGGGTCCGCATGGGAGGGGCATAAGCCGCGGATTTCCAGGCTGCCCTCCCGTCCGGAGACAGTGTATTTCAGCTGGCTGTCAAAGCGCAGCGCAAAAGACAGCCCTCCCCTTGCCGCCTGCAGCCGCATTACAAATACCTGTGCGGGATAAGACAAGAATGTAGTCCTCGTATACTCCTGGCCGTCCGCCCGGTAGGTTACCCTGTGGACGCCGGTTCTCAGGTCCAGTTCCCGCCTGTAGCCTGTACCCTTCCCATGGTTCATTTTCAGATACATATTCCCCATGGGCATATAGCTCTGTGTGAACTCGCCTGTAAAGTTTTCCTCCAACAGCTGCTGCGCCTCCTTATAACAGTGCTTTCGGACCAGCTCCCTGGCCTTCCGGTAATACACATACCGCCCAGGCTCGTTTTTATCCTTGGGATACCCCGCCCACAGGGTATCCTCGTTGAAGCAAACCTTCTCCTGGCCTGCCCCTCCATGTACCATGGCGCCTATGCGTCCGTTTCCCAGCGGCAGTGCTTCCGTCCACTTTTCCGCCGGTTTGTCATACCACAATTTCAGTTCCATTCTGTCCTCCTAATTTAAATCGCTTCGCGATAGCATTAAGCAGAAATCATTTTTCAAAAGCACACTGACATTTCTTAGCTGGACTATGTTAAAATACGCCTGCTTCCCTATCTCTTATATACTTGATTCTCCGTGGTTTTGCAAGTGTTTTTTACAGCACGCACGTGACCTCCTGCGCCGGTAAGTGAAACCGATCCATAAGGTCTGCCCTGTCTGCAAAAAATCTCCACCGGAATGATGGAGATTTTCGTACTGCGGGTACCGCCAATATGTTGTTTCGCATTATTTGTCACAACCTCCCGGCAGCCTCAGGTGCTATTTGTCACAGGCCTTCGGCAGCCGCAGGTATTATTCGGCACCGCCCTTCAGCGGCCTCAGTCGTTATTCGTCACAACCTCGCCATGTCCCAGATTGTATGTAATCTCACCCTCCAGTTCCACCTTCAGAACCGTGGTCAGGGGATGCATCTGCATCTTGTCCGCGCGGATCCACAAGGTCCCCGGGATGCCGCTCCAGGGCAGGGAACCCGTATAGCTGAAGGAAAGCTCCTCACCGGTATGGAGAACGCTGACCTTCTTCACAGGGGTCTTCACTCCCTTCACGCACAGGAACTCCGAGGGCTGGTCATACACAAAGAGGTAGATGGTCTTCTTATCTGCGGACAGGGTGCTGCCGCCCAGGAACTGATTGTAGCTTAAGCCCTTCCCCGTCTCATAGATAGCCTCCTCATTGTCATGAATAAACTGTCCCAGATCCTCCAGTACCTTCACCTGCCGTTCGTCCAGGGTACCATCCTCCCTGGGCCCCACATCCAGAAGCAGCTTTCCACCCAAAGTCAGGCAATCGCAGAACATACGGATTACCTGGCGGCTGGTCTTGTAATGATTGTCGGAAGGACGGTATCCCCAGGAAGTGTTGATGGTGGTACAGAACTCCCACACACCCTCAGGCCCAATCAGCGGAATGCCCTGTTCCGGGGTCTCATAGTCGCCGTAGCCCTGGAGACGGGAATTCACGATAATGTTGGGATTCAGGGACTGGAGATATTCCTTGAATTCCTTCGCCTTCCACTGGTTGGCGCTGCGCTCCCAGTCGCCGTCAAACCACAGCAGATCCACTGTGCCGTAATTGGTCATCAGCTCTCTCATCTGGTTATTGTTGAACTCCAGGAACTCCTGCCACTTCTCAGGATCTTCCGGTCCCCCTGCCGGGGTGGCAAATACATCCTTCAGATGGTTCTGGGGATCAGAGCCTTCCGGATAAACCGTCCTGTAGCGGGGATCGGACCAGTCGATGAGGGAGAAATAGATTCCCACCTTCATGCCTGCCTCCCTGACTGCCGCCGTATATTCCTTGATGAGGTCACGCTTCGCCGGCGTCTTCTTCACCACGCTCAAATCGGAATACTGTGTATCAAACAACGCTACACCGTCATGGTGTTTTGAAGTCAGCACCACATACTGAGCCCCTGCCCGCCTGAACAGCTCCGCCCATGCCTTCGCGTCGAATTTGGACGCCGTAAAGCCGTCGCACTGCTTCATGTAATCTTCATAGGATATGGCGCCGTTGTGGAACGACCATGACTCTGATACGTCCCCCACGGCGTAAATGCCCCAATGAATGAAGATACCCAGCTTCGCCTTTTTAAACCACTCCTGCATCATAATGAAAATCCTCCTTACCTTTCTCCTGGTTGGAAATTGCCGTAAAAGTCCTGCTGCCTGAACTATACCGCGGGAATGTGATTTTGTCCATGTATTTTCCTGCCCGATTGGCATCCGGCCGAAAAAGCCCCCATGCCCTCCCTGGCGGCAGCCCCGGGAAACCGGTTTCTATTAACCTGGGCTGGCAGGCTCCTGCCGGTATTCAGCCCGTGAAAAAGCTCACCGCTTCCATGTCATTCTCCGCCAGCCTGCACAGGTTTTCCTCCAAAGTGCCCTCCCGCAGCTCCAAAGCGTAACGAAACTCCCCGAACCCGGACAGATCCATCTTGAAATTGGTCTCCCAGGTATTGTTCATAATCCAGCTGTATACGGGGCGGTGGTTGTTCTCTTCCTTATTGTCGCACAGCAGTATGGGATGATGCGCCATCTCGCCGATGTACAGCAGCGGGGTGTCAAAGGTGCTGATGAGGATGCCCTCGTTTCCGTTCTGATAAAGCAGCCCTTCGTCCGCGATATAGTATTCCATATTGCTGCCCGGGAGCTGCTCCACCCCGGGGCGCATGGCCACGCCGCCGTTGTGAATATGCAGCCCGCTGCCCGGCAGGTCCAGGGATAGGGGCAGGTAAATACTCTCGATATTCTGGCTTAAGGTTTTGGCAATGCGGTATGTGAACTCTATTCTGGGCAGCTGCCTGTACATCTTGATGATTACACTGCTGTAATATGTCCCTTCCAAATCGAAGACAAGCTCCGTCCTGTCAAACACGGGACCGTGGTCCAGAATCCGAATATCCTTCAATACCCCCTGATACTGCACCGCATGCAGCCCCCTCACGTTCCGCCCCAGGCAGGCGCGCTCCGTGTAGACACCCTTTCGTATTTCCGTATTCTCATAAACGGGGGTAAAGAATTTCTCCGGGGAACCTCCCTCCCCTCCCGCCTTCAGCATCTCGGTTCCCGACTTTTTATTGTAGAAAGAGGTTATGCCCTCGCCCACCCTCCAGGAAATCCGGAACCATCCATTCTCCAGCCCATAGGGAAGCTTGTACGTCTCGCTATCATAATCATTTACGATATCCCGCACGCTCTCCGCCCCTACCCAGGCAGTACGGGTATAAAGCCCCTGCTCCCCGGGCGGCTTCTCCTCATAGGAAAACAGCCTCTCCCCGCCGGGCGCAAACTCCGCCAGAAAACTCACCCGGATTCCCCTGGGATGGGAAGACAGCTGGGCTTTCACTTCTTCCCCCGTCTTTACGTCCGTCACCTTCATGTCGGTAATCCCGGCTGTCTCCACATAGAACTCCACAGGCAGCAATTCTTTCCTGCTGCTCATGGAGATAACCTTCACTTCCCCCACGTTGTTGTAATAGCGCAGAATGTCCCCCAGAAGATGGCACTGCTGGTTTTTCCGCATGACCGCCGCCTCATGGGCCTGGGAGGCGTAGCCGGTCTTGCGGATATCCAGATTCGTTACCATGGTCTCATAGGGGCTTCCCACAGTGGCGGAATGCCCCCAGGTATGTTCCGCGTACAGAAGGGCATTGCGGGCGCCTGTCTCCGCAAGCGCCTTGTCGCGCATTCCCGTCTTCTCCTCCAGGCGGCTGCAGATATGGGAAAGGCGCAGGGCTTCCTTGTAATGCTTTACCGTGTAGGGGGTGCTGCCCACGCCGTTGCCCCACCAGTCGTTCATTGCCCCGCGATATACCGGCGCCTCCGCCGTCTTTTCCCGAATCCGCTCATAGAGTTCCTGCAGCGTCACCATATGCAGGGTTACTTCCTCCCCGAAGCGCCGGTTAAAAGCATTCACTGCAGCGATAATGGCGGTATTGGCCGGTGCATTGTCGGAGAATACGCCGCTGACGCCAGTGATATAGAAATCATAAGAATAGCCGCTCTCCTCGTATTCCCTGATGCTGCTGCGCAGCCTGGCATGGAGGGTTTCCAGGGCCGCGCCCTCCCCCGCTTTCCCGAAGTAATTTTCCGTTATGGAATTCACATTCTTGTTAAATACGATGCCCAGGGAATTGCCCAGGTGGTAGTGTTCCCCGCTCCACACCAACAGCCGCTTCCCCTCATTGTTTTCCCAGAAAAAGGGCTTCTGGTTCTGATAGAGAGGATACATGCCATGGTGGGTATGAATATTGGTAAACAAAAATTCCACGCCGTTTTCTATCAGCACATCCCTTGCCCCCAGGGAAATACCATTGATATCCGCATTCATGGCCGCCTTCACGGCTATTCCCCGGGTCCGAAAGATTTCCTGCATTTCCGCGGTTTTCCGATTCAGCATTTCCGCGTCCGTCAGGTCCGTGCCGTTTAAATAGGATGCGGATATGCCGATATTCCCCATTCTGACCAGCCGGAAAAAGTCAGCCTTTTCCTGTTCCGAAGCGTCTTTCAAAAACTGTTCCACACAAAAGTAAGTCTCACAGTTCCATTTGAAGCCCTTCTCCGGGCTTCCGGTTTCGTATCCCTTATTCAGAATAGATATGACATTCCGTATATTATTTACCTGATTATAGATAATCGTCTCCTGTAAATCCGTATACCCTATATCCGTGTGAGAATGGTGTACGATGTATACTGCCCTGATTTTATTTCCCATAATGCAGCCCTTTCTTTCCGAGGAATGACTCCTGCAGGTTATCACCGCCGCTGCCGGCATCCGGCCCGCCTACCAGCAGTTCACAATTTCTTCTTTGATAATGTCAACATATCTTTTCGCTTTCTTCACATCCCTATTGATGGTGTACACATCCCTCTGGGTGATTTCCATGCTGCACCCCCTTGCCGCCCGCAGGCTCTTCCTGATATGGCTCCGGAAAGCCTCCTCGTCCAGCGTCGTCCCCGTGCCCAGATAATTGGGGCTGGGTTTGCGGTGGAAGATGATTTTGCTGCCCCGGAGCCGTTCCCCCATGTATTCCTCATTGCACCATGGGGAAATGGACACCTTCCTGAGGTTCGCCAGCTTGGAGATGCAGTTATCCCACACCGGGTCCACCGGCTCGCAGCAGCCGTAGGATAGCAATCCGAAACTTTCCGAAATCTTTTTATAGCAGGGAAAAATAAATTCCTCGAACATCTCCGGGGAGATGCCCACAGTCTCCTGGGAATCCATAAAGCCCCACACATCCCCTGTGGTATAGCTGCCCGGCGCTTTCCCCTGGGGAAGGGTATGGTTATAGCACCAGCTGCCCTGTCCCAGGAAACCGCCTCCCGTGGTGGGAAGGATCAGCCCTTCCCTTTCAAGAAGACGGTAGTACGCCAATGTATCATCGGCAATCCGTTCCATCATCTCCTTGAACAGCTCCGGATAATCATACATGGAAAACATCATGGTCTCCATGCTCATCAAATGAACCACCATCTGGGTGGGCACGGAATACAGGCAGCTTCCCTCCAGGCGCACAGGAAGGATATCCCCCAATACCTCCTCCAGGGCTGCTTTCCGCTCCAGGGAATCCTGAGGATTCACCCCGAACTGCGTCTCCCCCAGTTTATCCCAGTCCTCTTCAAGATCCTGAATCTGAGGGATGAAATGATGTCCCACGCTTGCATTGCCCGCCGCGTCCCTGGCTCCTTCTACCTTCACCGGAAGCCCGAACAGGGTAAAAAAGCTGTCATAACCCATGCCATAATAGTCCGGCGTTACCCGATCGTCGTCGAAAAGCTCCTGATTCAGGAAGTTGCCGTACAGCGTCCGCTCAATCTGCCTGGCAAACTCCCCGGAACAATGCATGCGCTCCGGCAGAATCTCCTGTTCAAAGGTACCCATCTCCAGGTGTACCAGAGGGCGCTCCCCCTGCTGTTCATTGTGGCGGTACCATTCCTCACGCCGTTTCAGATTGCATTCCTGATTGGCATAAAAGGCCTGCTTCTTTGCCAGTTCCCGCAGAATCTGTCTCTCCTGTGTGCTTACTTCGTACTTCATAAGCCCTCCCCGTAATACGCCGCCACCTCCCCGAAAAACGCATCTATGTTTTCCCATTTGGCCTTAGGCGGTATATCGCAACCAGAGGAAATTACAAAATTTCGGTATCCGCCGCAGGCTTCCAACAGCTCCCGGGTCACCTGACGGATACTCTCCGGCGTGCCGCTTCGGAACTGTCCCACCGGATCCACATTGCCCATAACCACCGTATCCTCCGGAACCAGCGGCAGCATCTCGGCCATATCAATGGCGTTTCCGAAATGAAAGGCGGCAGCCCCTGTGTCCAGAACGGACGCAATCATCTGTATGGTACAGTTCCCGCAATTGTGATAAATCACCAGAAAAGACTCGTCCTGGAGAGCCTCCACAATCCGTTTCACATAGGGCGCCGAAAATTCCGCTGCCAGTTCCGGAGAAAGCATACCTGCCAGGGGTTCCGCAAGCATAATGCCGTCCGCCCCCACCTCCTTGTAAGCCGTTCCGTAGGCAATCAGGAATTCAGTCACCTTATCCAAAAGCGCAGCCACCATCTCCGGTTCATCGTAACAGTAATACATGATCTCCGTTACATCCGCCAGACGGCCCGCCAGGGAATACGGACCGATCATCCCTGCAAATACCGGCCGGTCCAGGATTGCCTCCTTCGCTTTCCGGATAGCATCTATATAGATTCCGGTGCGGTTTCCGCTGCCTGCCCCTGCCTTCGCCCCCCTTGCCCCGCCCAACGCGGGAACGGAGAGTTTCTCCACCTCCTCCGGTGTAGATACAATGCTCCCTCTGACTGTGGGTACTTCGTCCTCGCTGACTACAACCTCTGAGCCAAAGCACTCCGCCTCCACGGATAAATCCATCAGGCTCACTGCCGCCGCCGCATCTACCCTCCGGGCAATAAGCTTCATTCCCTCCGCCTGCCTGCCGCTGTCGGAAATCAATTCCCGCACCGTGATGCCCATCAGCTGCACCGCCGGAAAAGAAAGAATGGGAAACGCCCTTTTGCGCTCCGCTGTCCTAAGCCCTTCCAGCCACTTTTTCATATTTCTGCCCATATCATTTCGCTCCCTCTCCGGCTTGAGCCGGAAGCAAATTCTCCATCCTGTTATACCAGGAAATCATTCCCTAAACCGTCTGCGTAGTTCTTCCGCTTCTTCCTGCCGCAGGATATCACCCGTTTTTCCACAGAATACCCTGTCTCATTCCCTGCGGCAAAATACGGCACCGAAATATGTTACGGTATTCTGCCCGTTGGTATAACGCATCCCGGCCGCTTCTGCCAGATGCTGCACGTTCACACCATACGCTTCCAGGGAACCGATTGCCGCATCCGGAAAACGACAGGGTTCCCTCGTCCTTTTGGCACACACCTGACATACTCTGCAGCCACCGGCCCCCAAATGCAGCAGCCTGATCCCGCCCCCCGGCTTATCCCCTTCCTTTGCAGTCTCCGTTTCCCGCAGTTTTCGGGCCAGTCCATTATGCTTTGCCCCGGCGAGCATCATACCTTCGAAATCATAGCTGTCTTCCAGTTCTTCCACCGTCTGGTAAACCATGGCCAGTTCATATGATTTCAACTCCGCTGCCAGCGCTTCTATATTGCCGATATCCGGTGGGCACATGTAATTTTTCCCGTAATTTCCGCAGGAATCCGCTTCGCAAAGGCTCCTGAAAGAAGTGTCCACGGAGATATCCGCCACATTCACTACCTCGGCCCTGTATGCCCCCAGGCCCAGCACCTGCGCCTGCAGTTTCCCCATCAGCTCTTTCACCATGTCCCCCCTTCCCTTTATGCTGGTTTTCCGTTCCTCAGCCTGCAAGCCTGCAGAACTCCACCGCCGCGTCCGCAGCGCTTGCCGCATCCGGCGTATACTTGTCTGCCCCGATCTTTCTGCAGAAGTCCTCTGTCACCGGCGCGCCCCCGATCATGATCTTCACCTTATCCCGAATCCCCTCCTGCTCCGCCAGCTTCACCACCTCTTCCATTACGGGCATGGTTGTGGTCAGCAGGGCGGAACAGCAGATAATCCGGCAGTCCTGTTCCTTCGCCGTCTTCACATAAGTTTCGGGGGACACATCCGTTCCCAGGTCCACCACTTCCAGGCCCTTGCCCTCCATCATCATCTTCACCAGGTTCTTGCCGATGTCATGCAGGTCGCCCTTCACGGTACCGATGCACACCTTCCCCGCGGAATTGCCCTCCCCGTCCGAAAGCAGCGGTTTCAGCAGGGCGGCTCCCATGTTCATAGCCCTGGCCGCCACCAGGACCTCCGGCACATACACCTGGTTGTTCTTAAACTTCTCCCCCACCACGTCCATGCCGGACATCAGTCCCTTCTGCAGAATCTCTCCCGCAGGAATCCCCTGCTCGATGGCCTGCCCTACCAGTTCCTTCACGATTTTCGCTTTTCCCTTTTGCAGATTTTCGGAAATCTCCGTCAAAATATCCATTTTTACCTCCTGATTATAATCGCTGCACCGCCGTTCCCAATAAGAAAGCACTTCGGCGCGCCTTTCACATTCTGCCCGGCAACACCGCCTGCCGCTTACCGCACAAACTGCCGGCCGCGGCAGCCGGAACATCAGCCCTGTTTAAACCGTCCGAAATTTCGTTCATAATTATCGTAATTACCGTATTCCTTCCAGATATCCATCATCATCTCGTAGCGGGCCAGCGGAAGCCCTGTGTAAGCACAGTTGGATGTGGAAAATATGTATCCCCTGCCCGCCGCCATTCCTTCCCGCAGGGAACGGAATACATCCTGCCTGCACTCCTCGTCCGTTCCGGTCTGCAGCAGTCCGCAGTTCACATTTCCCACCAGCGCAATCTCATTCCCGATGAGCCTGCGCACCTCCGGAATAGACACGCCGCCCTGGGGATCCAGGGAATGGATGGCATCCGGGCAGCAGCCCGCTATCTGTCTGACAATGGGCATAATGTTTCCGTCGGTATGCTTGATGGTGTAATAGCCCATTTTACGATACTCTGCAATGGTTTCCCGCAGATAGGGCACAATAAATTCCTCAAAAGCCTCCGGACTGAAAAACGGGTTCACATTAAAGCAGTAATCCGAACACAGAGTGAAGCCGTCCAGCAAATGCCCCGCTTCGTCCAGCTTCCGTGCAAATTCCAGCGCCTCCTCCACCCTGCGGGCAGACTCCTGGTTGAGAACCTCCGGCTCCTCGTACATACGCATGGAAAAATCCATCATCCCTTCCCCGTCCGGAATGGACCAGGTAGGATCGCCGTGGGCCATAATATAGTACTCGTCTCCGCTCTTTTCCCGGATCCGCTCCAACAGCCACCGGGTATTCTCCAATCCGCCCGGATTTGGATGGATAAAAATCGCGCTGTGCCCGTACGTCCTGGCCGTATCCACATAAAGCTGTGCCATTTCATCCATATGAAGACGTTTTTCCGACATTGACATCTGGTTCCACTGGCTGTAGTAACGATGGGAGGGATGCACCTTCCCGAACTTCTCCATAGTCAGGAAAAACACCAGCTCAAAGGTAGGAACCTGGCCTCCCGTCGGCTCGCATTTTAATGTTTTGATAAATCTCTCACGATTTGTCATTTTCCAAAAGCCCCTTTCCCGGTTTCCGAAATCCCCGGAACACCGCCGATTTCCCACTTGCAGGCAGCTCGGGCAATTCCGCAGCCTGCCCCTCCGTCCGCCTGTGTCCGGTTCATTAAAACCACCCGTGCTGCTGCCTGCTATCCACTTCATCTGCCTGTGTTTGGCTCATTATATCATTCGGGTTCTATTATGTAAATATATATTCTGTATTTTTAAATATGTTTTTACAATTCAAAACGGAAATGGAATGTTCTCCCATAATGTATTGACATCAAATACTTTTTATCGTATTGTATATACATATAACCGCGGTACTTTTGAACCAAAAAATCCGCAAAAATACAGACAATTTTATGGACAAATCCATGATAAACGAGGAGGTTTCCCATGAAAATTCCCTTCGGAAAAGCAGAACTCACCCTGTCAGAAAAAGGCCTTATCACGGATATCGCGTTTGACGACAAAACCGTCTTCCCTACAGGCAGGGCATCCTTCCTGGTCCGGGGCTTCATGCAGAACACGCCTGCGGACATTCTTCGGGTCAGCCTGGAGGGCCGCCGCCTGACCTGTTCTTTTGAGAATGTGCAGGACACGGTTTCCCTTTTGATCACCCCTAAAGAAGAGTATACCGTCTTTGAGGTGGAAAAATGTCCCTCCTGCTTTGACTTCCTAGCTTTCGGCCCCATAGCCACTACCCTGGACGATGTGGTGGGTGATGTGGTCGGCGTGGTGCAGGGAGGCGACGCGGCAATCGGCATCCAGGCCCTCAATATAAAGACCATGTCCGGCTTTCCTTACGAACTGGCTTCCCACAGGCTTCATGCTTCCGGGGGTGCCACGTCCTCCATGACAGTGGGCAGCATCGATTACACCGCCGCTGCGGCATGTGCCACATCCTTTGGGAGCATTTTGCAGCTTTACGGCGAAAACAGGGACAGGGAACGGGTTAAGACTGTGGAATATGCCGAAAACTGTATTCCCGCACCGCCCCTGGAAAACGGGGACGCCCACATCGAGGGCTGCCGTTTTGCCCTGTTTGCCTGTGACAGGGCGGAAGCCCTGAATACCATCGGCAGGCTGGAGGCAGCGGAAGGGCTTCCCCACCCCACCCTGGACGGCCAGTGGCTGAAAACGTCAAGAAAAGCCCGCTGTTCCTATCTCATCGGGGAATTTGGGACCGAAAACGTGGATAAAATGCTTTCTTATGCCCAAATGGGCGGTTTTTCCTGCCTGTATCACCCGGAACCCTTTGAATCCTGGGGACATTTCATACTGCGGCGCGAACAATTTCCCCAGGGAGACGCTTCCCTGAAGGAATGCGTGGAGAAAGCCCGGGCACTTGGGATGCGGATGGGCCTCCATACCCTTTCCGCTTTTACCAGTACCCAGGACCCCTATGTGACGCCGGTACCCCACAAAGGCCTGAAGGCCATGCTGCCGGGCATCCTGGAAAGCCCGCTGGGCCAATCGCAGACAGAACTTACCGTCCGCGCCCTCGGCGGCGTTCACCTCGGCTCCACCCTGTCCTGTATCCGGATAGAGGATGAGCTGATCCAATACGCCGATTACGAAATCTCCCCCCAGGATGCCGCGCTGGCGGAAGCCTGCGGCAAAGAGGAGTCCGGAGATACTGCGCCCCTGCCCGGCACCGGGGATACCGTCTCCCCCGATGCCTGTGCCGCAACCCGCACCGTGGTGCTGAAGGGCTGTACCAGGGGCGCTTTCGGCACCGTCGCCTCCCCCCACCCGGCAGGCAGCCCGGTGCAGAAACTGATTGACTATCCCTACCGCACCCTGTTTCCCGATATCCGGCTGCAGGATCAGTTTTCCGACAGGCTTGCGGACCTGTTCGTCCAAACAGGCGTCAGCCAGATTTCCTTCGACGGGCTTGAGGGCTGTGAATGGACCGGCGAAGGAGAATATGCGGTAAACCGTTTCTGCATGAGATGGTATCGCCAGCTGGACCACCTTGTGCTGAACGACGCTTCCAGGCTGCACCATTTCCTGTGGCACATGAACACCCGGATGAACTGGGGCGAACCCTGGGGAGAAGAGATGCGCACCGGACAGGTGGAAGGCCGTATCCGAAACCAGGAATTTTTCCGCAAAAACCTCTTCCCCGCAATGCTTGGATGGTTCCTGGTCCGTAAGGCCAACCGGAAGTTCGAAGCCAGCACCCTGGAGGATATGGAGTGGGCGCTGTCCGAAGCTGCCGGATTCGACGCGGGATTTTCCCTGTCCGCCGGCTGTGACACCCTGGACAGCCTGGGCAATGCCGCCGAGATACTGGAAGCCATTCGAAACTGGGAGCTGCTGCGATTTGAAAACCGTTTCAGCGATGCGCTGAAAGAACTGCTGAAAAAACCCGAAACGGAATGGCATCTGGAAAAGGAAGGCGAACACCTCTTCCGCCTCTACCCCATAGCCATCACCAAACCGCTTGTCTGCGATTTACTGGAAATGCAGCCGGGACAGCCGGGCGGCTCGGACTGGACGCTTCGGAACCCTATGGAAAAACAAAATTTTGCCTTCCGTATGAAAGTGAACGGATACGGATATATTCAAGATCCCAGATTCTACTGCAAATACGGCATGCTGCAGTTCCGGGCTGTCGTGAAGGGCGGGCAGTATCTGCTCTTTGACGGAAAGGAGGCTTATGTCACGGACCGGAATTACAACCGGCTGGCACAGGTAGATTACAGCGGAAGCTGCCAGATTGACCAGGGCGACACGCAGCTGAGCTTCGGATGTTCCTTCGGCGGCGATGAAGGGCCGGAAGTACAGGTGCGGATCATTACAAAAGCGAAGCCATACCTGATTCGCAGATAATATATGCCTTCGTATATATAAACTTTCGTCCGCACGCATGCACTGCCTTCACCGGTCCCTGCTGCGTGCGGACGAACATGTCCTCCCTCTCCGGTATTTACCGGTTAATTTCAATCCGGAAGCTGCTCCTGCTGGCCGGATAATAGCTTTCCGTATACTCAATCACCTGTCCCCCCTGGGTATATCCCCGGGAACTGATGAATGCCGCCGGTTCAAAAGGCGTTATCCCAAGCCCTGCCGCCACCTCTGCCGGCGGTATAACCACTTCCAGCTTCCTGGATGCATGCACCACCGACAGTCCCCTCGTATCCAGGGCCTCGTAGAAGGATGCATCCGTAAAGTCAAGCTGCGGCATCTCCGGAAAAAGCTTCAGCGGGACATAGAGCGTGGTATACACCACCGGGGCATTGGAATACAGGTTCTCCAGGTTCCGTATCCGTACCAGGCGGGTAACCGTCTCCCCCGGGCTTATTTTCAGCGCATCCCCCACCCGTTCTCCGGCCTTCTCCGTCTGAAGGCACACCACCTTCGTCCGCAGGACACGGTTCTTCTTCCTGCTCTCCTCCCGATATCCCGTGACAAAGCTGGTGGATTCATGTACCAGCTTGGGCTGAGATACAAATGTGCCGCTGCCCTTCACCCGCACCAGCCTTCCCTCCCTGGCCAGCATGTCCAGCGCCTGCCTCACCGTGGGCCGGCTGACTCCCATGCCCTCCGCCAACTCATTCTCTGTGGGAATCCTGCCTCCCAGCGGATACCGTCCGTCGGCAATCCGCCCCCGAAGTTCCTCCGCTATCTGAACATAACGTGCCTGCATTGCGCTCCTCCCTTCCCAATCCGGATCAACCGTCCCCCTGCCCTGCCCGCCTCCACGGCAAAGCAGGCCCCCTGTCCCGGAAAATCGGGCGGAGGGTACACCTGCGCAGCACAACGGGTCTGCCTTTTATGTACGAATAAAGCATTTCGTTCGCTTCCGTGACAAACGGGGGACGCCGCACTTGCCGGACAGACGGCGGCCATTGCAGAAAAACATGAAATTACGGTTCGGCCCTGGGCAGCAGCGCCGAACCTGTTACAGACTGTTTAAAATCTGAATCACCTGATACAATTCCTCCGGCTTTACCCGCTCCGGAATGCGGTCTTCCAGGACACAGTCGGTAAAGTAACGAATTTCTTCGGCGTAAGCATCGCTCTTGGGAAGGTTGATATCACCCGTATCCCCTTCCGCCTCCTTCGTGAGATTCGTAACCTCGCCGTCTTCCTCATACAGGGTACACTGGCCGTTTTCATATGCCAGGATGGCTTTTTCAAACTGAAAGCGGAAACCCGCCCTAAACGGATATGACGCCGCATACCAGGATGCCTCCGTTGTAATAAAGAAATCCGGGTACTCATATACTACATTCAGGTAGTCCTGCTCAGGCCGCCTGGAGCGATGCAGCTGCGTGCCTGCCGGGTTTCCGAATGCATATACCATGAAATCCAGGTCATGTATGTGCAGGTCGTAGGGAACCAGGCCGCTTCGCTTTTCGTCCCGCATCCAGCCGTCCCAGCTCCACTTGGGGATGCTGCCCAGGCGGCTCATGGAACCGGCCAGCAGCCTTCCATACTTTCCGCTGTCAAAGATTTCCTTCAGCAGCATGTACTCGGGCCAGAAGCGCAGCACCTGCGCAACCATGAATTTGACATTGTTCCTGCGGGCAGTCCCGTAAAGCCTCTCCACATCCTCCGCATTCAGAGAAACGGGCTTTTCACAGATCACATGAATTCCCCGCTCCATGGCGCGGACGGCAAAGTCCGCATGGAGATAGGTTGGCAGGCAGATATCCAGGATATCCAGCTGTTCCGCATCCAGCATCTCCTCAAAATCCGTATATAAGTGTTTGTCCGGATACTTTTCCAGACATTCCGGGCGGATGTCGCACAGCGCGATAAGCTCCGTATCCGCCATGGACTCCCATGCAGGAATATGTGCGCCGCTGATTCCGCCGATTCCTGCCATGCCTACTTTCAACATAATATATGCCTCCTTCTCCTTAATCCGTGAGCAATACGCTGTCCCTGCGCTTTACAGTGTGAGACCTGGAATTTCCCGAGCCACGCTTTCCAATGTCCCGGAAATCCTTCTCACACTTCAAGCTCCTGCTGGACATAGATCTGCTCCTCTATAAGGCCGATTCCCACAAATACTGCCCACACATAGGGCGCGCCGTAGACGTTCAAAGTTTTGGGACCCACGATTTTCATAGGAGCGCGCTCCCCTGTCCGGTCCTGAATCAGTTTCTCGTAAGCCTTCTCAAAGGTACTTCTGGTGATGGAACGCTCCCGCCTGTCGGTGAACAGCTCTCCGCCCTTGATGGTATAAGTGAAGGGCAGCCCCTTCTTGGTCAGAAATTGTTTGCCCTCGTGTGCCCGTATCTCATCCCACAGGCCGGGGGCGGTTATCTTTGCCGTATTGAGTTTCATATGTCTCCTTGTATGAACCGGACCGCCAATTCCGCCTTCCTGAACGATAGCACAATCAGCATGCATGACGCTCCGGCAGCAACTATGATCCGTGTACCGTTATTCAAATGGTAACTGATACCGGAGACATTGTCAATGTATTTATTCCATAATTACACAAACCGTTCCCGAAAACCACATGCAGTTTAACTTTCATCGCTTCCCTGGCTTTCGTTTTCCTCCCCGGACTCCGACTGGCCCTCATCAGCCTCCTCAGTCTCCGCCACATCCTCCAATGTCTGGTTAAACCGTGTCACCACGGTCTGCTCCACCACATATACCCGGTTCTCAGAAGGCATACTCACATAATAAGTCCCTGTGAGGGCATTATGATCCCCCACATACAGAATATAACTGGCCGATGCCGTTTCAAAGGAAATCGTCCGCTCCGGGTCGTCCAGGCCATACTGGCTTAAGTCCGTCACATCCTCGATGACCTGCAGGGCCGTCAGGGGCGCCACCCCTGAAAGCATACTTTTAATCGAATACTCCTTAATATTCCGTGAATCCTCTTCCACCGAATGCCAGACATCTTCGGATTTCTCAAAGGAATAGTTTACGCCTTCATAATCATAGGAAAGCTTCACCACATCCTCATATGCCGCGTCAATGATAACGCTGCCCTCCTGTTCCGCCTCTGCCGTTTCCGCCGCCTCCCGCCTCTCATTGAGATAGCGCACACCGGGAATGGCGGCTGCCAGCAATACCAGCACTGCCAACAGGATAATCAACTGCTTTTTTTGCTTTTTCATCTTATACACAGCCTCCTATTTAGTGTCTGCTGATTAAGTTCAGTTAAGTCACGTGAAAACTCAATATAGTATAT
>CAJULV010000033.1 GCA_910587555.1 uncultured Acetatifactor sp.
GAGAGGAAATCCACCGTGTACACCTTCTGCAAAAGGGCATCCCCTTTGTATTTTTCATTCGTGAGGATGCTCCGTACCGTGCTTCCCGACCAGTTTGCCTTGCCGCCGGGAGTGGGTATGCCTTCCTCTGTCAGCACCTTTGCAATGGCAAACGGCGACCGCCCCTGCAGGAACATCCCGTAAATCCTCCGGACAATGGCCGCCTGCTCCTCGTTGATGACAAGGTTCCCATCCTCGCCCCGGTCATAGCCGAGAAACCGCTTGAAAGGGACCGTAACCTTGCCGTCTGCAAACCGTTTCCGCTGCCCCCATGTGACGTTCTCTGAAATGGAGCGGCTCTCCTCCTGCGCAAGCGAGGACATGATGGTAAGGAGCAGCTCGCCCTTGCTGTCGAATGTCCAGATGTTTTCTTTTTCAAAATAGCACTCCACTTTGTGTTCCTTCAGTTTCCGGATAGTGGTCAGGCTGTCCACCGTGTTCCTTGCAAAACGGCTCACCGACTTCGTGATGATGAGGTCGATGCGGCCGTCCAGGGCGTCCGCCACCATCTGGTTAAAACCACTGCGCTTCGTTGTGGAAGTCGCACTGATGCCTTCGTCCGTATATACAGAAACAAACTCCCAATCCTCGCGCCCCTTTATGTAATTCGTGTAATAATCCACCTGTGCCTCGTAACTGGTCTGCTGTTCCTCATGGTCTGTGCTGACACGGGCATAGCCCGCAACTTTCCGCTTTTCCCTGCTGCTGATCGGAGCCGCCGTATATCTGCTCCGTGTAGCGGGTATCGTGATTACCTTTGCCACCGCTCTATCCTCCCTTCTTTAAAATGGAATTCCATGCTGCCATCCTCCAGTACCGTGATGCCTTCCACCCGCTTCTCAAATTCCACTTCGCTGAATTCCTCCAGCCCCATCATATGTGCGGAAACCTGCCTCAGCTTGTAATCGGTGCAGTTCGGGTTATGGCATCCTGCACCCTTCCTTTTCTTGCCGATGCAATACCAGTACACCCATTTCCCCGCACTGTTCACGCGGTGGTAAGTATTCCCGCAGGCGGCACACCGTATCTTTCCCTGAAAACAGTCCGTGACCGTTGCGATGTGCCTCGGCGGATCCAGATGCAGGTTCTTCCAGACCTTCGTCTCCCCGCTGATAAGCAGGAATTCGATGTCTCCGCTTTCCATGACAGTGACATCCCGGACAGCCTTTCCGAATCCCTCACCGTCAAACACATCCAGCCCCAGCGTCTGCACCGCTATCCGCTCCAGCTCATCCTCGCTGAAATTCACACTGGTGCAGCTCATGCCCGTTTCCTTTTTGGCGCGGCATATCCAGTGTACATAGGTTTTCCCTTTTATAGTTCCTTTTTTCCTTGTGAATGGCTGTCCGCAGATGCCGCATTTCACTTTTCCCGTAAAAGGGTAGGTGGGGTTGACAAGCCCTGCCCGCCGTTCCATCTCCGCCTGGACCTTTGCGTAGGTTTCCCGGTCAATGATGGCTTCATGGCAGTCTGCCATGTAATACTGCAGCAGTTCCCCACAGTTCTTCACTTTCGTTTTTGTGATCGGGTCCGCCATGTAGCATTTCTGCCGCCGGATGTCCCCTGCATAGACCTCGTTGAAAATAAGCTGCCGCACCGAGGCTTCCTGAAAGTCATTCCCAAGCGTGGTGCGTATCCCCGCCCTGTTCATGCTCCCTGCGATCTCCCGCAGGGAAACGCCGTCAATGTACATCTGGAACATCCAGCGGACGCTCTCCGCCTCTTCGGGTATGATGACATATTTTCTCAATTCGTCATCGTAGCGGTAGCCGAGGATGTGCTTGTTCGCCGCCCCGATTTCTCCGGACTGGAAACGCTTCCTGACTCCCCATTTTATATTTTCTGAAATGCTCCGGCTTTCCTCCTGTGCAAAGGATGCAAGGAGGGTAAGCATCAGTTCCCCGTCCTCCGAGAGCGAATGAATATTCTCCTTTTCAAACCTTACCTCGATGCCGAGGTCCTTCAGATGCCTTACCGTTTCCAATAGGTCAACCGTATTCCTTGCAAAACGGCTGATGGATTTAGTCAAAATAATGTCAATTTTTCCTGCCTCACAGTCTGCCAGCATTTTTAAGAACTCGCTGCGTTTGGCTGTGTCCGTGCCGGATATTCCCATATCACCTTGTGTCAAGAGCAGGACTTAAAAAATTTTATTTTTTCCGGAACAGCAAACAAGGGCATCCCCGCCATCCCAGGGACGCCCTTGCGCCTTACTCTTTTATTCCACCCTCAAACCTCCACTGGATATGTATGGACTTATCACTATATACATAGATACAGTCTATAAAAGCCTCCACCATCTCCCGTGTCAGTTCCTCCATACCCAGATAATCCTCCAGTGCCTGCTCTTCCACCCGGCCGGACGATACAAGATGCTCCAGCTTCGTCAGTTCTTCCTCCAGCCGTTCCTGGTTTGCCTGCGCTTCTTCCTGCCTGTGGGAAAGGGCCGCCTGCCTGCTCTTAAAAACTTCTCGGCTGATCTCTTCATCCGCCAGCTGTTCATAAAGCCTTGCTTTCCGTTCCTGACACTCTTTCACACTGCCTTGCAGGACTGCCAGTTGCTTTCGCAGAGCCGGTATCCGCCCACTGTCCTCTGTCTTTTTCTTCAATTCCCGCCTGTCAAGAAGGACTTCTATATAAGCCCTTACCGCCGCAAACACCGCCTCCGCCAGTTCGGATTCTTTCAGATGCCCTTTCATACACTGGAAATCCTCCGCCCTGCGTTTGGTAACACAATAGTATCTGGGTGTGGGAGACTTCATCCTGTGAAGGGCATACTGACAGTTTGCACACCGTATCTTCCCGCTGAACAGATAAGTGATGCGTGAACCGCTGTTCTGCCCTTCCTGCTCCCGCAAAATTTTCTGGGCCGCCATAAATTCCTCTTTGGAAAGGATAGCCTCATGGCAGTCCTCCACAATGACCCATTCCTCCCGGCTGTTTTTCTTTGTCCGGTAATTCCCAACCACCGGGCGGTAATACTTTCCGTAAACATTCTTCCCCAGATACCTTTCATCACGCAAAATATTTACCACAGAGCTTCCGTCCCACACCTTATTGTCCCCTACGCCGACCCACCATTTATGAAACTCTCCGTGCTTATTCTTCAGCTGGCTGGGCGTGGGTATCCCTTCCCGGTTCAGCACCCGCAGGATCTGCATGATGCTCATGCCTTCCCCTGCCATCTGGAAAATCCTCCGCACAATGGCGGCGCCCTCCGGCTCTACCATCAGCTGGTTCCTGTTTTCCGGTGACTTCTGATAGCCAATAGGGGCAAAAGGACTCATAAACTTCCCGCTCTGGGCCTTCGTCCGTTTTCCGCTCCTGACCTTCATGGATAAATCCTGGCTGTAATAACCATAGATCACGTTGCGGAAGGCAATCTCCACCCCGCTGGTGGCGCCGTTGCATTTTGCGCTGTCATAGTTGTCATTGATGGAGATAAAACGGATTCCCATAAAAGGGAAAATCTGGTCAACATAGTCACTCACCGTCAGATAATCTCTGCCGAACCGGGAAAAATCCTTGACAATGATACAGCCTGCCAGTCCCTTTTTCGCCATATCCAGCAGCTTCTCCATCCCCGGACGTTCCATACTGGTGCCGGAATAACCATCGTCACACAGCTCCATAACCTGGTATCCGCCCAATTCCTGGTTGTCCTCCACATATCCCCTTAGCAATTCCCTCTGGTTTGCAATGCTGTTGCTCTCGTCCTTATCCACCCCGTTGTTATCCAAATCTTCCACGGAAATACGCAGATACTGGATAAGGATGCTGCCCCTGCTCATGCTGTCCCCTCCCGTTTCCCGGACAAAGTTTCTTCCAATTGTCGGAAAGCATCGGAAAATCGGAACTCAATTTTTACAGAGGTGCTGTTGTAAATGGTTATCTTTTCAATCAAAGCTGTTGCCATTTCCCGCGTCAGCTCTGTCTTTCCCCGAAACCGGAGCATGTTTTTCAGCCATGGATTGGCTGACGGCTCTTCCTCATGGATGGACTGGTAAGAGTGTTTCAGTCCTGACAGCCTCTCCTGCAGAGCCGCTTCTCTCTCTTTGTACCGGTTCTGGGCATAGATATAATCCCTCTCGCCCATCAGATTGTCCGCATAATCATCATACAGGCTCTCTCTGTGCTTCCTCGTTCTCTTGAGCTCCGCCTCTGTCTCGCTGATCTGTACCTCCAGACGCTCCCGTTCCTGCCGAACCGGACTTTCAAACCGGAAAGCGGCTGCCTGTTTTTCCATGGAATGCTTTTCTTCCATGGAATGCTTTTCTTCCATTTCTTCCGCAAGGCTTACCTGTACTTTGACGGCCTTGGATACCACATCCAGAAGTTCCAGTTCCCGTATGCTTCCAAACCCGCATATGGTCTGGTCGGCAGCATGATTGGGACAGATATAGTTGTACCAGATATGGAACTGCGGTTTTTTCTGTTTGTTCTCACGGATATTTTTATACCGCACCAGCTTTCTCCCGCAGTCCCCACAGTATACAAGACCTTTCAAAATGTTCTCGGTATTCTCCACACCAGAAAACCGCTCCTGTCTCTGCCAGTACTCCTGCTTTTTCAGGTTGTTCAGCTTCTGCACTTCATCAAAGGTTTTCTGGTCTATGATGGCCTCATGGGTGTCCCTGACAATGAACCACTCTTCCCGTGGAAGATATTTCTGCTTCTGCCCCTGGAACAGGGATTCCCGTTTCCTGCCCTGCACCATATGGCCCAGATAGACCTCATTGGCAAGGATCTGTTTCACCGTCTCTATCCGCCATGGGCTGTCTGCAAACCTCCTGTCCTTCACAATCCCCTGCATGTACCGGTACTGGCCGGGGGACGGGATGCCCTGTTCCGTCAGCCTCTGCACAATCTTCCGGTAGCTGGTTCCCTCCAGCCTCCAGGCAAAAATGTCACGCACTACCGGGGCTGTATGACTGTCAACCATAATCCTGTGTTTATCCTCCTTGGACTTCATATACCCGTAGGCCGCCCATGTTCCGATGAACTCGCCCCGCATCTGCTTTCCACGCAGGGCCGGGCTGATCTTTGCGGAGATGTCACGGGCATATACGTCATTTACAAGGTTTTTCAGGTGGAGGGAAAGCCCGTCCGCCGATGCCGGGTCTGCGCTGTCATAGCCGTCATTTACCGCTATGAAGCGGATGCCCAGAAAGGGAAATACCTTTTCCAGATATTCGCCCGCTTCGATATAGTTCCGCCCGAACCGGGACAGATCCTTGACGATGATACAGTCCACCCGTCCTTCCCTGACATCCTCCATCAGCCGTTCAAATTCATCCCGTCTGAAGTCTACCCCCGTTTCTCCATTGTCCACATAGATGTCAAAAATGGAGAAGCAGGGCTTTCCTTCAAGGAACTGACGCAGCAACGATTCCTGTGTCTCCACGGTATCGCTGTCCTTTTTCCCGCTGTCAAGGACAGACAGCCGGATATAGAGCGCCGTCCGGTAGACCTTTTCCATGACAGTCTGCCGGCCGGTTCCTTTCCGGGAATTTTCCGTCCCGTCCGAACGCCTTTTACTCTGTTTCCTGCTGGTTCTTGCCATCCTACAGCACCTCCTTTCGGAGTGCTGCCCCATTTGGAACGGAACTATTTTCCTGATGGAGTGCGGAATCCGGGGGTTCTATCACAGACGGATACGCAGATTCATTGAAGTCTCCCTTATCTTGTGAGGAATTATGTCCGCTGCTTTCCCCTGGCTGCAAGACGCTCCCCGTCAGCATTTTGGCGCTGTCATACTCCATCTGGAACCGGAAAAGGATATGTATCTTTTTTCCCTCATAGACATCGATCCGCTTAATGAGCGCCACTGCCAGCTTCCGTGTCAGCTCCCGGATATTCCGGTATTCCTTAAAATGCTCAATCCATTCCTGTTCTCCGGTATTCCCGTTTACAAGGTTCTCTATCTCCGTTTCCAGGGCCTGCACTGTCTTTTCTGCTTCGCTGATCTTGGCATCGTATCGTTTTCCAAAGGCGATATAGTCCTCACGGGACAGGATACCGTCCGCATAGTCCTCATGGAGCTTCATCTTATACCGCCGGTATTTTTCCACTTCCTGACGCTTCGCCTGTACCCTGCCGTCCGCTTTTTTCACTGCCCGGGCAGTATAAGGCAGCCGGGCAATCTGCCCCAGGGTGTCCTCAATATCCAGAACAGAGGCGATATGCTCCTGCAGGGCCCCAAGGACTGCCTGCTCCAGAGCCTTGTCACGGATACTGTGGCTGCTCCTGCACCCTTCCCGGTTCTTATGGCCGGAACAGACATAGTAAATATAGGGTTTATCCGCACGGGAGTTGTTCTTGCGGATCATACTGCTCCCACAGTCCCCGCAATAAACCAGGCCGGAAAGCGGAAACACCGTATCCCGGCTTGGGGCTGTGCGGGTATCCGACATGAGCAGCGCCGCCACGCTTTCAAAGGTCTCGCGGCTGACAATCGGCTCATGGCTGTCCGGCACTCTCACCCACTTTTCCTCCGGCACGTCAAACAGTTTCTTTACTTTATAATTGGGCGTGCTGCGCTTCCCCTGCACCAGCGTGCCCATATAGACGGGATTTTTCAGGATGCGGAACACTGCCACTGCCGTCCAGCTTGCCCGGTCATTCTTCTTAAAGGCACTGGCGTACCGGCTGCCCTGGGCCTGTTTATATTCCATGGGGGAAAGGATATCCTCCCCGTTCAGCCAGTCTGCAATCGCCTGTGCGGAATATCCCTCCAGTTTCTTTTTGAATATCTCCCTCACCACAGCAGCCGGTTCTTCATCTATCACCAGATGGTTCTTATTTTCTTCATCCTTCCGATAGCCGTATGCCGCAAAGGGAGCGATGCACTGACCTTTCTTCCTCTTGATGTCCAGATGGCTGCGGATCTTGATGGAAATATCCCTGCAGTACGCATCGTTCATCAGGTTTTTCACCGGCACGATCAGGTTGTCGGAAGAAGTCCTGGGCCTTGCGCTGTCATAATCATCGTTCACCGAAATGAACCGCACCCCCATGAACGGGAATATCTTTTCAATATATTTTCCTGTTTCAATAAAATTCCTTCCCAGACGGGAGAAGTCTTTCACAATGATACAGTTGATCTCCCCCGCTTTCACTGCCTCCATCATCTGTATGAACCCCGGACGGTCATAGTTGACCCCGGAATACCCGTCATCCGTCCGCACCTCATGGAGCCGTATCTCCGGGTGGGAGGAAAGATAATCCATCAGCAGCTCCCGCTGATTGGCAATGCTGTCGCTTTCCGCCTTGTCCCCGTCCTCATGGGACAGGCGCAGATATAGATCGGCATCATATTTTGCCTGTTTTTTTGCTTCCATATGATAAACTCCTGCTCGATTGGATTTCAGGAAACCCGTCAGGAGCCTTACCGAAAGTCCGTGCCACAGGGTTTACCCGCCCCTGTGTCCTGGATTCAAGCTTACCATAAAGCCGCCTGCGCGTCCAGGCAGATTTCCGGAACATCCACAAAAATATGGTTTCCTGTTTCTCTCATAATGTCTGCAGGTACTGCTCCATCCGCTGCTCAAATGTTACCCCGTCCTGGGAAAATCCCACACTGACCGCAATCTTCCCCACCCGGAAACAGTAGGGGTTGCGTACCTGCCGGACAAACTCTGCCATCCGCTGCTCCCTTGGCAGTTCCTGGTCAATGATTATCTCTTTTATATCCACAAGGGAATCCGGGTCAGCCGTCCGCACATCCACTTTCTTCAATGCGTCAAAATCCACCTGGGATAAGTCAAAACCCATAGGCTTTCCTCCCTCTTCTCTTTGCTCCATATGCTTTTCCTATCCATCCACTAATCTATTCCCCTGGCAGATTGTCCTATGACATCCCCCTGCATCCGGTCCTCTCCAGAGGATGCCGTGGGTTTCCAGCCCTCCTCCGGCATGTCAGGTTTTTCCCTGATTCTCCCCACCCGGATAATCGCTATGTCTATCACCAAAAAGAAGATAAGCAGGCCTGCCAATGCAAGCCCGCCTGTCACACACAATAACCTCATTTTCTCCGACTTTCTCTCTTCCCTGACCGACATCCTGTCAACGTCCCTGCCATCTCAATCCCTATCCGCAAAGTAGCCCTCCGACTTATTGCTCCGGAT
This sequence comes from uncultured Acetatifactor sp., assembly GCA_910587555.1. Lineage (GTDB taxonomy): Bacteria > Bacillota > Clostridia > Lachnospirales > Lachnospiraceae > Acetatifactor. Next base: position 8,166 of record CAJULV010000033.1, read on the forward strand.
AAAAACACCAACGTCCTCTATACTGTCCGTCACCGGCATGTCCGGCAGGGCCGCCAGGATATCGTTCTTATACCGCCCGCTGCCCCGGCAGTCCAGGATAGAGAACACACAGGTATCCGTCTCCCTGCGGATGCCCCGCCCAATCCACTGGCGCAGCTTCATCAGCATCCCCGGTACAATGACCTCTGCCAGATATTCATGGAAATCCTCATGCAATGACTTCTCATATTCCAGCACCGGGTCCGGCACAGGGAAGGGAAGCTTGACCACCACAAGGGAAGAAAGGATATCCCCTGCCAGGTCAATCCCCTCCCCGGCACTGTCACTGGCAAGCAGTACCCCGTTCCCGCTCTTTCGGAACTCCCGGATGGCCTCCAGTCTCCCCTTTCCCATGGAAAACAGTGGGAAATCCTTTATCCTTTCTGAAAGTTCCTGATAAATCATCTCCATCATCCGGTAGGATGTAAACAGTGCCAGTGTATGCCCATGACTCTGCCGGATCAGTCCCTCCAGTCTGTCTGCCACCGCTTTCCGGTATGCGGTTTTCCTGGTGTTGGGAAAGGGCATATCCTCCGGCAGATACAATAAGGCATGGTTCCAGTAATCAAAGGGGGATGCCTTGCTCACAGTCAGAATCTGCTTCTGATTTAGCAGGTCAATCCCTGTCTGGTGCATGTAACGGCTGAAATCACCGCCCACGGACAGGGTAGCCGAAGTCAGAAGATACGGTTTCCCGCTGTTCCACAAGTCCTCGTGAAGCAGGAAGTCAAGGTTCTTTGGCAGGGCGCAGAGCCTGCAGGCCGTCACCCCTGTATATTCCAGCCAACAGATAAAATCTGCATGATCACAGAGCGCTGACAGCTTCTCCTGTTTCTGTTCCAGTCTGCCGGAAATGCGCTTGTATGCTGCATTCTTTCGGTCTGCGGTATAGAAAAGCACGGACAGGCTCTTTACCACGGCTGACAGTGCTTTCAGGGATAACAGGACAGACGGTGTAAATATGACTTCCATGCTGTTGTTGTCATACCATACTCCTGCAAATTTTTTCAGATTTTCAAACAGGGCTGTATTCAGTTCCAGCATTTCCTCACACAGAGAAAACGCCCCTCTCTTCTCCGGTCTGCCTGCCACCGCTCTGATGATGCTTGCCGCCACTCGCTCTAGCTCCACATTCTCAAAGGTAATGCCGTACATCTGTCCTGCAGCCTCCGGTAGCTTGTGGGCCTCGTCAAAAATCAGGATGCCATGCTCCGGGAGCAGGCGGTTCCTGCCGCCTTTCCTGCTGAGCACATCCGCCAGGACAAGGTTGTGGTTGGCAATCTGGAAGTCCACTTTCCCCTGGTTGGATTTCCTTAAGAATGTGCGGTAACGGCATACACTGATAAGCCCGCAGGTATTCCGGCATTCCTCCACGCAGATGCGCTCTTTCACATAGTCCGTAAGGGGCTGGCTGTCCAGGTCAAGGGGCGTAGCTCCTACGAAAAGGGCTGTCAGGACCCCAATCAGCGTCCCGTCCTCCGGCCGGTTATTGTGCCTGACCGAAGACAGATAGGTCTTTACCCTGCTGTCACAGGCATAATGGTTCTTTCCCTTGCGTACCGCAAAGGTCAGGGGTTCCTCAATGATGCTGTGTCCCAGAAGAATCTCTGAAATCTGGGGGATGTATTCTTCCGTCAGTGCTTTCTGCAGGGCGATGGTGGAGGTGGAGATAACCACCGGCTGCCTCTCTGCGTAAAACAGGCGGTAGATGACCGCCGCTATGAGATAGGCATGGGTCTTCCCCGTTCCCACCTCGGCCTCACATAACGCCACTTTCTCTTTCTCCATGGCTTCCAGCATGGCAAGGGAAAGGGATAGCTGGTTCTCCCTCAAAACCAGTCCATACTCCGGCAGGATGTCGTAAAAGACATGGGCAAGCAGTTCACTGGCTCCTGAACGGTCCTCCTGCATGAACGGTATCCCGCTCTCTGACTGTGCCGCCATTTTCTCTATGGCTCTGCGGTATCCTGCCTCATTTAGTGGTGTGGGCCTTGAAAACAATCGTTTTGCCTTTAAAGTATGTAAATCCACCATGCGGTAGCTGTATGCTTTTCCTGTAAAATGTTCCAGCAACACACAGTTTTTTGTAGTCAGTACAATTCTTTCATCCGGCCGGAAAATCCCCGCCTCGTGTATCCTGTTCCGTATGTCCGCTGTGCAGACAATCCATTCTTCACTCAATTTTTAAGCCTCCTTTGCATCCTATGGGAGCGATACATGCATACAGCGGAAAACGGCAAAGGTTGGTTATCCGTTGACAAAAAGGCCGGTTCCGCCGCATGGTATCTATCGCTCCGATAGAAGTGTGCAGGGAATGAAGATTTTCTAAAGCCGGAAAATACCCGGCTTAAGAAAATCTAAATCATTCCCCAAAGAATGCCAAAAGCAGGCATTCTTTCTGCATTCGGGAACGCTATGTACAGCGTTCTCCAGTATGCTTATCTGTTGTAGGTGTGGCTGACGTTCCGCTGGTAAAGGAATGTATCAATCCCACGGACACCATAAAAGCCGCCCCCTGTTCTTTCTCAAACAGGGGTGATGCATTCTCCCGTTTTTCAGGGCTGCCGTTTTTCGGCAGAAGTACCATGATAAGTGACAGGGATCATCGCAATCCGCCCCACCACAGGGCGTCACTGCCACGGACGGAATCGCTCGGAGTATGCCTGTTATTTAAATCATCAGCATATCGTCTTGGCGCGTCCCGGCTTGTCGCTTCCGGTCTCCCGGCCTGTCAACGTGTATCCGCCACACCCGATATAAAGTTTTCAATGTGCGGGTGAAAGGATGCTCAAAAAATTCCTTTCACCCAACGTGAAAAAACAGGGGGTGTGACGAGTCATTCCTCGTAAAATTTTTTCAGTTTTTTCTCTGCCCACATGAGACTGTCCCAGACCGCCCGCTGATGGACTCCTTCCAGCTTCGCAATCTGCCTTGTGGAAAGCCCCTGGAAAAAGTGGAGACAGAACCGCCTTTTCTGTACATCCGTCAGCTTTCCGCTCTCCAGCAGGCGGATGGCCGTTTCTAATGCTTTCTTCTCTTCTGCTTTCTGAATCAGTTCAGCATCAACTGAAAGAGCCGAAGCAATCACGGAATCTTCCATGCCACTGATACTCACGTTCCGATGACTTACCCGGTACTCCTGCCTGTCCTGCTGGTAATAAATCTCATCTGACCGGGCTTTCAGCTCCGCAAAATCTTCCTCCGTCTTATCCGGATTATCACGCAGGTAATCTTCCAGTGTTATCTCCACGATGCCGTCAGCAAATTTATAGACAATACCCTGGCTGTATCGGTTTAGAGCATAATGCTGTCCTTATAATTTCTCATTGTCCTTTCCTCCGGTTTTGAATTTTCAGATTCAAAACCGGAAGGCGGACTGCGGCACAACAGCATCCGACAGTTATCGACAAAAGGCGGCCGCATAAATCCCGCGACCGCCCTCTGAAGTGATATGTAAGAAATTATTCTATTGTCAGATATAAAATGTTGCTCTGTTTTAAAGATTTTTTCTGCAAAAAGAAAACAGGCCATAGCCCCTTGCATATAAAAGGCTGTGACCTGTTTATCGCTTTTTTCTGTCTTGTTACTGACCAAATAAATGGCAGGGTATCTGATTGTCGGAACTTTAATGGAACTAATCCCCCTTCTCCTGGGGGAATCTATCTATCCAATATAAAGCCGTTACACCCCACCTTTTTACAAAATCAAGTATATAACACCGCTGTGCAGCTCTTTGCACCATACTACAACACAATCTTCCATGAATACTGAGCACTGCATATACCCTGTATTCTTCCTAATGATGGGATGGTATAAGGATTACCTCTTTATACCATCCCTTTTTCTTTATTTTTGATATTCCACCATTCCTCCTGTCTCCATATCCGGCACGAATATAGACCCATAGGACGAAAACGGATAAACAATCGCAGATTTTTTCGTTCCTATCTCCTTTGAATCGCCTCCTACAGCCTCTAACTCATAAATTACCGATTCCCCCTTGGGAATAAAAAATGTTATCCCCATCCGAATAAAAACCAGCGGTTCCTCCCGGGCCAAAATTTCTTTATCCTGTGTACAAAAACAAAATGCCGTGAGCGCTGCACCATACTTCCTGTCTGTATATAAAACTCCATCTCCTTCCAACTCTGTATATTATCACGGAAACCCTTATACAAACACGCAAACTCCCAACGGGTTTCCGTGTTTGTATAAGGGTTTTGCCTGCGAGTATATACTCCAACCTATTTCATCGCCATCATCAAATGTGAAATAGCTGACCAATACCCATTTTTCATTTTCTGCATACACCGCCGCATGTACCCTGACTAATTCATAGTCTAAAACACGATTGGGGTCAATAGAATCGATAGGAATACCTTTCACTTCGACATCTTTCAATGCCATTGTGTAATGATTTTGATAATCAAGCTCAAACTCGGAACCAAATGCACTTGTCATTCGGAATTGCTGAATTCCTAAGCTTTCATTGACAACTGTTTCATTTTTCAATTCCATGTTACTATTGGTCTTATCCTCCGATTTACCACAACCAAACAGCAATATGTCCTGTCAGGTATAGTCTGCATAAATATCGGGATACCCTGACACTGGGTATCCCATATATACCCCTGTCAATGCACAGCAAACCGCATGGAATTGATTAGCCTTGCCGACATGTGATGTGAGTCGTCCTTTTCCTCCAATAACTTCTCCAAATCCCACTCAATTGTGCTGACCTCGCATTCTACACCTTTCTTCTCCAACCATTCTTCCCACTTTTCAACAATGCTAATCTGTCCTTGGGTTATGGCTCCTTCCGAAAAAGCTCCCACTATTTTAGAGTATATCGAGCTGTCAGATCCGGAGTACAGTATCCCCCATCCCTTATCCGGTTCTTTTTCGTTCATATATCCCATTCCGCCAATGCCAATTGTCAATATTCCATTTTCATCCCTGAACGCATATCCGGCAATCTCCAATTCCGCATAGGTCATCGCCATTTCCCTGCTTGTCACAAGTGATGGGTATTTTTCCATATATATATTTGCAAGCTCCTCTAATTTCCGGGTTTGCTCCTCACCGTCAACTAGCATGCACGCGCCATTTCCTTCCGCGCCTTTCTTTCTGATTGAAGCGATTCCCGTGTATTGGTTTGTTGTAATATCAAACCGCTCATTTATACAGGAACCCTTTATCTCATCAACCCCCATAAACTCTTTCAGGGTATTTTCCAGGAAAGCATCCATTCCGCAGGCGTTCATAAGCCCTCCCAGTCTGTCTTCCTGAACCAGGTAACGTTTTCCGGTTTCAGAATCAATCTGGACAGTTGTATTTTGGGGATCGAATCTGTAATATTTATCTGACGTTTTGTCATATATGCTCCAATGATTTTTTATTCCGTCTTTATTATAAACAGAAACTGCGTATTTCTCATTTTCAACCTTTTCAAGTTCGGTGCATGCCTGTGCGCCCAGGCTTTCAGATACGGCTCCGCCCCTAATGCTTGCCTTCATGCAACTATATGCATCATATGCGCTTAACCGGCCATTTTCAACCCGCTTCTCCGTCTGACAGGAATCCGCCCTGCCCACCCGTTCAAACAGGGATTTCCCCCGGTCAGGCGCATTCGTATTCCTGTACTCATATTGCCTTCCCCTCATCAAAACACTGTTAATTCCAACACTCATTATATGGTCTCCATTTTTTTAATTATTTTTTTGACTCTTTACAGACTTAAAATGCCAGTCAATAAAGAGTCATATACAAAAAACTCCTGCGCTCCCTCGATCAATTGAAATTATATGTCACGTCTACTGTGGAGGCACTTCCTACAGCTACGCCTCCTATTTTCACATAATAAACACCAGAAGGTATTCTGGACATATCAATTTCCAGTACTTCAGTGGCATAATTCGCAAAATTAATATTAATCTGCGATCCCGAGTCCGGAATAAAATATATAGTCCCTTGAACTAAACTGCGGCCGTTATTTCTAGGCATGGTCAATGTCAATGTCGAATCATCATACACTGCCTGCATACCAACTGTATATGTAGTTTTTGATGTTCCAAACCTAAAAGTCTTTACAGTTCTGGCTCCAACTTCAGTGACAGCCTGCACAGCTTTCAACGACTCAACTTCACTTGCATATACATAATCCATACTGCTGAATAAAAACATGGCAGCCATTGCCAACACAAAATACTAAATCCTTTTCATCTTATTAACCTCCATTTTGAATGCGCAGGAGTTTTTTATCTGTGCTGTTTGACTGAAAATAATCCAGTCATAACGGCAGTAAATACTTAAGAGATTCCTCTGTCAGTCAGAACCTCCATCTGCTCCCCAAAAGGTCCAAGCCTTACCTCTTTGAAAGAGGTATATACATCGATTTTTCATAGCGTTCCACTGCTTTCTGGTGAATAGAACTGGGAACGCCTACCTTATTTCCTACTTCTTCTATCCGCCCATTCCTCACCTCACATCTGGTTTCATTAATTATGAATTCCCTGCTGGTATCTACTCCTAATTCCTTCAGAAATTCCAACATCATCGGTGTGCTGACCGCTGCACGATGCAGAGCCGAAAACGCCTGTTGGTCGCCGAAATGAATCAATGCGCTCAAACCAAATGCAAATGAACCTGCATTTTGGTAATCCTCCGCTGTTCCCTTTCCATAACTGTCAATTCTTACTCTGTCCCTCTCCACCGTGAACTTATAACCATTACCAAATTCAAAGACATTTCCCACGCCTATGCTAAGGCGGTTCCTCAAAGGGTCATAGCCTGTAGGATGTGTGGTTTTATATGGCTGAGTTATCTTACCAAAAACACTGATTTCCTCCGGCGTATATCTTACTGCTGCATTGGCGGTAAACACCTTTTCTCCATTGATACAATAGGTACTCGTAGTGGCATCAACTATCTCCGAAGTGATTTCAATTTCATCACCCTGCAATGTATCCAGTATATTTTTTCCCAGCCCCATCTCCTTCATCAGTCTGAGCATCTGTTTAACGCAACCTTTACGCTGTTGGTCAAAACCATTCAGCGCATCGGAATCTTCGCCCTTTAAGTTATCATTAAAATACTCTACAAATTCATCGTGAGAACCGTCTTTTGTAGACAGTTTCCCTGTTTTTATGTTGTAAATATACGAATTAACGCTTCCAACTCCACTAATGCTCATTTTTTCCTCCTTGCAAGGCGAACTAATACCACTTACCTGGTATTAATCCGCCTTGTTACCTGAACTTTTATAATGCCATCTTAAAAATCTAATTCATTTCCGGGATATGGCTCCATAACGCAGACAAAACTGCCATTCATCACAGCAGTCCAATAAGTAAAGTGACTGCCATTTTTGCATTTTCCCCCAATAGTCCATGACTGCCCTAATGGTGCTTCTGTAATGCCGCTAACTGCACCGGAACTTGAAGTGTAATATGTTTTTCCTCCGGCCCGCATATAACTCTCCACTTCAGAGCACTCTTTGCCCTGAGGAAATCTATTGGAAATAGACAAATTTATAATAGCAGTCTGAGCCGGCACTGCTGTTCCTGTCAAATTGCAGGTATATGTTCTATAGTCATCACCCCAAATTTGGACAGAACCGTATGTAGGCATGTTTACAATCCTAAAAGTCTGAATAGCGGGACCAACATAGAAAAAGTAATTCATCATATCAGCAGACCAGTCTCCGCCGCTTGCCACTCTTATATAATAAGTGCCTGATATTTCCGGCTGAAAATAAAAATATTTCTCTGGCTGTTTTGCGTACACATTATGTATACTGGGATCAGTACTCCATACGGTTGCAGTATTATCCGGATATACATAATATACTTCAATAAACACATTTCTGCTTCCAACATTTCTTATGTCAACAAAGTATGTTTCTCCAGCTTCCATACGAGTAGTATACCAGTCAACATCTGTATCGGAATGCAGGCCCGCAGTCCTCATGCCCAATGTATACAGTTCATGCCTTGAGGTCAACTGCGGTGTAATAACTTCTACGCTGTCATAAGGCTTTGCGGTCAGCCATGTATCATTGGGTTCATACTCATCAGGTGTTGTTATCAACGGCTGTATCCCATTGTTATCCGCAAACACCTCATCTACCTGAGCACTGCTTAACCGAATCGGCTCCATTGTATCAAACTCTACCGACTCAAAATAGTCAGTAGATACATCTGAAACAACAGTTTCTGTTTCTTCTGCCATGACCGGCATAGAAAACAACATGCTACATGCTACATGCTACCAAAATTCCAAACATACGTTTCATTTTCATTGTCTTTGTCTCCTTTTAAATTTTTTGACATACTAATTTAAAATCAATACGTCCTTTCTGCCGATGTTGCAGCCTTAGTTTCCCCATCTGCACTACAAATCATAGTAACCCGGTATGTGCCTCTGGAAACCTGGTATGTTTCAGCAACAAATGTGCTTCGTGTATCACTGGAAGCCTCCCAGGATTCCACATCAACCCATTTGCCTGATATTCCTGCAGACTACTGGCTCATTCTTTGTTATAAGCCTTACTGACCTGCATGGTTCCCGGGCTGGCACCTTGCGGTGGACGCTTCACCTAGCCTTCCCTGTCATGGCCGGATTCAGCTCCCGGCACCGTCTGCCGGAAGCTTAGTCCAACCGTGACAGTGTATTGCCTGTTCTTATCCCCGCTGTTATGCACTCTGTACCTGTGGCCTCTTAATGTCACCCAACATCCCTGGTTAGTCAAACCGTTTAATTTTATTACTGATTGCCAACTCAACTGTTCCTGTCAACAAGGATATGGCCACCATAGAAAATGCCATACATACACTTCTTATAGTTATTTCCCATTTAAACAACAAAGCAAAGATAAAAATTACGCTTTCCGTTCCTAAGACAATTCTGGTTCTTCTGCGATACACTTTACATTCTACTGCGTCAAGTTGTTTCGATGGATTATCTACAGGAGCCAAAACCCATATAACGCATCCGGCTATCATGGCACATATTCCGTAAAATATCAACGTGCGTTCAAAGACGGCAAAAATCATAAATGCCGCAATCAGTATTACTGCTGATACAAACAAACACCTTGTTTTGGTCGCCGCATGATACCCGCCTGCATTTTTTCTCAAAGGAAACAGCAGCAGCCACAGGAGCAAAGCCTCTCCGACTTGCTTAAAACAAATTCCCACGGCCAGCGTCAAGCCAACCCCCAGCAGATTTCCTTCCAAACTCTCCAATCCAAAACGGATCACTTCTTTCTCTTCATCCGTAATGATTCCTCCTTTGTAAAAGGATTCTGCCATACGATCTGCCAACATCAGAACTTACGCAGCTTTTTTACAGCCTGCGGTTCCTTTGGTTGAAAACCGATGCAAGGACATGTAGTGTTTGCTTCCATGCTGGCAGATTTTTTTGCTAAATATGCAACGGTTTTTTTCATAAAACCATAGGGAAACCGTGGTCGAATGTCTTTAGCAGACATCACACCAGCTAAAGATGGCAGTCGGGCTACAGAGTAGAGCTAAAACTGTTATGTAAAGCTAGAATGCAGGGAACGAAGGAACCACAGCAGAGAACGGTAGCTACCGTAAAAGAGTTATTGCACTCGCTCTAACAGGCAGGAAATGGCCTGTGAAGCTGTGGGACGGCAGCCCGTAGTAGTGATGAAGCACCGTAATGGGTGTGGAGCGAAGGGGCATAGTCTGTACAGTGGCAACTGTATAGATGGAGCGCCGTGTGAGGGGAAACTCTCACGCACGGTGCGAAGCGGGGGAAAATCCCTCTGACTGCCTGACAGTTAAACACAGTCAGGTAAAAGATGTGGATTACCTATCGCTACGGGTGGTGGGAATATGAGTGGCTGTCCTATTCGGCATCTTTAAGCTCCACTTTTTCTACAAAGCCGGATGCCAAAAACCCCACCGCATCGGGAAAGAACATGAAGAGCGGATATGGGCTGAATGCGGATGTTTCTGCCCGTGTCAGTTCTTCGGCACCCAGCGGACATATTACCGGGGCGCAGAACGTAGTGGCCTACTTTCCGGAATTTCACTACGGGGAATACTGGCGGCTTCTGGAACGGAAGAATACCGGTTATTCCAGTACCTTTGCATTTCAGATGAACCCCTACAGCACCTATGGCCGTCCGGTGCATTTTTCACCGGTATGGTATCCAAACGGACGGTATGCAACCTATGTGGAAGTGCTGGATGCCTGGACCCCGGCTGGGATGCTGCAGATTAACCTGACGGATACGCTGACGGTCAGAGGTTCCTTATATGATGACTGGCATATCCGCCCGGTGAAATAGCAGGAGGTGAGCATGGGAAACAGAGCGGTTTACTGTCTGAAAGAGGACAGGAAAGAAACACACTTTTATACCCATTATGGGGCAAACTCCCTGTCGCCTCTTTTGCGTCTGTGGCAGGCCATGGAGATTCAAAAGCAACTGCCAGGAAATCAAAGCCTTGCATATATCTTTGAACATCTGGATGATACCGGAAGATATCAGGAGGAACGCCTGCCGGCCGAGGATATGTTTTTGACACGGATTCAGCCGGGAGAGGTGGGAAACTATAAGGATATCTATAAGAAAGGCAGCCAGCTGGAAATATGGATTACCCTTGACGTGGACGAAAACCAGTGTATTTTGGACTACAACCCTAATTGCCCCTGGTATCACACCATGGGCAGTTATTCTATAGATCTTGACAAAGGGGTGGAAAATGTCAGGCGGCTGTTGGAGTATGGGGAAGAGAACCATATCACAGATTTTAATGAACTGCTTGCCATTTACCATCACAGCACCGGACTTGCAGAAAAGCTGGAGGATGTCCGTGCCAGTATGCAGCTTTCTGAATATCTGGAATCCCCGCAGGCGGAGGAACAGAGCCGCAGATACCGGGAGATGCTGGCACGGGAAGAACCGGAGAGCAGGCAGGAGGAAATGGAGCGATAACAGCGTGTAAAGAACTTCTAAGCGGTCAAGAGGGGGCAGACCCACCTCTTTAGTACGCCCGCTAAGAAGTTCTAAGTTACACGCGGAAGAATGCCAAGTGCAAGCATTCTTCCAGACAACTATAAATGTCTGGAAAAGCAGACAGACAGGAGCGAAAACGAATATGGAAGGACTTATTTTTCCAATCATCATGTTGGCCGTCACTCTTTTGGGAGGCGGCCTTTTGCTGATTGTACTGAAACACAGCAAACCCAAAAACCAGGGAGGCGGGGAGAGCCTTGCCATTCAGACAGCCCAGGAATTTATCAATGTCCGGGACATTCAGGACAAGAACCTTTATACCACGGACGGGTTGATTCTTACTTTTGTACGCATCCACTCCATCAGCATTGAACTGTACAGCAAGGCGGAGAAGAACAGCCTGATCCGCCAGCTGACGACAGAACTGTCGGAAATCCAGTATCCCTTCAAGTTTCTGGCAGTGAGCCGGCCGGTGGATATCTCCCCGGTCATCACAGATATGCAGTCTATGCTGAAGGAGGCGGATGACAGACGCAAGGAACTGCTCCGGCAGGAGATTTTACAGATGTCCGGCTTTGCCCTGTCCGGAGAGATTGTGGAACGGCAGTTTTATGTTTCTCTCTGGGAGAGGGCAGAAGAAGGAGCAGAGAAGGAACTGATTAAGAGGGCGACATTGTTTTCGGAAAAGTTTTCCGGGTGCGGCATTCCCTGTGACGTACTGGGGGAGAAAGAGATTGTGCGGCTTTTGAACCTGGTCCATAATCCATCCTATACCCATCTGGAAGATACAGAGTTTTCCGCAACGATTCCAGTTTTAGAGTATGAAAGGCAGGGCAGTGTCTGACTGCCATGGTATCAGGCAGGACAGAAAGCGTTTGATGAATGCGTTCACGAGTACAGAACAGGAGGAACTATATGCTGAAACGAGAAAACGTGCAGGAACAGGGAACAAGGAACCATGCCCTGCTGAACGTAACCACCCCAGTGGGGCTGGGGTTTTCCAAGAACAGCCTTGAGCTGGGGGAAAATATGGGAAAGGTGTACGGGCTTATCCGTTATCCCCAGAAGGTAGAGGTGGAATGGCTCTCCCGTATCACCAATATCCCGTCCACCATCGTATCCATTGGATGGAGGCCAGTGGATAATGCAACCCTGATCAATGCCATCTCCCGCAATGTGGTACAGCAGAGGGGACTGGCGGAGGGAGCCAAAGACCCTTTATCCAGACAGCGGGCGGAAAAGGCAGCCGATGACGGGGAGAAGATCATCATGCAGATTGACCGGGAGGGTGAGACCGTGGGACTGATGAGCGTGTCGGTCATGCCCATTGCAAAGGACGAAAAGGCTTTCAAAAAGGTGTGCCGCCGTGCGGAGAGCATGGTGAGCGTTATGAAATGCAAGATGCGGGTAATCCCCAACCTGCAGAAAGAGAGCTTCCGGCACATTTCCCCGTCCTTTCCCACCAATGCCAAGATTGAGAGTATCCTGCAAAAAATTGTGCCAATCTCCACCTTTGTAGGTGGATTTCCTTTTGCCAGCAGTGGATTCAATGATGGGGAGGGATACTACTTTGCCCAGGATACCAGCGGCGGACTGGTGATTGTGGATACCTGGCGCCGGGGTGGAGACCGCACCAACAGCAATTTTGTCATTATGGGAAATTCCGGTGTGGGCAAGTCCACGGCCATCAAGCATATCATTCTGTCCGAGTTTATGAAAGGAACGAAAATTCTTGTAGTAGACCCGGAATCCGAATATAAAGACCTGTGTTTCAATCTGAATGGGGACTGGATCAACGCTGTGGGAGGTTCGGCAGGCATGATCAACCCCCTGCAGGTTCGTCCTTCGCCCCGTGATGACGAGCAGGAGAAAGAGGCCGACCGCCTGTACCGGGACGAGGGGTATGGGATGAATGAGTCTGGCAATGGCCAGCTCAGTGAGCTGGCCATGCATATGAAGAACCTGGAAATCTTTTTCAACCTCTATATTCCGTCCATCACGGATATGCAGAGGGCTGTACTGAAGAAATGTCTCATTGAATTGTACCGGAATTTCGGAATTATCTGGGAGACAGACATTTCCCTTTTGGAAGCCGGGGATTTCCCTGTGTTTTCCGACCTTTATCAGCTGGTTCAGAAAAAAGCAGAGGAAGAAGCTGACCGCCAGGTATATGCGGATCTGGCATTGCTTTTATACGATATCGCAGAGGGTTCCGACAGTTTTATCTGGAACGGCAAAAGCAGTATCAAGGATGGAGTCGGGGAGGATAACGGCAGTGGTTCCATTATTGTGCTGGATACCAATGCCCTGCAGGAGACCAGCGACCATATCAAACGGACACAGTATTTTAACATCCTGACCTGGTGCTGGGAGCAGATGAGCCGGAACCGGGAGGAACGGGTGCTTTTAATCTGTGACGAGGCATATCTGATGATTGACCAGAAAGTGCCCCAATCCCTTGTGTACCTGCGGAATGTGATGAAACGGGCGAGGAAGTATGAGGGTGCCCTGGCTATCATTTCCCACAGCATTGTGGATTTTTTGAGCGAGAGCATTAAGCAGTATGGGCAGGCGCTCCTTGACATCCCCTGCTATAAGGTGCTCATGGGGACGGATGGAAAGAATCTGAAGGAAACGGCAGACCTTTATGATCTGACGGAGGCGGAACAGGAGCTGTTACTGGCAAGGAAGCGGGGACATGCCCTGTTTATGGTGGGAGCCAAACGCCTGCACATCAGCTTTGAGATTCCGGAATACAAGATGCTCTACATGGGCAGGGCAGGAGGGCGGTAATGATGAAAATGATATCCGGCATTAAATTTTGGCATTTGTGCATGAGAAAGAATGTAGAAGAGAAAGGTTCGGACATGGGCTGGGAAGAAAGGAGTTTGTATGGCAGTTGACCCGGTAACGGCAAAAATACTGGCACAGCTGGCAGTTCAGGCAGCAGCGGATAAGCAGGCGCGGAAACGTCTGCTTATCGCTGTATTGGCGCCTGTCCTGTTTCTGTTGCTGCTCATCGCCTTTATCGTCCACCTGCTCACCAGTCCTGTCTCCCTGTTTGTGGAGTGGGCGCTGGGGGACAGCGAGATTACGGCCATTGAATCCTTTCAGCAGGAATACGGTTATAACCAGAACATCGGTATCTATGATGCAGATTATATCAATGGCAGCGGCCAGTGCTATGAGGGCGTGGTGTTCACAGATGGCGGCATGGAGGTGATGTACTATAACCAGATGGACGAGCGGTGGGCAGACATCATGTACGGCACATCCAGTACCATCGGACAGGGGGGATGCGGCCCCACGTCCATGGCGATTGTGGTATCCACTCTCACCGGGGAGGCTCATGACCCGGTGGAACTGGCCCGGTGGTCCGTGGCAAACGGACATCGCTGTGAGGGCAATGGTTCCTATCACAGTCTGATTCCGGCAGCGGCATCTGCTTATGGGCTGTCCTGTGAGAAGAACCTGGATGCCCAGGAGATTGTGGATGCTCTCTCTTCCGGAAAGCTGGTGGTTGTGATCATGAATAAGGGGCACTTCACCAGGGGCGGGCATTTCATTGTCCTGCGGGGTGTGACCAGTGAAGGGAAAATTCTGGTGGCAGACCCGGCAAGCTATGGCAGAAGTGAACAGGAATGGGATTTATCCATCATCATGGATGAATCCAACAAGGCGGCAGGTTCCGGCGGCCCTTACTGGGCAGTCGGCAGATAACAGGAGGCAGAAGCATATGGTTTTATATTTATCATCCACCCAGCATACCAATCTGCTGGACTTTACCGGCTTTTATGAGCCGGACAGCGAGATGCCCGTCAAGAAGATGGTGGGGAATTTTGTTCTGAAACAGTTCGTAGTCTACGATATGCGCAGTTTTGCCCACTTTACGGATGTAGTCCTTGACCGTCCTGCATTTGGGGACACAGACGAGGAATTTGCACAGGCCATCCAGGAGTTTCTTACCATGTACTCTGCAAGGGTGACGGTCATTTGCGAGGGGCTTATGCAGGCTGACCCGCTGTTTCAGGCGCTGCTTGACTGCGGTGTGGGGAATATCGTGTGTGATACGGAGATTGGGGAGATTCAGCAGGAGATCAGGGAGTGTTTGAGCGACCAGGGTATGACACGGTATGCGGCAAAGGAAAGGCCGGACAGAGCAGGCGGGCAGGAGCATTACCGGTTTGACTGTAAGAATGTGGCGGTGGCTGTGGTTGGCTCCCAGTCCAGAATCGGAGTCACCACCGCAGCTGTGGGACTAAGCGCATGGCTGGCCCGTGTGGGTGCATCCGTATGTTATGTGGAGGCCCATACAGACGGCCATCTGGCGGCTCTGGCTCGTGGGTATGAGATGGAAACAGAAGAGGAAGGCTGGCAGTTTGAAGGGGTACATTACCGAAGGATGGAGCCGAGGGCAGATGTGAACTTTGTGGTGTATGACCTGGGGAGTGACCTTGCAGGGAAGAAAGAACTGGTGGAAAGAGCAGATATCAAACTGCTGGTATGCGGTACGAAGCCTTATGAGTTGGGCTTTACCGTCCGCCTGCAGGCATTCCTTTCGGGAGTTTATGCACATCTTCTCTGCCCTTTTGTGGCAGAGGGAATGAAGAACGATCTGGCGGATGCCCTGCAGAATGATTACCATAAAGTGATGTTTTCGGAGTACCAGCCGGAACTGACGGACAGTGACTGTAATGCGAAGCAGTATAAGAACTTGATTGCGAAATATATCGCAGGTTGAAAGAAGAATGGTTTCGAGAGTGGATTAACGAGAAAAGAGAAACCAAAACACGTTGGTTTTATTGTAGAATAATGCAAAAGAGGAGCCATGCAGGGTACGGAAAATACTGACATGGCTCTTCGACATTGATAGAAGAGATTTCGAGCAGGAGGAATTTGAAATGATGACAAAACAGGCGGAACTGAAAAAACAGGCATATGCAAGCACGCTGAAAAGCCGTGCATTATCGGTATTGATTTATCTGATTGACCGTTCCAATAAGGAATTGACCTGCTTTCCGGCCATTCCCACCATGGCGGAACAGCTGCATATTTCTGTATCTACTGTAAAGCGTGCCTTACATGAATTGCTGGATTCTGGATATATCAAGAAAGATGCCCGTTTCCGTGAGAAGAATAAAGGGCAGACCAGCAACCTGTATACGCTTGTTTTGTTGGAAGGGCAGCCAACAGCGGATGATGGTTCGGATTCTGCTTCAGGTAAACATGTAGAATCTGAAATGCCTGCGGAGGTTTCACTGGAGAAAGCGGACGGGACAGAAAAGGAAATATGTCAGGTGGAGCATATCAGCTTTGACACATTGAAGAGACAGAAAGAAGAGATTCCAGAAATTCAAATGGAAGAGGTGCAGGAGAATATAGAAGATGCTGTCCGAGAGGAAGATTATCAGGAAATCTGGCAGGAGAGCAAGGCTCATAGCTCCTGCACCCCCGGTCAGATGGTGAAACGATTTTTCATTATGGGGAATGGGGGAAGCGGTTTTCCTCTAATAGTGCAGGACAGGGGGAGAACGATACAGATTATATTCTCTGGAAGGCAAAGCAAATTTCTTTTATATTTGTGGACGGGGGTGGGGGTCAGTTTGAGGCCCCCTTGAATTTCCAGATTTAACTAAAGACCAAAGAGTGGAAAAAGAAGTATTTAAAATACAGATACTCTAATAAGTTATGATTTGGGTAATTAAGATTTGGGATATAGTTCCAGAAAGCGCTTAAGTACTGTGGAAAAAAGCAATAAATCATTATCTGATAACCTTTCGATATCCTTCATTATGCTTCTTATAAGGCTTGGGTTATTGATTGTGGGATCAAAAAATTCAGAGGGTGTTATGTTAAAATAGGCACAAATATCCAGGAACGCATCCATAGAAGGTAGATTGCGTCCAGATGTAATCGACTGGATATAGCCCTAGCTGCGTCCTAATTCCAAGCTAAGTTGATACTCGGATATATTCTTTTTCATGCGTAATTCATTTATACGTTCCTGAATAAATTTATCGTACATATCATGCCTCTCTCAATTAAGTGTATACTATTTAAAATATTTATAAACTATTTAAAATATCTGTATTTACAAAAGAACAAATAAGTTGCATACTTAAAATATCTATTTGCCGATTTTGAAAAGAATAAGCGAAAATATAGCGAAAAGTGGAGGGTTGAAATACAAATATGGAAGATGTATTATTGAGCAAAAATGATAGTATGAGGTGTGTTATGTTCAATATAGGAATCTGTGATGATGGAGAAAATATTTGCACGTCTATTGAAAATATGTTATTGCGGTACGCAAAAGAAAAGACTGTTCAGATTGAGGTGCAAATCTGGAATACAGGAGAAGGGTTAAGAGACTATCTGGCTCAGGGTAATCATTTAGATATTCTGTTTCTTGATATAGAACTATTCAAAATGACCGGGATAGAGGTTGGAAGTTATATCAGGAACGTATTGGATAATATGGGGCTGCAGATAATCTATATTTCAGGGAAAGCATCTTACGCCTTGCAGCTTTTTAAAACCCAGCCTATGGATTTTTTAGTAAAACCGATTTTGCAGGAGCATATTGCTCATGCTATGGATATGGCAGTCAAAATCATAAAAAAGAGAAATGAAAAGTTTGAATTCCGACAGGGAAAAGATTATTATTATATTTCCATGGGAGACATTGTGTACTTTGAAAGTAAGGCTAAAAAGATAAAAATTGTAACTCTGCATGATACCTATGAAATCTATGGCAGATTAAAAGATATTGTAAAGGGACTGACAGATGATTTTATAATGATTCATCAGTCTTATGTGATTAATAAAGAATATGTTTTGCGGTATACCTATGAAATGATCGAATTAGTCGATGGAACAATGTTAACAATCAGCAAAGTAAATCGCAAGCAGGTCAGGGAAAGAATATTAAAGGATGAACAGCCATGATTAATTTTATGATAAGCGCAACAACAAATTTATTTCGTATTTACTTAATTTATAGATTTTCAAAACTCTTTTTTGGCAGAACAGTGCATGAAAGAAGCAAGGTGATTATAGTATGCGTCAGTTTTTATATTGTTAATACAGCATTGTTTTGGATGTATCACACAGCATGGATTAATATTGTGTGTAATTTAGCAGGGATTAGCGGAATCATAAGACTGTATACAAGGTCAATTAAAACGAATATTTTTGTGTCCGGCATAATTTATTTGATTAATATGGGCTGTGACGTGGCAGGAACTTTGCTCTTTATCAGGTATGAAGATGGTCAACAATTTAATCAGATATATGAGATCATATCTGTATTTATGATCTTTATATGCTTAATTTTGGCAGGGAAAATTATTACAATACATAAAAATGTGGAGCGGACACAGAGTGTCTCACTGATACTGATACCGCTATGCAGCATAATAGTTGTCAGTATTTTGATTTACTCAAATACTTGTGAAGAAGCAGGGATAGCTGTTGTGGCTTTGGGGCTGCTTGTCATAAATATATTTATGCTGTATCTGTATAATCAACTGCTTCAGTCTATCTCACAAAAATACGAGACGGAGATGCTTAAAAATCAAGTGCGGATTTATGCGAACCAGCTTGATGTGATTTTCCAGAGCGAGGAAAAGGTGAAATCCCTACAGCATGATATGAAACATCACATGAATGAATTGATGTTACTAGCGAACAGATATGGAGCGGTGGAAATTCAAGATTATATAGGGCGTATGAAAGGCTTTATGCACAATTCCAAAGAAATTATTTCTTCTGGCAATGTGGAAATAGATAGTGTTTTGAATTATATGCTACAGAAAGCAAAAGAAAAATTAGAAACTGTCACTGTCAAGGTAATGTTGCCGGAAGAAATCAAACATTCCTTTGATTTGAATGTACTGATTGGAAACCTGTTGGAAAATGCAATAGAAGCAGCGATGCAGACGGACAAAAAATATTTAAATGTCTATATTGCCTTAAACAGAGGCGTATTGAAAATGCAGATAGATAATAGCTTTTGGCCGGGAAATATTACAGAAAAAGAAGGAGGGGAGGGCAATAAGATTTTTCTGACAACAAAAATGCGGAAGGGGCAGCATGGTATTGGGTTAAAAAATGTGAAAAAGATTGTAGAATCCTATAATGGAAATATGAATATAACGATGGAAGGAGATATTTTCAGTGTAAAACTGATTCTATATATGTCAAGAATTGAAAATGCAGTATAGTTACAAAAAACATGGCCATAATAAGCGGCCATGTTTTTTGTGTCTAATTTTTCTCTATATATAGTCTAATTTTGCCAGGGAACGGCACAATCCATTTTTTTGTGGTAGAGTATTTTTCGAAAGGAGGGAGAAAGCAATGCAGAAAATTACTATTATTAATATAAAAATACAATCACAGATATTTCCCAATGACAGTTCCCCTAAAAGGAGCGAATACCTTCTTATTTCGGTATCCTTGGTGTTACGAGCTGTACGTTCAAGTATTCGTCGGTCTTTCGGCATACTAAGCATGACTGTTTTATAGCCCCCTGCGGCTACTCGCCCCATCACAGGCGCTTTGGCCGCTCTTCACCGAGCTTCGTACACCAGGCTCATTGCCGCCTAATGCACGTCGGAGTATCAGGGATTTTGTCACCTTTCACACAAGGTCAGGCAGGAATCACACCTGCCGATTCAAATACAGAGTTCAGGTTTCCTCTGGAGACCTGTTCAGCTTTATTGCGCATTTCTACACAGATTAACTGAAAACGAAGCGCGCATGATCGCACCAATATCCGTCATCCTCACCTCTGTTGTGCCATACCCAGTGCGCGTGCCACCAGCAGTCCCATTCGCCCCAGGTGAGAGAAGTCACGTTCTGCTTATTTGGCGCTGCCGGAACGGAAAATCCATCATTTCGGTCATCTGCCTGGGGGTCAGGAGGCGGGTTGTCATCCATATCCACAACCTTCGCCCGGATCTGCCCGGTACTGGTACTGCAGTTGCTGGAAATGGTAATGGTCACTTCCCCCGGTTCGGAGGGCGTGTGCCATTTCACCCAGGCAAGCTGGGAACCGTTCTCCGGGATATAAATATTGCTGTGGGAATATGTCCTTCCGCCCACCGTAAATCTGGCCCAGGCAGGGTTATCCGGGGTTTTCTCCCTCCCTGTAGTCAGCTGGACTGCTATAATCACATCTGTGTCTACCCGATATTCCTTGTCATAATCAATAATCGTCTCCGGCGCTTTCTGATAGCTGATAATACCAATCCCCAGAATGGAAATCATCTCCTGGGTTGTCCGTGCGCTCCCTGTAGGACCCGTCCAGGCGGCAAATCCCAAATCACTCCGTTCCAGAAACAGGGCAAGGGCATGGTTCTTCATCACCACGGTAGGGAAATGGGAGCCTAAGTCCCCGCCGGTCATCTGGTTGTAAAGTCCCGCTTCTGTGGTAGTCATGGCAAAGTATAAGTGCTGGTACACCAGATAGATAATGGGTTCTATGACCAGCTTGTACTTCCCCTCTTCGATATCCTCAAAGGGAATACCCGTGTCATTTGCCACCATCACCGCTGCCGCCTCGGAGCAGAAATACTGCCGGATAACCGGGATGCTGGCCTTCCTGCTGTTGCCGGAGATAATCTGGGGAATGGACACCGCCGGTTTCCGACACACATAGCCTCCTACCTGCGGGGACAGCCCTGCCCCATTTTTATAGTCCACCTTGCTCACCTTCCCGAAATGGCAGATATCGGGGGACAGGGTACCAACGTCCACGTTAGTGTAATCTACCGGCACGCTCACCCTCTGCCCGCTCTGGGCATCCACTACTGTTACCCGCACCCCGTCATAGCCGATATCCGGCCAGTAATAACCATCTTTGCCATGGTTCAGGCTACCGCCTCCGCCGTCAACGTTGCCGCTGCCTGTGGCATGGGCCGGGACCACAGAAGTCAGGCACATCATAAAAAGCAGCATAAACGCTGCCAGTCTTTTTATCTGTTTCATCCATCCTCTCATTCTGCCGCTGTAAGCGGCGTTTCCGTCTGCAAAGACTTCCTTCCTGCACATACAAAAAGGGCATGAACCTTTTTGCGATCCATGCCTTTCCGTATTCTTAGTATGTTTTGATAGTCATTTTGAAATGCTGCAAACTCACTTACTGCATCGTTCCAATCTGTTTGTTCCAGTCCCCATCCGTGTGGGAAGTCCCCTGCTCATTAGGGCCGGAACTTTCTATGTAGCCGAACCCTGGCACATAGACCGCCCCTGCCGGATTGGTGTCCCCGCCCTTGGGCTGGTTCTCCTGGGGTTTTGTATGCTCCGGCTGGCAGCTGCCGTCCCCGTCCGGGTTCTCCACCGCTGCGGTACTTTCTGTTTCTGCTGGTGGTGCTGCAGGTGGCACGGCATCTTGCGGAGACTGGGGTTTTCCGTCTGTACGGACCGGCTGGGTTTCTGCCGGAACCGTAGTGGTTTCTTCCCTGCTGTTTTCCTCTGTGGATGGTTCCTCTGTCTCCGGCTGCATTCCGGTCTGCCCTGTTTCTGCTGCCGGCTCTCTTCCCTGCTCTTGCTCCGATTCCCGTTCTTTCTCCGGTTCCATGGTCTCGGTGGTATCAATCTTCGGGACTGCCACTGTTGTTTCCGTTTCCGGTGCCTCCGGCTCCACCAAAGGCA
The DNA here is from genome assembly GCA_910587555.1 of uncultured Acetatifactor sp. Classification (GTDB taxonomy): domain Bacteria; phylum Bacillota; class Clostridia; order Lachnospirales; family Lachnospiraceae; genus Acetatifactor. Next base: position 29,851 of record CAJULV010000033.1, read on the forward strand.
GCTGTGCCTTTCCCATTGTCCCCACATACCAGACAAGGCCGGCAAAAAGACACACGGCCAGAACCGACAGGATAACGATTGTAACACGCTTCTTATTCTTATAATTTTTGTTCATAAATGGACCTCACTTTCATTTTCTGTTTTGGAATGAATGGTTCGGCCCTATTTACCCAAATCTTCTACCCAATTCCATTATAAACGGACTCTCCCTGCGCGTCCAGGCTTTTTTCGGAATCCTCGGAACTTCCTTAGAATCTCCTTAGAATTTGGGCATATAGGCCGCCTTTGTCCGCAGTTCCATAGTCAGGGGCGGAACCACGCCCCACCCAAAAGACATAGGGATCTCAATGGTAATCCGTGCGTCCGCTTCAAAGTTCCTGGATGCACTCCCCGGCGCCAGTCCGGTATTGGTAATCTCCACCCGCAGACCGGAAAGCCGGTATTCGTAACCGCCATCCTGCTCCTTTACATGGTAGCTGCCGTCCCTTTCTGTCCCCAGCAGGCTGTCCAGACGGTAATACACATCGTCATAGTCCAGATCCTCCACCCACTGCTCCCCGGAAAGCCGGTAGCCGCCGGAATATCCCTCCCTAAGCCCCCGGTAAGTCTCGTCATAATTGGTGGTCGCCACACTGATGACCGCCTGCTGGAGTCCGTCCCTCACTCCCTGGGCAATAATTATCAGGCGAAAAAACTCCGACATGGCACAGACCAGGAACAGAAGCCCCAGGATAAGAGCGATGATAGTCGGCGTGGAATTTCCGCTTTTACTGCACAGAATCTTTTTTATCCTCACTCCATCACCCCCGTCACTTATAATAGACTTCCGATTTGCCGGATGCCTTTGCCTGTATCCGGATGGGGAAGGAACCAAAGAAAAAGAACCCGATATCCACGCTATCTGTCAAGGTCACGGAAATATCACCGTTCAACTGCACCCGGCTCCCGCTGAAATAGTCACAGTCCCATTCAATCTGCGGGTCCAGGCCGGTCTGCTGGCGCATGGTGCTGATGCGGGAGGATACATTGGTTCCCCCTGCAATCTCCGCCTCCCTTACAATCTCCGCCGCAAAGAGGTCAAGCTGCTGTTTCGTGGTAAAGACAGGGAAAAAGCTGACGGCCAGCGCCACCACCAGCATCAGGCACAGGATCCCGACAGCGACATCTATGTACCCTTCTCCCCGTCTTGATTTCAAAATCCGTTTAAGCATGGTCTCACCTCCTAAAACATCCCCGACATAGTGCCAAGAATCTGATACCCCATCACTCCTATATACAGTAAGAGCATACAGCCCAACAGCAGGAAAGAGTACCTCCGTATCTTCGGCGGCCGCTCCATTGCCAGTTTTTTCAGCCTCTGCAGTTCCAGCTGCTTCATGTCATGGCTGAGCATCCGGAAAAATGCCACGCCATCATCACCGCGCAAAACACCAATCAAACCTCTCACTACGTCAGACAGCATGGCACTGGATACCCTCGCCTCAAACCTGGTCAATGCCCCCTCAAAGTTCCCGGTCCGCATGTCCGCCACTGTAATGGCAAGTTCATTTTTCAAAGCTGCCCCTGCATTCTTCTGATAAGTCTCCAGCATGGAAAGCACATCCCGGCTGGCCTGCAGTTCCTGGGTCAGTGTTGCCACAAACCGGGGCAGCTCGTACTCGATTTCCTCCCTCCTGGCCGTAATCTTCTTTTCCGCTTTACTGCTCTCGGAAAAGTAAATCCCGATACCGGCGATAACAAAAGCCGGAGATATAATGGGGGCAATAAACAGACAGGGAATAATGCCCAAAAGCACCAGCCCGGCCTTCACCATGGCAAGGGAAACATACTGCTCCGCTGTCAAAGGAATTTCTGCCGATTTCAGCGTTGCAGCCAGTTTCCTCCTCTTGTAATCGTCCATGGGCAGCACCTTTGCCAGCTTGGATGCCAGTTCCATCAACACAGCATCGGAATTTTTCGCCTGCTTTTTGTTCTTTTTCACGGTATTTAAGACCGCCTTTGTCGCCCGATAGGTGGGTACATGAAATACTGCGGCCAACACCAGATACAGCCCCATGGCAAAAAACAGGGCAAAGAAAAGTAAGATCAGATTGTGCATCCCTTCACCCCCTACCGTTTATACTCAATGGACCGTGTATGCCTCGCCACTGCCACCACAGAAACAAAAATCACGCCGCCGCAGACTGCAAGGAGAATTTTCCCAAACTCTGTAAACATCAGCGTGTGATACCACTCCCCATTGAGAAAATACATCAGCGGGATACTGCCCAGAAGAAGCACCACCATGGTGATGTACTCCTTTACCGGCTCCATCAGCAGGAGATCCAATTCCGCAGACACCACCCGCATGTCGGACAGCTTTGCCACAATGGGCGGCAGGGTGGATTTTAAGTTGTAATCGTCCTGGCAGGCAATCACGGCATCCACCCATTCATGAAACACCCCGTTGTCAATTCCTGGTTTCATCTGCTCCAATGCCTCCTTCAGATTGGAGTTGATAAGCTTGGCCTGCAGAAGAAAACTGCGGAACACCTCCGCTACCGGTGGGTTTAGGTAGGGCTGGTTTTCCTCTATGGCCCGGATAATGGTATTCTTTCCCCGCAGATAACTGGTGGTAATGATGGAAAGGGCTGTTTCCAGTTCCGTGCCCACCTGCCTCTTATGCCGTCCGGCCGTAAACTTCACATAGTAAAAAGGGAGCAGGGCAAGCCCGGCTGCCAGTACCGGGACCATGTAGGTATTCTTCATGGTAAGCGCCATAAGGACACCCACCACAAACAAGAACAGGGACAGGATACAGAGTACGGAAAACATTCCGCTTTTCCCTGTCACCCGCAGGACTTCCTTTGTTTCCAGAAACAGAAGTTTCAGCCCTCTGGGCTGCCTGCTTTTCCGGCTCTGCTCAATACGGCTTTTCAGAGACTGCTTTTCCGGCTTAATAAATGCCGCCAGCCCCTCCAAAAAAGAAAAAGGCGATAACCGGAGTATGAGAAAGCATCCCGTTACCGCCAGTAAAAATGCGATTGTTACCAGTGTCGTCAATCGTTAATTCCCTCCTTTTCGCTTTCACAATTCTTGTATCATTTTTTCTTCCGCTTTCGTATTCCGACAGAAACTCTCCGGTTATCTTGCCAGCGCCTCCATTTCCTCCACAAAATCCTCATACCCCTTGTAAATGGTTTTTGTGTCAGATATCTCATGCAGTTCCTCCACCATATCCTGGTGGCTCTCCGGCAGGACTTCCCCGGCAATCTCTTTCAGCACGTCTCCCAGATGTCCCAGGAATCCCCAGCAGCTGTCCGTTTCTTCGCCGTTCTCATACAGTCGGTATCCGTAGCACTGGCCGGACAGGTAATAATCATAATCCTGCACTTCTGACAACAGTTTCTGTCTGGTCTTTTCCACGTTCTCTGCCGACACACTTCCATACTCCGCACGGATTTCTGAAGCCGTGACATAGATCCATCCCACCTGTCCGGAATCCCACTTTGCATGTTGTGTCTTTCCCATAAAGGAATCCGCTGACATCCGCAGGCCGGAATGGTCATACAGATGCAGGGGCAATATCACATTTTCCACACTGGCGATTTTTAACAGGTCATTGTCTGACATGACTTCAATCAGGCAGTCTGACACTTCCCTGGTCTTATCCTCCAGACGGCCTTCCACAAAGTCCTCATAATGCCATTTCTGAAAATAGCCGTCATAGCTTTCTATGGACCAGCCATTGGCTGACCTGTCATAGGCAAAGCGGATGGTATCTGACCTCCCAAAGCGGGCATATTGGATAATAGCATATTCCGATGCTGTCCTCTTAACCAGGTTTTTGAGAAAATCATTGGGATTTTCAAAACGGTTTTCATCCCCCAGGTTATAGCGTTTGTGCCAGCACATCATATGTCCGAAATTGTCATAGTCCTCACGGGGATTTAAAGGCTCTGTATCGTACATGACCTGTAATAAATAGGGCTGTTTCAGGGCAACAAGGCTCACTCCCATCACCTCCTGTCTAAATGCCAAAAAGCTGCTGTTGTGTCTTAAAGGACATCCCGTTTTCCCGCAGCCGTTTCAGAAGCTCCTCTGACGGCGGCTCCACCTTTTCATAGTGTCCGATAATTTTCGCCTTTCCCTCCACAATCCGGTTATCCGTAATATGGAACCGGTACAGGGTCCGCATCCGCTGCCTGCTCTCTCCCGGACGGGTACTGTCCGGCAGATACTCGCACTCGGAGATCTCCATGAGTCTGCGGCTGTTGTCCTCCAGCTTTTTGGCAAAAGCCACAATGGGAAATGCTTTTGTGGCAAGTCCCATCAGGGATGAATCCTCCATATCATAGGACTGTTTGCACAGCGTCACCATCCGGTAATAAGTATCCGCACAGGAATTGGCATGGATGGTAGTGATGACAGAATGACCGGTATTGGCCGCATTGATGGCCTGCATACTCTCGGCGCCCTTCATCTCCGCCACCGCCACACAGTCCGGATTGATGGTCAGGGTAGTCTCCAGCAGCTTCACAAGGGTGATGTTCTGCTTGGGGTCATCGGAGAAACGGGTCACAAGATGGACCACATTGTTCAGCACGTTCCCCGCTTCATCCTCTACAGTCAGGTCGAACTCCCGGCAGCCCTGTTCCAGCGTAACAATCCGCTTGTTGTAGGGAACCTGCCCCAGAATCCAGCTCATGAGCGTGGTCTTTCCGCTGGAAGTGGCACCGGTGATACACATGGATACCCCGTGACAGTAACAGGCTGCCAGCAAGTCCAGCATTTCCGCTGTTGCCGTCCCATAGTCCACAAACTGCTGTTTTGTCAGCTTCCGGGGATTGACGATACGGATGGATGCCGACAGTCCCTTGTCCCGGTCGATCACCCCGTCCCCCATGACCGTGATGCGGATTTTGTTGGAGAGATGTCCCACCACAATGGTCTGGGCGCTGTCAAAAATCATGCCGGACTTGTGGAGCATCCGCCGGATTACGTCAATGGCGTGCCGGGGAGAATTGAAATGCTCCTTACAGGGCAGAATTTCCCCGTTGGAATAGGTAATTTTTACATCTTTCCACTGGTTGATGTTGATCTCTTCCACATCATCCCGGTACAGGTATTTTGTCAGGAAGGAAAATCCGGTCATCTCCCCGTAAATCAATTCGCATAATTCTTCCTGTTTGGTATTCTCTACCCCCAGATGGTTATTTTCCAGGTATTTCTGAATGTATGACTTTACAAGCAACTGATTTTTGTTGCTTTGGTCGCGGCTTTCGTCCGGATCGTCTTTCAGGGTGGAAGCATAATTTTTTGTGATATGCTCCTGTATTTCCTTTAGGACTTCCGGAAACGGGCGCAGGCGGATCTCTCCGCCAAACAGCCCCGCATGGCCGTGAATATCAAACGTTTCCTGCAATCAAGTTCCCCCTTTCTTTTTCGTTTGATTTTTGTGCCATCAAAACTCCCCCCGGTTCCTTGCAAACGGCACCTTGAAACCGCCTTTTTTGCTTTTTTCTCTTTGCTTTTCCCTTCCCGGCGTGGGCGCTGTCTCCAGCCTCTCCGGTACGGCTCTTTTCACATCCGCCATCCTCTTTCCCGTCTGGCGGGCCGGCGCCACCTGAAAATCAAACACATCCAGCAAAATGCGGTTGATCTCTGCCTGATATACCATGCTTTCCTGGGAGAACATCGGCTCAAACAGCGCCATCTCATTGTCCTGCTGTTCCAGTTCCGCCGTGTAGGGCAGCATGTAATCCACTCCCCCATACTGGCCGGAGACGGATTCCCAGTCCTGCCCCACTTTCAGGTTCCCCATTGCCGTCACCTGCCTGTCCTTCCGGTAGCGGCTGTCCGCCAGCATGGGGGAATGGGTCTGGAACCAGGAGATTCCTTTCAGATTGGCCGTCCCCATCTTCAGCACCCTGTCTGCTGTTTCAATGGCAACAAAGGATGCCGGGTCTGCTTCAAAGATGGTGGTTCCGTCTATAATGACATAATCTGCCAGATACCGCAGGGACACAAACAATTCCAGTGCCTTATCCCGTGTCACCTTGGGATAGTTCATCAGGCTTTCTCCCGTTTTGTACCCCAGCAGGCTGATGTATTCACTCCCCGGTGCCGGGACACAGGCGTTCAGGATACTGCCCTGTGTCAGTCCCGGCGCCGTCAGAAGAAATCCCAGGGAAGTATCATGCACTGTCCCTGCCGGGAGCAGCGCAGGGATTACAGGCGTGAACGGGTCGCACAAAACCAGGATCACGTTCTTCCTCCTGGCAGCAAGGGTGCGGGCCAGCTTCACGGAGGTGGTGGTCTTTCCGCTCCCCGGACTCCCTATGATGGTCAGCATTTTGTCCTGTTCCATAAGCTCCTGCCTCCTTATTCCTGACTGCCTGAATCATCAGCCTTGTCACTTCCGGTCTCTTCTGACTGCCCTGCTTTTTCTGATTCTGCCCCGGTCGGTTTATTTTCCCCATCTTCGGCACTGCCTTCCCCACTGCTTTCTCCTTCAGCACGTTCACCATCCGCAGGATTTTCTTCCTCTGCTCCTTCCCCTCCTTCCGTTTCCTCCGGTTCTTCCGCATACAGTTCCTCCAATACTCTGGCCTGTTCTTCCAGGAACTTCCCTGCGTTCTCACGGTTTCCACGGTACACAAGGGCTGCATGGATGCTCCCCTCCTGTTCCAGCTCTGCAAGGAGTCTTGCCTGCTCCGGGGTCACAAGGACCGTGATGGTGGATGCCAGCCCCGCATCATCCTCTTCCTCCTGCATGTCGCTGTCCGTTCCATCGCTGAGGGTTGTGGCGATAATCTCCACATACTGCAGTTCTGCCGGGATAAGCGTCTCCCGCAGGTCTCCCACGTCACTGGCGATCAGGGAAACGATATCCCCCCGTTCCAGCTTGCCGGACAGCCCCGCCGCAAAACTCTTAATGGTGATAGACATGGCACGGTTTGTCCCGTCCAGGCCGGTAAGGTACTCATTTTTCAGTTGAGGCGTATCTGACAATTTACTGGCAAGGATATAGTCTCCTTTGTAAAGGTCGGCGTTGGCATACCTGCCCACCACATCCTCCGTCCGGTACACTACGTTGGAGGGCAGGTTATAGCCGCCCACCTCCACGCTCGTCACCATCTTTGCCGTGATCTGGTCGCCCTCCCTGATCTCTGCGTTCACCCGGACAATCTCCACCGTGGAAGTCAGGGCATCATTGAACATGGGCGTCAGCCCGAAGCAGATGGCAAGCGCCGCAATGATACAGACCAGCCCCACCACAATCCGGTTCTTTAAAAGATTTTTCATTTCGTTTTGTCCTCCAGTCAAATTTAATGCGCTCCTGAGACTGCCAGCTTAAACCAACAGAATCAGGAGCGTTTTTGTTTCCCGTTTACATTTCGCTTTTCATTTTATGCCAGAAGCTTCACCCGGATTTCTCTATGAACCAGGCAGCAATACCACAAAACAGCCAAATGCCAAAAACGGCGCCAGTGGAAGTCTGCTCTTTCCCAGGGAAGTGCCCTTTCTTCCTTTGCTCATGGAAGCGTTCCACAAAAGCGCCATCAAAAGCCCCCAGAACATCATCCAGAAGCCGCCGGACACCCCCATGGCAAAGCCGCTGGCCGCCATCAGCTTCACATCCCCGCCTCCGATCTTCCCGGTTTTCAGCGCCGCAATCAGAAAGGGCAGGGGAACTACTAAAAAGCCCGCCAAAGCAGACACTGGCTGAAATCCAATCAGTCCCGCCATGGCAATCAGCAGATGGAACGCATCCGGTATCTCACGGGCGGCAATATCCGCCGCCCCTGCCAGTATCAGAAAATAACACAAAAGGATGCAGCGCAATGCAGCCGGAGTAAACCCATGGATTCCTATAAACACAGCTGTCACCGCCATGCCGATACCTGCCGTCATATGCAGTTCTCCCGTTTCTTTCAGAAACCGGCGCATTGCCATATCACACAGCAGTCCGGCAAACAGGGAAAACAGCATACAGGTAAGAAACAAATTCCATGTATCAGCGTTCCAGTTCATCTTCCTCCCTTCCATCCCCATAACCTGCCATATCCACCCGTTCCCTGGATTCCATCTCCCGCTCTTCTCTTTCTGCCTGTCTCTCAATCTCCCGTTCCATGGCAAAAAACTCCCGCGCCTTCTGCATCTCTTCCGCAGGCGCTGGTTCCCCCTGTATCCAGACTTCATAAATATGCCTTCTGGTATCCGTCAGAAATCCGTTCAGTGCTTCCACAACCCCATTTAGCAACAGCAGTTCCTGCTCCTGCAGGCTGTTGTAAAATGCCTCCAGCGGCCGGTCATAAAACAGCATGGCCTCCACGTCTGTAGGGCTTCCGGCCAGAAGTCCTTCCAGGTTCCGGTATATCATGTCGATGGACGCAATCCGCCCTGCTTCTTTCAACATATTCTCATCAGAGAAATCAGCACCCTTCAGTAACTTCCCGTATTCCTCCTCCGCCCGCTTCATCAAAAGATCCATCCGTTCCTGAAAATCCATCCTGCACCTCCTTCCCCTTCAGCTGTTCAATGGCATCCCGGATATCCATGCCGTCAATCTCGTTCCCCACACAGACCCAGCCGGGATGCACCTCCCTGGCAAACAGCTCCGCACGGGGGACATCCCCCATCAGCCGCTCGATCCGCCTGCGTACCTCATCCGGCTTTTTGCTGTGCCGCTCCACCGGTGTATCCACGATGCAGTGTACCGCCTTTGACATCCGTTTCGGGTTTCCCCTTGTGGCAATCAGGCATATCTCCGGATTCGCCCTCGTCCAGAATCCCAGGCCCCAGAACCATTTATCCGTCTGTTTCCGGCACCGCTTTACCCAGCAGAACCCCAGTGTCTTATAAGTAAATCCCCAGCGCCGGAGCGCCTCCAGCCCCTGCACCAGACAGGGAAATGTCACCCACAGGAACAGGGTACAGTCCCTGGCCGCAATCCCGCCGATATCCAGCCCATAGATGTCCTCCGTCTGCATGGTGCGGTAATGGTTTTCCGCACTCTGCCCCTGTCCCTTTTTGCAATAGACCCGGTAAGCCCATGGCGGGTCGATGTACAATACGTTAAACTTCATCCGCCACCCCGCTTTCTGCCAGTTTCCGGCCAATCTCATAGACCACGTTGACCGTGACGGCATTCCCGGCCTGTTTGTAAAGCTGGGCATCGCTGATCCCCGCCGCCTTCGCACGGTCAAACAAAACATCCTCAAATGCCTGCAGCCGCCAGCACTCCCTTGGGGTCAGCCTGCGGATACGGCAGCACAGCAGAACCCCCATGTTCCCGCCTGTCATCAGGGTCTGGGCGCACTGCTTCCCCACCCGGCCCCTGCTGGTAGTGCTGTTGGGAAAGGAAAGGCTGATTCCGTCCCCATGCACCGCCCTGGTGTATCCGTCCTTTTTCGCCTCCCGGATGGCAAGCCCCTTTTCCATACAGCATAAAAGGATGCCGTGCCGGTCCTGACAGGTCAGGGTGAAGCTGGGTTCCCCCGGCTCCTTGAACCGCCGCCCGTTCTGCCGCTTCTCTATGCGGTCGGGGGTAATCACTGCCTGCACACATTCCGGATGTCCCTTACAGATAAAAACGCCGGAAGTCTCCCCCTTGTGGTTAGTGATCCCGGCATACTGCTTTGCCATGACGCTCCGGGAAAGACCCGTAAGCTTTGGTTCCCGGCCCAGATCGATGAAAGATGCACAGGGCGGCATCTTCACAGAGCCGGCCGTCTGCTCCTGGCCGGGCTTTTGCGCTTTGCCATCTCCAGCCGTAAATATCCCGCCGTATTCCCCGGCATCATTGTCTGTCGATGCAGGCTGCCCCGGTTCCCCTGTAATTTCCTCGTTTGGATTTACCGGCACGGCATACAGCCCTGTCCTCCCGGCAAATCCTCCGCCGTTTGCCGTCAGGGTGACGGATGTCCCTGTGGTGTCGTAGACCCGCTTTCCCTGTTGTCCGTCCAGGAGTCTTTTAACAGGCGCAGGGTTTGCTCCGCTGAGAGGAAATATTTTTCGGCCACCTCTTCCTCCAGGATATCCAACAAGGTACACTCTTTCCCTGTGCTGGGGGACGCCGTGGTCTTTGGAATTGACAACACACCATTCACAGTCATACCCTGCCTCCCATAACTCAAAGAGAACGGTGGTAAAATCCCCGCCTCTCTCGTTAGACACAAGATGCTTAACATTCTCAATGATAAGGTATCCGGGCTTATCTTCGGGAGCCGTGCCTTTGAGGAGACCAGTGACTGTAAAAAAGAGTCCACTTCTTTCCCCATGGAGCCCTGCCATTCGGCCGCTGATACTAATGTCGGTACAAGGAAATCCGAAAGTCCAGATTTCAGCTTTTGGAACCTCTCCTGCTGTGAGCTGCTTAATGTCCTTTGCGTACCACTCGCCTTTACATCCCTCTTTCCATCCTGTCCCGTCACAGCGCTCCCTCACCTCCTGCCTGCACATCCTGCAGCTGTTTGTATCCGGGCCTCCTGCCCCATAAGGATAGTATTCCAGCCCGTACATTGCCATGTAGCTTTTATTTGCGTATTTATCTATTTCGACATGCCCCACACAGGCATGCCCGCTTCTTTCGAGACCTCTGCGGAACCCTCCGATTCCGGCGAAAAGGTCAAGAAACGTCAAAGATATCCCCTCCTGTTCTCTGTTCTTTTTAATTGCCCAAATAATTTTTATGGAAAAAATTCCGTTGTACCTGGACGATATGCTTTGCCTCCTTGGTACGGCTTCATTCTCCCCATTCATCCAGCATCCGGTAGGGATAGATCTGCTGGCTGCGGCCAAACCGCACCATGTTCCCGATCTGGTCTACCACGCTCTGGTTGTTCTGGTCTTTGGTACACATCATCACGCTGCCAAAAATCCCGGTCAACGCCGCCACAACGGTCAGCGCCACATTCCCGGACACCAGCCACAAAAGGGCTGCCATCGCCCCGCCCAGCAGGGAACCCACGGCGCTCTGCAGAAGCTCCCGCCTCCCAAAACCGTTGAAAAGCTCATTCTGCGCCTTTACCCCCGTGGGGATGTACAGGCTGATCTCATGCTCCATGTTCCGCTTTCCTCCTATGCCCCGTAATAGAAAAATACAATCTCCCTGATCTGCCAGACGGATTCCGCAAGCACATAGAACAGCACCGTATTCTTTGCCCGCTTCCGGTACTGCATCTGCGCTTCCTCCGCACCCTCCAGCCGTACCATGCAGTAGATGAACCGGAATACCGCGCCCAGCCGGATAAGGGAAATGACAGCCATGGAGATATCGTCTATCGTCACCATACCGCCACCGCCTTACTTTATGAGATTCTTTGCCATGCCCGCCAGACGCACAGAATGGTAGACATTGTTCACCACGCCGCTGCCACCGCCGGCCGGCACCATGAACTCGCTTAAGAACCGGGGGGTTTTGATGGCAAGCACGATGCAGGCAATCCCCCAGAACACGCTCATGTTCATCATCATGCCCACCCCCAGCTTGCAGAGGGTGATCTGCACCACCACGGAAAAAGCGGACTGGAAGAACTTCATCATATAATTCTTAAACACTCCCTTGTCATTATCCAGAAGCCCCACACAGGCCACCGGTACGCCGATCCGCAGGATCATGATCTCCAGCCCCCGCATCAGGAACTGGAAATACAGCATAAAATAACTGATGACAAACACCAGGCCGAAGATGGCCGTCACAATCCCCGCTGAGGACAGGCCGTTCACCCATGCCATCCAGTCATAGTCCGTAGCCGCCCCGATTGCCGCCAGCAGTTCATCCGTCAGGCTTGTGGTGATATCAGCCATCCACCCGTACATCACCGGAAAGCACACCGCCACGGCAACCGCCTGGATAAACCGGGTCACAAGGTACACCGGCTCGCTGTCCGGATCTCCGTCCGTCCACATCACATAGCACTCGAAGCCTTTTTTCAGGAATTTCAGGATAATCAGCGACACCCCGAAGCCCAGCAGGATCTCAAACAGCACCTCCACCATGCTGCCGCCTCCCGCCCCGGTCATGTACTGGTCTGCGTGGAGCGTCATGGGAACCAGGTCGGAGAGCATCTCGTCAATAAATGCCACCGCGCCGTTTAAGACTGCCACAATCAGCAGCACAAGGATTACTTCCACTCAATCACCTCCCATGCCCGACAGGATGGTTCCCTCCGGGCATCTTATTTTTGTGCCTGCTCACCGGCTGCCCTGTTTGGGCTGTGCCGTGTTTTCCAGATGAATGGTTTCCCCCGGCAGCCTGTCTCCCTCCGGATTTCCCGCCTGTCTGCCGTCATACGGCAGAATCCCCATTTCCGCTGTCACCGCTGCATCCACCTGTGGTTCTCCTGTCTGCCCCGCTTTCTCTTCTGTTTCAAGTCCATCCCCATAAATCGGGGCGTCATCCTCCGGCCTTGCATATGCCTCCAGCACACTGTCCTTGATCTGCTTGTACAGTTCCGAAGTGATAGGGAAACAGATATCCCGGTATTCCCCGGCATGGATTTCCCGGCTGGGCATGAACACGGCCAGCCCTTTCTGGCAGTCTGCCACGCGCACCCCTGTCACCAGAAATTTCCCGTCCAGGCAGACGGTGGCAACGGCTTTCAGCCTGCCCTTGTCCTCATACCGGGCAACAATCTTGCTCTTAACTTTCATCAAAGCCTCCTTCATAAAAAAATACCAACCCTACCACTATCGTAAGGTTGGCTAAACATCGCTCATTATCAATAACCACTAAACAGTTTACAAACACTCATTTTTCTTTCGATAAATCCTCCAGTTATATAATACCAGTATTGCACTTGATAATTTCTTTTTCCGTAAACGGTGGATAGTGCGTACCTATACAAAACAGGAGCAAACCTGTATGATAA
>CAJULV010000034.1:0-6753 GCA_910587555.1 uncultured Acetatifactor sp.
GAACTTAAGAAGATTACACGGCAGTACCGGGATGTTACCGGAGCTGAAGCAGCGGGAAACAAAAATTTCCAGAAAAAGATTCCCAGGGGAGGCATATATGGACGAATACAGGACAAAAGCATACGCCAAGATCAATCTGGGCCTGGACGTAGTGAAGCGGCTGCCCAACGGTTATCACCAGGTCAAAATGATCATGCAGAATATCGGCATTTATGATGAACTCACTTTTGAAAAAGCGAAACATGACATCACCATCCGTACCGATTCCGAAGAACTCCCCACTGACAAAAACAATCTGATTTATAAAGCGGCAAACTATATGTTTTGCAAATATGCAGTCACGTCAGGCCTCCGCGTCCGTCTGATCAAGAACATCCCCATAGCCGCCGGCCTGGCAGGCGGAAGCACAGACGCCGCGGCCACGATAAAAAGCATCAATGTACTGTTCGGGCTGGGCCTCTCCATTGAGGAAATGATTGCGGACGGCGCCGCCGTCGGAGCGGATGTTCCCTACTGTATCCTGGGCGGAACCGCCCTTGCGGAGGGCATCGGCGAAAAGCTGACGCCCCTGCCGCCCATTCCGGCATGCCGTATTCTGATTGCAAAGCCGGATGCGGGCGTCTCCACAAAATATGTCTACGAGCATCTGGATTTGACGGTCCTGAACCGTCACCCCGATATAGACGGGATGACGGCGGCAATCCGCGGCGGAGATCTGGCCGGCATCACAGGCCGTATGGAAAATGTGCTGGAGACCGTCACCATTCCGGCGCATCCCGTCATTGCAGACATAAAGGAACAAATGCTCCGCCTGGGAGCGGAAAACAGCCTTATGAGCGGCAGCGGTCCCACCGTGTTCGGTGTCTTCCGGAATCCGAAATCCGCGGAATCCGCATATCGGGCACTGGCAGATTCGGGTTCCGCAATACAGGTATTTCTGACTGCCGCAGTATAATTCGATCTTTTCCAGCCTGCCGGGCAGTGTTCTAAAACTACTAACGTGTTACAGGAAAGGCACAGGTAACAATATGCAGAATTCTTTACTGTCGGATCTGCCACTTCGGGATGTGGTCTTCTATACATTGCGTCAGTCTATCCTAACGGGAGAGCTGAAACCCGGTGAGCGTCTGATGGAAATTCATCTGGCAGACAAGCTGGGCGTGAGCAGAACACCCGTTCGAGAAGCCATCCGCAGACTGGAACTGGAAGGGCTGGTGACCATGTTTCCCCGGCGCGGCGCCGAAGTGGCGCAGATTACGGAGAAAAGCATGTGTGATGTGCTGGAGGTCCGGCGCACCCTGGACGCCCTCTGCGCGGAGCTGGCCTGTGACCGCATTACGGAAAACGGGCTTGCCTGCCTGAAGCAGGCCTGTGACTATTTCGAGCAATGCGTCGGCACCAAAGACACCAGGAAAATTGCCCAGGCCGATGTGTCCCTCCACGATATCATTGTGGAAGCAACCGGCAATCAGCGCCTGATCCAGCTGGTAAACAATCTCTCCGAGCAGATGTACCGCTATCGTTTCGAATATATTAAGGACGGCAGCCAGCATGAAAATCTAATCCGGGAGCATAGAATTATTTATCAGAGCATTGTGGACAAAGACAAAGATACCGCAGCTTCCGCCGCCAAAACCCATATCGATAACCAGAAGAAGGCAATTATCCGCCAGATACGTCTGGAAAGCCAGCGAAACCGGCAATAGGATCCGGCGCGGCCCGCGGAGACAAATCAGATCGTATGACAGTATAAGCGCAGCCGTTCCCGGCAATACTCCTGAAAAAAACAAGGAGTATTCTATGAATAAAAAAACATTTGGATTGCGCGTAGCCGCAGGCCTGTGCGCTGCATTGGGATGGTGGGGGCTGCTCTATCCCGAACTGGCTCTGACCCCGGACACCGTAACGGCCGGCATGGAACAGGAAAACGGTGAGATCTGCTCACAGCCCCTGAAATGGAGCTTTGACTGCAGTCTTTTTCTTGAACTGCTAAACGCAGATCCGGAGCAGATTACTTTCCGCAGCCGGCTGTTCACGGACATCAGTTCATTTTGGGAGGCCTTTCATGACAGAGATACGAACGGAACAGAATCTAAACAGCAGTAAGAAACAAAGCACGGCGCTTCCATCCGGCAGGGACGCCCCCATCGGTGTATTTGACTCCGGTGTGGGGGGCCTTACCGTTGTACGGGAAATCATGCGCCAGATTCCCAACGAAAAAATTATTTATTTCGGGGACACTGCCCGGGTTCCCTACGGCAGCAAATCTCAGGAAACGGTCACTCGTTTTTCCCAGCAGATTGTCCGCTTTTTAAAGACATTTCAGGTGAAAACCATAGTGGTGGCATGCAACACCGCCAGCGCCTACGCAATGGACACGCTGGAACGCGACTGCGATATCCCAATCATCGGCGTGGTAAAGCCCGGAGCACGCATGGCGGCGGAGGTGACCAAAAACGGACGCATCGGCGTCATTGCCACGGAAGCCACCATCGCCAGCCGGATTTACACGCAATACATAGAGGAACTGAATCAGAATGTAACCATCTACGGCAAGGCCTGCCCGCTCTTCGTCCCGCTGGTGGAGGAAGGGCTGCTGGAGGACCCTGTTACGGACGAAATTGCCCGGCGCTATCTGACCGAACTCATAGACATCGACATTGACACACTGATCCTGGGCTGCACCCATTATCCCCTGATTCGTTCTACCCTGGGAAAAATCATGGGTCCGAAGGTCACTCTGGTAAACCCCGCCTATGAAACGGCACAGGAACTGCGGCGTATGCTGAGCAGGATGGAACTGCTCAACGAAGAACCGCCAAAGCTGGGCAGCAACCGGTATCAGTTCTATGTCAGCGATAAGGCGGAAAAGTTCATGACATTTGCCAATTCCATTATCAAGTACGGGATTCTGTCCGCCAAGACCATTCATATAGAGAAATATTAATTCGGCAGTCTGCGGAGACAATATCAGGCTCCGCATATGCAGAGGAACGATTCCATGAGCCAAAATGTACATCTCACCCTGACCGGCCGCCAAAAGGACGAAACCGGTGAAACCGCCCTCACAAGGCACAGCTGCAGCGCGGAATATTTTGAAAAAAACGACAGCGTTTACCTCCTCTACGAGGAAACTCCCGACGGGGCGGACGCCGTGGTGAAAAACACCATCAAGCTGAAGCCTTCCCTGCTGGAACTGTCCAGACGCGGCAGTATCAGCACGCGGATGGTTTTCGAGCCGGGCCGGGAATACCTGACGGAATATGTCACTCCCTACGGCCGCCTGCAAATGGGAATATCCACTCGTTCCCTGGATGTGGACCGAACCGAAGGGCAATTGAGAATCAGAATCGATTATTCCCTGACCTCAGGAGGCGTCCCTGTCTCCGACTGTTCAATGGAAATCACGGTCCAGACGGAAACGCAGAAACAAGCAAAAAATCTCCTGCACGGGTAAATATTTCCATTCTATCAGCCGAAATAACTAATATATCAGGGATGATGCGCCCGTATCATTTGAGGCATACCGCAGACGCTTTCCGAAACAGCTTCAGGCACTTCCGGGGATCGCCGCAGGCATCTCTTTGAACGGGCAGAAAACGGTTACTGTCCGGCATCTCACGGACGGTAGAATCGAATGACATTTTGTCAAGAAGGAGGATACTATGAGTGTAAATGGAATTACATCAAATCAGGCGACGGCCGCCTACAGCTATTCCGCTGCGGAGAATGTAAAAGCTGAAAATGCCGCAACCGAAAATACCAAAACAGAGAGTTCTTCTGTCGAAGCAGGCGCTGTATATGAGCCTTCCAAGGAGAATGCCTCCGCGCCGAAAGCCACCTATAAGCCTGATACAAACCTGATTAATAAGATGAAGGCGGACGCAGACGCACGTACTGCACAGCTCCGCAGCCTGGTAGAGAAGATGATGACAGGACAGGCCAATGCCTACGGCAAGGCCAATGATATCTGGTCCTTCCTCAGCAGCGGGAACTACACCGTGGATCCTGCCACCAAAAAGCAGGCGCAGGCTGATATTGCCGAGGACGGTTATTGGGGTGTAGCGCAGACTTCCGACAGAATCATTGATTTCGCCAAGGCTCTCACCGGCGGAGATCCTGACAAGATCGAAGATATGCGCGCCGCTTTTGAGAAGGGCTTCAAGAAAGCCGGAAGTGCATGGGGACGTGCCCTTCCCGATATTTCTCAGCGCACTTACGATGCCGTAATGGAGAAATTCGACAAAATGGCTGAAGAGGCAAAGAAAGAAACCACCACTGAAGCCGCCAATACCGCCGCTTCCCAGGATCCGACCAAATAAAGCCGGATACGTTTTCGTATCTGATGCCGTTCACAGGGAACTGTCTCCAGGGACAGTTCCTTTTTTGTTTTCTCAAAGCCTTATCGGACAGCCATCTCATTTTAACGCCTCTTCGTAACAGTTCAGACAGGGCGCTGAACTGTTACACGCCTCTTCAACTAAGCCCGAAAAAGAATCATTTTATCCTTGACAAAATCCCCCGAAAAGGATACACTGTATAAAGCCGTACATCTTCAAGGTCCGATACAGTGATGAAATTCGGTCTTACGCAATGGGAATCCGTGAACCGTGTCAGGTTGGGAACAAAGCAGCACTAAGCGGAATCTCTCATGTGCCGTGAGGCAGCCGGGTGGAGCTGTGTTCGGGCTTTGGGGTGTGCGGTTTTTAAATGAAATCCGCCGGAAAACCAGTGCGGACGAAATGATGCAGATATGAAAAGAATTGAAAATCGAGGTGACGCTCCTTGTGTTCCGGTATCAAAATGACTCCGAAAAAGGCCGAAGAATTGATGCATGACTGCACGCTCTGTCCCAGGCGGTGCCATGCCCAGCGCCGGGCGGGGGCTGTGGGTTACTGCGGCCAGACTGCAGAAATCACTGCCGCAAGGGCCGCGCTGCATTTCTGGGAGGAACCCTGCATCTCGGGAAAACAGGGTTCCGGCGCCGTCTTTTTCTCCGGCTGCAGCCTTCAGTGCGTATTCTGCCAGAATCACAACATTGCGCTGGGAAAAGCCGGACGAGGCATATCCGTCCAACGTCTCGCTCAGATCTTTCTGGAATTGCAGGAACAGGGAGCCGCCAATATCAACCTGGTTACGGCCGCACATTTTCTCCCCCAGGTCTGTCTCGCCCTTGACACGGCAAAGGCGCAGGGGCTTTCCGTTCCCATTGTATACAACACTTCCTCTTACGAAGAAGTATCCTCCCTGCGGATGCTGGAAGGGCTGGCGGACATCTATTTGCCCGATTTGAAATACCGCTCGGAAGAACTTGCGCGGCGCTTTTCCCATGCACCGGATTATTTTGAATATGCCTGTGCTGCCATTGCGGAGATGTTCCGCCAGGTCGGCACCCCTGTCTTCGATCCCCACAGCGGTTTGATGAAAAGAGGACTCATTGTCCGCCACTTACTCCTTCCCGGCCAAACCGCCGATTCCAAGCGAATCCTGCGATATCTTCACAATACGTATGGAAATGACATATATGTCAGTATCATGAATCAGTATACGCCGCTTGAACATCTGACGCGGCTTCCGGAGCCTGACCGAACCATACTCAGCAGGACTGTCACTGCCGCGGAATATCAGCGGGTACTGAAATTCGCCCGCACGATAGGCATAGAAAACGGGTTTTTTCAGGAAGGTGAAACTGCGGCCGAAAGCTTTATTCCCGAATTTGACAGCAGAGGTTTGTAAACCGCACCGCCCTGAGCCCACTGCCTTACAGCCCTGAGCGCATCATATAATAACCGAAATCTCCTGCCTGGGCAGGCTCCTCCGCACATTCAAAGCTCTCAAAACCGAACATGATAGCCACCTGCTTCTCCTTCTCATAAAAATTCCCCGGCACACCCACATAGTACATGACCTCCCCCTTCTTTTCCACCCTGGCCAGGAGCAGGTGATGATAATTGTAAAATCCATGCAGCAGAAAACTGTTGTTCAGCATCTTGTAGGATGCCTCCGGAAACAATACAAAATCAGACGGTCCGATGGAAATATATTCACGTTCATCCTGAAAAGGCCGTATATGAGGATAGATCGCCCACAGCTGGGACCATTTATTGTCCAAAAGCTTCACGGGCTTATTCCTTTTCCCCCTCTCCACACCGCTTTTCTCTTCCCTGCCACGGA
The DNA here is from genome assembly GCA_910587555.1 of uncultured Acetatifactor sp. Lineage (GTDB taxonomy): Bacteria > Bacillota > Clostridia > Lachnospirales > Lachnospiraceae > Acetatifactor. The sequence goes on from CAJULV010000034.1 coordinate 6,175, forward strand.
TCTCCGGTTCCCCTCTCTCACCGCTTTCCACGCCGCTTTTCTCTTCCCTGCTTCCCACTTTCGGAACCACGCTTCCACCCCTCTCCATACTGCTTCTCTTTTCCCTGCCACGAAATTCCAGCAATTCCCTCGCCGCGCTTCTCTCGTTCCTGTCCCCGTACGCAGGCATTTCCCCTCCTGTTCTTCCCTCTTCCCGTCTCTCATTCCTGCCTGCGTACACCGGAATTTCCTCTTCTCTCCTCCCCTCTTCCCGTCTCTCGTTCCTGTCCACGTACATCGGCATTTCTTCCCCGGTTCTTCCCTCTTCCCGTCTCCCGTTCCTGCCCCCGTACGCCGATATTTCCTCTCCTGTCCTTCCCTCTTCCCGTCTCTCGTTCCTGCCTGCGTATGCCGATATTTCCTCCCCAGTCCTTCCCTCTTCCCGTCTCCCGTTCCTGCCCACGTACGCCGATATTTCCTCTCCTGTCCTTCCCTCTTCCCGTCTCTCGTTCCTGCCTGCGTATGCCGATATTTCCTCCCCAGTCCTTCCCTCTTCCCGTCTCCCGTTCCTGCCCCCGCACGCCGATATTTCCTCTCCTG
>CAJULV010000034.1:6853-42651 GCA_910587555.1 uncultured Acetatifactor sp.
CTTCCCTCTTCCCGTCTCCCGTTCCTGCCCCCGCACGCCGATATTTCCTCTCCTGTTCTTTTGCCCTCACTTCTCCCCTTCCTGTCCCCGTACACCGGCATAATCTCACTTGTGCTTCCGCCGCCGTTATCCTCTTCCCAGCGCCGGAACTGCGATACCGCACTTTCTCCCTGCACAGCCTTGCTGCCATTGCCCCTTGCGTCCCGGCCAAAAACGGTCCTCCCTTCCTCTTTGGATTCCGCAGCCTTTATCCCCGCCTTCCCGAAGCTTTTGCTGCCCTGCCAACGGCATGATATCTCCCGCCCCGCTCCCAGCGCAATACGGATTCCGCACAGTTCCTCATAGCCGATTCCTTTCCCTCCGATATCCTCCAGCCGATTCCACTGCTGCCTCCAGCTGCCTCTTCCTCCGGAAATCTCTATTTCCCCAACTGTAAAATCCTGCTTCTCCGTACACAAATTTACGTCCCTCACAAAGGAATCCGTGCCATGCAGCCCGGTTACCGCCAATTCCATCCGCAGCCTTCCGTCCCTCACTTCCAGCTTCACATAACCGCCTCCCCTGATTCGTTCGCCTCTTTCGAAATAATCCAGGTACCTTATTTTCCTGTCATAATACATGATCATACCCCCGACTGATTTTTAATTTCCGTTCCGGCACTTATGTCTCTAAAGTTTCCATCTAAATATATTCAGAGGTTGTCTCACTTATTCCAATTCCGCTGCTGCCTTCCAGGCACTAAAAAAGAGCGCGGGAATTTCCTTCCCGGCTCCGCATCCCGGCAGCCTGTTTTCCTGCCAAAGCCCCCGCGGCATTCACCAATCTGCCATACACGGCATCCTGTTCACTGCCTGCGGGAGTATGAAAATATTCCACGGAAACATTTCCTGGAACCTGCTTAATAATCTCTTTCCCGCAGATGGCGGGAACGAATTTTCAAACACGCCCTAATATCCGATACTGTCCAGATACTTCATATAGTTCACCACCATCAGCGCAATCTTGAAGGTTAGGGCATCGTCGAAATTGCGCAAATCCAGCCCCATACTCTTCTGCAGCTTCTCAATTCGGTACACCAGCGTATTCCGGTGTACAAACAGCTGTCTGGAAGTCTCGGAAACATTCAGGTTGTTCTCGAAAAACTTATTAATGGTTGTAAGTGTCTCATCGTCCAGATCATAGGGCACATTGTCGCCGAAAATCTCCTCAATGAAAATCTTGCACAGATTTACAGGCAGCTGATAAATCAGTCGCCCGATTCCCAGGGTACTGTATGCAATCGTCCGCTTCTCCGCATAGAAAATCTTTCCTACATCCAATGCCATTTTGGCTTCCTTGTAGGATTTTGACACATCCTTCAATTCCTGTACTACAGTACCGAAGGAAACCTTCACATTCAGCATGGCTTCCGCATTCATCATGGCCACAATGGTATCCGCCACTTCCATCAGGGCGTCATTGGTATAATCCGTTTCCAGCGCCTTGATCAATATAACACTGCTCTCGTCAACCGCCGTAATGTAATCCCCGGTATGGCTGGAAAACATTCCCCTCAGCAGCTCCATGACGATTCCGTCCTTCTCCAGATAGGTTTCCACCAGGAAAACCGCTCTTGGCACCGCTGCCTCTATATGAAGCTTCTTTGCCCTGTTGTATATATCCACCAGAAGCAGATTATCCAGCAGCAGATTCTGAAAGAAATTATTCCGGTCAAACCGCTCCTTATACGCAATGATAAGGTTCTGCAGCTGACATACCGCAATCTTTCCTATCATATAGACATCTTCGCTGGTTCCTCTGGCAACCAGGATGTACAGCAGTTCTCCCTCGTCCATAATCTTCAGAAGATGATGGACGCCAATCACCTGGCTGTCCGCAGGCGAATAGGCAAATCCGCTGATCAAATCCGCCGTAATGTCAAACTGCGGCGAAGTTGAAGCAACAATTGTCCCCGATAAATCGTACACACACAAATCTACCTTGGTGATGGCTTTCAGTTCATCTATACTGATCTGAATTGTCTGACTTGAAATCATTCTGCTCTCATCCCTTTCCTTTCCGTCATCCTATAATGCAGTACCGCGAAATTCTCCTGATTACCTTGCTTTCATACATGGGAAACACCCGCTGCACGAAGGTAATAAAAGGGGGGATGCCTCGCCAGCATCCCCTCCTGTATCTTTACTAATTTGTAATGATCTGCTCTGTCTCCTTGTCAAATACATGAATCTTATCAACTTCAAATGCGAACTTGATAGGATCGCCGGGCCTTGACTTGGTGCTGGGAGCAACCCTTGCGGTGATAGGGAACTCATCCAGATCAAAGTACAGATAAACTTCTGCACCGAGCAGTTCGTAAACTCTTACGGAAGATTCGAATACGCACTTGGGATCACATTTTGCAAGGAACTCAGGATCATCATCCACACTCTCAGGGCGGATACCAAAGGTAACAACCTTTCCGTCATAGCCGCCGGCAATCAGCTTCTTGGATTTGGCTTCCGGAAGTGCAATGCTGTGTCCTGCGATTTCCAGGCTGGCAACATTGCCTGTAACCTTAACCTTTGCATCCAGGAAGTTCATCTGCGGAGATCCCATGAATCCTGCAACGAACAGGTTCTGGGGTCTGTCATACAGGTTCTGAGGCGTATCTACCTGCTGGATAACACCGTCCTTCATAACTACGATTCTGGTACCAAGGGTCATAGCCTCTGTCTGGTCATGTGTAACGTAGATGATGGTGGTTCCCAGCCTCTGATGAAGCTTCGCAATCTCGATACGCATCTGTACACGCAGCTTTGCATCCAGGTTGGAGAGAGGCTCATCCATCAGGAATACCTTGGGATTACGCACGATAGCACGCCCCATGGCAACACGCTGTCTCTGACCACCGGACAGAGCCTTCGGCTTACGCTCAAGGAGAGGAGTCAAGTCAAGAACCTTGGCTGCTTCTTTTACCATCTTATCAATCTGATCCTTCGGAACCTTCCTCAGCTTCAGACCGAATGCCATATTGTCGTATACCGACATATGAGGATACAGAGCGTAGTTCTGGAATACCATTGCGATATCACGATCCTTGGGTTCTACGTCGTTAACAACCCTGTCGCCAATCTTCAGTTCACCGGAAGAGATATCTTCCAGACCAGCAATCATACGAAGCGTTGTAGACTTACCGCATCCTGAAGGTCCTACGAAAATGATAAATTCCTTGTCCGCTATCTGCAGATTGAAATCCTTAACTGCCTCAAATCCGTTGGGATACACTTTGCAGACATTCTTTAAAGATAAACTTGCCATAACTGAAAACTCCTTTCACGTTTAACATGTTATTATTTTTTCATTTTTATGATGACGCGTCACTGCCTCATCCAATGAAAACAGTATACCGAAAAATACGGAATTACGCCATGCCACTATTTCACAAAGATTTTTGAACAGATTGTTAATAATGCTTAGAAACTTGGACACAATTTGTTCATTCCGTCACAATGTATATTTTCGCATTTGCTTTTAGGCAATTTGTACAAATTCGTCTTTGTTTTTTTATTCAGCCGATATGGGAATCGTCAACCAGTGCTTCGTCAAGCTCATCCTTAAAAATCCGCTCGTCCTCCCCTTCTTCCCGGACGGACGGCCCTTCTTCCGGGGCGTTTGCCGCCATAATCTGCTCCTCAAGCTTCCGGAAATAGCCGGAATACATTTTCGCGGAAAGCCACGCCGGCACAGTCAGCCCAAAAAGGAAGATAATGGGCGTAATCTGGGGAAAGAAGAGGAACAGTGGCAGGGGCAGTACAAAGAGGACCATCATGACAATGGCCTTCGGAAACTGCAGCACCGCAATGAAAAACGCGTTCTTAACGGTACGTATCACCGTATTTTCAAATTTCGCCAACACGGGAAATACGAAAATAAACGTAAATAGCGCCAGGAACGCTATCACCGTTATGATTACCTTCAGCACACTGCCGAAAGCCATCTCCATCCTGCTCATTATCAGGAAATCCCCCACCAGCACCGCAATGATAAATAATTCGATCAACCATATTACCGTACCCTGCCTGAAATTCAGTTTAAAGGATTTGAAGAAATCCCTTGCAATATAACATTCTTCGTTTCTGGCCATCTTCAGCGCCACATAGTGCATCGCTGTCAGGGACGCGCCTGTGGTGATGACGGGAATGCAGCAGACCACTGTCAGAATGTTCAGGATCATCAGATCCGCAACCTTGTTCAGTATCTGCATCAACGGACTCTCCAAATCAAAAAACTTCATATTGAATACCATACCTTTCTGTTCTCAGAGCACTTTCTCCATGGGCGTCACGCGGATGCCGGAAAATTCAACCTCCGGGTGTACCGCGCGGAATCCCTGTTTCCTGTAAAAATTTACCGCGTAAGGCGCCGCCTGCAGGGACATATACCGCTCTCCTGCCTCCGCCTTCAGATAGTTGCAAATCTTCATAAGTATTGTGCTTCCAACCCCTCTGTGATGGTATGCCTCGTCAACAAACAGAAGCGAGAGCCGGTTTTTATCCCGCACCGATCCCGCACCGATAATCTTCCGTCCGTCCAGCGCCACCATCAATCGATATTCCCCCTCTAAAAATGAAGTGTAAAGCGCTTCATCCGTAATGAATTCAAAAAAATTCCTGATACCCTCTTCCGTATAGTCTCTTCCCTCGTATTTCACAAAGGTCGACCAGATCATCCTGATAGCCGGGGTCCACTCTTCCGCTCTGGCCCATCTGACCTCGTAGGGCATCCGTACCATCCCTCTCATATCCACTGCACTACTCCGTTCATTCCACGCTCTGCTGCCCTATTCATATCTCGCTGCGGACATGGTATTTCGGTAAAATCATGCCGATCAGCAATGGAGACTTCTGAAAATCTTACGCTTATCCCTTTTTCAGGATTACCGTTTCCATCCATAGACAGATATCCCGCATTACTTCCTCCCGGTTCGTCTCGTTCAGCAGTTCATGTCTCCCATCCCCGTACAGCTTTAAATTCACGTTTTTCAGTCCCGCTTCCTTCAGGGAACGGTATGCCTTCTCCACCCCTTTGCCGTAACCGCCCACGGGGTCTGCTGTTCCCGAAACCATATATACAGGAAGTTCCTTCGGAATACGCGCAAGGCATTCTTTCCGATACAGCCTGGAAATCAGCTCAAATAAGGCTCCGAACCCGTTTACCGTAAATACGAAACCGCATTGCGGATCTGCCATATATTGTTCCACACGGCTTCCGTCACGGCTCAGCCAGTCGAAAGCCGTCCGGGGATTCTCTATTTTTTTATTATAAGTGCCGAAAGCCAGCCGGTCAATCAGCCGGCTCCTGTGCCTGTCCCCAAGGAAAAGCTTCTGTACAGACGCCGCTGCCTTCGCCGCCTCCACCGTTATAAGCGGCTCCATGCCGGTACCCATGATGACCACGCCGTCCAGGCCCGCACCATGGCCGAACATATAATTGCGGGTGATGAAGGAACCCATGCTGTGCCCCATCAGCACATAGGGTACGTCACGATACAGCTTCCGCGTCAGTTTTCTCAGCTGATGCACATTTTCCACAAGCGCCGTGGCCGGATCCTCTTCACAGAAATATCCCTGCCTTCCCTTTTTTCCCACAGACTTCCCATGGCCCAGGTGGTCCTCTCCGGTCACCGCGAACCCCTTCTCCGTAAGAAACCCGGCAAACTCCTCATACCGCTCCGCATATTCGGCCATACCGTGTACAATCTGCAGGACACAGCGGACTTCCTGCCCCTCGTCCGGGCTGTACCGTACGCCGTGAAGCCTATGCTTTCCGTCGTGAGAATCAAAATAAAACGACTCTTTTACCATATCAAACTGCCTCCAACCACATTTCGCTGTCAGTTGCCTTTCCCCGCGGCTTCTTCGCCGGGGACAGCGCCTTTCCTCAGGCGATCTCCGCCCCTGACGGCATCTCTTTCTCAGGCTTCACCAAAGCCAGCCTGCCCTCCGCATCCTCGGCGCACAGCAGCATCCCCTCGGACATCACGCCTGCCAGCTTGGCGGGCTTTAAATTCACCAGCACCATAACCTTCTTGCCCACCATCTCCTCGGGGGTATAGCAGGCCTTGATTCCGGACACAATCTGCTTCACCTGGCTGCCGATCTTCACCTGGCTGCAGAGCAGCTTTTTGGACTTGGGAACCGCCTCGCAGGCGATGATTTCCCCCACCTGAAACTGCAGCTTCGCAAAATCGTCATAGGTAATCTCGGGCTTGGGTTCCGGGTCCAGAACTGCCTGGCCGCCTGCATCCCGGTCTTCGCCTCCCGTCTGTCCGGCGTCTTCCGCTCCGGAGGATGCCTGACCTGCCAGCATGGCTGCCAGGATTTCTTCCTCCTTCTTCTCCACTTCCTTCATATCCAGCCTCGCAAAGAGGATTTCCGGCTTGTCGGTAACCCTGTGGCCGTCGGGGCAGAGTCCGAAAGTGTCAAGCCTGTCAAAGCCCCTCAGCCGGGTATTCAGCTGAACCGCTATTTTCTCCGCGGTCTTGGGCATAAAAGGCTCCAGGATGGACGCGCCGATGATAATGCTCTCCACCAGATTGTAAAGCACCGTGGACAGCCTGTCTGCCTTGGCCGGATCCTTTGCCAGCACCCAGGGTTCGGTCTCGTCAATATACTTATTGCAGCGCTTAAACAGGGCGAACACCTCCGTCAGGGCGTCTGCCACACGCAGTTCCTCCATTTTGCCCGCCGCCTTTGCCAGCGTACCCACAGCGGTAAGGCGCAGATCCTCATCCGCCATGCCGTCTTTCTCCGTCAGCACCGCCTTTTTGTCGGACACCGCGCCGCCGAAGTACTTGTTGCTCATGGAGATGGTACGGTTCACCAGATTTCCCAGGGTATTCGCCAAGTCGGAGTTGGTGCGCTCCGCAATCAGCTCCCAGGTTGCGTTTCCGTCATTTTCAAAGGGCATTTCGTGAATCACATAATACCGCACCGCATCCACTCCGAAATAGTCCACCAGGTCGTCCGCATAGATCACATTCCCCTTGGACTTGCTCATCTTTCCCCCATTCATCATCAGCCAGGGATGCCCGAATATCTGCCTGGGCAGCGGCTCTCCCAGCGCCATCAGGAAAATGGGCCAGTAAATCGTGTGGAAACGGATGATGTCCTTTCCGAGCAGATGGAGATCCGCGGGCCAGAACTTTTTGTACTGCTCCGTGCTGTTCCCGTCGGCATCATAGCCGATTCCGGTGATATAGTTGGTCAGGGCGTCCAGCCACACATATACTACATGCCCTTCGTCAAAATCCACGGGAACCCCCCACTTGAAGGACGTCCTGGACACGCACAGATCCTGCAGCCCCGGAAGAAGGAAATTGTTCATCATCTCGTTTTTGCGGGATACCGGCCGGATAAATTCAGGATGCTCATTGATATGCCGAATCAGCCTGTCCGCATACTTGCTCATACGGAAAAAGTATGCCTCTTCCTTAGCCGGCTTCACTTCCCTGCCGCAGTCCGGGCATTTGCCGTCCTCCAGCTGCGATTCCGTCCAAAAGGACTCACAGGGCGTACAATACATCCCCTCGTAAGCTCCCTTGTAAATATCGCCCTGTTCATACAGGCGCCTGAAAATCTTCTGCACCTGCTTCTCATGGTAATCATCTGTGGTGCGAACGAATTTATCATAAGAAATATTCAGCATATCGCACATTCCCCTGATAATCCCCGCTACCTTGTCCACCAATGCCCTGGGCGTCGTACCCGCCTCCCGGGCCTTCAGTTCAATCTTCTGACCGTGTTCATCCGTTCCCGTCTGAAAGAAGACATCATAACCTTCCTTCCGCTTGAAACGTGCAATACTGTCCGCCAGCACAATCTCATAATTGTTGCCGATGTGAGGCTTGCCCGAAGTATAGGCAATCGCCGTGGTAAGATAGTACTTTCCCTTGCTTTCCATCCTGTCTCTCCTCTCTGCCTGGGTGCAAAACCTGAATATCCCAAAAAGCCCGTCTCCTGCTGCCTGTCCTGCAACAGAAGACGAGCGGTATTGCATATCCCCTGATGTACATCCACTGCCTGCATGTACATCTCATAAAAAGGTAACACAAAACCCCAATGCCTGTCAATAACCCCGATCATATCATTTTGCCGAATCGTTACTTTTCAGCCGAAAGCTTGCTGTATTCCCCTTTTCTGTCATAAGAATCCAGCAGATAACTATCATCCGTAAGAAAACAGTCGATTTCCAGTTTATCTGCCCGGAATCTGCTGTGTTTGCGCAGATTTTCCCTGGGCTTTTCCTGCTTCGCCTGAAAGGAATTGCTGTTCTGCGCGCTGAAAAATTTCCCCGGAAGATGGCCCGCCAGCTGTCCCGTTATGTCCTTGAATTTTACCCGTATCTTCTGCAGCAGCCCTTCGTTCTCCCCGCCCCTGTTTTCCACGGCGGAAAAATACGGATTGTCCTGTATGGGCTGGGGCAGGGGAACCGCCGTGGAAGCCGCCGCAACCTGGGAAATATGCACTGTCGAAGAGGCATCCGGCTGATGGCTGCCCTGTCCCGCACTGCCGGATACGGCACCCGCCGCTTCCGTCTGCGCCGTTGTAAGGACGGCATCTGCCTTTCCGCCCTGATTCCCTGCCCCGCCGTCGCCGTTCCAGATTCCGCGAAAAAAGCGTTTCCCGCTTCCAAGCATCCTGTCCAGCCAGGCGGAAAGAGACGGCTCCCCTTCCTGTCTGCGCATCATTTCCATTGCCTGCGCTTCCATGGACCCGCCCCCGGAGTTTGCGGACTCTTCCCGCTTTCTGTAATGTGTATGGTCATACATACAATTCGTGACATGATGCCTCTCCGAATCATGCCCTTGTCCGATTCCGTTAAACTGCATGGACTGCCTCCTCTCCGGCCTTCCTGCGGACCTGCTTCCGCGGAGCCTTGTCCCGCTTTGATTCCCGCGGGCAATGAGCCAAGCGGATGCGCCGGCATAAAGCCAATTTCATTGGCTTTGCAAATGCCGCGAGGGCCACATACCAAAGTACTCGAAGGACACTTTCAGCCAAGCTTGATGCCCGTTTGCCTGCAGCGGGGTTGTTGACTTCTTATATCCGGTCAATGCCCTGGGAAGTATGCGGCGGCCGAGCTACCCCATTTTCTCCAGAAACCCCTGCACATTATCGGAAATACAATTCTTAAATATCGCAGAACCGGCCACAATTACATTTGCCCCCGCTTCCAGCGCCAGATGCACATTGTCGGTCCGGATACCGCCGTCCACTTCAATATCCGTGCGGAGGCCGTTTTCCGCCACCATGGACCGGACCTCCCGCACCTTGTCCAGGCATTCCGGTATCAGCTTCTGCCCGCCGAATCCCGGCTTCACCGTCATGACCAACACCATGTCCACCAGCTTCAGATAGGGTTCCACCGCCTTTGCCGTGGTCTGGGGACTGATGGTGATACCCGCCTTCCTGCCCAGGAAACGGATTCTCTGTATGGTACCCACAGCATCCTCCGTAGCCTCCAGATGAAAGTTGATCAGATTCGCCCCGCAGTCGGCAACTTCCTTGATGTAACGCTCCGGCCTGTCAATCATCAGATGCACGTCAAACACAATATCGGTGCACTTCCTGATGGAAGAAATCACCGGCATCCCGAATGAAATATCCGGCACAAATACCCCATCCATCACATCTATGTGCAGATACTTTGCTCCGGCATGTTCCACCTCTTTGATCTGCTCCCCAAGCCTGCTGAAATCAGCTGCCAAAATAGACGGAGATAATATATTCATCCTGCCCTCCTTGCCGGCAGCTGCCGCATGCAACCCATTATGCTCCCGCCCCTGCCGACAGGTTCTATTTTAGCAAAGATTCTACAGCTTGTCCACGTCCTTTTTCAATTGTTCCCATGCGTCTTCATGTTCCGTATAATAAAGAGGGCATTTCTTGCCTCCGCAGTCGTAATGCCGCAGAATATCCTCCGTATCCAGCTCATATGCATCCGTCAGCCAGGCCAGCAGCGAAATCAGGGAGTCATAGGTCTCCTGGGTAAAGGAGCCGTCCTGCGACTTGTAGCAGCATTCTATGGAAACGGAGTCGTAATTGCGGGTCATCACGGCATAGGCGATCTCGTTCAGGGGCACGCACTGGATAATTTCCCCGTCATAGCCGATGATAAAATGCGCGCTGACGCTGGCTTCGTGCATATCCTTCTGCTGCTCGAAATAGCTTCGGTTCTGCGCCGCACTGGTACCGGGATTGGCGGTATAATGTACGAAGATATTCGTAACCGATTCCAGCGCCTCCCCTGGCCTGGAATATTCATTGGGTGTCAGGAAGTTCTCCTCCCAGTCCGGATGCCTTGCATACACCTCCGCCGGAAGCCCCTGTACAACCTTACCGGATGCCAGTCCTGCCGTACTCCCCGCCAGGCCGGACAGGAAACCGTCATCACCGCCCTGTCCGTTCCCTGCCTCCACACCGTGGTTCCTGACCCAAAATGCAATTCCCAGCGCGGCTAAGCACAGCACCCATATGCCCACCATCAGCCGCTGCCGCATGACGCGCCTCTTTCGCAGGGAAGCGCCCCGCCTCCTGGCCGCCCCGGCCGGACGCGCCTGCCCGGAACGAACGGGCGTGGTCCGGGCATACCCTCCCGGTCCGAATTCCCTGTCTGCCTCACCCCTGCGTCCCGCCGGATGTCGGGTTGTCTCCCTGGTTTTTTCCATCCTGTTTTCCCGGTATTCCGATGCCGGGCGGCGGGTTGTCTCCCTACGATTTTCCATCCTGTTTTCCCGGTATTCCGATGCCGGGCGACGGGTTACCCTAGGATTTTCCATGTCGGCTTCCCGATACTCCGGCACCTGGCGGCGGGTTGTCTCCCTGGTTTTTTCCATCCTGTTTTCCCGGTATTCCGATGCCGGGCGACGGATTACCCTGGGATTTTCCATGTCCGCTTCCCGATACTCCGGCACTTGGCGGCGGGTTGTCTCCCTACGATTTTCCGTGCCCCTTCCGGGGTACTGCGACGCTGGGCGGACTGTTTTTGCATCGTATACCGCGATCTTGACGCTGCGGCGCCCGCGCCTGCTGACAGTCGGCTCCCCCAACCCGATGATATCCAGTTCGTCTGTCTGCCCGCCGTCGTCCCTCCTTACGGCTTCACTCCCGTAAGAACGTCGTCTGCGGGCAGGTGCTTCCTCTCCTGATGTACGTCTGCGGACAGGCGCTTCCTTTCCCGACGTTGCATGTATGTAGGCAAATGCTTCCTCTCCTGCCGATGCACGTCCGCGGGCAGGCATTTCTTCCTCTGTAACGCCGGATTCGGAGACAGGCATTGCGCCGGCTCCCTGCCCTGATGCCGCTTCCCCATACCGCAGCCGTTCCTGCCCTCGGCGTCTGCGCTGTTCTTCATAGTGAATCAGATACGGATTCCGTCTCTCCGCTTCCGCATATTCGTCCCTTCTCCGCGCGTACTTTTCCTGCCCCAACATCTCTCTACCTCGCCCTGTCTTTCAAGCTGTTTAACGGTTGCTCTTGTTTTCTATAAATATAGGGCAGGAATGTATCATACTTGTTTATTTTTTTATTAAGATTTGTATAAGATATGGTACAGAACAGCCGGGAGAAGCGAAACCGGGACCCTCTGTCCCCTTTCTCCTCATCCTCCCTTCACGATCAGCAGCTTCTGCCCCGCTCTCAATTCATCGCTGTCCAGGGCATTCAGTTCCCTCAGCGCATCTACCGGAACATAATATTTCTTCCCGATATTCCAGAGATTGTCCCCTTCCTTTACCATGTAAATCACCATCCCAGGCAGGCCGCTCATCTTGCCGCTGTCCAGTTCCGATACATTCACCTGGCTGATGAGTTCCACCGGAATATTTTTAAATACCACCGTGGAAAAGCTTAAGACAGCCTTCACGTCTATCTCCTCACCGTCCAGCATGGTAGCCTGGAGCTGCTCCACCTCCGCATGTACCTCTCCCATATCTTCCGAAGCAATATCCGGTATCTCCAACGTATACTGATAGGGAATCTGCGCCTGTGCGCTGCCGTAGGGCGACTCATCCTCTCCCGTGATGTACATCACCTTCACCAGGACACTCCCCTGGAGTAAAATGCCGTTTTCCACCGTACTCTGCTGTTCCAGCGCAACGGTCCCCTCACTGTGCAGCAGCTGAAGCACGGTTCCGCCGCTGACATGAATATGGTCCGTTACCTTTGTCTTGCCGGTAACCCTTGACAGCAGCCTGCGCAGATTTGCCCTGTGGGATACAGCCTCAACCTCCCTGGACACGCCGTAAATATCGGAAATTATTTCCACCTTTTCCTCTTCATAAACGCGAATGGAAATATCAAGCACCAGCTCCAGTCCCACATTGCGTTCCTCCCCGTCAAAGTCAGGGCGCACCGCCAGTTCCTGCTGTCCCAGACGGTATCGGATATCCGGCAGCATTCCCTCCCTGCATCCATGGCATTCCAAAATACCGCTGAAGGGAATCGCGGTTTCAAAGCAGCGGCAGGGATGTTCCTCCCCCTCTCCCTCGTACAGAAGGAATAAATGAATGTCGCCGGAGACGGTAATCTTCTCCTCCATCACCTTAAATTCCACATCTCCCAGAGAGATATGGTTCCAGAGTATCTGGAAAATATTCGGGTAATTTGACGGAAGCGCCACTTCCTCCTTTATGCGGTAAATATCATTTTTGCAGATGGCAATCTGTGCCAGGTTCAGGGGCATGCGGCGGTATTCCACCTTCTCGTCGCCGTGGATGCCGATAGGCGCCTCCTCATCGTAGAGTTCCTCCACTTTGGCCGTCATGGTGACCAGCGATTGAATATTGAGTTTCCGTGAATTGATCATATTTACGGTAAGGTCCTCCACCTTTCCGTCCACCGTCACCGCATCCCCCGGCACCACTCCCTGGATATTGACTTTTTCCTCAAAGGGAAGCCTGCCCTCCATCACCACCAGGCTGCTGCCCTCCTCCTGGGTGTGGTAGAGTACCACGAACATAAGCCTGCCCCGCACCGTGACGGCATCCGTCCCCGGCTTAATCTCGTCAATGAGGACCTCCCCCTTTTCCAGATTCAGGGCCGCGATATCCGGTTTATTCTCCGGCAGGTTTACATCATCCTCCAGTGTGAACTGGGTAACGGCCTGGACTCTGATGTGGTCCATATGTATATTCCTCTTAATCAGCTCCACAAAAAACACCTCCATATATACTCGTATAGGAATATATATGAAGGTGTGCGCCGCGATATTCCGCAATGCCTCATATCCGCTTCAGTCCACGGACCCTATCAGGTCGGTGACATTCTCCACATGATACTGTTCCATATAATGTTCGATTCCCCGAACCACCTCCGCCGTGACATACGGATTGACGAAATTCATGGCACCCACGCTCACCGCGCTGGCACCGGCCAGGAGGAATTCAACGGCATCCTCCCCGCTTGCAATCCCCCCCATACCGATGACGGGAATCTTAACCGCCTGGGCTGCCTGGTATACCATGCGCACGGCAATGGGTTTAATGGCCGGTCCGCTCATGCCGCCGGTCTTGTTGGCGATGGCAAATTTTCTCTTATGAATATCGATCTTCATGCCGGTGATGGTGTTAATCAGAGACAGGGCATCCGCCCCGGCCGCTTCCGCCGCCTTCGCCATCTCCCCGATATCGGTTACATTGGGACTTAATTTCATGATAACCGGCTGTTTTGCGTGTTTTTTGATCTCCCTGGTAATGCCGGACAGGGCGTCCGCATTCTGGCCGAAGGCAATGGCACCCTCCTTCACGTTGGGACAGGAGACGTTAATCTCCAGCATGGCAACGGCGCTCTCCTCCCCCAGCCTTTCTACTACTTCCACGTAGTCTTCCACCGTCTTTCCGCAGACATTGACGATGACTTTGGTATCATACTGCTTCAGAAAAGGAATGTCCCGCTCCAGAAAGACGTCAATACCCGGATTCTGAAGCCCGATGGCATTGAGCATGCCGCCGTACACCTCCGCCACTCTGGGCGTGGCATTGCCCGGCCACGGCACATTGGCCACCCCCTTGGTCACCACGGCTCCCAGCTGATTCAAATCCACGAATTCCGCGTATTCCATCCCCGAGCCAAAGGTTCCCGATGCTGTCATAACCGGATTTTTCAGCGGGACACCTGCAATTACGACCTCTGTATTCATATCCGTCTTCTCCTTTTCCCTGTCTGGAATTTTCCGCCTCACAAGGCCTTTCCGCTTCCTGCCATGGATTATATCTCCACATCCCCCGCTTCAAACACAGGCCCGTCCGTACAAATCCGGGCATTGTTCACATGGGAATGATGGTTGACTTCCCTGGTTTTCACCACACAGCCAAGGCACGCACCCACGCCGCAGGCCATATGCTCCTCCAGTGAAATATAGGCGGGAATCTGATGCTCAGCCGCATATTTTTTGATGGCGCGGAGCATGGGCATGGGACCGCAGGCATAAATCATATCCGCCTCCAGGCCGTTCTCCCGAATGGCATCCATCACGTTTCCCTTCGTACCCGCGCTTCCGTCCTCCGTTGCCGTATATACGGAACCGTACCCGTCCAGGTCTTCTTTCAGGAAAAGCGTATTGTCCCGGTAGCCAACGACAATCTGCTTCTCCGCCTCCAGGCGCCTGGCCAGCTCCAGAATGGGGGGGATGCCTATGCCGCCGCCCATCAGAAACACCTTTTTTCCGATACCTTTTTCCAGGGGGAAACCGTTGCCCAGAGGTCCCAGCAGCGCAATGGACTCTCCCGGGCGCCAGCCGGAAAACTCCCTGGTTCCCGCGCCTGCGACGCGGTAGACGATGCGGAGCGCATTGACTCCCGCAGAATCGGCATCCCCAGCGCAGCGAACCTCGCATATACTGATCGGGCGCGGCAGCAAGGTGCTTTTATCCTTCGGATACACCCCCAGGAACTGCCCCGGCTTCGCCTCTTCCGCCAGGGAAGTCTCAATCCACATGTCATAAATGTCCGGTGCGATTTCCCTCTGGGAAAGCACGCGGGCTGTCTGCTTCTGCTTCATCGCATAATCCTTTCACATTCCGAGAATCTCAGTTTCTTTACCTCACTGACATCATTCCGGTTTTCAGCAAATCCTCGTTCCCTCCGGCACGATATCATCCACAAATATCACCTGGCATCCGCAGGCATTATTGGTTCCCGCCAGCAGCATGCCCTCGCTGGTAACCCCTACCAGGCGGGCCGGCTTTAAGTTTGCCACCACAATAATCTTCCTGCCGACGAGTTCCTCCGGCTTGTAGTATTCCCTGATACTTGACACAATAACCCGCTCTTTCAGGCCGTCGAACAGCGTAAGCTTGTAACAGCTGTGTGACTTGCGGATTTCCGTGCATTTTAATACCTTGCACACCCGCAGATCGGTTTTCCGGAATTCTTCCGCGTCGATCTCCGCAGCCACCGGCGCCACCGGGTCGGGATCTCCGTATACAACCTGTTTTTCCTCCGGCTCCGGCGCCTCTTCCTTCGGCGCCAGGGCCTGTTCCTCCTCTTCCGTAATGGGAGTTGAGAAATCCAGCAGCGACAGGAACTTGTCCTTCTCGATGGCGTACAGGAACAGATACAGCCTGGGTCCCTTCTCCTTGTTCAGCAGCAGACGGTATACATTCTTGAAAAAGGTTCCCTGCAGCGCCTTCAAATCAGACGCGTCATAGCCGTATATTCTCTTCGGAATTTCGTACAGTTCCTTATTCAGCTCGTCCAATGTGTATTCGTTTCCGTTCAGGCCGGCGTACAGCATGGCCACCGCCGCTTTCTCCTTATCGTCCAGTTCGTTGTACACAGGCCAGTTGCGCACCGGGCACAGCCTGTTTACATTTTCCGGGGCACAATTCTCCAGCCAGTATTTCGCCAGCCCCAGGCGTTCCTTAAAGTCTTCATATTTATAGGGCGTCCCGATTTTCTCAAATACGGTCTCCAGCATCTCCACGTTGAAATCCACAACGGAACCCAGCTGCACCAGGTGGGACATGGGCACGGTGCTGATCTCCTTGTCAAACATCAGGCAGCTGTTCATGATATCCCGTACATAATCATCCGCACTGCCGTCCAAATAAGCGTTGTACTGCTTGTCAAACTCAAAGTACTGCCGCAGAATCCCGTCGTCAAAGCAGAAGTCAAATGCCTTCGTGGGATCGGACTTCGCGTAGAGCCACAGAATCACCTCCGGCTGATAGATATTCAGCAGTGTCTCCGGCGTCAGATTCAGCCCTGTGGAACCGGACATCTTGCCCGTGGTCCCCTTGATGCCGATAAATTCATAGCCCTGGAAAACCGGCGCTTCATAATCGAATATCTTCTTCGCGATGACCTTGCTGGTGTCGTAGCTTCCCCCGGGGCTGGCATGGTCTTTTCCGCCCGGCTCGAAATCCACCTGCTCATATTTCCAGCGCATGGGCCAGTCAATCTTCCACGCCAGCTTACAGTTGAAATCCTGTGTGAAATCATGCTCTCCCTCATGGCCGCACTTGCAGACATAATGCGCTTTGGTGCAGTCATCCGAAAGGGAGGTAATCTTCGTGGTATCCCTGTTGCATTCCGGGCAATAGATACTCACCGGGTAATATGCCTCCCGCTCCCCCTCCTGGGCATCCTGGGTGCGGAAGCTGTCCAGGATATCAAATATCTCCCCGCGCTTACGCAGGGCCTCGATAACATATTCCTTATATTTGCCGCTCTTATTCATCCGGGCCTGGTACCTGTAGTCCATTTTGATGCCGAAGCGCCTGATGGATGCCTCAAACTCCTTCTCGAAATATTCGGCGTAGGTGGCTTCCTCCGTGCCGAAGGGATTGGGCGCATCCGCGTAGGAGGCTCCGATGTATTTCTCCATCCCCTTGTCCGCCTTCTGCACATTTACCGGAATCTTCCGGATCCTGTCATATTCATCCCAGGAAAAAAGCAGCTTCGCCTTCTTTCCCTTTCTCTCAAGCGCCTTCACCACAAACAAACTGGTCGCAATGTCTCTGAAATTCCCGATATGAATGGATCCGGACGGACTGATGCCCGCCGCGCAGACATATTCCTCCTTGTCCGGATTTCTGCTGATAATCTTCTCTGCAATTTTATCTGACCAATGCATAGTTGTATACTCCTTTAAATGAATTGGTCCTAATTATACAATATGACATAAATAAAGTCAATTCCGGTGAAGCCCAATTTTCAGCATCAAAACAGCTGAACTGTTGCAGCTGGACACATGCGGTTCCGGCAGCCCGGGAACCCGACGGACGCAATACAGGCGCCGTCCCCTTACCGGTTCAGCGCCCGCACTCCGAATATGATTTATTCAAATGTGACGGTCTGCTCCAGATACTCCGTCTTAATCACTATGTAAGGACAGGACGGCGCCTTATTCTCCTGATTTGGCGCTTCCGGACCGAGAAGGCTTGTGTTTACCATGATGCCCGTATCCGTCAGGTACAGTTCATTCACCGCAATGCTGTAACCTCCCGTCTCCTGCTCCCCATACCCGATACATATATACAGATTCGTATTATCCGTATACGTAATCTGGAACGGCTCCTTCTTTTTTCCCGCGATAATCGCCGTCAGCTGCTCCGGTATCTTCTCCTCTCCCAGCACCGTAAATTCCAGGTCGCGCAGTTTGACCTTCTCCTCGCTCAGCAGCGTACATCCGCCCAGCAGCAGTGTGCAGGCAGCCAGCAGTGTCAGCAGCCCGGTCCGTAGGAATTTCCCCGTAAATTTTAGATGGAATGGATTTGCTTTCAACGAAAAACCCCACAATCTTTTTCTCTATATTCTATGTACTTTTTCGGATTTCTATGCTAAGATAAAGGGCGTGCCGGAAAACATTTGCCAAAGGAGAAATCTACAATGATTCGACTTATATTGATTGCGACTTATCTGATTCTGTTTCTGATTCTGGGCATACCGATGCTGTTGGTGCTGTGGGTCATTGGCAGGTCCAATCCCGAACGCAGTGACCGGGCCGCAAAGGCAATCGTTGGCTGGGCTTTCCGCTGCATTATCTTTCTCGCGGGCACCAGGCTCATTGTCAGAGGCACGGAAAACATTCCTGCCGACAGCGCCGTCCTGTATGTGGGCAATCACCGCAGCTATTTTGATATCGTACTCACATATTCCCATTTTCCCGGCATCACCGGATACGTGGCAAAGAAAGAGATGCTCCGCTATCCTCTGTTGAAGAACTGGATGAAAGCCATCCACTGTCTCTTCCTTGACAGGGACAATATCAAGGAGGGGCTGAAAACCATACTGAAAGGCGTGGAGGAAGTCAAAAACGGCACTTCCCTGTGCATTTTCCCCGAAGGAACCCGCAATCGGGAAAACGATACCTTCCTTCCCTTTCATGACGGCAGCTTTAAGATCGCAGAAAAAGGCGGCGTGCCCGTAGTCCCCATGGTGCTGCTCAACTCCGCCGCCATATTCGAAGATCACCTGCCCCGGATCCGCAGGGCCACTGTGGTCATCGAATTCCAGAAACCGGTTTTTCTTGACAGGCTGGACAAAAGCGAGCGCAAGAAAACGGGAACTTATGTCAGCCAGCTGATAAAGGACCGCTATTTCGAATTGAAGCAGGAATATATGGGGCTGTCTCATGAAAAGCCTTAAAACCGGATATCGCTATACCTGGCTGCCGGATATGTTATATCTTGTACAGATTCTCTTAATACGGCAGCTCCGTTACTGTGTCCAAACCGGAAGCTCCACGGTAAATGCAGTCACCTCGTCCACGCTCTCCGCCGTGATCCTGCCTCCGTGGAGCGTGACGATGTCCTTCGCAATGGCCAGTCCCAATCCGGCCCCCCCATTATCGGTAGAACGGGCTTCGTCCAGCCGGAAAAACTTTTCGAATACCGCATCCAGCTTCTGGGCGGGAATTGTTTTTCCTCTGTTTGAGAAAGTAATGCTGACCATTTCCTCACCGGCAAT
Organism: uncultured Acetatifactor sp.; assembly: GCA_910587555.1. Lineage (GTDB taxonomy): Bacteria > Bacillota > Clostridia > Lachnospirales > Lachnospiraceae > Acetatifactor. Next base: position 25,806 of record CAJULV010000034.1, read on the forward strand.
ACACCTGACTTTTATCTCCGTGTCCGGGTAGCTATAGGCCACGGCATTTTTCAGAATATTATTGAAAACCCTGGCCAGCTTCTCCCCGTCCGCATAGACGGTCATACTGTCTCCCGGTTCCGTGATTGTCCCGTCCATGGCTTTCTGCTGCATCTCCAGCGAAATGGTATTTCCGTGTGTACTTAAAATCGGATAAAATTCATCGGTCAGCTGTATCAGCATAAAGTGCAGATCCACCATCTCCTTCTCCAGCAGAATCTGCTGTAAATTATACCGTGTAATCTCAAAAAATTCATTGATCAGCTTTTCCAGCCGATGGGCTTTATCCAGGGTAATATGAATGTATTTCGTCTTCTGTGCCTGGGGCATGTCCCGTGCCTCATCCAGCAGGCTCAGGTAACCGATGACAGAAGTAAGGGGCGTTCTCAGGTCGTGTGCAAGATAGGTGATCAGGTCGTTTTTCCTGCCTGCTTCCTCCTTCTGCAGCTGCTCCTGGCGCTGGATGGCCGCCTTGATTTCCGCCATCTGCAGGGATATCTCCGCATATTCCGCAGGAAACACCTCGGACGCCTCCCTGTCGTGGCGCATGAAATCATTTATCATGTGCCCGGCAGTGCGTATAACCTGCTTCTCCCGCCAGGAGGCATAAATCACGGAAACCAGGCGCATGAAAAGCGCCAGCACCGGAATCATCACTAAAAATACCTTGAAGGCAACTTCTTTTATCCTGGACCAACGAATGTGTATATAATAGTAACCCTCCGCCGCTTCCTCCGCGGATATCCATTCCATATACATAAATTCACGGGCAAACCACTCCCGGATAAACCCGTTGAAGGCATAATCCAGCATCAGATACAGAAGATTGCACAGAAACACCCCTGCCGCAATGATGAACAGGGTAATCAGGGTTCTCTTGAGTTTCTTATTTACATGGAACATGGTTCTTACGGGGAATGCTTTCTCCCTGGGGAACATTTTTCCGCCATGGCGTGCTTTCTTCCCAGGGAGCGTTTTTCTTCCAGGACGTGTTTTCTCTCCATTTTTAACCTTCAATTTTGTATCCGCACCCCCAGACCGTCTTGATATACTTCGGCTCCTCGAAAGAATCCCCCATTTTTTCCCTCAGATGGCGAATATGCACCGTAATGGTATTGTTGTTCTTGGTGTAGTATTCTTCCCCCCAGATGAGATGGAACAGTTCTTCCGCGCTGACCACCTGGCCTTTGCGCTGGCAGAGAATACGAAGGATGGCAAATTCCGTGGGTGTCAGGTTTAAAAGTTTTTCGTTTAAATAGCACTCATGGGTCTTGTCGTTCAGCACCATTCCCGAAACGGAATAAACATCCTCCTGAGGCGTACCCGTATTATACCGCTTATAACGGCGCAGCTGTGCCTTCACCCTGGCCACAAGCTCAAGGGGCAGAAAAGGCTTGGTGATATAATCGTCCGCCCCCAGGGTCAGGCCGTTGATTTTATCCATCTCCCCGTCCCTGGCAGTCAGCATGATGATGGGATAATTGTGCTTCTCCCGGATTTTCCGGCAGATTTCCAGTCCGTTCACACCGGGAAGCATAATGTCCAGGATGGCAAGGTCCGGTGTCTCCGCCTCCGCCGTTTTCAGCGCCGCAGTCCCGTCATAGCATTTCAGGACCCGGAAGCCCTCGTTTTTCAGATACAGCTCCACAAGATCCGCAATCTCCGCTTCATCGTCAGCGATTAATATTTTTTCGTCCATTTGATACCTCTGTCCTGCGTTTCGTCCGTGCAGCTTTCACCGCACGATACCATTTTATTATAATTATCCGTATATAAGGTTAATATTTTATAAATATTGTGCCCTTTCCTTCAGGTGTTCCAGAACTCCCGCAAACCCCATATCATGGGAAGCCTTTATGAGGACGGTACTCCCTTCCGGCACCAGCCTGCCGCAATCGGCCGCAAGCGCTTCCAGCAGGGCATTCGTATCCGGGTACCAGCGAACCTGCGCTTTCCCATGTGCCTGAACCGCCGGGAAAGTCTTTCCCTCTTTCACGCCTGCCCTCACGGCATTCTCCTGTGCCGCATCCGTCGTATCACTCCCCTCAGCAATTGCTCCCCCTACATGCGCCTGCGCCTCGCGGAACATATGTTCCGATTCGGAACCCACACACAGGATATGGCCGATTCCCAGGAGTCCCGCCTGCCTGCCAATCTCCCCATGGTATCTGTGAGACCCTTCGCCCAGATTCAGCATATCCCCCAGTATGGCCACTTTCTCCGTGTCTGCCATGGCCAGCAGGTTGACGGCCGCTTTCATGGATGCCGGGTTGGCATTATAGCAGTCGTCAATGATCGTATACCGGGGCAGGCGCAGGATATTGGTCCGCCCGCTGACGGCAGTTACCCCGGCGATGCCTGCCGCGATTTCCTCCGGCGACAGCCCCAACAGCCACGCCACGCAGGCCGCGGCAGCCGCATTCAGCACCATATGCTCCCCGGGCAGGGGAATACGGACGGGAAGCGTTGTACCGCCTGTCTGCCTCCCGTCTTCCGCAGACGCTACACGCCCCGGCATCTGACCGCTGCATTGCGCGCACTCCGGCTTCATGCCGTCATCCCGCGGTCCCACACGCAGCACGGCATCGCTGCCCCACAGCCCTTTTCCCACAATATCCGCCATGGATACTTCCTCCGCCGGGTTTCTCCCCAGACCGAAGAAATGCGGCTTATGCCCCTTGATCTCCTTAAGCGCCGCCAGCTTGTCATCCTCGCCGTTCAGACAGACTTCCCCGTCCTCCGCCATATAGTCAAAGATTTCCGACTTGGCCCGCAGAATGCCGTCCCGGTCTATCAGATTGTTCAGGTGGCTTTGTCCTATATTGGTAATCACGCAGACATTGGGGCGCACCATTTTGCTCAGTCGATGCATCTCCCCAAAATCACTGATTCCCATCTCCACCACCGCAGCCTCATGTTCCCCGCGGATCCGCAGAAGCGTCAGGGGTACCCCCACTTCATTATTGAAATTTCCTTCCGTCTTCAGCACATGATATTTTTCCGCCAGTACTCCCGCTATAAACTCCTTGGTGCTGGTCTTGCCCACACTGCCGGTAATGCCGACGATTTTCACGGAAAGCTTCCTTCTGTAGGCTTCCGCAATGTCCTTCAGCGCCTGCAGGGTGTCCTCCACCAGGACCCAGGCTCCCCATTCCGAAGCCATGCAGCCATGCTCCGCCTCCACCTGCTCCGGCTCCTTCTGGGTCACCGCCAATATGGCTCCCTGTGCGAATGCCGCCGGTATGAACCTGTGTCCGTCCACCCGTTCTCCCACGGTGGCGATAAATACCCCCCGGGGTTCCACAAGCCTGGAATTGATTACCACCGAAGCGACAGACGCGTCAGCCTCTGCCGTTCCTCCCCGGAGCGTCAGCTTCCCTCCACACGCCTCCGCAATTTCCCTGATTGTTAAATCCATCATACCGAATTTCCATGTCCTTTCCCGGAAACGTCACCTGTATCCGTTATCTGCATTCTATTCGCTTATACCTGCTGCCCTTCACCGACCCCCATGCCGTCTTGGTCGTCAGTGCCTTTGGCCAGCTCCAGAATCGCCTCACAGAGCTGCCCGAAATCCATCCCGGCTGCGGCTGCTTCCTGAGGCAGCAATGAGGTAGGCGTCATCCCCGGCAGCGTATTTGCCTCCAGACAGAAAACTTCTCCCTCGCCGCTCATGACAAAGTCCATGCGTGCGTAGCTTTTCAGCCGCAGCGCCCGGAATACACGCTCGGAAATTTCCTGCATTTCAACGGCTTTCTCCGCCGGAATCTCCGCCGGGCAGGTCTCTACGGTAGTCCCTGACTGGTATTTATTTTTATAATCATAAAATCCTTCTTTAGGCGCCATCTCTATCACCGGCAGCGCTTTTCCGTCCAGAACGCCTACGGAAAATTCCCTGCCCTGAATGTACTGCTCCACAATAACCTCATCGCCGTACCGAAAAGCTTCCTCCCTGGCCTGCCTGTACGCCTCTTCGTCCCGGGCAATACAGACGCCTATGCTGGACCCTCCGCAGGACGCCTTCACGATACAGGGAAACGGTACTTTCGCCTGTTCTGCCTCCCCTTTCCTAAGCCTGATTCCCTGGGGTGTGGGAATCTGACAGGCCCTGAAAATATCCTTTGCAATTCCCTTATCCATAGCCAGACAGGAACCCACAAAATCCGCTCCCGTATAGGAAATCCCCAGAAGCTCAAAGCACGCCTGAATCCTGCCGTCCTCGCCGTTGGCGCCGTGGAGCGCCAGAAAAACACAGTCCGCCTCCTGACAGATTTTCAATACCCCCGGGCCGAAAAATCCCTTTCCCCCATCCTTCCGCAACGCCTTCACCGCTTCCGGATCCGGAGCCTTCTCTCCCACCGCGCAGGCCAAAGCCGACCAGTCCTGCTCCCATGTAAAGATTCCGTCCGTATCTCCCTCTATCCCCAGATACACATCCAGTAAAATAACCTGATGCCCGTTCTTTTTCAACGCCTGGTAGATCATCCCGCCGGAACTCAATGACACATCACGCTCCGTACTGATTCCTCCCGCCAACACCACGATTTTCATAATATATGATTCCCTCCCTGTCCTGCCCCCGCCAGGCGCCTGCACGGAAAATCCCTTATCGCCGTGCTGCCGCCAAAGGCGGAAACACTGTTTATTGATACTTATTCTCCTGCCCGCCGGCGAATACCTCTTTCCCATAAGCTTTCGCCCTTCTTCCCTATTTTAACATAAACTTTCCATAACACAAGCAAAAACCGTATCCTTCTCCGGCGAAACGTTTCCGAATTAACACTGCGCACTGCTAAAGTATCAATTGACTTTCCGGAATTTCACTGCTATAATTGGCTACATTCCATAAGTAAAGGAAGCGCACCTCCTGCAGACGGCATTTTTCTAAATATGCGCCGGCGGGAGAGATTCCAAAGAGCGGGTCCGGCAGACTTACAGGTTTGCGGACAGCTCTCAAATAAGGAGGAGATTTATGCGTATCAAAATCGGTATTTTAGGCTACGGCAATCTGGGACGGGGCGTGGAATGCGCCATCCGCCAGAATCCGGATATGGAACTGAAGGCCGTCTTTACCAGGAGAAATCCTGCAGACGTTGCCATCCTTACGGAGACGGCAACGGTCTGCCCTGTCAGCGAGGCGGAAAAGTGGAAGGACGAATTGGATGTACTGATTCTCTGCGGAGGCAGCGCCACGGACCTTCCGGTGCAGACCCCCCGGTATGCAGAGCTTTTCAATGTGGTGGACAGCTTTGACACCCATGCAAAGATTCCGGAGCATTTCGCAAATGTGGACGCCGCCGCGCAAAAGGGCGGCAGGACAGCCGTTATCTCCGTGGGCTGGGACCCCGGTATGTTTTCCCTGAACAGGATGTATGCCAATGCAATCCTTCCCGAAGGAAGTGACTATACGTTCTGGGGAAGGGGCGTAAGCCAGGGGCATTCCGATGCGGTGCGCAGAATTGCGGGCGTAAAGGATGCCAGACAGTACACCATCCCGGTGGAAAGCGCGCTTGCGGCAGTGCGGGCCGGCGAAAACCCGGAATTGTCCACCCGGCAGAAGCATACCAGGGAATGCTTTGTAGTAGCGGAAGAAGGCGCTGACCTGGCAGGGATTGAAAAAGAAATCAAGACCATGCCCAATTATTTTGCCGACTACGACACTGTAGTGCATTTTATCAGCGAAGAAGAATTAAAACGGGATCACAGCGGAATCCCCCACGGCGGCCTTGTACTGCGCAGCGGTACTACCGGCTGGGAAAACGAAAAACGCCATCTCATAGAATACAGCCTGAAGCTGGATTCCAATCCGGAATTCACCGCCAGCGTCATCATAGCCTATGCCAGGGCAGCATACCGTCTCTCACAGGAAGGTGCCTCTGGCTGCAAAACCGTCTTTGATATCGCCCCGGCTTATTTAAGCGCAAAAAGCGGCGAAGAATTAAGGGCTTCCCTGCTCTGACAAAATTTCCTGCAGTAAGACGGGAAGTAAAAACCTTGCATTTCCAAACGGAATGTTGTATAGTGTGTTAAGGCAAAAAGCAGTGAAAATTCATTACTATGCGGAGGTTTATTAACAATATGAAGGAAAAAGTAGTTCTGGCTTATTCCGGCGGCCTGGATACCACCGCCATCATTCCCTGGTTAAAGGAAAATTTTGATTATGAAGTCATCTGCGTCTGTGTGGACTGCGGACAGGCGGAAGAACTGGACGGCCTTGAAGAGCGCGCAAAATCCTGCGGTGCATCCAAACTCTACATTGAAAATGTCATTGATGAATTCTGTGACGAGTACATAGTGCCCTGTGTTCAGGCATACGCCGTTTATGAGAATAAATATCTCCTGGGCACTTCCATGGCAAGGCCGCTGATTGCAAAAAAACTGGTAGAAATTGCAAGGAAGGAAGGCGCTACCGCCATCTGCCACGGCGCTACAGGAAAGGGAAACGACCAGATTCGCTTCGAACTGGGCATCAAGGCCCTGGCCCCTGACCTTAAGATCATTGCCGCATGGAGAAATGATAAGTGGAACATGGATTCCCGCGAATCCGAAATCGAATACTGCAAGGCACACGGAATTCATCTTCCTTTTTCCGCAGACTCCTCTTACAGCCGTGACCGCAATATCTGGCACATCAGCCATGAGGGTTTGGAACTGGAGGACCCTGCAAACGAACCTAATTTTGATCATCTTCTGGTACTGGGCACCACGCCTGAGAAGGCGCCTGAAGAAGGCGAGTATGTCACCATGACATTTGAAAAAGGCATTCCTGTCTCTGTCAACGGAAAGACAATGAAGGTTTCCGACATCATCCATACCCTGAATGAACTGGGCGGCAGGCACGGCATCGGAATTGTGGATATTGTCGAAAACCGTGTGGTTGGTATGAAATCCCGCGGCGTGTATGAGACCCCCGGCGGCACCATCCTGATGGAAGCGCATCAGCAGCTGGAGGAGCTGATTCTTGACAGGGATACCTACGCAATGAAGAAAGAAATCGGCAGCCGTTTCGCAAGCCTTGTCTATGAGGGAAAATGGTTCACCCCTCTGCGCCTGGCCGAGCAGGCATTTATCGAAGAGACACAGAAATATGTGACCGGAGAAGTAAAATTCAAACTGTACAAAGGCAATATTATCAAGGCAGGCACCACTTCCCCGTATACACTGTACAATGAAAGCATTGCTTCCTTTACCACCGGAGACCTGTATGATCATCATGATGCGGAGGGATTTATCAACCTGTTCGGGCTTTCCTGCAAGGTCAGGGCGATGAAGATGGCCAATCAAGGCGAGAACATGTTCTAACGCATGTAAGTACCATGCATAAGTATACCTGATTTAGTGTTTGAAAATGCCATACACACGCACATCTATATCTCACCCTGGCGAAAGGATGTTCTGAACATATGGAAATCTGGGGAACTTATTTCGTAATTATAAATATCGTGGGTTTTGTGATGATGGGTACGGATAAGAAAAAAGCCATTCGGGGTGCCTGGCGCACCCCCGAGGCTGCTTTATTTGGTGTTGCCCTGTTGGGCGGCGCTTTGGGCTGCACCCTGGGCATGTACCATTTTCGGCACAAAACGAAACATTGGTATTTTAAATATGGTATGCCGTTTATTTTTGCAGTTGAAAGTGTCCTGTTCTTCTGGATATACCGCCTGTTTCAGTAGATTCTGCAATCATTGTGCGTCATAAATGTGCCGAATGGTTCCGTGATATGCTATACAGTCAAAGCATCAGGTGGTCACAATCACACCTCCGTCATTGGCATACATGCTGCTGATTCCCCTGGTATCCATAATAATGCACTCCTTGAATGCAGCGCTGGCCATAATCTGCTTTTTCACCTGCACCGCTCGCTCCGGTGCATTGCAATGCGTGATAATCAATCTTCTCTCCTCCGGCCTTCTCACTTCTGCTGCAGCAAGTTCCGCCAGCTTCCCCAAAGCTTTTTTGATACCTATAGTCTGACTCCGCTGAATAATTTCTCCCCTGTCCGCTCCCATGACCGGCTTGATATTCAAGGTTGAAGCCACCAATGCCTTCACACCTGTCAAACGGCCGTTTTTGCGCAGGGTTTCCAGATTGTCAAGCACAAAATAAGTCTGGACACTGTCCCGATAGTCTTCTATCTTTTTCACAATCTGTTCGAAAGGGTAGCCGGCTTCCTCCAGTTCCGCCAGCTTCAGCGCAATCTGAGCCTCCCCTCCGCTTGCTGACTGGGAATCCACCACATGAATCTGCTTTTTTCCGTATTTTTCCTCATAAAGCTTTTTTCCCACCACGGCACTGTTATAGCTGCCACTCAAGTGAGAAGAAAGCGTCACTGCGTATACATGATCGACTTCCTCAGCATAACTCTCCATAAAACGTTCCGGAGACGGACAGGAAGATTTGGGACACTTGGGACATTCCGCCACCTTTTTCAGAAATTCCGCCTGATTGAAATTTTCGTCATCCAATATACTGTATTCTCCCACCTCCAGTCCCAGTGGTACCCGCTCAAATCTTTTATCCAAAAGCATCTCCTCAGGCAGTTCACAACAGCTGTCTACAACGATTTTAAAACTCATAATATGCTCTCCTATCCTCTGTTTCTGTACTCTGATATAAAATAGTCCGCGAACGAAACGCGCCGATGCGGACGATTGGGAATGAAATCCCTTATGGTCCTTACGTCATGGTATGTCAGATAACAAAGTTCCCAAAATTTCTTTATATAGTTTTATATACTACATATAATAGCACATACTACAGATACATGTAAAGCATATTATTTCCTGTTTATGAAAATCATATCATAGCCCAGCCGGGGAGGCGATTTGTGCCAAATAAAGAAAGTGTCCCAAGTCGTGTCACCTGAATTCGGTACATAAATATTAATTTTTTAAACCCATCTACATATTATGAAATATATGCCGATATATTAATATGGTTAAAATTTTCCTTTCACTGAAGTCTTATATCTGGTTTGCGGATTCAGTGAAATCAGAGGTTCCCGGACGCTGTTATTGGAATAACCGGAAAGAAAAGGATGGGTCAGATGAAGGATTTTATTATTTTTACCGATGGAGATGTGGACTTACCCTCTCCTTACGGAGCAGAAGTATCAATGCTGCCCCAGTATTATTACTTTGAAGAAGACCGAATCTACGGGGACGAACAGATCCTGTCCCGTGACGCCTTCTTCGAACAGCTGCGAAGCCGCAGAGCTTACACCTCCGGCGTCAATCCCGATTTCGTGCGCCGAAGCTTTGAGTCCGTTCTGCAGGAGGGAAAAGACATCTTATGCATCACGGTTTCCTCCGGCTTAAGCGGATCTCACAATACAATCTGCATGATAGCCGACGATTTAAAAGAATTCTATCCCACATGTGAAATTGAAGTGATTGATTCCCTGAGCGCAACCCTGGGAAGCGGTTTTCTATGCGTCGATGCTCTGGAGATGAAGAATGCCGGAAAAAGTCTGCATGAAACTGCTGCAGAAATCAGAAGACGTGTAAACCTGATTGATCTGTATTTTGTTGTGGACGATTTTAAATATCTGGTGCAGGGCGGACGGGTCTCTCCCAGTGTCGGCAAGATTGGAGATATCCTGGATATCAAGGTAATCCTCACCATGAAAAACGGCCGAATTGAGCCTTACCGGAAAAACAGGGGCATCAATAATGCACTGCGGAACCTCCAACGTATTACGGAATCCCGAAAAATCCACAGGCTGGGTTCCATCTATGTAGGCAACGGCAGCCTGTTTGAAAAATGTAAATCCCTGGTAAACAGTGATTATGAGGCAACACTGAACTTGATTGTCTCCTCCCATGTAGGCCCCAATACCACGGGCATCGCCATAGAGTGGGCTGATGCATAGTCCCTCCGCACCGCATCTACCTGCTGCAGGAACACCGTCACTGCACAGTTGCCGCAATCCTCGGGTTCCTGCAGGCGATCCGTCTCCGTCCAGCAGCAGCTGGGTCCTGTATTTTGTCAGAACAGTGCCCTTAAAATCCCTAATTCCCGTTTGTATTCAGATATTCCAAAATCCCCATATGTATGGCCCATGCCACCCGCTGCTGATATTCGGGAGTGCAGAGCTTCTCAGCCTCCGCACTGTTGGAGAGGAAACCACATTCCACGATGACGATAGGCACCCCCGTCTTCTTCAGCAGATAATAGCTGTCGTTAGCCTTGACCTGACGCTTGTTCTCCGGATCCGCTTTCTGTACCAGCTGCCTCTGAACGGCTGACGCCAGCAGCTGTCCCTGAGTACTTCCCGTATAATAAAATACCTGTGCTCCGTGAACATACTCCTCCGGGTAGCTGTTCTGATGAATGCTGACTGTCAGCGCCGGTTCGCTTTCCTCTATCAGCGCAATCCGCCTTTTCATATCCTGCACTTTTTTATTGGAAGCGTCCGCATCATACAGCCCCTCGTCCGATTCCCGGGTCATAATCACTTCAATATCATTTGCCTCCAAAAACACCTTCACCAGCTCTGCAATCTGCAGATTGACATCCTTTTCGTTTACGCCATTGATGCCCACCTTTCCGGGATCATCCCCTCCATGTCCCGCATCAACGACCACGCAAATCCTTTCCTTATCCTTCTCCGCCCCCACACTCCTGCCGGTGACATAAACAGCCGCCTCCCTCCCCACATACAGTATGGATGCAACCAGCATTGCCGCAATTGCCCCTGACAACAGTTTGTACTGAAATCCGTTCATTCTTTTCATGTCCTGTGCAAGCTTTTTACCATTTATATTCTATAAAAGAACATAAATGACAACAAATCCGTCACGAATTTGCATAGGACGCTATCAATTCCCACACTTCCGGCGTTCCATAGCCCAGACGCCATACTGCAACGCCTCCCAGGTTCTTCTGAGCCATCACGCTCAGCTTCACACCGATGGATTCCGCATCTTCCACCCATATCTGGTAGGTAACCGCGCCGCTTTGCCATTCCGCATAATTCTGGCAGGTCGTCTCATCCCATTCAGGCTCCACATTCACCCGCGCCAGGTAATCATCCACATTATTCACTGTAATATACTGATCCGTCACTTCCGTTCCCTCTGTCTTCCAGAGAATCATATAAAAAGGCAATGCGTTCACTATCTTTTCCTCCGGAACCTGCGCCAGCGTTCTTTCCAGTCCGTTCGAAACATAGCTGATACTTGCCACGCTTCCCGGATCGCCGCTTCCGTGCCAGTGTTCATCATACCCCATAATAATCACATAATCCGTCACCATTCCCTGAATATCAAGTCTGTAATAGTTATTAAAGTTAAAGGGTACATAATTATCAACCGACAGAATAAGCCCGTTCTTCCTGCATAACACGGAAAGCTCCTTCAGAAACTGGATATAATGAACACCGCAGTCCTCTGTCAGGCCCTCAAAGTCAATGTTAACGCCGTCCAGACCCAAGCCCATGGAAGTATCAACGATACTCTGGGCCAGCTTTCTTCTCTTTGCAGTGGAAGACAGCACCTCATAACTGCTCACTTCCGTTCCCGTCTCGTTTTTATAGTTGAAATTGTCCCAGACTCCCCATACCTGCAGCCCGCTGCCATGCGCCTGTTCCACATATTGTGTGCTTGCAAAAGAACGGAAATTGCCGTCATTATCCGTCAGGCTGAACCAGGTAGGCGCAATCACGTTGATCCCTTTACCTTCCGCCAGCATATCGGATAATTTTGCATTACCGCCCTCCCCGCCTATGGCATGAAATCCCAGGCTTACTTTTCCCTGCATGGAAACGGAAGTATACTCGACCGCTGTATAATCGGTAACAGGAACCTCCGTCTCAGTCTGCCGGTTTGCCAGCCTCTTGTTCTCCACATATCCGATAATGGCGTCAGATGTCTTTACCTTACTCCAGTCTTCCATTTCCTCCAGCAGTTCTACCGTCTCCCCCTCCTCCATTTCCCTCAGGATAGGACTCTTAATTCCGCCCCGCTGGCGAATTTGGGTATCCTTCACAATCTCCATGGTCTGCTTCTCACCCCACTGGGTATACATCTGCAGATGCCGGTCATAAAGGGAATAGGCGTAATTAGTATACTGCTTCACATAGTCAGCTGCCAGGTACAGAATATCCCCCCGCATCTGACATATGACATATTCAACAGAGTGAGTACCGTCCTTATCGGAATATGCCTTCTCGCCGAACTGTGCTTCTGCCGTATCATTTGCTGTCGTATAAAGCAGTTTCTGTTCATTTATATCCGCATAAAAACCTTCATTCAGATATTGATGCACTGTGTCCAGGTCAAAATATACTGCCCCATCCTGCAGCACCGCTTTTTCGGATAGCCACTCATCCTGCAGCAGAATTGCCAGCTGCCCCTCAGAAACGCCGTAATATGCATCCATATCGGCAAGTTCTTTACTATAGGTGTACTTTTCCAGCAGCTGTCCCCCGAAGCCCACAACGCCAATTATCAGGATCAGCACCAACGCCACAATTACGGGTATGATTTTTTTGTTCATCTTATATTTTGACCTCTCTTTATAATGTAGCTGCCTGTCACCATCACAGGCAGTTACATCATATCACATTTCACTTCCCACGTCATTACTAAATTTGTCATACTTTTGTAACTTTTAGCATTTTATCAAACATTATGGACCTGACGGCTCACCCAGCCGCCGCTGGCAGCACGAGAGGCAATCCCATTTTCCGTCATGCGGCAGCACAGGTGTTCCAACGGCATATTGCATTCTCGTCAAAGCTCTTCATCGTAACGTGAATCATCCGGCCTTCTCAGCGAGAAAACCCCCTATGCCTGCACCACGCAAATCCCACTGCCGGGTCAGAGCCTCCACCCGGATTTCACCAGCGCGTAACTCTGTCAAAACGCACCTGTTCAATCATTCCGGATGCCCCCAGCACATAATCGGCCATATATGGGCTGTTCTCCCGTACTGCTTTTGAGACAGCTTCACCCGGAAGGGCTGAACGGCCATCTACAAAAAGCGCCACCCCGCTCTGCCTCATCTGCTCCAACTGCAAAAGCATATTTTCCTTTACAGCATTCAATTCTTCAGCCGTATTCCCCTTTTCATTCAAAAGACTTCCTCCTTTCCCATGGCTTCCGAAAATACTACCAAAAGGATTGTTCTCTGTGATGAATCATCGTATTCCGGAAACTCCTGCGATAAAGTAAAGTAAATGTCTCCAGCAGTACGTGCAACGGCAAAAATTTCCATTGCGCATAACGTTTAAAATGAATTATAATTGTGAAAATTAGTTGACATACTTATGATCAAGCAAGAAACGAACTCCAAAACATATTGCTTGTAAGACATCCTTAGACATATGCCAGTTTTTCAATACTGTCATATAATGTGATATACACACTTAGAATATAAAGGATGAAACGGAACGACATGTTACAAAAATCAGCTAAATCAACTTGAAGTCAAGACTGCTGCGCCTCCTTCCCCGTACAGAGTACCGAAGACACCTACAACGTAACTATAACACACCCGAGCCGCTTTGGCAAGTAAATTTTTAAATATAAAAAAATATTAAACTCATAATCTGCTATTGACTAAAATGCGCTGAAAGTATATTATGGCATAACGAAGTATACGCATCTCAGGAAGCTCCTTATAAATCCTGCAATACGTATGCGGTACGATATATACCATTTTTCGGAAGTAAAAGCATATTTTCGATAAGCTATATTACAGTTCAGCCATGCAGAAAGGAAAGGTTGTCCCATGAAAATCGAAAAAGTAAATGAGAACCAGATTCGCTGCACTCTGACAAGAGAAGACCTGGCAAGCCGCGAGCTGAAGATCAGCGAACTGGCTTACGGAACCGAGAAGGCCAAGACTTTGTTCCGTGATATGATGAGGCAGGCAAATTCTGAATTCGGCTTTGAAGCGGAAGACATTCCCCTTATGATAGAGGCAATCCCCCTGAATACCGAATGTATTGTCCTGATCATTACAAAGGTTGAAGACCCGGAAGAGCTGGATACCCGTTTCTCGCGCTTTGCCCCGTCCGTGACAGAAGACGCGGAGAACGAAGATGCGGATTTTCAGCTCACGGAGAACGCATCCGACGAGATACTCGATTTATTCCGCCAGATACAGACGCAGCAGGAAAACGCGGACACAGACGCTTCTCCTGCCCCCGCCGACTCTGAGGGCAAAACTCGCACACGGATTTTCCGGATGAATACGCTCCGGCAGGTAATGGATGTATCCGCAATCATTGCAGACAACTATCACGGTTACAGTTCCCTGTATAAAGACGAGCTTCCCGACGGAAGCACCAACGGGTTTCTGCTGCTCCTGACACAGGGTGAAGAAGATGCGGCGGCATTCGACAGGTTCTGCAATATCGTTTCGGAATACGGAATCCCCCAGCGCCCCGTGTCCGGAGGCGGTGCATTCCTGGCAGAGCATAATGAGGCCCTGATCACCGGCAACGCAGTCCATGCCCTGGCAGGAAACGTCTCCTGATCGTTTTGCCGGACTTTTGCCTCTCCCGGAAAGCACTTTCAAACTCAAACACGCTCCCGCATCGGACCGTTTATGCGGCGCTTCCGGGGCGTATTTCCTCTGTACAGATCTGCACATAATAAAACACCCTCTGTATCCTATGGGCACAAGAGGGTGTTTTATTATACGCATAATTCAGACTTCTTCAATCGCTTTCATCAGAGCGTCAATGTCAATTCCATGCACCATTGCGGCCTCCTCCAGGGATTCTCCCTGCGCCGACGGACATCCCAGGCAATGCATTCCTGCCTCCATTAATACAGGTGCCACATTCGGATTGGCATTCAGGATTTCTCCGATTGTCATCTCTTTCGTTATTCCTGCCATGAACCTTTCTCCTCTCTGCTGTCTCCTCTTCGCATTCTGCTTCGTACGAAGCAGCGGATATCATCGGACCTCTCCGACGACATTCTTCATTATATATCATTCCGCAAAATCTGACAAGATATTCTTGGAACGTGTTTGTAAATTCATTCCTGCCATCTGCCAGAAAGCAATTTTTGAACATGCCCTGGTCTGAAATATGCCAAAGAATTCTTTACTTCAGACATGTTCACTGATGCTTTAGACGAACTGTCGGGACGCTGACGAAAGTCTGACGGAATTATTTATAAAATTATTGTAAAATTTAGAGTTTTTAAAGCTGTGTACAGAAAAAAGTACACAACTTTCCTTGACTCTCAGTGCGGTTTTCCATATAATAAAGCTATGGAATTAGAAGCAGTTAACCTACTTTACAACTAATTCAAAATTTTACAGGAGGGTATTTCAAAATGAGACCAGAATGGACAGATTTTGTAGCAGGTAAATGGGACAAAGAAGTCAACGTCCGTGACTTCATCCAGAGAAACTATCATCCCTATGACGGCGATGAGGCATTCCTGGCAGGTCCTACACAGAACACAAAGGATTTGTGGGCACAGGTTCTTGACCTGCAGAAGAAGGAAAGGGAAGCCGGCGACGTCCTGGATATGGATACCAAGGTTGTTTCCACCATCACCTCCCATGGCCCCGGATATCTTGACAAGAGCAAGGAGACCATCGTAGGCTTCCAGACCGACAAGCCTTTCAAGAGGTCCCTGCAGCCTTACGGCGGTATTCGTATGGCAGAGAAGGCATGCTCAGACAACGGTTACGAAGTTGACCCCGAGATTTCCGAGTTCTTCTCCACCCACAGAAAGACACACAATGCAGGCTGCTTTGACGCTTACAACCAGGAGATGAGAGCTTGCCGTTCTTCCCATATCATCACAGGCCTTCCCGATGCTTACGGCCGCGGACGTATCATCGGCGACTACAGACGTGTAGCTCTGTACGGTATCGACAGGCTCATCGAGGACAAGCAGAACCAGAAGGATTCTACCGGCAAGGTGATGACCGATGACATCATCCGTCTCCGCGAAGAGATTTCCGAGCAGATCGTTGCCCTGAAGATGATGAAGGAGATGGCTGCTTCCTACGGCTGCGATATCTCCAGACCTGCTGCCAATGTGCAGGAAGCCATCCAGGCAGTTTATTTCGGATATCTGTGTGCGGTTAAGGAGCAGAACGGTGCAGCCATGTCCCTTGGACGTACCTCCACCTTCCTTGACATTTACGCAGAGAGAGACTTAAAGAACGGTACCTTCACCGAGGAGCAGATTCAGGAGTTCGTTGACCACTTCATCATGAAGCTGCGCTGCATCAAGTTTGCACGTACACCTGAGTACAACCAGATTTTCGCAGGCGACCCCGTATGGGTAACCGAGTCTCTGGGCGGTGTAGGTGTGGACGGCAGGCCCATGGTTACCAGGATGAGCTTCCGTTATCTGAACACCCTGACCAACCTTGGACCTTCTCCCGAGCCGAACCTGACCGTACTGTGGTCCACCAGGCTGCCGGCAGGCTGGAAGAAATACTGCGCGAAGATGTCCATCCAGACCTCTTCCATCCAGTACGAGAACGATGACCTGATGAGAATCGACCACGGCGATGACTACGGTATCGCATGCTGCGTATCCTCCATGGTAATCGGTAAGGAAATGCAGTTCTTCGGTGCACGCGCAAACGTTGCAAAATGTCTGCTTTACGCTCTGAACGGCGGTGTGGACGAAGTAACTAAGAAGCAGGTAGGACCCAAGTACCGTCCTGTTGCCGGCGATGTGCTGGAGTACAATGATGTATGGAACAAATTTGTTGACATGCTGGAGTGGCAGGCAGATGTTTATGTTAACACCCTGAACATCATCCACTATATGCATGACAAATACTGCTATGAGAGAGCAGAGATGGCTCTTCATGACAG
>CAJULV010000035.1 GCA_910587555.1 uncultured Acetatifactor sp.
GAACCAGCTGCTGTCCGAGATGGACGGCTTTGACAGTTCCAAGGGTATCCTGATTCTGGGAGCCACGAACCGTCCAGAGATTCTGGATAAGGCGCTTCTGCGGCCGGGGCGTTTCGACAGGCGGATTATCGTGGATAAGCCGGATCTGAAAGGGCGTGTGGAGATCCTGAAGGTACATGCCAAGGATGTGAAGATGGATGAGACGGTGGATCTGGACGCCATTGCGCTGGCAACCAGCGGCGCGGTGGGTTCCGATCTCGCCAATATGATCAACGAGGCTGCCATTAATGCGGTAAAAGAAGGACGAGATTACGTTTGCCAGAAGGATTTGTTTGACGCGGTGGAAGTGGTTCTGGTAGGCAAGGAGAAGAAAGACCGCATCATGAGCAGGGAGGAGCGCAAGATTGTGTCCTATCACGAGGTGGGGCATGCCCTGATCAGCGCCCTGCAGAAAAATTCCGAGCCGGTGCAGAAGATTACCATCGTGCCCCGTACCATGGGTGCGCTGGGGTATGTGATGCATGTGCCGGAGGAGGAGAAGTATCTGAATACGGAGGCGGAACTGCGTGATATGCTGGTTGGCCTGGTAGGCGGCCGTGCGGCGGAGGAGGTCGTTTTCGATACGGTTACCACCGGTGCCGCAAATGATATTGAGAAAGCTACGGATATTGCGCGGAATATGGTGACCCGGTACGGTATGAGCAGGCGTTTCGGACTGGTGGGGCTTGCCACGGTGGAGAGCCAGTACCTGGAAGGCCGGACGGCATTGAACTGCAGCGATACCACGGCGGCAGAGATCGATAAGGAAGTCGTGGAGATACTGAAGGAAAGCTATGACAAGGCGCTGAAGATGCTGAAGGAAAACCGGGAGATTATGGATAAGCTGGCGGAATTCCTGATTGAGAAAGAGACCATCACCGGCAAGGAGTTTATGGCAATCTTCCGGAAGGAGAAGGGGCTGCCGGAGCCGGAGGAATCCCGCGAGGCCGGGAAGGGGGAACGTGCTTCTTCCCGGGCGAAGGAGGAGCCTGTTTCTTCCGACCGGGCGCAGGCAGAGACCGACGTCAGGGAAAGAGATTCCGTTTCCGGGGTAATTGAGATGCCGGGACCGGTGGAGGTGCCGGAGCCGGACAATGGGTCAAAGGATGTACAGGAGTGTGCGGATGTATCCCTGGCAGATGTACCGGAATCCACGGATGTACCCCGGACGGATGCGCAGGAGTGCGCGGATGCGTTTCGGACGGATGCACAGGAGTCCGTTACTCCGGCGGAAGCGGGCCTGGCAGAGGAGGCAATCCCTGAAAATCAGGCGGAAGCGGGCAAAAAGGAAGCCGCCGGGAGCGGGGAGGCGCCGCAGGAAGATGCGCGTCCGGTGGGAAGGTTTTCCAACGGAAAAATAGACTGAGATTAGAATTAGGATGTGCTGTCGGATGGCGGTACATCCTAATCTTGTATCACGCCGGTGTATGTAGTATAATATGGAGACGGCATTGCTTTTGAGCGGAAAAACGGTTGTTTAGGAAGGATACGGGCAGTATAAACAGAAGGAGAGGTATGCAGGATATGGTTTGCGGGGAAGAACGGAAAAGAAAACAGGGAGGGCGGGTCTGCCGCAGGCTGGCGGTTACGGGTATCATTTTGTGCCTTCTGCTGAGCAGCTGCGGGAATATAGCGGAAACTGAGGATTCGGCACAGGCGGCAGAGCCGGATGTCCTGGTTGAAATACCGATAGAGGAGTCTGAGGAAGTGGGAATGCAGGAGACGGAAGGAGGCTCGGGTTCTTCGGACCATGTTCAGAGTACCGGAGAAAACGAAAGCATTGCCGCCGGTGAAGGCAGCCGGGCGGTAAGCGGAGAGCCGGGGGAAGGCGAAAGCGCGGGAACGGATGATCAGCCCGGGGCGGGCGGAAATGGGGAGGACGCAGGAGAGTCCGGAACCGGCGGGAATGGGGAGGACGCAGGAGAGTCCGGAACCGACGGGAATGGGGAAGATGCCGGACAGCCCGAAACTGCCGGGAATGCGGAAAACGCCGGAAAGACAGAGCCGGGCGGAAATGCGGAAAACACCGGAGAACCCGGAAGCGGTGCTGCCCCGTCGGAACAGGAATCCGCGGAGGATGGGAATCCGGCGGAACAGAATGGCCTTGTGGTGGTAATCGATGCGGGACACCAAAGCAAGGGCAACAGCGAGAAGGAACCCATAGGGCCAGGTGCCAGTGAGAGCAAGGCGAAAGTTGCCGGCGGGACCTCAGGGGCCACCAGCGGCCTGAAGGAGTATGAACTGACCCTGATGGTGGCGCAGAAGCTGGAGAGCGAGCTGCTGGAGCGGGGATATCAGGTCATTATGGTCAGGACTAGCCACGATGTGAACATGAGCAACAGCGAGCGGGCACAGGTGGCAAACGATGCCTCCGCTGACGCTTTTATTCGCATCCATGCCAACGGTTCGGAAAACACCTCCGTCCACGGAGCGATGACCATCTGTCAGACTGCATCCAATCCCTATAACGCGGATTTTTACCAGAGCAGCAGGGACCTGTCGGACTATGTGCTGGACGAGCTGGTGTCCTCTACCGGCTGCAAAAAGCAGTATGTGTGGGAGACGGATACCATGAGCGGTATTAACTGGTGCCAGGTGCCGGTGACGATTGTGGAGATGGGCTACATGACCAACCCGGAGGAGGACACGCTGATGGCTACGGAGGATTACCAGGAGAAGATTGCGGAAGGGATTGCCAACGGAATCGACAAGTTCTGCGGCAGATAGAATGGAAGTGACGGAATTGCTGCAAGGTGGATTTTGGACAACCGGCAAGGAGTGACACCATGTTCAATTTTGAAGAAGAGTTAAAGAAGCTTCCCAGGAATCCGGGAGTTTATATCATGAGAGATGACAAAGATGTCATTTTATATGTGGGCAAGGCGATTAACCTCCATAACCGCGTGCGCTCTTATTTTCGTGAAAATATCGGCAGAGGGCCCATGATAGATAAGATGGTGTCCCTGATCGCCCGATTCGAATATATTGTCACGGATTCGGAGCTGGAGGCCCTTGTGCTGGAGAACAATCTGATAAAGGAGCATTCCCCCAAATACAATACGCTGCTGAAGGATGATAAGACCTATCCGTATATCAAGGTAACGTTGGGGGAGGCTTATCCCCGTATCTTGTTTTCCCGGATGATGAAGAAGGACAAGTCGAAATATTTCGGACCCTATACCAGCGCAGCGGCCGTGAAGGATACCATTGAGCTGCTGAATAAGCTTTATCATCTGCGGACCTGCAACCGAAGCCTGCCCAGGGACATCGGCCAGGAGCGCCCCTGCCTGAACTACCATATCAAACAATGCGACGCTCCCTGCCAGGCTTATGTCAGCCAGGAGCAGTATCGGGACCAGGTATCCCGGGCGCTGGAGTTTCTGAACGGCAATTACGGGCGTATACTGAATGAACTGGAGGCAAAGATGAGGGCTGCGGCGGAGGAGCTGGATTTCGAGTCCGCGGCGGGATATCGGGATCTGTACAACAGCGTGAAGCAGGTATCCCAGAAGCAGAAGATAACGGACAGCACAGGGGAAGATAAGGATATCATTGCGCTGTATCGTGACGAGAGGGAGGCCGTAGTGCAGGTGTTTTTTGTGCGGGACGGCAAGCTGATCGGCAGGGAACATTACTATATGACACATGTGTCGTCCGAGAATAAGGCGGAGATACTGGAGAACTTTGTAAAGCAGTTCTACGCAGGTACCCCGTTTATTCCCAGGGAACTGATGCTTCAGTATGAGATCGGGGACAGGGAGCTGATTGAAAAGTGGCTGACAGAGCGCAGAGGCGGGAGGGTATACATACGGGTGCCCAAAATCGGCGCCAAGGAAAAGCTGGTGGAACTGGCCGCCCAGAACGCCAGGCATATTCTGGAACAGGACAGGGAACGGCTGAAGCGGGAGGAGGGCCGCACCATCGGCGCGGTGAAGGAGATCGCCGGGCTGCTGGGGCTGGAACATATCGAGCGCATGGAGGCGTTCGACATTTCCAATATCAACGGCTTTGAAAATGTGGGTTCCATGATTGTGTTTGAAAAAGGAAAGCCAAAGCCAAGCGATTACCGTAAATTCCGCATTAAGACCGTATCCGGGCCGGACGATTACGCCTGCATGAAGGAGGTTCTGGCCAGGCGTTTCCGGCATGGGCTGGAGGAAGAGAAGGAGCTGGAGGAGAAAGAACTGGACCGGGTGTACGGCAAATTTACCAGGTTTCCGGACCTGCTGATGATGGACGGCGGAAGGGGCCAGGTCAATATCGCGCTCTCCGTGCTGAAAGAACTGCAGATTGCCATTCCTGTCTGCGGCATGGTGAAGGATGACAATCACCGCACCAGAGGGCTGTATTTCAACAATGTGGAACTGCCCATCGACACGCGTTCCGAGGGGTTTAAGCTGATTACCAGGGTACAGGACGAAGCCCACCGTTTTGCTGTCGAATACCACCGCTCCCTGCGCAGCAAGGCCCAGGTAAAATCGGTTCTGGACGAAATCCCGGGGGTGGGTCCTGCCAGAAGAAAGGCGCTGATGCGGCATTTTAAATCCATTGAGGAGATCAAGGCGGCCGAGGTAGAGGAGCTTGCGGCCCTTCCGGAAATCAACCGGCGGGCCGCGGAAGAAATTTATGCGTTTTTCCGCAAAAAAGCAAATTGAAGGGCGGGTCCTGCGTTACCACCTGCCGGGAGCGTATCGGATTCCGCGGGACAGAAATTCCGTGGGTTTGGACGGCGCGCGGAACGATTACCATAAATCATGATTTACAGCAAAATAGTTACGGGATATCGCTTCACAACAGGCTTCAATTATGATACAATATTGACACATAGGGGCATTGCGTCAGCCGGTGAGGCGGCATGCCCGAGTCCGGGACGAGTATCATTTGAACAGACGAAACAGGAGAAAACATAAGCATGGAAAGTGTCAGACTGACCCGACTAATCGATAAAATGAAGCTGGAGAACCTTACGCCCGAGATCGACGTGAAGGATATCCGTATTACGCAGCCCGATGTCAACCGTCCGGCGCTGCAGCTGACAGGCTATTTTGAGAATTTTGACTCTACCCGGCTGGAGATTATAGGCTTTGTAGAGTATTCTTATATGGAAAGCATGCCCGATGAGCGCAAGCTGGAGATATACGATGAGTTTATGAATTATGATGTGCCCGCGGTGGTATTCTGCCGGGAACTGAAGCCGGACCCCATTTTCCTGCAGGAAGCGATTGCACACCGGATTCCGGTGCTTTCCACCAAGAAGGCCACATCCGCTTTTATGGCGGAGGTAATCCGATGGCTGAACGTGAAGCTTGCTCCCTGCATATCCGTGCATGGCGTGCTGGTGGATGTCTACGGCGAGGGCCTGCTGATTACGGGGGAAAGCGGTATCGGCAAGTCCGAGGCAGCGCTTGAACTGGTGCGCCGAGGGCATCGTCTGATTACGGACGATGTGGTGGAAATCAGGAAGGTCAGCGATGACACGCTTGTGGGTTCCGCGCCGGATATGCTGAAGCATCTGATAGAGCTGCGGGGAATCGGCGTGGTGGACGTGAAGGCCCTCTTCGGCGCTTCCGCGGTTATGGATACACAGAATATCGATCTCGTCATCCGCCTGGAGGACTGGGACAGGGATAAGGAGTACGACAGGCTGGGCCTGGAGGAGAACTATACGGAGTACATGGGCAATAAGGTGGTCTGTTACAATATTCCCATCCGTCCCGGCAGAAACGTGGCGGTTATCTGCGAGTCTGCCGCCGTTAACCACCGCCAGAAGAAAATGGGGTATAATGCGGCGCAGGAACTTTATTCCAGGGTACAGAATTCTTTTGCCAGGAAGAAGGAAGATGAGCCGGATCCGTTTTGAATATTCCGGGTTCAGATTCCGGCCGTTTTGGCATGGGGTAAATTGATGGCGGCAGGGCAGTGAGGCAGGCCGTTATAGAGAGGATGGATAAAAGCGATGAGCAAGTATGCAATTGGGGTAGACATTGGGGGAACCAGTGTTAAAATGGGACTTTTTGAGAGAGAGGGCAATGTCCTGGATAAGTGGGAGATACCCACGATGAAGGACAATAAAGGGGCTTCCATTCTGCCTGACGTGGCGAAGAGCATTCTGGCGAAGCTGAAGGAAAAAGGGATCCGGGAAGAAGAGCTGGTGGGGGTAGGCGTAGGCGCGCCGGGACCCATGGACGACGAGGGCACGCTTCTCGGCGGGGCCGTGAATCTGGGATGGGATTCTTTTAACATACCCCAGGCGTTGGGCGCATATATTAAGGTACCGATAAAAGCAGCCAACGATGCCAATGCCGCCGCGTTCGGCGAAATGTGGCAGGGAGGCGGCAAGGGATATGACAGCCTGGTGGTGGTGACACTGGGGACCGGCGTGGGCGGGGGCATCATTGTCCGTGGAAAGATTCTGGTAGGGTCCTGCGGCGCAGGCGGTGAGATAGGGCATATTCACATAGAGGACAACGACACGGAGAGCTGCAACTGCGGAAATAAGGGATGTCTGGAGCAATATACCTCGGCTACCGGCATTGCACGTCTGGCAAGGCGGTATCTGGCGGAGCATAGGGAGGCCGTCACGGTCCTGCGGAAAGAAAACATATCCGCAAAGACCGTGTTCGACGCCGTGAAGGCAGGAGACGCGGCAGCGAAGGAGATTGCGGGGCAGTTCGGAGATTATCTGGGCAAGGGGCTGGCAATGGTGTCGTCGGTGGTAAACCCGGAGATCTTCGTGATCGGAGGCGGCGTGTCCAAGGCCGGGGAGATTTTGCTTTCCTACATAGAACCCTATTTCCGAAAGTATGCCTTTGGCAATTGCAAGGAGACAAGATTTGCGCTGGCAAAGCTCGGAAATGATGCGGGGATCTATGGGGCGGCAGCCCTGGTTCTGCTGTAAACGCAGGGCACGGCCGGTTATGAAGCCCGCGGCGGCAAAGGCATGCGTGGTTCTGGCCGGGGAAAGGCTTGTAAACGTGGTAAAAATCAGAAAAGGGAAGTAATCAGATGATCGGTGGAGCAGTAATTGAAGCATTGCAAAAATTTGTACCACGGGAGAACATTCGTCTGCAGGAACCGATGGCAGGTCATACTACTTTTCGGATAGGAGGGCCTGCCGATTGCTTTCTGGAGTTGGAAAACGAGGAACAGCTGAAAAAAGTACGGCGATATCTGGAACTGACAGGGGTATCGTTTTTTGTGTTGGGAAACGGAAGCAATCTGCTGGTAAATGACACCGGGTACAGAGGCATTATCCTGCAGGTTGGTTCTAAAATGAACGGGATTTCCGTACAGGGGAACCGGGTAATTGCGAAGGCAGGGGCTACGCTGGTACAGGCGGCACGGACTGCCATGGAACACGGGCTTTCAGGGCTGGAATTTGCATCAGGCATTCCGGGTACCGTTGGCGGCGGCGTGGTTATGAACGCCGGGGCCTACGGGGGAGAGATGAGCCAGGCAGTGGTGCAGGTGAACGTGGTGAGCCGGGACGGCGAGATATTGGAGCTGGACAACGAAACCATGGAATTCGGCTATCGAAGCAGCGTGATTAAGCATAGCCCGTTTATTGTGACAGAGGTTACGTTTTGCCTGGACAGAGATGACAAGGATGTCATAAAAGGCAGAATGGAAGAACTGGCCATGCGGCGGAGGGAGAAACAGCCGTTGGAGTATCCCAGTGCGGGAAGCACCTTTAAACGCCCAGAGGGACATTTTGCGGGAAAACTGATTATGGAAGCCGGACTGAAGGGATTTCGGATCGGTGGTGCCCAAGTGTCCGAAAAGCATTGCGGATTTGTCGTCAATACGGGAAACGCAACGGCGCAGGATGTAAGGGACGTGATGACTGCGGTGCAGAATCGGGTGAAAGGGCAGTTCGGGGTAGAACTTGAGCCGGAGATTCTATTTGTGGGCTGGTAATATGTACAAAAGGAAGCCGCGGGCTGGCCCGGGAGGCATGTCGGAAGGTGTGAGAGAACATGAGATTTGTGGTAGTGACGGGAATGAGCGGCGGGGGAAAGAGTACTGCCCTGAAAATGTTGGAGGATGCCGGGTTTTACTGTGTGGACAACCTTCCGGTTTCCCTGATTGAAAAATTTGCGGAACTGGTATCCATGCCCGGCAGCGAGGTGGGCAAGGTGGCCCTGGGGCTTGACGTGCGTTCCGGGCAGTCCTTTGAAGATGTCACCGGCATCCTGGAGAAGCTGAAAAAGGCGGGTTATAAACTGGAAATTCTCTTTATGGACGCAGACGAGAATGTAGTTATAAAGCGTTATAAGGAGACCAGGAGGATTCATCCCCTGGCGGCGGACGGAAGGGTGGAGGACGGTGTCAGGGCGGAACGCCGCGTGCTGGAGAAAATCAGGCGAAGCGCGGATTATGTAATTGATACATCGCTTCTGTTAACCAGGGAACTGAAAGAAGAACTGGACAGGATTTTTGTGGAGAACGCAGAGTACAACAGCCTTATCGTGACGGTAATGTCGTTTGGGTTTAAGCACGGAATGCCGTCGGATGCCGACCTGGTGCTGGATGTCCGTTTTCTGCCCAATCCTTTTTATATAGATGAACTGAAGCATAAGACCGGAAATGACAGGGAAGTGCAGGAGTATGTTATGGGCTATCCGGAAGCGGAAGCGTTTATGACGAAGCTGACGGATTTGCTGCAGTTTCTGCTTCCCAATTATGTCAGGGAGGGAAAGTACCGCCTGGTGGTGGGCATCGGCTGTACAGGAGGCAGGCACAGGAGCGTTACGCTTGCCAACGAACTTTACAGGCGAATGAAAGAGAACGGGAAATACGGATTCAAGCTTTATCATAGAGATGTAAACCGACAGGGGAAGTAAGGAGGCGTTCATTCTAAGGCAGCCTGCCGGAATTGTCGGTGAAATGAGGAGGGCGTATGTCATTCTCAAGTGAAGTGAAAAATGAACTGGCGAAGCGGATGAGTCCCGCGAGGCATTGCCAGATTGCCGAGCTGGCGGCCATCATGAACCTGTGCGGGCAGTATGGCAGAGAGGAAAACGGCGGTTTTGCCATCGGATTTCAGACAGAAAATGAAGCTGTTGCCAGAAAAGGCTTTACATTATTGAAAAAAACATATAATATAGATACGGATATTGAGATAAAGGAAGCGGAAATCCGGGGGCTGCTGAACAAGCTGGGAGATCCGGACAGGCCTGTGAGTCCGCTTCTGATAAAAAGCGCCTGCTGTAAGCGGGCATTCTTAAGAGGGGCGTTTTTAAGCGTTGGATCCATGAGTGACCCGGCAAAGGGCTATCATCTGGAATTTGACTGTGACAACGCGGAGAAAGCCCGGCAGCTGCAGGAATTGATCAGAGGCTTTGACATCGAGGCCAGAATTATCCGCCGGAAAAAATACCATGTGGTGTATCTGAAGGAAGGCGCCGGAATTGTGGACTTGCTTAATGTCTGCGAGGCACCTGTATCACTGATGAATATGGAGAACCTCCGCATTATAAAAGAGATGCGCAATTCAGTGAACAGGCGTGTGAACTGTGAGACTGCCAATATTGCCAAGACCGTAAACGCTGCAGCCAGGCAGCTGGAGGATATTGAGTATATCCGGATACATTACGGTTTTCAGAATCTGCCGGATACACTGCGCGAAATGGCAGAGGTTCGCTTGGAATATCCGGATGTACCGCTGAAGGAGCTGGGGGAATACTTCACTCCTGTGCTTGGAAAGTCCGGGGTAAACCATAGACTGCGCAAGCTGAGCGAGCTTGCGGGAAAATTAAGGCCGCAAATATATGATAGAACGGAAGGCAAGGAGGAAAGAAAATGAAAAAGACAAATATCAGCATCAGCCTGGAAGATGAACAGATGGCCAGGCACATAGCCCTGGTGGTCCAGAAGGCCAGCAAGTATGAAAGTGCTGTTTATATCCAGTCCGGTGAAAGGAAGGTAAACGCCAAAAGTATCATGGGCATGATGACGCTGGGGCTGGACATCTGCGAAGAACTGGAAATATCGGTGGAAGGCTCTGACGAAGACGAGGCGATGGAGGGAATCAGCAGTTTTATAAAAGCGATTGCAGAGCAGGCGTAGAGTCATGAGAAAGAAACTGTTTTTTGTATACAATCCGAAGGCAGGAAAAGCGCTTATCAAAAATAAGCTTGCGGATATTCTGGACATTTTCGCGCGGGCGGGGTATGAAACCACCGTGGCACCTACACAGAAGCACGGCGATGCCGCAGCGGCGGTAGCGCAGCGCCGGAGTGACTATGACCTTGTAGTGTGCAGTGGCGGCGACGGCACGTTGGACGAGGTTGTGACAGGAATGATTCAGAGCGGTTTCAATACGCCTATCGGATATATCCCGGCGGGCAGCACCAATGATTTCGGGGGGAGCCTGTCCCTGCCCAAGAATATGCTGCGTGCGGCGGAAGTGGCTGTGACGGGGAATAATTTCCCCTGTGATATCGGTTCCTTCGCCCATGAAGAGGCAAGCGATATATTCGTCTACATTGCCGCATTCGGGCTTTTTACGGATGTATCCTACGAGACGGCCCAGGATGTCAAGAATGTGCTGGGACATATGGCATATCTTCTGGAAGGAATGAAACGGCTGTCTTCCATCCGCTCTTTTCGTGTGAAAGCAAGCTGGGAGAACACGGAAGTGGAAGACGACTTTATTTTCGGGATGATTACCAATTCCACTTCTGTGGGAGGCTTTAAAAACATTACCGGGAAAAATGTGAAAATGGATGACGGCGTCTTTGAAGTGACCCTCATCAAAAATCCAAAGAATCCGGTAGAACTGAATAATATTATGATGTCCCTGCTGAACCGGGACATGGATACCAACGCCATGTACTATTTCCGCACTGCGGAGCTGACGCTGGAATCCGGGGAACCCATGGCATGGACGCTGGATGGCGAAAACGGCGGCACCCATACAAAAGTAACGATTAAGAATGTATGCAAGGGAATTGACATCAGGGTAAAAAATCCGCCTTCCAAATAAATGACCGCAGATGTCGGGGCGGTCGGAAAGTAAAAACGATACAAAGCGGCGTGATGCCGTCTGCCCGGAGGCGGGCGGCAGGATTCCGCTGAAATATAAAAAATGGAGGTATGAATATCATGCTAGTTTCAGCAACAGAAATGCTTAAAAAAGCAAAGGCAGGTCATTATGCGGTAGGCCAGTTCAACATCAACAACCTGGAGTGGACAAAGTCCGTCCTGCTGACCGCCAAAGAATGCAAGTCTCCCGTTATCCTGGGCGTATCCGAAGGCGCGGGCAAGTACATGGGCGGCTATCACGCAGTAGTGGGTATGGTGAACGGCCTGCTGAAAGATCTGGATATCGATGTGCCTGTAGCGCTGCACCTGGACCATGGCTCCTATGAGCACTGCTACAAATGTATCGAGGCCGGATTCTCATCCGTTATGTTCGACGGTTCCCATTATCCCATCGATGAGAACGTGGCAAAGACCACCGAGCTGGTTGCGGCAGCACACGGCAAGGGAATTTCCATCGAGGCAGAGGTAGGTTCCATCGGTGGAGAAGAAGACGGAGTTGTAGGCATGGGTGAGTGCGCGGATCCCAATGAGTGCAAGGCGATTGCAGACCTGGGTGTTGACTTCCTGGCGGCAGGTATCGGCAATATCCACGGCAAATACCCTGAGAACTGGAAGGGACTGAGCTTCGAGACACTGGATGCCGTACAGCAGCTCACTGGCGACATGCCGCTGGTGCTTCACGGCGGCACAGGCATTCCTGCCGACATGATCAAGAAGGCAATCAGCCTCGGCGTTGCCAAGATCAACGTAAATACCGAGTGCCAGCTGGCATTTGCAGCCGCTACCCGCAAGTATGTGGAAGAGGGCAAGGATCTTCAGGGCAAGGGCTTCGACCCCCGCAAGCTTCTGGCTCCCGGCGCACAGGCGATCAAGGATACCGTGAAGGAGAAGATGGAATTGTTCGGTTCCGTAGGAAAGGCGTAAGCCGTCGGGCCGTGAAATCAGGAAGCTGCGGCGGCAGTTCATATATTGTTAACAAATCATTCAATCAATATTTGGATTCTTATCATTGTTTAGACATTTCTTGCGGGTATACTGAATTCATAAGCAAGAGATACAGAGCAGACAGATAAGCAAGCCACAGTTACTGAATAACTTTTTCATAATTATAGCCAGGAAGCCTCAGGTTTCCTGGCATCCTCCTTTTTAACCGCTGTTTTTACACCGCTGTCCGATCGTTTTCCGACTGTAGGAAGAAGGTCAGAGGGCGGTGTTTTTTGTTGGGGAAGAGTGAGGATTTAACTCGGATGTGACACGGGAGCCATTTATCAAAAAAAGCCCTGAAAAGGGAGGATGCCAGGAAACTTACGTTCCCTGGCATTATTATGAAAAAGTTATTTAGTAAACTGTAACTATGGCTGGCACTCTTTTGTATGTCTGCTTGGTTGATAGTTATAGTATAGGCGAAAGAAATGTATAAACAATGTTGAATGATTTAAAAATAATTGAATGATTTGTTAACAAAATATGAATGTCGGATTTCAGATCTGCGTATTGCATTTCTCCGGTTCCGGATACGTTACCCCGAAGGTTTCCACAGTGACGCTCTCCATCACCTGGTTTTCATAAGGCCTGTCGGAAAAGCTTTCGGTAGAAGTCTCGGCGATGCGGTTTACCACATCCATTCCCTCGATTACCTTGCCGAAAGCGGCATACTGGCCGTCAAGGTGAGGGGCAGCCTTATGCATGATGAAAAACTGTGAGCCGGCGGAATCAGGATGCATGGATCTGGCCATGGAAAGTACGCCTGCCGTATGCTTTAAGTTGTTGGCCACGCCGTTCTTGCTGAATTCCCCCTTGATGTTGTAACCGGGGCCGCCCATGCCGGTACCGTCGGGGCAGCCGCCCTGTATCATAAAGCCTTTGATAACCCTGTGAAAAATCAGGCCGTCATAGAATTTATGCTGGATGAGGCTGATAAAATTATTCACGGACACGGGTGCGATTTCGGGATACAGTTCAAGTTTTATCGCATCTCCGTTCTGCATGGTGATGGTAACAATGGGATTTTTTTCCATAGTCGATGTCCTTTCTGATGAAAATTATGATATAATGTTTTTATTATGGTACAATGTTAATGATTATACCGTAAAAAGCAGATATCGTAAAGAGGAAAGTGGGAAAAGTTGATATATTTAAAAGAGATAAAGGTAGACATAAAAAAGAGGGATGGCATCCTGTATGTGACGGACAATGCAGAGACCGCACAGGCGCTGCAGCGTGAGGGAAAGGCAGTGCTGATCTATCTCCACAGGGGCAATGCCGGGCAGGATTTCTCCCGTTTCCTGTTTGCGGTAGAGGATCCCGAGGAGCTGGAGCCGGCGTATGCGGAACGGGTATACCGCCGCCTGCAGGGGCTTCCCTGGAATATCCTGGAGACGCCCAGATGCCTGATCCGGGAGACCACCACGGCGGATGTAGAGGATTTTTACCGCATTTACAGCCATCCGGCAATCACAAAATATATGGAAGGCCTGTATCCGGAAGTGGAACAGGAAAAACAGTACGTCCGTGAATACATTGAAAAGGTCTATACCTTTTACGGTTTCGGCGTCTGGACGGTGGTGGAGAAAGAAAGCGGCGCCGTTATAGGACGGGCGGGGCTGTCGTACCGGGAAGGCTTTGAAGACCCCGAACTGGGCTTTATTATTGGTGTGCCATGGCAGAGGAGGGGCTATGCCTGGGAGGTTTGCCGGGCGATTCTGGGCTATGCGGCTGCGGTGCTGGAATTTACGAAGGTGCAGGCGCTGGTGGAGACAGAAAATACCGCTTCTCTGAAACTGTGTGAGAAGCTGGGGTTTTACCGGGATTCCAGGGTGGTCCTGAACGGAAAAAAATATGATCTGCTGTTTGCCGCAGGGCTTTCCCCCAACCGCCCTTTCCCGTAATTCGGTGCATGCCGGGAAAGCCTTACCTGTTGCGTGATACCAAAAGGACTGCCGTGCCAAGCCTTTGGGATGCCGGATATTTCCATATCCAGCATCCGCCTG
This sequence comes from uncultured Acetatifactor sp., assembly GCA_910587555.1. Classification (GTDB taxonomy): domain Bacteria; phylum Bacillota; class Clostridia; order Lachnospirales; family Lachnospiraceae; genus Acetatifactor. The sequence goes on from CAJULV010000035.1 coordinate 14,076, forward strand.
CTTAACACGGCAGTCCGCAGACAGGTCCTTATTCCGCTCCGTAGAAAATCTGAGCAATGGGCGAATCCGGAGAGAGGATAACCGTTTTCCGGGTTCCCTTCATGGAGGCCTTCAGTGCGTCCAGGCTTCTGACGAAGGAGTAAAATTCCTGCTTGGAAGGGTCATTGTAGGCTTCGGAGAGGATTCTCATGTATTCGGCCTCGCCTTCCGCAATGAGGATGGCGGCTTCCTTGTCCGCTTCGGAGAGCAGAACGGTCACTTCCTTGTCGGTGGTATTCCGGATAATCTGGGCCTCGGAACTGCCTTCCGCCGTATAGGTGGCGGCGATATTGTCACGTTCCGAGATCATACGCTCATATACGGCAGCCTTATTGTCGCCGGGCAGATCCAGCTTCTTGGTTTCGAAGGACAGCAGTGTAATTCCGTAGTGGTCCAGGGAACTGCCGATGTTGGCGATGATGGCGGCGGACAGCTGGCCTTCGCGCCCGGAGATAACATCGTCCTGGGAGGTGCTGCTGATAACGTTTTTCGTAGAGTTATATACTATGGCATCCAGGTGTCCCTCCGCGTTGGCGATGGAAGAGTTCAGGGTCTGTGCGAACTTCAGGGGATCCGTAATCTGCCACAGAATGTAGCTGTCACAGATCATGGTTTTCTTGTCGCTGGTGATGACATCTGAGGAAGGCAGGTCATAGAGCAGCACCTGCTTGGGCAGTTTATCCACACTCTGGATAAAGGGAATCTTAAAACTGATGCCTGCCTGTGCCACTACGCGGTTGACTTTTCCGAACTGGCGGACCAGGCTGTACTCGTTTTCCTGGGTGATGACCAGGCTGGATGCGCCGGCAACCAGGGCTGCGAATAGCAGAATAAGAAGGGCGGCTTTTTTAGCGGTTTTCATATTGATAACCTCCTTGTATGATTTGTCCCTGCAGTACGAACCCCTTTTCCGGGGCTTTCGTTTTGGGATTTTATATCGTCAAGATACACTTCTGGCATATATCGGACCCGGCGCCTTATTCCTGGGGCAGGGTGCTGTCCTCTGCCGTGCCGGCACCGTTATTTTCCGCGGTTCCGTTTCCGGAGGTGCTGCTTTCCACGGTGTTATCCTCTTCGGTTCCGGTGAAGGATTCAATGGGATAGATGGTCTGCATGCTGCCGCTGGGGCTTTCGATGATGACCTTCAGGTCAGGCAATACATCCTCCATGGTTTCGTAGAACATTCGCTGTTTTGTAATCACAGGATTCTTAATGTATTCGGCATACATGGAATTGAAACGCGCTACCTGCGCGGTGGCTTCGTTGATACGCTCTGTCTTTTGGGCCTCGGCGTCCTTTATAATGCCGTCTGCCCGGGCCTGGGCGGAGGGAAGCTGCTCATTGCGGTATTTATTGGCATTGTTTAAAGACGTTTCCTTGCGCTGCTTTGCCGTCTCCACTGCCTTGAAGGCTTCCATTACCTGCTGGGTGGGCGGTTCGGAGTCCTGGATGGTGATGTTTACCAGCTGGATGCCGATATCCTGTTCTTCCAGACGCTTCAGAATCATCTCGCGGATGGAGGCCTGGATTTCATTTTTGCCTGTGGTCAGCACGTCATCCACGGGATAGCTGCCGATGACGGTACGGATACAGCTCTGACTGATATTTTTCAGGATGTTCAGCGGGTCCCTGGAAGCGAAGATGGCCTTTACCGGGTCGCTGTAGCGGTATTCCACATAGAAGTCCACATCGATGAAATTAAAGTCCGAGGTAATCATAAGGGATTCGTCTTCGTTGACTTCATTGTCTTCCGCGGCATAGCCGATTGCAAAGCCCTGAATCGTGGTATTTACCTTTCTCACCTGTTGAATAAAGGGGATCTTGAAGTGCAGGCCCGGTTCCGTGACAGCCTGCGCCCTCCCCAGCGTAATCAGCACGGCCTGTTCCTGCTCCTTGATTTCATAGGCGGAATTCAGTGCCAGGAAAGCGATGATAACTGCCAGTACTGCAAGAAGGGCTATTTTTCTGCCTGTGGTTTTTTGCCTTGGCGTTTTACTGCCGTCGCCTCCGTTCACGGTCTCAAAGCCGTTTTTAAAGTTGCGGAAAGTTCCATTTTTCATATGCGTTCCTCCTGGTTTTCGGTTTCGCATGAGCCTGCCCGGTGCCGGGATTCCGGACACCGGGAGGGCGGATGCCGGTTCTGCGGTTTCGCTCCGGTCCGCCCGGGCTATATTTTTGGTGTTGTGAATATCATACTTTAACTGCCGGGAAAATGCAACGACAATCATTGCACAATACGGTAGTATAACGTGCGTGGGGATTCGACAGCCAGGGAATCCGGTGACGGACTCCGGCCCACATTTTGGCGCGTTTTTGGCAATCCGGCGATAAAAACAATTGATTTGCGGATGCCTGTGTGATATACTTTTTACTTAAATGGTACAGAAAAATATATTTTAGCCCCAAACGGGACAAACTGTACTATGTAAAATATAGTTTCCGCAGCTGGAAGTTCTGGGCGGAACTGGAATAAGGAGAACATTATGAAAAAGATTGTTTTGTATTTGTGTGCGGGTATTTTGGTACTCGGTATTACGTCCTGCGGCAAGGGCGGAGAAGACGCGGGCACGCAGGAGTCGGGACAGAGCAGTGAAGTAAGCAGCGTTCCGGAGGAAAGCGGGGACGGCAGCAGTGAATCCCCGGAAGAGGGTTCCGGGGCGGACGACGGAACGGCAGGGGACGGCAGCGCCGAGGTACCGGATGCGGGCGCCGAAGGCTGGAGCGAGGAGATGGAAGGTCTGAAGCAGGCAGTGGTAGACGCACTGGGGGCGGACAATTACTGGCCTGACATGCCTATGGATGCCGGTATGCTGGAGACATTTTACGGAATCGGGCCGGATATGTATGAGGATTATATGGCAGAGACGCCCATGGTCAGCAACAATGTGGATACACTGATTATTGTCAGGGCGAAGGAAGACCAGGCGGATGCGGTGGAAGAGGCCATGAAGGCTTATCGTGAGGCAAATATCAATGATACCACACAGTATCCCATGAATCTGGGCAAGATACAGGCCAGCGTAGTGGAACGAATTGACAATTATGTCATTTTTGTGCGGCTGGGAGGCTGGGCAGTTGATGCCGAAACCGAAGAGGAGTCTATTGCACAGTGCCAGGAGGCCAATAAGCTGGCGCTAGACACCATCCGCAACATGCTGTAATTCCCGTCCGGCAGCAGCGGATGGGAAACTGCATCCGGTGTAAAGTCAGGAGCGGCAAATCCTCCGGCGGCAGCGAGGCGGGAAAAGCGAATGGAATGATTAGGAGAGGAATCCGATGGTTTTCAGCAGTGTAGTGTTTTTATTCCGTTTTCTGCCCCTGTTTTTCATACTGTACTATCTGGTTCCCGGGAGAGGCAAGAATATTGTTCTCTTTCTGGGGAGCTTGTTTTTTTATGCCTGGGGGGAGCCTGTATACGTACTGCTGATGCTTTTTTCCACCGTGACCGATTATTTCCACGGGCGGTTGCTGGGGCGCTTCCGCGGGAAGGGGGCTGCAAAGGCGATTCTGCTCTCTTCGGTGCTGGTTAATCTGACGGTACTGTGCTTTTTCAAATACGCGGATTTTCTGATACAGACGATCAATTCCGCGGCAGGAACTTCTTTTCCGCTTTTGGCGCTTCCGCTGCCCATAGGGATTTCCTTCTATACCTTTCAGACCATGTCTTATACCATTGACGTGTATCGGGGAGAAGCAAAGGTGCAGAAGAACCTGCTGGATTTCGGCGTGTATGTTGCCATGTTTCCTCAGCTGATAGCCGGTCCCATCGTGAAGTACCGGGATGTGGAGTCCCGCCTTCACAACAGGAAAGCCGGCCTGGAGGCGGTCAGCCGCGGGATGAAGCGCTTCTGCTTCGGCCTGGCGAAAAAGGTGCTGATTGCCAACAATGTGGGTGAACTTTGGGTGACGGTTTCGGAAATGAGCCTGCGGGAGATGAGCGCGCTGACCGCCTGGGTGGGAATTCTGGCGTTTGCCTTCCAGATTTATTTTGATTTTTCCGGCTATTCCGATATGGCAATAGGGCTGGGGGAGATGCTGGGCTTCCGTTTTCCGGAGAATTTTAACTATCCGTATATCTCGGCCTCTGTGACGGAGTTCTGGCGCAGGTGGCATATTTCCCTGGGCAGCTGGTTTCGGGAGTATGTGTATATTCCCCTGGGAGGCAACCGTAAGGGAAGGGCCAGACAGCTTCTGAATATTCTGGTTGTGTGGATGCTCACGGGAATCTGGCATGGAGCGGGATGGAGCTTTCTGATGTGGGGCTTATGGTTTGCGCTTGCGCTGGTACTGGAGAAGCTGTTTCTCGGCAGGCTTCTGGCATGGCTTCCGAAGGCGGTGGGGCTTGTCTATACGATGCTGGTGGTATTGGTGGGATGGGTGCTGTTCTCGTTGGAGACGCCCGGACAGATTACGGGGTATCTGGGCGTGATGGCAGGCATGGGAGGCAGCCTGGCGGATGCGGACGGCTTTTATCTGGCCCGGCAGTACGGCGTACTGTTTTTAATTGCCGTGGCTGCCGCTACGCCCCTGCCCGGCCGTGTCGTGGGAGAACTCCGGAAGTCCGGTACAGGAGCGGCAATTGCCCTGTACCGTTTTGGAGAGAAGGTGATTCCGGCGGTGCTTCTGCTTCTGGCCATAGCGGGAATTGTGGATGCATCTTACAATCCGTTTCTGTATTTCAGATTTTAGAAAGTACCGGGACTTCGGCAGACGAGAGGAATTGTGTCAGAAAAGGATATTTCCATATGGACGAAAAAAGAAGTGCTTTTTTTACAATTATACTGTTGTCGGCAATTCTGCTTCTCTTCACTGCGGCCGACCTGATTCAGAAGGACAGGATTTTCTCGGAGGCGGAAAATAAAATGCTGGCAACGAGGCCCAAATGGTCATGGGACGCACTGTTGGAAGGGAAGTATACTCAGGACTATGAAGCTTATCTAACGGAGCAGTTTGTGGGGAGGGATAAGTGGATTACGATAAAGACTTATCTGGACATGGCCCTGCAGAAGCAGGAAATCAACGGTGTATATCTGGGAGCGGACGGCTATCTGATTGAGCAGCATCTGCCGGGGGCATATACCGATGTACAGGAGACGAAGAAGCTTCTCCTGCTGGATAAGCTGGTGAAAAGATGGGATGCCGCCGTTATGCTGGTGCCTACGGCGGACAATATTCTCACGGACAGGATGCCGTATTGGGCGCCGTATTATGACCAGGCGGCGTTTCTGGAAAAGGCGGCGGTACAGATTGGGGCGGATCATTATATTGACGTATATTCCGCGCTGCGCAGTCACTCCGGCGAGGAGATTTATTACCGCACGGATCACCACTGGACTACGCTGGGTGCCTGGTACGGATATCAGGCCTGGACGAAGTTCATGGGAAGGCGGGGAGACCTGTACAGCAAAAATGCCATGAAGGCCGTGACTTCTGAGTTTCTGGGGACGCTGCAGTCAAAGGTTAACCTGGATGTGCAGCCGGATTCCATTTTCTGGTTCCCGGAGACCGCAGGGCGCCCGGTGACAGTCACCTACGATTTGAAAGATACCAGAAACAGCTGCTATGAGGAATCCTATCTTGCGGGTAAGAACAAGTACGGCTTTTTCCTGGATGACAACCATGCGCTGGTAGAGATTGAGACGGACTACCATAATGGAAAAACATTATTTGTGATAAAGGATTCCTATGCCAATTGCTTTGTACCGCTGCTGATTCCCTATTATGAGAAAATCTATGTGATGGACCTGCGTTTTTTTAACGGAAGGCTGTTCCGGTTTATGGAAAGCTATGAACCGGAGGGAGGCATGGATGTGCTGGTACTCTATAACTGCATCCATTTCCTGGAAGACTTTATCTATCTTGAGTGAGGCGTAGAAATAAGGAGACACAAATGAAAGCAGTTGTTTTTGATATGGACGGAATCCTTTTCGACACGGAGATTGTATGTATGAAGGCCTGGATGGCTGTGGCCGGGAAAAACGGCCTGCCCGATATGGATAAGATTTTTCCGAAATGCATCGGGCTGAATTCCAATGACAGCAGGCGGATTGTCATGGCGGCTTATGGGGAAGATTTCGATTACCCGCACTTTCGGCAGGAGGCGGCGGATTGGTTTCAGGCATATCTGAAGGAGAACGGCCTGCCGGTGAAGCCGGGGGCGCCGGAGCTTCTGGACTGGCTGCAGGGTACGGACTGCCGGGTGGGGCTGGCGTCTTCTACCAGAAGCACCTCCGTGTTCGGCCATCTGGAGCGGTCCGGCTTCGGGAAATATTTTAAGGCAGTGATAACGGGAGACATGGTGGAGCATTCCAAGCCCCGCCCGGATATCTACCTGCTGGCATGCCGGGAACTGGGAGTGGAGCCGGAAGAAGCCTATGCCATTGAGGATTCTCCCAACGGTATCCGCGCTGCCCATGCCGCTGGCATGCGCCCTGTCATGGTGCCGGATATGATAGCGCCTGACGACGAGATGCGGAAGCTGAGCTTTCTGATCAGGACGGACTTGTTTGAGGTGCTGGACTATCTGCGGAAGGAAGGCCTGTAGATCGTGACGCAAATCCGACAGAAAGTAGTTTTCATACCCCATCCGGAGAATCCCGGCAGCGGAGGGAAAGCGGCATGTGACGAGAAGCGTTGATAAACCGCCGGTGGGTGACAGGAATAAGACGGGAGAATAGTCAAATGGCGAATCTGGGAATTCCGCATAATACAATAGAGGTGCTTCAGAAATACCGGTTCCGCTTTCAGAAAAAGTACGGACAGAATTTTCTGATTGATACCAGGGTGCTGGACAAAATCATCGCTGCCGCAGAGATTACCGAAGAAGACTGTGTGCTGGAAATCGGACCCGGCATCGGTACCATGACCCAGTATCTGGCGGAGCGGGCAGGGGAAGTGGTAGCGGTGGAGATTGACGGAAACCTGATTCCGATTCTGGAAGAGACGCTGTCCGCATATAAGAATGTGACGATTATCCATCAGGATATTCTGAAAATGGATGTGGAAGGGCTTGCCCGGGAGCGGGGAAAGCCGCTGAAGGTGGTTGCCAACCTGCCCTATTACATAACCACCCCCATTATCATGGGCTTATTTGAAAAGCATGTGCCGCTGAAGAATATTACGGTGATGGTGCAGAAGGAAGTGGCGGACCGGATGCAGGCAGGTCCGGGCACGAAGGATTACGGCGCGCTTTCCCTTGCGGTGCAGTACTACGCGAAGCCTGAAGTCGTGGCAAACGTGCCGCCCAACTGTTTTATTCCCAGGCCTAATGTGGGCAGCGCCGTTGTACGCATGGACAGGTATGAGGCGCCGCCTGTGCAGGTGGAGGAGGGAAAGCTGTTTGCCATTATCCGGGCGGCTTTTAACCAGCGAAGGAAGACGCTTGCCAACAGTCTGGGAAATGCGCCGGAGCTTGGAATTTCCAAGGAGCGGACAGGGGAGGCACTGGAGCGGATGGGACTTCCCGTCACGGTCAGAGGGGAGGCGCTTTCGCTGGAGCAGTTTGCGGAGTTGAGCAATTTACTGTGAAAGTTCAGTGCTGAATTAAAAGCGCCTGCGGGCAGGAACTTCGGTTCTATGGCAGGTGCTTTTTTTGCTTTTTCTTTTGACAGATACAAGGGGGTATGTTACACTTAGAGGTAATATTGGGGTTCGTGTAAGAAACGGATTTCCCGATTGTTTTTACCGGAAGAGGGAGCGGATTACCTTGGATAAATATGAATATAAAATAAGGTCGGAAGAGATAAAAACGCTGATAGCGGAAGGGGCATACGCTGAAGCAGCGGAAATTGCGGATACCATTGACTGGCGCAGGGTGAAAAGCGTGATGATGCTCTGTACGGTCAGCGATTTGTACAAAGTGAACCGGCGGTATGAGGATGCAAAGAACATGCTGCTGCTGGCATACGAGAAGAAACCGGGCGGGAGGACGATCTGTTACTCTCTCTGCGAACTGTGCATCAAGACGGAGGAATTTGTGCAGGCGGTGAATTACTATAATGAATTTACTCGCGTGGCGCCGAAGGACCCGGAACGGTATATTCTGCAGTACAGGCTTTATGAAGCACAGAACGTAAACCTGGAGGAGCGCATCGGTGTACTGGAGGAGCTGAAGAAGAGAGACTATAGAGAAAAATGGGCGTATGAGCTGGCTTATCTTTATCATAGGGTAGGGCTGGCTACTCGCTGCGTGGAAGAATGCGACGAACTGATCCTGTGGTTCGGAGAGGGCAAGTATGTGATTAAGGCGATGGAACTGAAAATGCTTCATCAGCCGTTATCGTTTTCACAGCAGGAGGCATATGATCATCGTTTTGATGAATATGCGGAAGAAGGAGATGCGGAATACATAGAAGGTTCGGAAGAGCAGGATTACGGCGCCCAGGAAGCCTTTGAGGGGCAGGAGCAGCCGCTGTATGAAGCGTTTGACAATGGAGAACAGGAAGCGGCATGGGAAGGCCGGGAGGGAGAATTCCTGCCCGAGGAGATGGATATTCAGGTTAAAACCATGGATGTGAGCCAGTATAACACCATGAACCTTCAGGAAGAGCTTGCTGCGGGGCTGCAGGAAGTGCTGGGGGCGGATGGCGGTTACGGCGGAGATGCCCATGGGGAATCCGGGGAATATTTTCCGGACGATAATGAGATGGAAGGGACGGAAGTTTTTTTCGGGGAAACCGGTGAGATAGAGGAGGCGGAACTGAATGCCGCGGCGGAAGCATGTACCGAAGCGGCCGGTTTTCAAGGCAGAGCGGGGACCGAGGCGGCACGGGTGTATGCGTTTCCCGGTGGGGGAAGCGGCGGGGCTGTGGATAGGAGCGGCTTCCGAAACGCAGGGCAGGCCGGAGGCGGAAACCGTACGGATGCTACGGAAGCTGCCGGGGAAAAGGTGAACACCGAAGAGCCTGTTTATGAGGAGGCCGGGAATATCGGAAGGCAGACCTCTGCGGGAGACGGGGAAGCCGTGCCGGAACAGTCGGCCGGTCCGGCAGAGTCCGCAGGGGCAGCAGCGGAAGACACATCCGCAGCCGTCATGGACCAGATGCGGAAAGAGGCAGCCGGAGAGCAGGAGCAGCCGCCCAAAGAACTGGAAGATGTGCTTTTACAGGAGACAGACGGACAGATCAGGATGGTGTTGCCGGAGCGGACGGCTGTGGAGAGACAGATTACCGGTCAGATGAAGATAGATGATATTCTGGCTGAGTGGGAACGGATGAAAAAGGCCAATGAGGAAAAGTGCAGGGAAGAGGTGCGTCAGCATGTTCTTCGCCAGACGGGGCCGATGTTCACGGAATTTGAAGCTGCTGTCAGAGACGGGCTTCTGGAACAGCTTGAGGGTGTCTCTCAGAAGAATCCGTCTGCCGGGGGTGTGAAAGGTGCAGCCGCGGCAGCGGGAGCTATGGCGGCGATGCAGGCGGCGAAGGCACCCGTACAGTCTGTGAACGGCTTCGGAGATACGGGGACGGAATCGGGCTATAGAGAAGGCGGGAAGGCAGACTGCGCGGAAGGACAGGAATATGAGAAACGGGCGGACGCACAGAATGGTCCGGATGATAGGGAGAAAGTGCCGGAGCAGGACGTTCCGGATTCCACAGGTGAACTTAAATGGAATGAGGGTCAGGGCGTTCCGGATTACATAGGTGAGCCAGAGTGGAATGAAGAACAGGCCGCTCCGGAATACGCAGAGGTGCCTGAATGGAATGAGGGGCAGAATGCCACGGAATACGCAGGTGAGGCGGAATGGAATGAGGGTCAGGGCGTCCCGGATTACATAGGTGAGGCGGAGTGGAATGAGGGCCAGGGCGTCCCGGAATACGCAGGTGAGGCGGAGTGGAATGAGGGTCAGGGCGTCCCGGATTATATAGGTGAGCCAGAGGGGAATGAAGAACAGGCCGCTCTGGATTATGCAGGTGAGCCGGAATGGAATGAGGGTCAGGATGTTCCGGAATACGCAGAGGTGCCGGAATGGAGTGAGGGTCAGGATGCCACGGAATACGCAGGTGAGGCGGGGTGGAATGAGGGTCAGGATGTCCCGGATTACATAGGTGAGCCGGAATGGAATGAGGGTCAGGATGCCACGGATTACACAGGCGAGCCGGAGTGGACCGATGACCAGACGGGAACGGAATATGCGGAAGAAGAACCCTGGGAGGAGGCCGTTTATGAAGAGAGTCCCGGGTGGGCAGACGGAGAGAACATGCAGGAGCCGGCGTATGAGGAGGCAGCCGGATGGCCGGGTGACGAGAATGATCTGAATTATGAAGAAGCCGGATATGGGGAAAACGGGATTCCGGAAGGCGACAGCCGGAATGATCCGGCATATGCGGAGGTTTTGGAGTACGAAGAAGACGATATCCCGGACGGCATGGAAAAAGATATCCCGGACAAGGCGGAATATGCGGGGAAATCGAAAGAGGAAGCGTCGGATGCCCTGGACTATCTGGACGCGCTGGAACATGTAGAGGAAGAGGAGGCGCAGGAAGAAGATGTGCCTCTGGATCCCGAGGGTTTTGAAATGATAGGCTCCGAGGAAGCATGGGAAGAGGGCGCAGCCAGGGAAACGAAGAAGGCGGATGACTTCAAGGAGGATGGCGGCAGACAAAAAGAGAAGCATTTGGTTCAGGAACGGGAAAAGGCGAAAATCAGAAGCCTGACCCGGGAAGAAAAGGAATTATTCGCGCCGTTTATCCAGAATCGCCAGTCCAGAGAGCAGCTGGTGAAGGCAATTGACGGCATCAGTATGGCGGCGTATACAGGAAATGTAGTCATTACGGGAGAAGAGGGAATGGACACACTGACGCTTGCGAAGAATATGATTCGCGAGGTCAGGATGACGGACAGCAATTTTTCGGGAAAAGTGGCAAAGATTACGGGGGCGGGCCTGAACAGGAAAAACGTGAGGGAGATTTTGGAGGGGCTGAACAACGGTGCCCTGATTATTCAGAAGGCTTCCGGAATGGACAGCGAGACAGCGGGAATGCTCCACGTTGCCCTGCAGCAGGAGAAATTCGGAATCGTTGTGATTATGGAGGACACCAAGAAGGCAATCCAGAAGCTGTTCCTGGGGACGCCGCAGCTTTTTGGCGATTTTACCGCGCGGGTGGATCTGGAAGCGCTGAGCAACGACACGCTGGTATCTTTTGGCAGGCGGTACGCACGGGAGAAGGAATATTCCATTGACGACCTGGGAATGCTTGCACTTCATACCAGGATTGAGGAGAGCCAGACCATAGATCATGTGGTGACTGTGATTGAGGTGAAGCAGATTGTGGATGAGGCTATCCGTCATGCAAACCGGAAGACCATCGGGCATTTCTTTGATATTCTTCTGGCAAGGCGGTATGACGATGAAGATATGATTATTCTGACAGAGAAAGATTTTGTGGCATAAAGCAGCAAATGTCCCGTCCGCTGCCGTAGGATTTGCCGACGAATTATTCAAGGGAAATCCGGGTGGAAGAGCGGTGCCGGGCGGGGGATCTGCGGAACGAAAAACAGGAGGTTGAAACGGATGGAAGAAAAGCAGGGAAAGGTATTTATCTCGGAGGCGGACCAATATCTCTTTTCACAGGCGACCCATTACGATATTTACAAGAAGCTGGGTGCCCATGTTTCCGAGGAAAAGGGGAAAAAGGGGACATATTTTGGTGTCTGGGCGCCGAATGCGAAGGCCGTGCATGTGATCGGCAGCTTTAACGGCTGGAATGAGGAAACGCATCCGATGGAAAAGTTGGGTCCTGTGGGCGTCTGGGGGCTGTTCGTTCCCGGGGTGGAGATCGGGGAAATGTATAAGTTCCTGATAACCGCCGCGGACGGCAGAAAGCTGTACAAGGCGGATCCCTTTGCGAATTACGCGGAGTACAGGCCCGGGACGGCTTCGATCATCACAGATCTGGAGGGCTTTGAATGGACGGATCAGAAATGGGAGGCAGCCCGGGATAAGAAGGATGTATACAAGCAGCCCATGGCTGTCTACGAATGCCATATCGGCTCTTTTATGAAGCATCCGGACGGGAAGGAAGGCTTCTATAATTACCGTGAGTTCGCTGACCGGCTGGCAGAATATCTGAAGGAGATGAAATACACCCATATTGAGTTGATGGGAGTATTGGAGCATCCCTATGACGGCTCCTGGGGGTACCAGGTGACAGGATATTACGCACCCACCGCCCGCTACGGCGAACCGAAGGATTTTATGTACCTGGTGGATAAGATGCATTCCATGGGAGTGGGTGTTATTCTGGACTGGGTACCTGCCCATTTTGCAACGGATGCCCACGGGCTGGCGGAATTTGACGGGCAGTGCATTTTCGAGCATCCGGACCCGAGGCTGGGTTCCCATCCCGACTGGGGCACCAAGATTTTTAATTACGAGAAGCCGGAGGTAAAGAATTTCCTGATTGCAAACGTTCTTTTCTGGCTCAGGGAATTTCATGTGGACGGTATCCGGGTAGACGCTGTAGCGTCCATGTTGTATCTGGATTACGGTAAAAGGGACGGACAGTGGGTGCCGAACAAATACGGCGGAAACGAGAATCTGGAGGCGATCGAGTTCTTCAAGCATCTTAATTCCGTGGTGCGGGGCACTTATCCCGGCTTTATTACCGTGGCGGAGGAATCCACGGCATGGCCCAATGTAACGGGACCCATCGGCGGGGACAGCCTGGGCTTTACCTTTAAATGGAATATGGGATGGATGCATGATTTCTGCGAGTACATGAAGCTGGATCCCCTGTACCGGAAGGGCAGCCATAATTCCATGACCTTTGCCATGAGCTATAACAATGCGGAGAAATATATCCTGCCCCTGTCCCATGACGAGGTGGTACATTTGAAATGCTCCATGGTAAATAAAATGCCCGGATATCAGATAGATAAATATGCCAATCTGCGGGCGGGCTATACATATATGTTCGGCCACAGCGGCAAGAAGCTGCTGTTTATGGGACAGGATTTCGGGCAGGAGCGTGAGTGGAGCGAGGAGAGAGAGCTTGACTGGTTCCTGCTGAGCGAAAAGAACAACCAGGGCCTTCAGGCGTATGTGAAGGAGCTGCTGAAACTGTACAATAAATATCCTGCCATGTATGAGATAGATGATTCCTGGGACGGCTTCGAGTGGATGAATGCAAACGACGGGGAGAACAGTGTCTTCTCCTTTGTGAGAAAATCCGCCAAAGGGTCCAACAGCCTGCTGTTCGTACTGAACATGACGCCCATAAAACGGGAGGCTTACAGGGTGCCTGTCCCCACCGTCACGAAGCGGAAGAAGTACAAATTGCTGCTGAACAGCGACGAGGAGCGGTTCGGCGGCTGGGGCAATGAGATTGCAAAGGAAATTCCTGTGGAAGCGGTTCCTTGCCAGGGCAAGGCATTTTCCATTTCCCTGGATTTGCCGCCCTACGGTGCAGCGGTGTTTGTATTTTAAAGGCTGTCCGCAAGGTAAAGTTTTCCGGGAGTTTTACCGAAATAAAAGGTGTAGGTGCAGCTGATGCGCCTGCACCTTTTTATAAATTCAGGATTCGGCGGAAGCCGGAAGAGCAGGCTGCAGCGGAACTGGAAAACAGCAGCAGCCTGCACAGTACACCAAAGGATTCACGGACGGATGACCTGTCGGCCGGGAATCCTTTGCGGTAAGAGTGTATGGAGCAGGCTGCAGCGGAACTGGAAAACAGCAGCAGCCTGCACAGTACACCAAAGGATTCACGGACGGATGACCTGTCGGCCGGGAATCCTTTGCGGTAAGAGTGTACGGAGCAGGCTGCAGCGGAACTGGAATAGGAGAACAAAACTTTGAAGATTACATTTACGGAACAGGCGATTAAGGAAGCGGAGCGGCGGCATGCGGAGAGAAGCCGCAGTTCCCATGCGGAACATATGGCAGCGGCGCAGACGCCCTTTGCCGCATTCTTCGGCGGAGGCGGCAGGTCTGATATCCCCGGTCTGGGGGGTGAGAAGGCGAAGAGCCTGATTGAACTCCAGCAGGAGGCGGCCGACATTGACGTGGGGCTTTGCCGGGATTATATGACAGTCATGTCACATACGCTTTCGGAAGAGGACTATGCGAAAATGCAGGAGGAAGGTTTTGACCTGGGCAGCATGGATCCCGAAGAGGCCGTGACAATTGTGGATAAGATTAAGGCGGAGCTGGTGCGCGCCGGGAAAAATATTGTGGGATACACCGACGACATGGATGTGGACACGCTGACTTCGGCGCTGGGAAGCCAGACTCTGGCCAGGGCAGTGCTGGACAGCTTCCGGGCGGCGGATGTGCCGCTGTCAAAGGAAAACCTGTCCGCGGTATCCAGGGCGTGGGAGATGAACTCACAGCTGCAGCCCGTGAGCGACGGCACACGCAGCTATCTGATAGATAACGAGATGGAAGCGGAGATCTGGAATCTCTACCTGGCCCAGAGCAGCGGTGCGGGCAGGGGCGCTTCCGCACCCAGATTTTACGCCGAGGATGTACACGGATATTATACCCAGAGCGCGGGCGGAGAGAATTCCCGGGAGCTTCAGGAACAGGTTGACAGGATTATCAGGCAGTCCGGCAGGGAAGTCAATGCGGACAGCCGTAAAAATGCGGCGTGGCTGCTGGACAGGGGACTGCCGGTCACCGCGCAGAATCTGAATCGCCTGGAGGCGCTGCAGGATCTGGAGCTGCCGGTGACGGAGAAGCGTTTCGGCGAGGCTGCGGCTGCCGCCGTGGCGGAGGGTAAGAATCCCCTGCATGCTTCCCTGGGGGCAACGGAGGAAAATTTATACGAAAAGGCAAATGCCGTCTCGGAGTATTATCACAGCAGCGCGCTCTGGGAGGCCAGCGTGGGGGATATCACGGCCAGAAGGCAGCTGGAGGAAGTCAGGCTGCGCATGACGGCGGAGGTGAATGTCAGGCTGCTGAAAAGCGGTTTTTCCATTGATACGGCTCCCATGGAAGAGCTGATTGAGGCACTGAAGCAGGCGGAGTATGAATTGGCGGGGCAGTATTTCCCGAGAGATTCCATGGCTGTGGAAAAATATCAGAATTACCGTCAGGTAAGCAATGTGACCGACCAGCTGCCGGGCCTGCCCGCGGACGTGCTGGGTATGTTTGCCAAAGGGCAGGGCAGCGCATCCCTGGAAACCATTTACAATGAAGGTAAGGTGCTGCAGGATAATTACGAGAAGGCGCAGGCAAGCTACGAGAAGCTGATGACTTCGCCCAGAAGCGACATGGGCGACAGCATTGAGAAGGCTTTTGCAAGCGTGGACCATATCCTGAAGGACCTGGGACTGGAGCTGACGGACGAGAACCGCAGGGCAGTCAGAATCCTGGGCTATAACCAGATGGAAATGACAATGTCCAATGTGGAAGCGGTGAGAACCGCCGACAGACAGGTGCAGGATGTACTGGCGAAGCTGACGCCGGCTGCAACGCTGAAGATGATCAGAGACGGCTTCAACCCGCTGGAGAAGAGCATCGAGGAACTGGAGGCTTACTTCAGGGAGCTGCCGCCCGAATATAAGAAGGAGGCGGAGAGCTACAGCCGTTTCCTGTACGGGCTTGAACGCAATAACGAGATTACACCGGAGGAGCGGGAGAGCTATATCGGCATTTACCGCCTGGTGCGCCAGATCGAGAAGGCGGAGGGAGCTGCGGTGGGAGCATTGGTAAATTCCCAGGCAGAGCTGCATTTTTCCAATCTTTTGTCGGCGCTGCAGAACAGGAAGAAGAGCCTGGATATCCGTGTGCCGGATGAACTGGGAAATATCCCGAAACCGGCCAAAAAGGAGGAAAGCATCTCGGAGCAGATATCCAGGGCGTTTGTCAAAACAGTGGCAGATATCAGGGCGGCAAACGCGGCTGCGGCGGAAGCCGAAGAAGCACGGCAATCCGGCGAACAGGCTGACCAGACAAGAACAGCAGGGCAGAGTGCGCAGACAGGAACAACAGGGCAGAATGCGCAGGCAGGAACGGCGGGACAGAGTTCTCAGGTTCAGGCGGCCATGCAGAACGCCCAGACGGCAGGACAGGCTGCGGAGCCGGGGATTGCGGCAGAACCGGTTGCAGAGGCCTTTGTCAAGGCGGCAAACGATGTTCTGACAGAAGTGTCATCCAATGAAAAGACGACGAAGGAATACAATAAGACGCAGCTGGAAGAGCAGAGACAGGCGGTCAGTGCCGCAGATCAGGAGAGCGTCGCCATGCTGCAGAGAGGTGAGTTGTCTTCCAGTGCGGACAATTTGATGGCGGCACAGGCGCTGACTTACGGCACGGAGAATATATTTGCATTCAGTGACAGAAATCGGCCGGCGGCGAAGAAGGAGCCGGTGGATATCATGGCGCTGCTGGCGAGAAAGGCGAATCCCGAACTTGCCGCCGAAGAGCCTGAACCGCAGGAAGAAACCGGTTCGGCGGCTCTGTGGAAGAAACTGGAGAATATGGAAGAATTTGTGACGGAGTACGGCGAGATCACCGAGAGTTCCATGGAATCAGTGGAGGAGGCAACTTTCTCTGAGGCGGACAGCAGCATGGATGTGAAACAGATGCAGCTGAACCACAAGCAGCTGACGGTTGCGGCGGCACTGGCAAAGCGTGAGGAATATTATCTGCCCATGTATGTGGGCGACAGGCTGACCAGAGTTCATCTCACACTGGACAGGGCAAGTCAGGAGAAGGGAACCGTCACCGTCGGTGTGAACCTTTCGCAGGAAGAGCATTTGCAGGCAAGGCTTACCCTGAACAACGGAACCGTACACGGCATGCTTTTCGGGGAAGGAAAAGTGGAGGTAATGAAATTGCAGCAGATAGCCGATAACTTTAGAAAGGAAGCGGAAGGCAGCTGGAATGTGGGTAATATTTCCACCATTTCATCCGAAAAGCGTATGCCGGAGCTGATCAAATCCGGAAAGCATACTCCCACGGAAAGCGCCGAGCTTTACCGTGTGGCGAAGGTATTTTTACAGGCCGTGGTGCGGCAGGGCGAAAGCGCGTAGGAAACGGGAGCGTAACCGGAGAAAAGAATATTCCCATGCAGCGGCGTAAATGCATGGAGGAGCCGAAACAGGAGAACAGATATGAGAATTAATTACAATGTATCTGCAATGCTTGCCAATAACAAGCTTGCCAATAACGACAATCTGCTGTCAAAGTCGCTGGAACGTCTCTCGTCAGGCCTGAAGGTGAATTCCGCCAAGGATAACCCGGCGGGGCTGGCCATGGCCAAGCGGATGAACGCGCAGCTGGAGGGGCTGTCTGTGGCGAACCAGAGTGCGGGGGACGGTGTCTCCATCATTGAGACGGCAGACGGTGCCATGTCCGAGATCAGCGAGATGCTGCAGAGGATGAACGAGCTGGCGGTTAAGGCTGCCAACGGGCCGAATTCCGATAATGACAGGGCTGTCATACAGGATGAGGTGAAGCAGCTGACAGAGGAGATTACAAGGATAGCGGAGTCTACGGAATTCAACGGGCAGAAGCTGCTGAACGGGGAATTTTCGCTGAAGGGTTATGTGCAGGGAAACCTGGATGTGAAGGTGAGTTCCTATTCCACGGAAGTGACCGCAGCCGTTTATACTATTGATGAACTGATCATTGAGGAAAATCCCATGCCTACGGATGAGAGCGACAGATACCGCGTGAAGAACTTCAAGGCAGGAGAAGGTCCTTTCCCGGAGGGAGCTACCGCGACTATGAAGGATAACCTGCTGTGCGTTGAGGGGGCAAACGGTTTTAAAATGACACTGGACCTGAGCAGGGCCATTGCAAATAATGAGGATTTTCCGGATACCGTAAAAGAACTTAAGATTACGGAAGTCAATGGTGCCGATAAGCCGCTGGTAATCGACGCAACGGGAATCGGTCCCATGGTGGTACAGGTCGGCGCCAACGAGGGACAGACTCTGGAAATGGATATTCCGAAGATCTCCCTGAGCGAGATGGGATTGAACAATTATTACGTGAAAGACGGAGAGGACGGCCAGGGCGTGTGGACCCTGAATGTAAGCACGGAACAGGCGGCCACGGAAGCAATCGGCAGGATTGACGGCGCCATTCAGTTTGTTTCAAGCATACGGGGACGTCTGGGTGCTTACCAGAACAGGCTGGAAACTACCATCAACAGCCTGGACATTACATCCGAAAATGTGACGGCTGCTTATTCCAGAATCATGGACGTGGATATGGCGGAGGAAATGACCAATTATACCACCTATCAGGTCATGACCCAGGCGGCCACATCCATGTTGGCACAGGCAAACGAGAGGCCTTCCCAGGTGCTGCAGCTGCTTCAGTAAGTTTCGGCATCCATGGACGGGAATCGGTGGAAGAGCGGATTCGGGCTGTGTGTCAGCCGGAATCCGTTGTTTTTTTGTGAGGGATAAATAGTAGATGAAAAAAGAAGACAAACAACAATTCACACTGCGGATTACCCAGGCCAATCCTACGGAACTGGTGGTCATCCTGTATGAGATGCTGCTTTGCTATCTGGAGGATGGGAAGGAGGCCCTGCAGCAGGAGGAAACGGACACCCCGGAAGGGCAGAGACGCTTTCACGAGGCTGTAAGGAATGCCCGGGGCTGCCTCAATGAACTGCTGCAGTCCCTGGATCTGAACTATGAGCCTGCGCCTGCGCTGCAGCGGCTCTATATGTTCTGCCTCAGGCGGCTGGCCCGGGGGGAGCAGCGCCGGGAGTCCGGACTTTTTGACGAAATAAAGCGTGTCATTGTACCGCTGAGCGATGCTTACCGGAGCATTGCGGGACAGAACGGCGCGGGACCTGTGATGAATAATTCGCAGGCGGTGTATGCCGGCCTGACTTATGGACGGAATACCTTGACAGAGAATCTGGCCGACCAGGGGCTGAACAGGGGAATACTTGCCTAGATATAGCGTATGTAAGAATCTTTCATGGAGCAGAGAAATAATATGGAGACTATTCTGGAAACAAAAGATCTGGTAAAACGATATCGCAATGTATGTGCAGTGAACAATGTCTCCTTGTCCATTCATAAGGGTGATATTTTTGGATTTGTGGGGGCGAATGGCGCAGGAAAAACCACCTTCATGCGCATGGTCTGCGGGCTGATACGTCCTACGTCAGGCAGTATGAATCTGTTTGGTGAGTCTTCCGAGAAGGGGCTTCAGGAGAAGCGGAAGAACATGGGGGCGCTTATCGAACATCCGGCAGTCTACACCAATATGTCTGCCCTGCAGAATCTTGATATTCAGCGGCGCTATCTGGAGATGGATTTCGGATCAAATCCGTCAAAGGCCCTGATTGATCTGCTGGAGCTGGTTGGCCTGGCAGATGTAAAGGACAGAAAGGCCGGCAAATTTTCCCTGGGAATGCGGCAGCGTCTCGGGATTGCCATTGCCCTGGTGGGAAACCCGGAATTTGTTATTCTGGATGAACCGACTATCGGGCTGGATCCCATAGGCGTCATGGAGCTTCGGGAGCTGGTGCTGAAATTAAACCATGAGAGGGGCATTACAATCCTTTTCAGCAGCCATAATCTGGCAGAGATGGCCCAGATTGCCACCCGGTATGGATTTTTGCATAAAGGAAAGCTTTTGGAGACGGTTTCTGCGGAAGAGGTAGGAAGCATTTGCAGAAGCAGGGGCATCAACCTGGAGACTTATTTTGTGGAGCTGCTGCTGAAAGAGAGGGAGCTGGAAAAGAATGGGGAGACTGTTTCAAAATGAGCTGCTGAAAATGAAGTATAACAAAGCGTTATGGGCGTTTTTCGGAGTGATTGCCGCTTTTGCGGCCATATTTGGATTTGCACCCGGAAGGACGGATTCCATGGATCTGGCAGCATACGGATACACGGCGTCTTTTGCCTACATGAGGAATGCAGGAACGGCGATTCTTCTCTTTCTGTCTCCCATTGCCGGTTTGCTTTTCACACAGGAACGGCATCAGGGCACCATGCATAATACTTTGAGCTGCGGTGTCAGCCGGAGGCAGTATTTTACTGTAAAGCTTGGCTGTTATCTGGCAGTTGGCGTTATCATCTATCTGGTTTCCATAATGGGATTTGTCTGCTGTATCAGTCTGCGTTCCGGGTTTATGCCGGACTCCGGTTATTCGTTTTATCCCTATCCTGATTATGGGGCTGCGATGCTGGCCTACCATTTCGGTGTGATTATTTTGTTGTGTACCTATATGACATTTTTTATTTTCATAGCCGTATGTGTGAAAAAAGCGGCGGTGGTATATATTTTGGGGGCGCTCACGCTTTTGGGAGAAAATATTCTGACGAATGTTCTGCCTTTTTACAGGGGCGTTCTTCCTGTCATAATGGATATGTATGATATGGTGCTGAAACGGAGAATTTTGACTGTGGAATTTGCAGGATTGTTTGGCCAGTGCCTGTTCATGTGCTTTTTCTTCCTGGGATTGGCGTATCTGGTTTTCCTGAGAAGGGATATCGATTAAGGGGGAATGAATATGAGAAATCTGATTCGTGTTGAATTCCGGAAAATGAGATGTTATTGGATGACCTGGGGTGTGGGGCTGTTTTTCATTGCCCACAGCGTGTATATGGCTTTGAGAGATACCCATGCGTCAAGCCTTAACAGATATCCCTCCATAGAGTATGTACTATGCCTGTATTCTACCGCCAGGATGCTTTCCATTGTAACAATCCTTCTGACTGCCTATGTCATTGCAGAGGATTTTTCCATGCGGACGGTACAGAATGTGTTGGCTGCCGGTATCAGCAGGGGAAAGTATTATTTTTCACGCCTGTGCGCCCAGATGATTTTTATTTTTTCCCTTTATTCGGCGGGCTATGGGGCCTATATTGTCACCAGGATTCTATCTACCGGAAAAGTCAATACCCAGATGCCTGCGGCGGAATTTCTGACTGTTTTCTTTGTTATGGCATTGCAGCCGCTGGCGTATGTGGCCGTTACAGCAATGATAAGCGTCTTTTGCAAAAGCCAGTCCGCTTCCGTGGTTGCCGCGGAAGCCTGGCTTTTTTTCTCCATCGTTCTGCGTCTGTACAGCATAAAGGAGGTTCCCGGCGGAACCGCGGCGGTTGCTTACAGAGGGCCGATAGCCTATGAACCATTGACTGTATTGGAACGTTTTTTGGAGGATTTTGTACTTCCGGGCAGAGTGTTGACCTTTGATTTCTTTATGTGTGCGGTTTCTGCCGTCCTGATTATCATGGTATCTTCTGTTATCGGATATAAGCAATTGCGGCGATCGGATGTACGTTAAGCCTTGTTGAAATTTTCTGACCGCCTATCTCCATCAAATAGCTGTCAGGGTTAAAAAGCAAAGCCCTGCAAAAGGATGATGCGGATTTGTGGATGTCAAGTACTGATAACCTGTAAATTCACGCAGTTGTGTACCAGATTATCCTTGTCAGGGAAGGCTTCTGCGGCGGCCAGGTCTGTGAGATGCTTGTATCTTCTCTGGAGAGAATTTATTTCATAAATGTAGCTGTCGATCAGATCGACTTCTATTGCGTTGTCGAATCCCGCGTAGGCGTCATTCAGAGCCTGGCGGGTTTTTTCTATGGAATCCTGTAATGTCAGGGGGGCACAGTCTACGCCTGTCATGTCATCGGTTCCGATTTTATGCCGAAAATATATTTTCATGAAAACACTCCTTTCCCTGCTGTGAAACTGTTATGTTAAAAGTATAGACCTGCCGTAAGAAAAATATTCCAGTTCTGGAAAAAATAGATAATCTGCATATTTTATTTTGACAGGCATATGAATGCTATAGGAAGCAGGCACGGATACAGGAGGAGACGCAGTGGAGAAGATTATAAATTTTGTGATGAGAGGTATTCTGGGTACGATTGCAATTTATTTTATCAATATGGCATTGGAAAGGATGGGAATTTCTGCTGGCGTAGGCATCAATGCGGCGACTGTTTTGACATCCGGAATCCTTGGATTTCCTGGGCTTCTGGCGCTTTACGGGATTGGATTTTACAAACTTTTGTAGGTTTTTTACAAAAAGAATTTTTTTGCGTCTTTCCTATTGCAAATTCGGAAGGCAGCGGATATAATTCACTTACGACATGACAAATCCGACAGTTCAAATCGGTTCAGGGATTCAGGTAATTTCGTGAGACATGTTTCGTCTCGTTGTTTCGGTTCGGGTAAACAGTAAAGAAAAGGAGATGGTGTATTGGCGGCTCTGTGTGTTATTTTGACGGCAGCCTGTTGTTATGATTACAAGGATAACAGAATTCCCAATTATCTGGTTTTGCTGGCGGCATTTCTGGGAATGGGATGGCAGGCGTGGGATGATGGCCTTTTTGGTGTATTGTTCTATGCGGGGCAGGCGGCGCTGGTTATGGCTCTGCTGTATCCGTTTTTTAAGATAGGGGGACTGGGCGCGGGAGACGTAAAGCTTCTGGGCGCAGCGGCAGGATATCTGCCCTTCGAAAAAATTCTTACTTTCTTATTTTGTTCTTTGCTCATTGCGGCAATGATTTCAGCGGTAAAAATGTGGAGGAAACATATTTTCGGACAGAGGATACGGTATCTGTCTGCATATATGGAGGATGTGATGCTGACCGGAAGGTGGAAGCGTTACCAGACAGCCGGACCGGAGAAGAAGTCTGCCGGGATATGCCTGTCCGGCCCGGTACTGATTAGTGTACTGTTGTATTTGGGAGGTGTCTATTGAGGGAGAAAAGCAGTAAGGTTATGGTATTGTGTGACACGGAGGAAGAATATGCACAGCTGATGACCGAATTTATGAAAAAGCGGAAAAACCTGCCCTGGGAGCTGCATACCTATACGGATGTGCAGGACCTGATCTCCATGGAGAAGCAGGAAATGGAAATGCTGGTGGTATCCGAGTCGGATTACGGGCCGGAACTGCAGGCTCTGTGCCCGAAACGCTTTGTGATTCTGAACGAAAGCGGTGTGATGAAGTGGGAAAATCTGTTTTACGTGGACAAGTATCAGGAGGCGGAAGAAATTGTAAAGCAGCTGCTTGGTATCTATATGGAGATTGCGGACGTACAGCTTCCCGTACTCAGAACCAACCGCAGGACCGTGTTTATCGGGAACTATTCTCCGGTAAGGAGGTGCATGCAGACTTCCTTTGCCGTCACAATGAGCCTGCTCCTGGCAGAAAAGCATTCTACGCTTTACCTGAATTTCGAACATTATGCGGGGAGTTCGGAGCTGCTGCCGGATATGCAGACGCTGGACATGGCGGATTTACTCTATTTTCTCAATGCGCAGAAGGATAAATTCAGACTGAGGCTGCAGACAATTCTGAAGCACAGAGGGAGGCTTGCCTATATTCCGCCCATGAAATCGGGGCAGAACCTGCTGACAATCACCGCGGCCGAGTGGCTGGAACTGCTGCAGAAGATTGAGGAGCTGGAAGAATACGAATATGTCATTCTGGATCTGAGTGAAAGTATGCAGGGACTGTTTGAAATCCTCCGCCTGTGTACCAGGGTATATACGCTGACGAGGGAGGACAGAATTGCCCGGGGAAAGCTGATTCAGTATGAGCAGGTTCTTGCGCTGTATGAGTATGGGGATGTACTCGGAAAGACGAGGCGCCTGTCGCTCTCGCACATTCGGAGGCTGCCAGAGGAACTGGAGCAGCTGACGAAGGGAGACCTGGCAGACCTGGTGAAAGGGTTGATTCAGGAAATCGAGGAGTATGGAAAGGAAGAGAGATGGAATATGCAGAATTGAAAAAGGAACTGCGTAACCGGGTGCAGGAAAAAATGGATTTTGTCAAAGATTTTACGGATGCAGAGGTGGAAGACACCATAGACGAAGTTATGCTGGAACAGGAGGGGTTGGCGGTCTATCCGGTGGAGGTGCGCAGGAAGCTGAAAAAGGAACTGTTTGATTCGCTCCGCAGGCTGGATATTCTGCAGATATTCGTGGATGACAGCTCGGTTACGGAGATCATGATTAACGGCAAGGACCATATTTTTGTGGAACAGGGAGGAAAGCTGCGGGAGCTGGAGACGGGATTTGAATCCACGGAGAAGCTGCAGGATGTCATACAGCAGATTGTGGCAGGCTGCAATCGTGTGGTGAACGAGGCGTCGCCCATTGTGGATGCCAGGCTGCCCAACGGTTCCAGAGTCAATATTGTCATGAATCCGGTTGCGCTGAACGGGCCGATCGTTACCATCAGGCGCTTTCCCGACAAGCCTGTCACGATGGAGCGCCTGCTTCAAATCGGTTCTGTTTCAGCCGAAGCCGCGGATTTCCTGAAGGTGCTGGTGAAGGCAAAATACAATATATTCATCAGCGGCGGGACGGGAAGCGGAAAAACTACATTTCTGAATGTACTGTCCCAGTATATTCCGACGGAGGAGAGAGTGATTACCATTGAAGACAGCGCGGAACTGCAGCTGCAGGGACTTCCCAATCTGGTTCGGCTGGAGACCCGCAACAGCAATGTGGAGGGCTGCAATGAGATTACCATTCGGGATCTGATCAAATCGTCTCTGCGTATGAGGCCTGACAGAATTAAGGATATATATGGAGCAACCGCCCCTATAATCCCTTATTTTCGGTCTTTATTACAGGGTTTATATAATTCCTGTAGGAAAGCCTCTGTTTAAAGGCTTTTTAAATGCAAAAGACAAGTAACCTAAGTCACTTGCCTTTTTGCGGTGAAGTTGGCGCCATTATAAATGGTCTGGTAAATTAAGATTATATGCCTCTTCTAATTGCGATTTCAGCTTTTTGATTTCTTCTAAAGCCTCTTCATATTTGTCTTTGTATTTATTTTCAGAAACAATGTCATTTTTTATTTTATCCAGAGCTTTTTTTAAATCCCTATTTTCTCTTTTGAGAATTTGAATATAAGTATCGGCTGAATCTTTACTTCTGTTTTTACAGTATCCAGTAGGAGTTATGTATTTATCAGCCAATTCTTTCATATCTGGGTGCTTGGAAAAGTAAGTTCTGCTTACACCTGCCTCTCTACAAAGGTCAGCAAGAGTAAATTCTCCTTCTTTTCTTAGCTTGTTGATGGCTTTCTTCACATCATCAGCTTTTTTCTGTTTAACGGCTTCATTGTGCTTTTTAACGCCAGCCATTTTTTTCTCTTTAGCTGTCATTTTTCTTATCCCCTTTCTCTAATTTTGAAATAATCCTTTCCAGAGCTTCTTTTTCTTTTAAAGCCTTTTTGAGCATTATAGTATAATCATTAGCCTCGGCTATCTTAATAGTTGCTTCAATCTCCAATAACTGTATATGGTAGGCATTTAAGTATTGAATACTTGGAATGAACATGGAGCAGTTGAAACATGCATTTGCTTTTGCACATGGAGTGGTTAGTGGATTTTTACCACAATATCCATTACAAAGAGCAACAGATTTTTCTGGAATTATTTCTGCCATATCTTTTCCTTTTCCAATATTACGAATAAGCATTTCATCTTTTTCTAATCGTGGTCTTAATTGTTCTTTGACAACATCAGTAGTAACAGTTGCATAGTGACTTAATGAGCTTAATGTTGTTTGCCCTAATAATTGTGCAGCAATATCAACACTTGTGCCTTCGCTGATGAGGTTCGTAGCAACAGTAGCTCTAAATCTATGAGTGGTAACGTGGAGTATCTTTCCATCCCTGCCTAAAACATTGTTTTTAACAAGTACCTTATTGATGTTCTCATTTATTGTTCCAATATTGACAGGTGTATTTTTATCCGTAACAAAAACATATTTCACTTTTTCTTCTCCAAATCGCTTTTTATTTCGCTCAATTTCTGCAAGCATAATCTTTATTGTAGTTTCAAATATTGGCTTTTCATTAACCGCTTGCGTTTTGTACTGCCATAAATCAAGATAGTATGTGCCATCGTCATTCTGTTTAATAGCATTAACATCTAATTTTGCAAGCTCACAAAAACGCATACCAAGAAATAATAAGCAGTAAACCATTCGACCATAGAGCTTTGGCATTTGTGGAAGGACATTTACCAGACCTTTGACTTCTTCATCTGTGAGGTATCTGCTTTCCTTTTTTGTTTTTATAATATAATCGTTTTTGAGAAAAAGTTGTTGTTTAGGCATATTGTCTCTTTCAAGTAATTGTCCCCATTCAAAAAATACCTTTAGATTAAGTATGGCGACATTTGCTCTGCGAGAACTATATCCGTTTCCAGTTCTTATCCAAGTGAAGTATTTTTCCAAAATATCTCTGGTTAAATCAGAAAGGTTTTTTAAAGGATGGTTTTCATCCAGCCAACGAATAAATAGTTTAATATCAAATAGATATGAATATACAACACCAAATGTAATATTTTGGAGCTTAAACAAACAAAAATCTTGGACGTTTTTTAAGGTAGATAAATTTTCAATCCCTCTAAAATCCAATACTTTATCACCAGTCATGTCCTTGCAAAAAGATAAATTCTTAGGATGCCAAATTAATTTTTGGGTTTCTGGAATATCTTTTTCATAATATTGTCTGATTATAGATTGTGAATAAGTAACAAAGGTAGTAAATCTACTACTCCTGCTTGCTCGCTTAAATTCTTGACCAACAAACTGAGTGCCATTTTCAACAGTTGTTTTAATCTTTTTTTTGGTTGATAGGAAAAACTCAAATAAAGATAAATCCTCTAGTTCAAGAATACTTTTGCTATTAATCATGTAGATATTAACATACTCAGAAAGAACTTTGTAGCGATCATAATATTCAGCAAATGTTGTAATTGTTACTTGTTTCATTTCAATGATGTAATACATGAAATACTTTAGTTCTTCTGCTATATATGGATTCTTGCATAGTGTAAATTTAAAAAGACCGTTAGTAACATTTGAACGCAGATTCCAACGATCTTGATCTTTAAGATTGTTTTTGTAAATATCCCATTCTTTAATTTTCCATTCATCTTCCTTGTATTTGTCTGGAATATCAAAAGTTGGTAGTGCTGGTATTAACTTTAATTGTTTCGCTGGCATTTACTCCCTCCTTTTCTTCTAGTTTTTGTATGATATTTTTAAGTTCTTGAATCTGCCTCTTGGCTGTTTCAATGTTTGGCGTCCAGTTGTTCGCTTCATATATAGCAAGCCTTGATTTAATTGTTGCAAGCTGATCTTTGTGAACTTGTAAAAACCTTCTTGATGTCATGAAATGTGGACATGAAAGACAGGCATCAACAGCAGGACAAGTGCCAAGTTTCGGAGCCAGTCCACATACACCGTTGGGTAAAATATTATTTCGCAAGTTTTCTTTCAGCCATTCAGCAAGTTCAGATTCACCTGTTTTAGAAAAATATTTGTCTGCCTGCATTTTTCTAAATTCGTCTGGTCTTTCTATGTATGACAAAGACATTTGAATTTCTTTATGCCAAAGTACAGCTTTTTGTATCGTGACGACTGGGACGTTATAATTTTGATATAAGTCACTGGAAATGGTGTGTCTATAACTATGTGTTGTGTAGTTGTAAGGCGTACCATTTTCATTCCTAATATCCCATTTATGACATAATTCTTTAAACTTAGTTCTAAAAGTTTGAGCTAGATATGGATGATTTTTTTTAACGTCTGATGGAAAGAGATATTCTTCCTCGTAATCAAGAGTATTGATGATTTTAATTTGCTCTTGAATCAGTTCAAACAACGCTTTAGGAATCAAGTTCATAATTGCCTTTTGCATCTTCTGGCAGTTGTAAGGTCTAACGTAATAACCATCTTTGCCATCTTCATATAGGCAGTCTGTTCTAAGTTGGCAGACATCAGAAATTCTCATTCCTGTGCAATAATTTATTAGATACATTAATTGATAATTAAAAGGAGCCTTGTGAAGATTATTGAAAATTTGTAATATTACATGTTCTGATACAGTGTTTTCAATCGTTTTGCGCTTGTTTTTTCTAAACATATTAGTACCAACAGGATTAGGATTTTTCATAATCCCTTTTACAGATAAATAATTGTATAGATCATGTATTCGGCTAATAATATGATTGTATGTATCGTCTGAAAGTTCCTTTTGGAAAGTCAAATATTCCTGAAATACATTAGTTGTAACATTTAAGAGACTATCTGAGTTAATGAAAGAACAAAATATGCAAATTTGTGAAAAAGTATTTATTATTGTTGAAAAAGCTTGTTCAGTGTTTCCAAGCAGATATTTTATATATAATTTCACATATTCTCTATTTTCGATATTTTCAATCTGTCTGAAATAAAAAACATATCCACCTACAGATTTATTGACTCGTTCATCAGGCAACTGAAACACGTTTTTATCCCATGTGTCTCGCTCGAACCCTCTCCTTGTGTCATACATTTCAAGTAAAGCGTTTTTACAGGAAATAATAATTTTTTTATGTTCTTTTCCATAGTTATTTTTATCACAATGTTCATAGTAAATCTCCTTCAGCTTTGAATCAGGGATTTCTGTAATCCCATTCAAATTTGACATAAAACTTGCTAGTTTTAAAACATGATAGAGCCTTTTGGAAGCCCTTTTGTAAGGGACTTCACGACAGAAGATGGAAAAAAGTAAATCTCTA
>CAJULV010000036.1 GCA_910587555.1 uncultured Acetatifactor sp.
GGATGAAGAAAATAATACCTATTATTTCTGATCTGTGTCCATTAATTATTGTTAATGAAAGCGGGCTTGGCTTTATAACTTCGGATGTTCCAGTTGTGAAGTATAATCAATGGTTTTTGGAAAGAGGATACAGGCACCCTTTTGGATTTGGACATATGGGCTGCCAATGTTTTGTTCCGCTATCTGCAAAAATTTGTTTTTGTTTATTTGATGATATTGTATACAAAAATCAGTTTGGAAATAAGGGAAGAATTAGACTGTATGATGAAAAAGATGTGGAAGAACTAAATCGGTTATTTATGCTAAATTCTTATGCTGAAATTTATTATAGAAAAAACGAAGAGGAATGGTTAAGAAAAAATATAAGAGAAAAAGTAACGGAAGAAAAGGATGAGTGGATTTTGGGAAGTCCTCAAATTGGATATTTACAAAAGATATCAATGCGAAGTGTGTATGATAGAGTTAAGTTGCCTATGTTTAAAACAAACGCATTTTTTAAGACGGCACCATTCCCATATAGTGATGAATTCGGACCATTACGGAAAGCTGTATATGAAAAAATGGATGAGGATATCAAAAATTAATTTGAACCCTCCCCCTACGGGGCAAAATCAAAAAGTATGTCAAAATCAAAATGTATAAGGCAAAATCGAATTGTATCAAAGACAGCGTTTACATAGATGACGGATA
Source organism: uncultured Acetatifactor sp. (assembly GCA_910587555.1). Taxonomy (GTDB): domain Bacteria; phylum Bacillota; class Clostridia; order Lachnospirales; family Lachnospiraceae; genus Acetatifactor. Next base: position 691 of record CAJULV010000036.1, read on the forward strand.
TTCCGGCGTTGATTTCCGCAGGCCGGGAGTGCAGGCATTGATTGAGGCGGCAAAGAGCGGGGATATCCATATGATCGTTGTAAAGGACTTCTCACGGTTCGGCAGGGATTATCTGGAGGTGGGGCGGTTCCTGGAATATATCTTCCCTATCCTGCAGGTGCGGTTCGTGTCCGTGAATGACTGTTACGACAGTGCCGATAAGTTCGGGGTTACAGGCGGTATGAGCGTTGCGTTGAAGAACCTGGTGTATGGGATGTACAGTGCTGATTTGTCAAAGAAAGTCCGGTCTGCCAGGGATACGAGGGTTAGGAACGGGGAGTTTGTCGGGCAGTTTGCGCCGTATGGGTATCGGAAGAACCCGGAGGATAAGCATGAGCTTCTGGTTGATGAAGATGCGGCGTGGGTGGTTCGTAAGGTCTTCCATATGGCGGCAGAGGGGATCAGCCATTCGGAGATCGCAAGGCGGCTGAATGAAGAGGGGATTCCCACAAGGTATATGTATCATAGGCTGAAAGGCGATAATTTCCCGGACAAACAGCCCCATGTGAAGATAAAGAAATGGGATAACAGTGCGGTCAGGGATATCGTCACAAATGAGACTTATCTGGGAACGCTGTTCTGGAACCGTGCGAAGTGCGGGATGGATACCGATAAGAAACGGGTGGAGCAGCCCAGGGAGAAGTGGATTGTGGTGGAGGGGCAGCATGAGGCGCTTGTCTCCCAGGAGGTTTTTAAGAGGGCGAATGATAAGCTGGCGGGGCTTGACGTGAGCGGGCGGAAGACGGGCAGGAGGAATCTGTTCTTTGTCTGCGGATACTGCGGGAAGGGGCTGCGGTTTTCCGGCAGGAAGAAGGAAAAGTATCTCTGCAGGAGCCGGACGCAGGAGCTGGAGAATGACTGCCAGAGGGTGGAGGTCAGCAGGAAAGAGATTGAGGATGCAGTGCTGGAGCAGGTGAGGGTGATGGCGGATATGCTGATGGAAGAGAGGGTTGTCCGCAGGGAAGCCCGGAAAGGTAATAAGGCATCGGAGCTTGATGCGGTGATTGCTGACAGTACAAAGGAGTTGGCGCAGTGGAAAGGGACGAAGATGCGTCTGTATGAGTGGTATAAAGCCGGGGAGGTCAGCCGGGAGGAATATATGGAGAGGATTGAAAAGGGCAGGGCTCGGATGGAGGAATTGGAGCGGGCCAGGCGTGGGGCGCAGGCGGAACTTGACCGGATGCAGGAGGTTTCCGGTCCGGAGGAAATATCGGACGAGGAACTGAGCGGGCTTTCCGAGCTGGAGGTTTTTGATAAGGACAGGCTGAAAACGCTGATTGAGAAAGTGGTTGTTTATGGGGAGGATGCCATGGAGATTGTGTGGAAAGTGCGGAGTCCTTTTAAGGATGGGAAAACTGCATAGAAGAGTGGAAGAAGTTCTTCTAATGACTGGATCAGTGTGGTATGATTGGAAATGAAACAAGGAAAGCAGGAGGACGAAAGACATGAGCATAGTTGTAAATATTTATTATAGCGGGACAGGCGGGAATGCGCGGAAATTTGCGGAGGAAATGGAGAGCAGCGGGACTGTGGCGGAAATCCGTAAGGAAGAGGGGAATTTGCGGTATGAGTATTTCATTCCCATGGCAGACCCGGAGACGGTGCTGCTGATTGACTGCTGGAAAGACCAGGAGGCGATTGACCGGCACCATGCTTCTCCGATGATGGAGAAGATTGCGGAGCTTCGGGTGAAGTATGATCTGCATATGAGGGTGGAGCGGTATGTGTCTGACGAGGAAGGGATATCGGAGGCGGACAGCCGTTTTATTAAAGAGTAGAATGGGAGCCATGGGCAGGTGCTGTCCGTGGCTCAATAAATATGTAAAAAAATTTTTATTCCTTACTTGACACGGGCAGACCTGGGTATGATTCATTTCGTTGACCAGGAAAGCGACTGGGACAGCGCAATGAACGGCCCGTTTATGGAATATGTAAAGGAACTGAAGGCCTGTGGGAAAATACGGCATATCGGCATGAGTACGCACAATCCGGCCATGGCTGTCAAGGCGGCGGAAAGCGGGGTGATTGAGATGCTGATGTTCAGCGTCAATCCTGCTTTTGACCTGCTGCCGCCTACGGAGGATATCGATACTTACTTTGCGGATGAATACCAGGACGGCCTGGGCGGTATTGATCCGGTGCGGGCCAGGATGTACAAGCTCTGCGAGCAGAATGATGTGGGTATCACGGTGATGAAACCCTATGCGGGAGGCAGGCTGTTTGACGAAAAACGTTCACCCTTCGGCGTGGCCCTGACTCCTGTGCAGTGTATTCACTATTGCCTTACGCGCCCTGGGGTTGCGGCAGTGATGGCAGGCTATGACACGCCGGAACATGTGGAACAGGCTGTGGCTTATGAAACCGCGTCACGGGAGGAGAAGGACTATGCCCATGTTCTGGCAGAGGCGCCCCGCCATACATTCGCACAGGGGGAGTGTACATACTGTGGTCACTGTAAGCCATGCCCAGCGCAGATTGATATCGCCATGGTAAACAAATATTATGACCTTGCCACCATGCAGCCGGAAGTTCCCGCCACGGTAAAAGCCCATTATGATGCCATGGACCATCATGCCGATGCGTGTATAGGATGCAGAAGCTGTGAGAGCAGATGCCCATTTGGTGTCAAGATTGCGGAACGGATGGCGAAAACGGCGGAGTTGTTTCGCTGACAGATCCCGGCAGGGAAAGGTTCTGACAGATTAAGATGCCCGGGTGCTGCCGCAGGAGTCCATTAAAGAAATCAAGTCTCTTATGCGGCAGCACCGTAGGGCGGAATGAGAGGAAAGATGGAACAGAAGGCAGAGAAGATAAAATTTCGCTTCGGAAAGTTTGGGAAGCTGGTACCGCTCTTTGTAGCGGCGGTAATGATTTTGTGGGCAGCATTCAGTCAAGCCAATGTGAACGGATATGTGCTGGCCTTTTTTACGGCGCTGGTGGCAGGCGCTCTTTTTGTGAAGGACGAAAAGGCATACGGGGAGGCAATTGTCTACGGTTTGAGTAAGCCCATGTTCGGCGTCATCGTGATGGCGGTGATACTGGCGGCAATTTCGGGAAAGCTCATCTCCGCCAGCGGGGCGGTGCAGACGATTGCAGCATATGTGGTGGCGGCAGGCTTTACCGGAAAGCTTTTTGTGGCGGCTACTTTTCTCATCACCTGCCTGCTGGCCTTTGCCACGGGGACTTCGGTGGGAACTTATTTTGTAGTGATTCCGATTTTGTTCCCGGTGGGTGTGATGGCGGGGGCGGCACCGGAATTTATGATCGGCGCCATCGTGTCGGGTGCGGCCTTCGGCGATAACCTGGGTCCTATCTCGGATACCACAATTGCATCATCCGCTACACAGCATGCGGATCTGGGAACCGTGGTGAAGACCAGGATGCGTTACAGCCTGCCTGCGGCAGCGGGAGCACTGGTCATGTTCCTGCTGTTTTCCGGAACCACAGACGGGGGCGCGGCAATAGAGGGGACGTCGGGCAATGCAAATCCGGCCAGCCTGGTTATGCTGGCGGTGCCAGCGGTTATTATTATTTTGTGTCTGATGAGGAAGCACCTGATTACCGCCCTGTCATGGGGCATTCTGGCAGGGATTGCGGCAGGATTGCTCTTCGGTATATACACGGTGGACGGACTCATCTCTTTTCCTGGTGGATTTGCCGTGTCCGGAGCCGTCATTGAAGCCATCACCGGGACGGCAGGCACGGTGGCCATGCTGATTGCGGTATTTGCCCTCCTTGGGGTGGTGGAGCGCAGCGGGCTTTTTGAGGATATGGGGATGTTTCTGGCCAGATTTGCGAAGAGCGAGCGCAGCACCGAGACGGCTATAGTACTGTCGGCAGGTGTCTTGAGCATGGTGACAGGTGTCATCTCTGTGGCCATCGTAGCTCTCGGTGATTTGGTAAATGAGATTGGAGAAAACGCAGGGGTAAACCGATACCGCCGGGCGAACCTGCTGGATTGTACAGGCTGTGTGTTCTGCTTCCTGGCACCATGGACAGTGCATTGCGTAATTCCCGCCCAACAGTCCGCCCAGTTTGGGGAGGGATTTGCAGTGGACCCTGCAAGCATTCCCTTTGTGAATTTTTATTCCGTTTGCATGCTGGTTATGCTGGTGACGGCAGTGATTACCGGATATGGCAGGAAAGATAAGCTTTTATGAACGAATGAGATCTGTCGGGATACGGCGTTTGCTTATAGAAGCTTCGGTTTGAAAATGTGAAATACAAGGATACACATGTTTCGGACAGCCGCAGCAATCTTGGATAGATGCCCCCACGGTGAGAATTCATATGGTTGTCGCAGGGGATCGAAGGTAACCATCGAGTCCCCCGCGCTGAAGCCGTTGGTGAAATATGATATTCTCACGATGTTTCCGGACCTGGCAGAGGGGAAGACATCCCATATTATCTGCCGCCGCATCTGGCTGCGGAGATAAGCGGACAGGGAGTCTGTTATACCATCAGTTCCAATACACTCTCAAAACCTTTTTTTGCCGCAATGTCTGCCGGGGTCTCGCCGTCGTTGTTGGGGCAGCTGCAATCTGCTCCTTTTTTGATCAGGTAGCGGGCCGTGCTTTCGTTATATTCCATTAAGGCATGGTGCAGGGCGGTATTTCCTTCGTTATCTGTCAGCGTGATATCCGCTCCTGCCGGGAGCAGTTCTTTTATCATGTCCTTGTCGTGGTTAAGCATCATGGCTGTCCTTCCCCGGTTGTCCCTGTGGTTCACGTCCACCCCCCTGCTGAGGAATATGGGGAGGAGTTCACGGTGGACATAACGCAGCATCAGCAAAGGTGTGCGTCCGTCATTCCTGGGGATATCCAGGTTTTTCAGTTCCTTCAGCACACCGGCTCGCTGCTCCATATCCGGCTGTTCGCCGAATCTCTTTTCCCGGAGTGCGGCATGGGCAGGTGTCTCTCCTTCCAAATCTTTCATGGTGTCGTCCGCACCGGCAGCCATAAGCATTGCCACCACATCCTGGCGGCCTGCTGCACATGCCTCGTGAAGAGGCGTCATTCCTGCCCGGGCAGGGGCGTCCTCTGTAAGATTTATATTCACACCCTTTTCCAACATGACTTTCAGCATGCCGGTATGCCCATACCTTGCGGCCAGATGGATAGCAGCTTCCCCATTATCATTCAGGCATTCCATGGACTCTCTGGAAAACAGTCTGGCTGACTCTTCAAAAAAAGCTTCCTCCTCTTTGGTACGACCGCGGTCTTCGAATGCCAGGATACATGCCGGCGTTCGTCCCTTTACCACAGCGGTGTCCATATCCACACCCAGGCTGACCAGTTTCCTCATAACGCCAATCCCATAGTATGGACGAAGACATTCATCCCGCAGGCAGAGCCGCTCGCCATGATAGAGGATGGGCGTGGTAAAAATATCCAGTTCCTGAAAGACATCCAGGATACTTACTTCATCATCACCGATCAGGGAATTGTGGAGGATACTTGTGATTTCACCCAACTCGTCATCGTCATCCGGGTCTGCCTGCCGGATAAGTTTTTTCGCCAGATACAGGGCAAGGCTTAAGCCATCCTTATCGTTCGAATGCACATTGGCAAAGGCATTGTTGGTAACCTGGCTCAGCGGAAACATTATCATGTCACCGGTGTCGGTGGGCGCGGCGCCATGGTCTGACAGGGCTATGTACATGGCTCTGTCAAGATAAGAAACCGCATGCTGAATGGGGGTTGTGCCCTGGTTGTCCGCTGTGTTTATCATTTCCGGGCAATGTTCTATCAAAGCCAGGGCGGCCGTCTTGTGGCCGTTCCTTTGAGCCATCATCAGAAGTGTTCTGCCGTCTTCGTCTATATAATCCGTTGCGGCACCCTTTTTCAGAAAAATCTCTGCCAGCGGCCATGTGTAATCCGAGCAGTATTGGGTGGAAAGCAAACATGTCAGAGGCGTCAGCCCCTCATTGTCTTTTTGGTTGATATCACAGTCCAACAGTTCGGCGATCTCTTTTCGCTGCCGCACGCTTCTCTCCAGGCAGTCCGAGGCAAGCGTCAGACCCGGGATTCTGGAATGTGCAAGAAAATGGTATGCGTTCATTCCTCTTTCGTCGCAGGAGGAGCTGTCTGCACCATGTTCCAACAAAAGCCTTACCATAGCTGCATTTCCGCAGGCACATGCCAGAAGGAAGGGGGTCAGCCCATGGTTTTTATCATCCGGTTTATTGAGTTCTTCACGGCCGATCCTTCCGTCATCGAGCAATGCTTTTACTATGTCATGGAAATTATGCCACACCAGCAGGTGGAACAGATTCAGCCCCATACTGCCAACAGGCAAAAGGAGCGCTTCCTTGCTGCAGTCGGACACACAATCCCGGGCATCCTGCAGTGTATCTTCAGAGAAAATGCTATAGTGATAGATTTCTTCTTCATGATTTGCCTCCCACCATGGGTTGAACCTGGCCTGGGGGTAATTCTCGCTGGATTTTACCAGCATATCTTTCAGTTCGTCTAAACTCATGACAGCCTCCTTCATTTATGGTAGTTTTTGCTGTTTCGGTGTAATTTATCATTCCTGCAATTCGACAGCTTTGTGATTAATTTTAGCATCCTTTCCAGGGCTTCGCAACAGTTAAATGGCTAATCTGTATTTGACTTTTATTTAACAAAGTGATAGGATGAAATTATACAAATTCAGGGGAAAATGGACGGACAGCGTATTGTTTTCGCTGGGGACGCAGTTTTCCGGAAGAAAAATAACAGGGAGACAGGATATGGAATTTTGGGGAAACGGCAAACACGGGGAGTTGCCGGCCGGCATGGGCAACGCACTGTATCAGGCATTGGCCGTGAATGATTTGCCCGGTGCCCGGCTGCTTGCGGGACCGCTGTTGGAGCGGGCAAATTTTGAACGGCTTCCGGCTGCCACGGCTTTTAACTGCGGGTTGTGCCTGTATCGGTTGGAAGAGCATGAAAAGGCGCTGAGTTGTCTGAAGCGTGCAGAGCTGCTGCTGGGTACGCCGCCCGATTTGGATATAAGGGAAAAAGAGTCGTTTTTTCGGGCTGTGGAGGCAGACGGGGAGGTGTATCTTCGCCCGCTGAATCCGGAAGCGGGCCGGGGATTGGAACGGTATTTCCTGGTCAGGACCAGATGGCTGAGTGCCATTTGCCTGCTCCGCCTGGGATGCCGGCAGGAAGCGGCTCCTGCAATTCGCTTTCTGGCCCAGTACCATATCACAGTATGATCCCCGCAGGTTCCCTGCTTTCGAAATAAGAGGCGCGCTGCTGCGCCGCATTCAATAAATGTAAACCATGGAAGGAGACAGATACCATGCAATTGGACAATATGCTGCTGCAGGCCTGCAAGAACAACCAAAAAGGCGTAGTGCAGACTTTCCTGAAACGGGGCGGTGTGGATGTGAACAAACGGGACGAATCCGGCAATACCCCCCTGATTTATGTCTGTATGAAAAGCGCCAGGGATTTGGCGAAACTATTGTTGGACAATGGGGCGGACGCGAACCTGGGCAACCAGAAAAACCGGATGCCCATACATTTTGCGGGAGAGTCCGGCAATTTCCAGATTATTTCAATGTTGATTGATGCGGGAGCCGATGTAAACTGTACAGATAACGATGGCGTGACTCCCTTAATGCTGCTGGCGCGGAACGGGAAAACCGATGCTGCGCTGCAGTTGCTGAAGAATCCGGATATCGATATCAGTATCAGGGATAACGAGGGGCGCAAGGCCATTGATTACGCCACCTCTACTGGGCTGCGTGAGCTTGTGAAAGCCCTTTCCCAGGCAGGGGAGGAGCATGCCGATACATATGGCAATACCACTCTCCACCACGCATGCTGGAAGGAACAGAGTGAAGTGGTGAAAGTTCTGCTGGAAAAAGACCCGTCAAGTGTGAATAAACCCAACGATGAGGGAGAAGTTCCGCTGATCCTGGCTGTCCGCAGAGCCAATCTGATGATCGCGGAACTGCTTCTGGCTGCCGGCGCCCGGCCTGACTGCGCCGATGCAGACGGTGTGGGACCCTTACATATTGCTGCGGACGCAGGCGATCTTTTTATTGGGAAGGCCCTGCTTGCTGCCGGCGCATCCATGAATCTGAAAGCTTCGGACGGACAGACCCCGCTGATACTGGCAGCCAGAAGCGGCAAAAACGATTTTACAGCCATGCTCATTGAAATGGGTGCAGAAGTGAACAGTGTGGACAATGAGCAGCACAGTGCTTTGTACTATGCATCCGAGGCCGGATATACGGAAATTGTGGAGCAGCTGCTGATGGCAGGAGCGGTTTCCTGAAGAGCTTGTAAATGCCGATTTCCCGGGGGTATTACCCGGCAGTGCCGCAAAGGAGATGGCAGCCGTTTTTTCGAATAGGAACATATAAAATATAAGGAAAACGAAGGTGCAAAGAGAAAATGAGTATTTGGAGTCCGGAGTCTGACGATAGAAAGTACTTTAGCAGGGAGAGCATTTTGGAAAGTGACTTCCAACTGAAAAAATGCCATGCCGAGGCAGAGGCGGGAGCTGCCGATGCCCAGGCCGTATTGGGAGATTGTTATCAGTATGGATGGTTTGTGAAAAAAGATTATGCCAGAGCCGTGGAGTGGTATGAGAAGGCGGCCGCGCAGGGAAACGCCGCGGCGCAGCGCAGTCTGGGCTGGTGCTGGAAACAGGGAAAGGGCGTGGGACCCAGTGAGGAGAAGGCGGCATACTGGTACACGAAGGCGGCAGAGGGCGGTGATGCAGATGCACAGCATAATCTGGGAGTCTGTTATGACTACGGGCAGGGCGTAGAGCGCAATCAGGTGAAGGCCGCTGAGCTTTACAGGAAAGCGGCGGAGCAGGGACACGAATGGTCCCAGAATAACCTGGGAATTTTTTATAAGCATGGATACGGCGGCCTGGAGAAGGATTATAAGAAGGCAGTGGAATGGTTTACTAAGTCTGCTGAGCAGGGGTTTTCCGATGCCCAGTATAGTCTGGGAAGCTGTTATTATGAAGGACAGGGCATTGCGCAGGATTTTGGGAAGGCGGTGGAATGGTTTCGGAAGGCCGCTGAGCAGGGGGATCTTCTTGCGCTGAATCATCTGGGCGTGTGTTATGAAGAAGGAAAAGGGGTTGAGCAGGATTGGGACCGGGCGATTGCGTTTTATACCCAGTCGGCGGAGAAGGGCAACCGTACTGCCCAGTATAACCTGGCCATTTGCTATTACTATGGAGACGGTGTGGAGCAGGACTACGAGAAGGCGTTTGCGTGGTTCCAAAAGTCGGCGGAACAGAACGTTGCCGATGCCCAGTACCAGCTGGGAATCTGCTATGAGAACGGAAGAGGTGTGGAGCGGGATGAACGCAGGGCCGTCGAATGGTATGAAAAGGCTGCAAAGCAGGGGGATGCCGACGCAGAGTATGCCATGGGGTTATGCTATGATCAGGGCACAGGGGTGAAGCAGGACAGCACCCGGGCCGCAATGTGGTACGAGAAGGCGGCAGGGCAGGGCAATGCGAATGCACAGTACGAAATAGGATGCTGCTTCAGCGTCGGGAAAGGCGTGGCACAGGATGTGGCCAGGGGGCAGGAATGGTTCAGGAAAGCAGCTGAGCAGGGCAATGCAGATGCGCAGTATGAGACAGCGCTGGCTTACAATTTTGGGAGATGCGTGGAGCAGGACGATGAAGAGGCCGTGAAGTGGTATCAGAAAGCCGCCGAACAGGGGCATGTGGAAGCCCAGTACAATCTGGCCTGCTGCTATAAAAAAGGGAAAGGCATAGAGCAGGATTATGACGCCGCCAGGAAATGGTTTGAGAAGGCGGCAACACAGGATTACGCCGAAGCCCAGTATAATATGGGTTTTCTCTACAAAAACGGAGAAGGGGTGGACGCGGACAGCGCCCGGGCTGCCGAATGGTATGAGAAAGCGGCAATCCAGGGGCATGCCGACGCACAGAACAATCTGGGTGTTATGTACAAAAAAGGAGACGGCGTAGAAAGGGATCCGGTCCAGGCCGTAAAATGGTATTCCCAGGCGGCCGCACAGGGACATATGCAGGCGCAGCTGAATCTGGGTATTGCCTATATTACGGGAGTCGGTGCGGAGCAGGATGATATCAGGGCGGCGATGTGGTTTTCCTATGCTGCCGTACAGGGGTCGGAAACCGCCCAATATAATCTGGGGTTATGCTATGAAACCGGCAGAGGCGTGGAACAGGATATAGACGAGGCGGCGGAATGGTATGAGAAGGCTGCCGAACAGGGGAATGTGAAAGCGCAGGCGGCGCTGGAACGGCTTGGATATTAAAACCGGGGATTTCGGAGGGCTCCGCAGATCATATGGAAGGGAGCGGACCCGAATCGGAAGTCTTATTGTTTGGAAAGGAGTTATCCTGTGAACCTACACAGGAGGTACGACAGATGAATTTTCTGGAAGAGAGAATTGCAAAGGACGGCATTGTGAAGCCGGGTAATGTCTTAAAGGTGGACAGTTTTCTGAACCATCAGATGGACATTTCCCTGATGAACGAGATCGGCAGGGAGTTTCACCGCCGATTTGCCCACAAGCAGGTGACTAAGGTGCTGACCATAGAGGCGTCGGGAATCGCCATCGCCTACCCCGTGGCCAATGAATTCGGGGTGCCCATGGTTTTTGCAAAGAAGTCCAAATCCATCAATATTGAAGGAGAAATGTATGTGGCGGAGGTGGAGTCCTTCACCCACAAGAACAAGAATCAGGTGATTGTGTCCAAAAAGTTCCTTGGCCCGGAAGACCATGTTCTGATCATTGATGACTTTCTGGCCAATGGCTGTGCCCTTCAGGGGCTGATCTCCATAGCGGAATCCGCAGGCGCCGTCGTGGAGGGCCTGGGCATTGCGGTGGAAAAAGGATTTCAGATCGGCGGCAGGGTGATCCGGAATCTGGGCTATCATCTGGAATCCCTGGCCATTGTGGACTCCATGGATGCGGAAACGGGGACTATTCAGTTTCGGCAGCAGTAAGCGGGGAATGCGGATTTTGACGGTCAAAGGATGATTACGGACTTAGGGAGGACAGAATGGAGAGCGGAACAAGAAAAAGACTGGCTGAAATTGCCGCAGAAAAGGCCCAAATGCCCTTTCACGGATATCTGGAAGGAAAAGAATCCAATATTGAACCCATTGTCAGACATTTTCCCAAATGGAACCTTCAGGATGCGGACAGATTGTGGTGCGCAGCGTTCGTGTATTACTGCTGTGTTGAAGCAGGTTTTCAGATTCCATACAGCCCCCGGGAGTGCATAACCTGCAGTCTGGCAGGCTGCGGCGGTTGGGAAGAATACGCAGTGGGAGACAGCCGGATAGAATATCACAGAAGGGAAGAAGACCTTCCGGAAGCGGGAGATATTGTGCTGTATGACAATGTGTTTATCAACCAGGAGCATGACCATATCGGTATTGTACTGAAAGCGGATGGGGATACAATCACGGCGGCAGAAGGAAATACTTTTCACGATAATGTATCGCGGATTGTACAGCGCCAAAGGGATGCACATATCAGAGCCTATATCAGAATTCCTGACGGTTATTGCTATGACAGAGAGCAGAATGAAAAATGTTCATAACCCCAAACCATACAGAGAAAAACGTTTCCATAGGTAAAACGAAATTGGTAAAATGAAATTGGTAAAACAAAATAGAATTAACGAAATGGCTTTAACGAAATAAATTTACCTAAATACATTTGGTTATACTGCAGACCGCCAGGATTTACAGTGATGCCTTCGTGAAAATACCTGGCTGGCGGTCTGCAGTCGGGTTGCACTGCAAATTCAATTGGTGTGCAGTATAAATTAATTCGGCAAAATAGAGCAGTCATAAATAAAACCATACATAAGAAAGGATTCACCAATGAAAAACAATTTACAACTTTCAGAAGCCGCTTTCAAACTGGACGGTAAGATGCCTCTGCGCCAGGCAATTCCTCTGGGACTGCAGCATGTGCTTGCCATGTTTGTGGGCAATCTGACGCCGCTGCTGATCATTACCGGGGCCTGCGGCATTGCGGGCGGGGAATTTGCCTCCCTGCAGTTAAGTCTTCTCCAGAATGCCATGTTGGTGGCGGGACTGGTGACTTTGGTGCAGCTTTTTGCCATAGGGCCAATCGGCGGCAAGGTTCCCATTATCATGGGGACATCCTCCGGCTTTATCGGCGTGTTCAACAGCGTGGCATCCAGTATGGGGGGCGGGGTCATTGCATACGGAGCCATTATGGGCGCTTCCATTCTGGGAGGCCTGATGGAGACAGTACTGGGATTCTTCCTGAAGCCCCTGCGCAGATTTTTCCCCGCCGTTGTCACGGGTACTGTGGTTTTGTCCATCGGGTTGAGCCTGATTTCCGTGGGGATCAATACCTTCGGAGGCGGCAACAATGCCAAAGATTTCGGTTCCGTGGAAAATCTCTGCCTTGCCCTGTTTGTTCTGATTGTGATTTTGCTTTTTAAACACGGCACAAAGGGCGTTCTAAGCTCTTCCTCCATTTTACTGGGGATTATCTGCGGGTATATTGCAGCCATGATCATGGGACTGGTACTGCCCACCACAGGCGTTACTGCGGAAGGCGCGGAGTATACCAAGGCCTGGGTTTTGAACTGGCAGAAGGTTGCGGATGCGCCCTGGTTTGAGATTCCCAGGCTGATGCCGGTGAAGCCTGTGTTTGACATGCGGGCCATCGTTCCGGTGCTGATTATGTTTGTGGTTACGGCAGTGGAGACCGTGGGAGATATTTCCGGTGTGATGGAAGGCGGTCTGGGACGGGAGGCAACGGATAAGGAGCTGTCGGGAGGCGTTACCTGCGACGGTCTGGGTTCCAGTTTTGCGGCGCTGTTCGGCGTGCTGCCCAATACCTCTTTCAGCCAGAACGTGGGTCTGGTGGCAATGACCAGAGTAGTCAATCGTTTCGCACTGGCCACGGGAGCCATCTTCCTGATTCTCTGCGGATTGTGTCCCAAACTGGGTGCCCTGGTTTCCATTATGCCCCAGTCTGTTCTGGGCGGCGCTGCAGTGATGATGTTTGCCTCCATTGTTATCAGCGGTATTCAGCTCATTACCAAGGAACCTTTAAACTCCAGAAATCTTTCCATTGTGGCGGTTGCCCTGGGCGTGGGATACGGCATGGGAGCCAACTCCGGCATCCTGGCCAATACGCCCCAGGCCGTTCAGTTGATTTTCGGCGGTTCCGGCATTGTTCCCGCAGCCATGGTGGCCATTCTGCTGAACATTTTGCTGCCGAAGGAGAAGGAAGCGTAAAGAAAAGGGAGTTTGCGAAACGGGTTGTTTGTTCTGATATGGGGAGCCGGGTCTGTAACGACTTAGGCTCCCTTTTGTGTGTTCTAATTCTTACTGGACTTCCCCAAAATAGATTTCCAGGGCAGGGGTTCCGGCTGTTTATCTGGACCTGGACAGAAAACGTCGGGTCCTGTTTTTTTCTAAAAATGTATGAGGTGGAAGCCCGGATTTACATATGTTACGCTATAGGGGAGCTTGTTGAAAATGGCAGCAAGCTCTCACAGGTCCCAGGGCATTCCAATCCCTATGTGCGGCATGGGAAAAGATAACCTGCTGGCCTGTGGAGAAGTGGAATGATGGGAAAATATTGTTGAGAGGAGAAAGCGCTATGACCACACCCGTTTATTATGCATAGCATGGCTATTGCATAAAAGAAAAGTAAATCGTGTAATAGCCCATGCATCAGAGTCAGAACTGAAAGAGGAGATGTCATGAGCTATTTAAGAGAAATCAGATACGAAATTGTCCTGGAGGACTCTTTTTGGGTGTTCAGGAACTGCTCGAAATGCGGCAGAAAGACACATTTTATAAACACGAAAAAATTCCGCGTCAACGCCAACGGCAATAAACTGGATGTCTGGCTGATTTACCAGTGCAGGGAATGCAGACATACCCTGAATCTTGCGATTTATGAGCGGAGAAAGGTTTCTTCCATACCAAGAGAAGAGTATCAGCGTTTCCTGGACAATGACGAAGAGCTTGCGGAAATGTACGGCAAAAACATGGAGCTGTTTCGAAAAAACAGGGCGGATATTGATCTGGAAAAGATAAATTATAACTTTGTCAGACAGCGGGAGAGCGGGGCAGCCGCTTCGGAGGATGTTCCGTTCAGCATGGAAAAAGGCGGACCGGAGGAGCAGATTCCGGTTATCATTCATAACCCCTATGGGCTGAATATCCGTCCGGAAAAACAGATTGCAGCGGTTCTGGAATTGTCCCGAAGCCAGGTGAAAGCGATGTTGGAGAAGGGGAAAATAGAAATCAGGATTGTTGGAGGAGATGTTTATGTATATCAAAGCGGACAGAATGATCATACGTGATTTGGAAACTGCAGACGGGATTCTTTTTTCCCAAATGGCTGCAGATGGAAGTCTCACTGAAATTTGGATTGACAGGGAGGGGGAGCATTGGATGGAGGAATGGATGACCGAGGCTCTGGAGCTGGCAGCCAAAGATGATCCCACGGCAGATTACATGGCCTATACCATGGAACACAGAGAAACCCGGAAAGTAATCGGCTCCGTTGGATGCACGTATTATGAAGATCTGGAAAAAGTCGGCATTGTGTATTTTGTGGGAGCACAATATCGAAATCAGGGTTATGCGGCGGAGGCAATCAAGGCCTATGCACAATATTTCCTACAACGGTACAAATGGGATGAAATCATTGCCACCATCAGGGAAGACAATGCTCCCTCCTGGAAGGCCATTGAAAAAGCCGGGTTTGTCCTGACCGGGAAAAAACTGTATCAGGATCTTGATGATAAAACGGAGAAGTTATATCGGTTTTACAGCTACCGGAAACAGTGAGCCGGGGAAAGACGGAAAGACCGGATGATCAAGGTTCTTGCAAAAAAGGAGAGCAGCAAGGGGAACTGCCGGGATTTCTTTCTGCCGCAGCCCTTCAGCAGAAAGGAAAACCAAACAGCAGACAGCCAAACAGCAAACAACCTAACCCTTCTCCAGGAATTCCAGGTCCTGTCTGCTGTCAATATCCTGAAGCTCAAACTTATCCCGCACGGGTACCCTGCGTATCCGCCCGGGATATTTTTTGATTAGAAAACTTCCGCCGCAGCCCTCCGGAAGCGTCAGAAGATTGGGGAAACTCCATTTGGGAAACAGCACAGGAGCACCTTCCCGGTCTTCCCAAACCGGGCGCCAGATTTCGTCCTTCCCGTTTACGGCATTCAAGGCCAGGGAAGCCACCGTTTCCTGCCGCAGGAGGGGCTGGTCTCCCGGACAGAACAGGCATCCCTCCACATCCTCCGAAACTGCCTGAAGCCCCAAACGGACGGTATCATTGCGGTGGGGCAGGTCATGAAGAAGCGCCTCCACGCCCCGGAGACGGACAAAGGCCGCAGCCTCCTGATGGCGGGTCACTACAATCCGCCTGGCAAAAATGCCCTCCGTGGCTTCCAGAGCATATTGCAGCAGGGGCTTTCCCTGAAAATCTGCCATCAGCTTATTGCCTCCAAAGCGCCTGCCCACACCGGAAGCCATGATAACGCATCCCAACCGCCCGAAAGGCTGATCCAGGTCCAGAAGAAAGACATCGCCGCGATGGCTAAGTTCCTCCAGGAAAGGCAGGGATTGCTTTCTGACTACAGCAAGGAGGCGCTTGCAGGCCATTAATTTCCGGATTTCCTCACGGTAAATCTCCGTACATTGGGATTCTTCCTGTTTCAGGCAAGTCCGGGGATTTGTGGTAAACGGTTTATCAGAATTATTGTATCGACTTTCCGAATGATATTGACTTTCCAAATTGCATTGACTTTCCAGATAACCGATTTCATCCAGTGAAACAAATTCGCTGTCAGATTCCGCGCAGCGTCCCAGAGCAGGGATGCCAAGGGTCAGGAAGCCCTCCACGCAGGGACGCATTTTATTCCCGACGGCAGGCGGCGGGGCAGTATTATCAGGATCAGCATCACCACCGCCATTTGTGAAGCCGATTTCAAGCGGGTTTGGTGAGTGCAGCGGAGGCTGCTGTACTTTGGTTCCCGGGAGGGATTCGTCATACAATCCGATGCATGCAGTCTGCCCGGTGGTATTTTCTTTGAGATAAACCGCCTTTCCGGGTTCCGCCCAGGTGGTGATGCCGGGAATCGGGCATGGAAGGGAAGGAGAGCCAATCCGGGAAAGAAGCTCTGACAGGAGAGTGGTTTTGCCGCTTTTCCTGGCGCCGGTGAGAATCAAATGCTTTTTACCGCTGCTCCGGAAAGAATTCCAGATACAGTCTGAAGTGAGCCTGAATGCAGGTGGTTCGGTATTCTTCATATCGCTTCAACGACTCCTTTCCTCTGGGGTGAGACATATACCAAAGTCTGATTGGCAGAAATCGTAACAGTTCAGACAGGGCGCTGAACTGTTACCAGAAATCTTCTTTCAGCATGACCAGGCGTTTGTGTCCGCTGCGGTCTGCGCAGGAAACCAGGCTGATGGGGCCGTAGATGCGGGAGAGCAGGGCTTCCATTTGTTCCGGAGGGTCTGTTTCAGGGGAAATAGATCCCAGAAGACTTCCCTCCCGGAGAAGCAGCAGCCTGTGGCAGTAATTCAGCGCCAGAAAAGGGTCATGAAGGCTTACCACAGCCGCTCCGGAGGATTGGTGCAGCCAGTTTTGCAGCAGTTCCAGCATCCTGTGACGGAAACGGAAGTCCAGGGCGCTTTCCGGTTCGTCCAGAAAGAGGAGCCTGCTTCCCGTACACAGGGTTCTGGCCAGGATGCAAAGCTGCTTCTGCCCTTCGCTCAAGGTCAGGTAATCGGACGCTTCCTTTCCCTCCAGACCTGTCAGGGCAAGCATGCGGAGGGCCTGGGTTTTCATGGCGGCCGTGGGACGTTCCAACAGGCCCAGGTGGGGATTAAAGCCCATGAGGACCACATCCAGGGCGGAGATGTGCAGGGAGATGCCGCTTCTCTGGGGGATATAACCGCAGAGCTTTGCCATCTGTGCAGGTTTTAGTTTTTCCAGAGGGGTTCCTTCCAAAGTACAGCTTCCCTCGTGGGGAAGGAGATTGCAGAGGGCTTTTAACAGGGTGGTCTTACCGCTGCCGTTGGCGCCCAGGATCCCCAGAAGGCATCCCCTGTCCAGGGAGAAGGAAATATCCTTCAGGACGGATTTGCTGCCGTATCCGGCAGTGAGATGATTCACGGTAAAAAAATTCATATGTGTTCTCCCGGTGCCTGGGTTTTTGGTCTCTATGCACATGGGCCTGTCCAGGATACAGGCTGACTTCCGGATTCCCGGGTTAGAGTTAGAGTATAGGGCCTGGATAATGTTTTTGTTACAGCGCTCTCCGCCTGCCGATGAGGGCAATCAGAAAAGGCGCTCCCAGAACACTGGTGAAAATGCTCACCGGCAGTTCCACGGCGGAGACGCTGCGGGCCAGGATATCTGCGCCCAGAAGCAGGATTCCGCCCAACAATCCTCCCAAAAGCATGGTGCCCTGGCGGTTGTCTCTGGTGATAAGCCTTGCGCCGTGGGGAGCCAGAAGGCCCACAAAGCTGATCAATCCGGTGAGGCTGACCACAGAGGATACGGTGAGGGTGGCGGTCAGCAGTACCAAAAGACGCAGTTTTCCCACGCTGACGCCTAACATTTTCATCTCCCCCTCCTCACCGGACAGAAGAATGATCTGGCGGTGGAGCAGGAAGAGGAGGATAAGGCACAAAAGGCACAGCAGAAGATTGCCTCCCAGGGAATGAAGATTGACTGCGTTGAGACTGCCCATAATCCAGTATTCGATGGAAGCCAGTTCCCGTTCCGGGTCCGCGGTGAGCTTGAAGCACATCAGCGCCGTCTGGGCCAGGGCATGAACCGCAATCCCGGCCAGGACAATGGAGGTGTTTCTGCCGGTTTGGTCCAGGGCGGAGAGAAGGAGTACAACAGCCACCGCAGACAGTGCGCCTGCAAAGGCAGAGGCGGTTACCGCCGCAGAGCCGGAGAGAAACAGGATGCCTGCCGCCGCCCCTGCACTGGCTCCGGAGGACACGCCGATGATGTCCGGCGAGGCCAGGGGATTGCGGAATACGGTCTGATAGACGAAGCCCGATACCCCCAGGGCAAAGCCGCCCAGAAGGCCCACAACCGTCCGGCTGAACCGCAGATTCAGGAAAACCCGCCGCTGCAGCTCGTCTCCCCGAAGGAGGGCCTCCAGGGACAGGGGATATCTGCCGGTGAACAGACTAAGGACGGTCAGGAGGGCCAGTAAAGCCAGGCAGATGATGCAAAATAATCTCGGATGGAAAGCTCTTTTCCTAGTTTTCGCTGTAGAGGAATCCGTAGAAATTTTCGTAATATTCATTTATAATAGCCTCATTATCGGTTTCCGGGCACAAGTCGGGGTGCAGAATGCCGCTTAGCCACACAATACCCAAAATGCTTCCGGGCACGGGGCTGTCCCAGGATTCGGCTTTGCCGGGCATCTGGTAAACATTGCCCTCTGCCACGGCGGCGCAGTCTGCCAGGTTGGGATCCGTCAGAACATCCTCCACAGTGTAGGCGGCGTCCGAGGCCAGGATGATATAGTCCGGATTCCAGTGCAGCAGCCGCTCGTAATCAATCTCCGCCCAATAGGCATCGGTAATTTCCGCGGCGGCATTGATGCCTCCTGCCCGGCGTATCAGATCGGACTGGTACATGGCGTTTCCGGCAGTGGACAGCAGACTGGAATTCCCGGCCAGGTAGACGGTGGGGGAGTTCGCTGTGTCTAACAGCCCGGAGAGGCGTTCCTCCTGGGCGGCGGTGAAATCCAGGAGTGCCTGGGCCTGGGCTTCCGTGTTGGTAGCTTTTGCAATAAGGTGAATCGTCTCGGTGAGCATTTCCTGGGTTTCCGGATTTACCAGAAGTACGGGAAAGCCCAGTTCCGTCAGTGTTTCGGCGGCACTTTTCAGTTTTATGGGGAGGATAACCAAGTCGGGTTCCAGTGCGGCGCAGCCCTCCAGGTCAAATTCCTTTGCGGAACCTACATTGGGCAGGTCTAGGAGAGCGGGAGCGCTGAGCTTGTAAATAGGACGGGAATCTGCTTTTGCTTCTATGCCTACTATATTATCTTCTAAGTTCAGGGCAATCAGGAGACTGGTGGAGATATAGTAGCCGCTGACCAGGCGTTTCGGTTGGGATGCAAGAGTGACCTCCCGGCCTGCCTGGTCTGTCAAGGTAACCGGGTATTGGACCTCGTATTCCGGCTGTTCAGCTCCCGGGGCAGGTTCGGAGGAAGCAGGGGCGCTGTGGGAGGCAGAAGTGCCCGGGGTCTGGGAGGCATCCCCGGGTACGGATGCTTCCGGATCTTGGGAGGCGTCAGGCAAAAAAGTCTCCGTATTCTGGGAGGCACCCCCAGGCGAGGACGCTTCCGGGGCTTGGGAGGAAGCATCCGCCTGGGACTGCCCCGAGGTCTTGGGCGTATCGTCTGTCCTGCCGCAGGCCGCGGTGGACAGCAGCATGGTCAGGGCAAGCAGCAGGGAAAGCATCTTTTTCGTGCTGTAACTCTTATTCATTCCAATCTCCTTAGTGTTATCGTTTTTAAAATATATAAAGTTCCTGTGAACGAAACAAACAGTAACATTATAGCAACTTCCCTTTTTAAAAGCAACCAGGGAACGGCTGTAATGTACTCTTTGATAGGAATTATCGTAACAGTTCAGCGCCCTGTCTGAACTGTTACGAATTATCAGGTATTGGCTAAGTTTGCAGGCATTCCCATAGATCAGGCGCCTGCCGGATGGCATGCTCCGGCGGAGGAAAGCAGAAGGCAGACATTTCCTTCACCTTGATCCCGGCAGGCGGTACTTTCTTCTCAAAGCTGTTGGCAGGGATTCGTGAAACAACCCCGTCAAAAAGCTTTTAATAGTTGCAATATAAACATTACAATGATATAATAAATTTGTAGTTGGAATTTAGCTTTTTTAGCTTTTTCCCTTGTGTCGTCATTGGTGCCGTTGGCATTTCTTGTGATTGAGGCGCATGCTCATTAATATGCGGTGACAACGAATGAACGTCATAATAAGTCAAAGGAAGCGTATATACCTGTGGGAAGTGGCATGCATGGGTGAGCTTATTTAGGAGAAGGCGGAAAATTCTTTGATACCTGTCGATATATCTGTAGAAACTACAGTGACACATACAAAATATCAGTGGTTTCCGGTTCTGAACCTGGACCGGAGGGAGAGGCGGCGGAATCGGAACGGTACCTTTCCGGGCACTGGTGGATATTGGGAGATTTTATGAGAGCGATTATACAAATGACACGTCAGCCCTGGAAAAGTTTTTCAGGTATTGTCTTATGTGCCCTGGCGGCAGCGCTCCTTGTGATTGGCGGAGGGCAGTATTATGCGACAACCCTGACTCGTGCAAATCTGGATGACAGGTATGATACCCTTGCCCTGCCTGCGGAGGATTATTTCTATAAGCAACAGGGGAGTGTAAGAACGCGTTATACATCATTACCGGAAGAATATCAGGATTGGACATCGGAGGTAATCCGCACCCGCTCCGATTTGGTCAGGGGAGAAACATATGCCGGAGGGCTTTCTGCTTATATCCCGGAGATGGTGCCGGATAATTTTTCCCAACATGATGAAGGGGAGTTCATGGAAGGCTACAGCGATGGGATTCCTTATCGCTGTGCTGTTCTTGAGGTGACGTTGACCGGGGTGGGAAGGCTTCCATATGAAGGCGACATTATCCGTTATTCATCTAATGATTCGGATGAAATAGAGATACGATATAGTGTTTCGTGGTTCTGCACAGGGACCATAGACCGGGCTGTCGGCCTGGAGCAGGGCTTTGCGTCCCCGGAGGGGAAAACCATTGCGCTGATGGTCAGGGCCTGTGACGAGGATGCGTTGGAAGCCCTGCAGTTGGAGGAGGGAGGGCACTATCTGGTCTATGGGATGGACTATTCCGATGTCAGGGGAAAAGAGAAGCGGGAGTTATACCAGGCTTTTGGGGAGAACTTTGCGGAACTGTTGGGTACCGGGCTGTCGGAGGTAGAGTTTGACGAGAAGGTGGACTGCTTCATGACAGTCTGCGATTATAGTTCCCTTGCTTCACACGCCCCGGATGGGAATGGGGACTTTATTGTTTCCCAGGAAAAAAGAAATCATTACCAGAGGATTCCGGATCTGGACGGAGCAACCAAGATTGATCTTGTCCCATCGGAAGCATATGTTCCTGACTACTGCGTTCCAACTATGGCAAAGCTGAAGGGCGGGGCGGAGGAATATCTGGCATCGGAAGAGGGCTTCCTTTGGCGGCAGGCCCTGGAGGAAATGGAGATCACCAACCACGGCTTCCCGGTACTGGCGGTGGAAAAGCCGGGACAGCAGGCGGCGTTCGCCAGAGAGCAGGCCCGTATTGTGGAAGGCCGGGACTTTACGGAGCAGGAACGAAGGGACGGGAGCCGGGTCTGTATCCTGTCCCAATCCCTGGCGGAGTCCAATGGCCTGAAGACAGGGGATATCATTGACATGCGCTACTATGCTTATGATTATAATATCCAGGCGCAGCGCACAAATATGCTGTCCACCTCCTTTCCAAGCGCAGCAATCTATTCCAGAAGCGCGGGCTTCCTGACGGAAACGGAAGGCTACCGGATTGTGGGGCTGTACCGGCAGGACAACGCATGGCAGAACTACATGGATCCTTACGGCTTTACGCCCAATACGATTTTTGTGCCCAAGTCTTCCGTCTCCTGTGAAATGATGATGCGCAACTCGGGAGTCTACTATTCCATGCTGCTCCAAAACGGAAAGAAGGAAGAATTTGAACAGCTGCAGGAAGAAGCCGGTTATCCGGATCTGTACATCTGCATAGACCAGGGATACAGCCAGATCGTTTTCGCGTTGGAAGAATACCAGTCGGTCTCGGCAGGCGCCCTTTGGATCGGGGTTGCCGCGGCAGGGGCGGTTATGGCATTGTTCCTGATCCTGTTCCCGCTGCAGCAGGGGCGGACGGTGGGGCTGATGAATGCCATTGGCGCCCACAGGCGGGAAAGGATCCGGTATATCTTTGGAAGCTCCGCCTGTATCCTGGTTCCGGGAGCCGTCCTTGGCGGGATCTGCGGCGGGCTGGCATGGAAGCAGGTGACGGCCCGGCTGATGGAATCGGTAAGCGTGGCAATCCCCCTGGAAGCCAATACGATGGTCATGTCGGTGGCTTTCGTGGCAGTTTTTCTGATATTGGCGTTGGCAGCGTTACTGGCGGCAGCCTTGGCCCTGACAGGGGAAAAGGGTTTGAAGAAGAGAAAGTAGCGAGGAACAGCTATGGGTTATACATGGATACGTTGCAGGCGGAGTCCTCTTTTCACAGCGGCGGTCTTTCTGTTTTCCGGACTGATTGCGTTGGCGCTTGGCAGCCTGCAAAGGGGGCTTCTTTCCGCCCAGAGCCATTATGATGAAATTTACCGGCAGATCAGGGTGGCCTGCACGGTTACAAACCTGACCGGGGAACAGTCCAATTACCTGAATATTCCGCCCCAGATCCATTCCCTGTTTACGGAAGGCACGGGATCCGGCCCTGACGGGCTTGCCGATCTCCTGGGGGACGTACAGATCAGGGGGTCCCTGCAGTTTAGTTGGGAGGGAAGGGAATTTACGCTTGCGGGAATTACTGCGCTTCAGGCGGATCCCAATCTTTGGCCGGAGAACGGATGCGCCATATTCTGGAACGAGGGCGCGGGGGACTGGGTCTTTGCAGGGAAAGAACTGAAGTGCCTGGTTTCCGAGGAATTGATGAAGGAACTTAGGGACAGGGAATTCCCGAAGGATTCCTTCGCAATCCATTTAGAGGCGGGAGACTTGTGGGGAAGGGAGTATGACGTGGAGCTTGAGATCGCGGGCACATATGCGGGAGAAGCGGAAAAAACGATTTACTGCCCATGGGAGGCCTACCTGGAGATCTGCCAAAACGCCATGCGGGGTGCAATAGCGGATTCCCTGTCCGCAACGCTGAAAGACAATGGGGATCTGGAGAGGCTTCGGGAAAGGGCGGGGCAATGGTTTGCCGTTCCGGATGCCAGGCTGTCCGGCGTGTACGAAAGCGAAGGATTTTATCTCGCCCTGGATATCAATGACGCCTGGCTGGAAAAGGCGCAGCAGGATCTGAAAAATAGTATGGCGGTAAACAGGATTGCGGCTGCTTCCATATTTGCCTTATCCGCCTGCGCCGGTGCGGTTGTGGGATTTTTGACCATCCGCAGCAGGAAGCATGAGATTGCCCTGCTTCGGACTCTGGGAACGACAAACCGTGGCATTTACGGGTCTTATGCCATGGAACAGGCTTTGTGCGTGGTTTCCGGCATAGCTGCGGGAGGAGCGGTTTTCCGATGGCAGCCGCCGTATCAGCTTTGCCTGTTTGCCGTTTTTTATCTGGCGGGGCTTTCCGTTATGCTCTGGATTTATCTTCGGAAAAATCTGCTTACCGTTATGAGGGAGGAAGAATGAGATGGGTATCACATTGAAGTCGGTTTCCTACAGCTATCAGGGAAAGTATCAGACAGTCAGGGCAGTAAATGATGTCTCTTATGATTTTAGCGGGGGTAAGGTATATACGATCATTGGCAAGTCCGGTTCCGGAAAGACAACGCTGCTTTCCCTGATGGCAGGCCTGGATCTGCCTGTGGAGGGGGAGATTGTTGTGGACGGCAAGACCACCAAGGACTGGGACAGGAACCGGATGCGCAGGGATGTGGTGTCGGTAATCTATCAGAATTACAACCTGTTCCCTCTGCTTACGGTACAGGAGAATATCCGGTATCCCTTAAGCCTGAAAAAGATGCCGAAAAAGGAAGCCATAGTTGCTTCCAGGGAGGCAAGGGCCAGGGTAGAATTGCCGGAGTCCTATGACAGGCGTTTTCCCAGACAGCTTTCGGGGGGCGAGCAGCAGCGGGTGGCCATCGCGCGGACCCTTGCCCAGGGGTGTAAGATAATTCTTGCGGACGAACCTACGGGAAATCTGGATTCGGCCAATTCCCGGAATATTGTAGATATTTTCTGCAGCCTGGCCCATGATGATGGCTGCACCGTGATTATCATTACGCATGATATGGCGGTAGCCGAGCGCTCCGATGTTGTTATTCGGATGGGGGACGGAAGCTTTTCCTTATGAAAAAGAAGCGCGCAGGGATTAGGATTGAACAGGCGGTGTGGCAGTAAACAGGATTGGAGTATTCCAGTCCTTTTATTGTGCATTTTTCGTCCAACACAGGATAAAGGCTGTTCTGTCGAAAGCTATGGGCAGAATAGAACGCTGAATCGACATGGCGCTCCCCTTGCGTGACTGGCAGATTTCTGCTATAATTGCGTTAGCTTTTTACGAGTTTTTTTGTGATTTTCTTTGTTCCAGTGACGGGTTTCTGCTTCTGCATGGCTTTTTTCCACCCCAGGTATCTCATGACGAGCGGGTGATGTTTCTGGCCGGAACTGTAATGTTCGGCGTTCTCATAGCATTTGCTGTCTACCGCATATTCTGTTTGGGACTGACCTGGGTGGAGCATGATATTCCCGCAGAGAGGGGTACCGGTTTTGTTGGGAGGAAATACCGGCAGAGAAAGAGCCCTTTGAACCGTCTTTCGAGAGGTTAAAAAGAGTTCGAAAAAACACTGGAACTGACCGGGGTGCTGCGCCGGATCGGTGTAAAGACACAGGAAGAGTGCTTCCGTTATTGAAGGTAGATGTGGGAATGGTCTGATGGCCTGGCAAAAGGCATCCACTAAAGCAATCCAATAAGGAAAGGAAAAGGAGAATCCGTAGTGATAGGGATACAGAAGTATATCAGGGCGCAAAGCCTGGAGGAGGCATACCAATTGAACCAGAGCAGGGCAAACCGCGTAATGGGCGGCATGCTGTGGCTGAAAACAGGAAAAGGCAATGTGAATACAGTCATTGATCTCTGCGATCTGGGTCTTGACGGAATCGAGGAGACGGAGGACGCATTTGTCATCGGCGCCATGACAAGTCTTCGTGAAATAGAACTGCACCAGGGCCTGAACCAATATACCCAGGGGGCGGCCGGGGCGGCGGTCCGGGATATTGTGGGGGTGCAGTTCCGGAACCTGGCCACGGTGGGCGGCAGTATTTGGGGGCGGTTCGGCTTTTCCGATGTGCTGACTTTTTTTCTGTCCCTGGAGACTTCTGTGGAGTTGTACAGGGGAGGCGTGATTCCCCTGGAACAGTTTGCTGCCATGGAATATGACAGGGACATTCTGGTGCGTCTCATGGTGAAAAAGAAACCCGGAGTCTTTGCCTACAGGGCTTTCCGGAACCAGAGGACGGACCTTCCCGTGCTTACCTGTGCCCTGTCCCGGGTGGAGGGCGAGTACCGGGCTGTGGTGGGGGCCAGACCCGGAAGGGCTGTGGTGGTCAGGGACGAAGAAGGGCAGCTGTCCGGGGGAGGGCCGGAAAACTGCAAGGCCTTCTCCGCCTGGGTGGCCCAAAGGGTTCCCGTGGGCAGCAATACCCGGGGGAGCGCCGCCTACCGCACCCATTTGATTCAAGTGCTCACGGAGCGGAATCTGATGCAGTTGGGAGGGAAGATGAATGGAAATTAACATAAAACTGAACGGGAAAAAGGTATCCGCTTCCGTAGAGGCGGACCTGCTGTTGATTGATTTTCTGCGGGAGCACGGCTGCTACAGTGTGAAGCGGGGATGTGAAACCTCCAATTGCGGCCTGTGCACCGTGCTGATGGATGGAAAGCCGGTTCTGTCCTGCTCCGTTCTGGCGGCCAGGGTCAACGGCGCGGAGGTGTGGACTTTGGAGGGACTGCAGGAGGAGGCGCAGGATTTTGTGGGCTTTATCGCGGACCAGGGGGCAGACCAGTGCGGATTCTGCAATCCGGGATTTGTGATGAACACCATTGCACTGCTTCGGGAGAAGCCCAATCCCACAGACGATGAAATCCGGGCCTATCTGGCGGGAAACCTGTGCCGCTGCTCCGGCTATGAGGGACAGCTTCGGGGAATCCGCAATTATCTGGACAGGCGGGAGAAGGCGCAGGACCCAGAGAACCAGGGGTGTGATTAAGAAACAGAGACTTTAAATTGGGGATAAAGCGGGGAAAGGACAGGGGGATGAGCAGTCGGATAAATGTTACAAGGAGGGAATTTCAGGACAGTTACCGAAGACATTATAAAATGTATAAACAAACCACAGGCAGTGAAAAATCACGAAGACTGCTTTTATTCTATTCCGTGGAATGCGGTTTGAAAAGTCTGTTGATGAAGGATTTGGGAAAAGATACATATGAGGATTTTGTGGAATGCTGCGGCAGTGAGAAAAAGGAACTGACAGGGCATAATGTAAGCGCAATGCTTAAAAAACTGAATCCCCACAGCAGTTATTGTCTTAAAAAAATTCCCTTAAAAAGAGGGGGTTATGCTTCGCCGGATAAATTTAATGAGCTTTGGATGTATGGCGCCGCCCTGGCGGAGGGCGACGAGGAGGAAAAAGCAGAAAAGGTATTGGTGAAGATAGCGGAATGGATTCATACAAAATTATAGGAGAATAGTGATGCGTCTGTTTACATGGTATGATGTTGAGGTTGAATTCAGGAAAAGGCGGAGTTGGTGGCCCCTGTGGTGGAACAGGGTTGATGTATACAGCGACGAAATTGTCATCAATATTGATCCGGAGAGAACTAACAAAGAGGAAAACGAAGAGACATTTATAAAAATTTTCGGGAAATTCTACATGAACGGTAAGGTTATGGTAGAATTTGACCAAAAACAATTGGATGTCATTTATGAAGAGGGCGATGAATCTGACAGGGCGGAACCCATAAAGACGCCGCTGTTTAAGGACATGTTTACGAAGGAAGAAACGACAAAGCAGGAAGAATTAGCGGGGAGTCCGCTTACGGTATTCCATTCCTATAAAGGCGGTGTGGGGAGGACATTGGCCCTGATTTCTCTGGTAAGGGAGATATCACAGGCGCATGGAAATCAGAGAAAGGTACTGATTGTTGATGTGGATTTGGAGGCTCCGGGTCTGACCTGGATGTTGGGACAGGGGAAAAGCAATGAGAAAATCAGTTATTTCGACGTGTTGGAATTGCTTCATTTTAATTCTCTGAACGAGAACTTTGTCGACAGGGTTGCCGGGCTTGTGAAGACCAATGTGATTAAGGTGATGACGGAAAAACTGGAGGTGGAGCACTATTTTCTTCCGGTATATAGAGAAAAATCTCAAATGCTGAATATCTATTCAAGTCCGGAGAAAATCATTTCTGTACAGAAGGATAAATATGTCATTACGGAATTTCTTTCCAGGTTGGGGGCCTCCCTAGGGGCAGACCTTGTTTTGGTAGATTTGAGGGCCGGGGTTACGGAATTTTCCGCGCCGTTTTTATTTGATGCCCGTGTGAACAAGTTTTTTATTTCTTCCACGTCCATGCAGTCAATAAAAGGAACGAAACTTATACTGGAAGAGATACAGCGGAAGGTGAAGGACGGACATTTGAATTCCAAACTCCTGCTGACCATGATTCCCAGAGACATGGAGGATGATAAGGTGGGGAATCTGGAAGATGAGTTGGCAGAAAGCCTGGAACAGGATTTTGACCCGGAAAACATGAATGTATTAAGAGAAGATTATCTCTACAGGGTACCTTTTGACTCGGCGTTTGCTTCACTGGGGGATTTTCAGGAAATATGTGCTTTGCTGAAGGGAAAGGTACTTTCCGATGTTATGGCAAAAATTGCGGGCAGCATGCTGAAAACCGATACGAAGGCTGACGGTACGGGAGAGAAGCCGCTTTCCCTGGAGAATATGAAGGATACCATAAGCCGGCTGCATGAGATTACCACCATGGAGATCACAGCTGAAGGGAGTTCATCCTCCAATATGCTGGCAACAACGTCGATACGGGAGATTGTGCGGGAGTATAAGGAAACGGTTCCGCAGCTGGTGGTATTGGGTGCAAAGGGATCCGGAAAAACTTATATCTATAAACAGCTGCTTTCAAAAAGAACCTGGGAAAATTTTGTGAACGGCGTAGAGACGCCAGGTGAAAGAGACAGGGAGAGAACATTAATTCTACCCCTGGTCTGTTCATTGAATATGAAAAAGCTGCATCCTATGGTACAGGAATGTATTGTAAACTGCAATCATACTTTTGAAGAAATGAACATCAGACCGGATATTGTTGACTGTAATTACAATAAACTGGCTTCTTATGCCGAAAAAGAGACATCCCTGACAGAATGGATGGAAATATGGCAAAGGCTGATGTTGGATATGGTGGGCGGCGGTTACAGCGATTTATCCGAACTGGATCAATATCTGGAGAGAAAACACAAAAGAATTCTTTTCATTGTGGACGGACTGGAAGACCTTTTCATGGATGTGCAGATACAGACACAGAAGACCTGGAGATTTGCAATTCGGGCTTTGTGTCAGAATGTAGTAAATACATTACGGAATCTCCGTTTTGAAAATATAGGGATTGTTATTTTTGCCAGAAAGGATATGGCGGAAGAGGCAATTGAGATTAATTTTGAGCAGTTTCAAAATCAGTATCACAAATATGAATTGAAATGGTCACCGTCGGAAGCGCTTCGCCTGGCATTGTGGATTGCGAGGCAGGCGGCTCCTGCTCTGGGAGAGAATGTTGATATTTTGAAAGCCAGCAGGGAAGTGTTGGAAGAACATCTGGAAAAACTGTGGGGGAAAAAGTTGGGAAGATACGATTCCAGAGAGGCAAATTCGGCAAAATGGATTATTGCGGCGCTTTCTGATTTTACAAACCAGTTACAGGCAAGGGACATTGTACGCTTTTTGCAGTTTGCTACCAGTACATTTCCGGAAGGAAAGCCGCCGTACGAGGACAGATATATTATGCCGAAACAGATCAGGGAGGCTATTCCGGGCTGCTCCAGGGAAAAGTATAAGGAGATCAGAGACGAGATGAAAGCGGTTTATCAAATATTAAAAAAATTTGAAGATATGCCGGAAGAAGAGAAAGTATTGCCGCTTACTTTGGACAAGATCAGCCTGACAGGAGAAGAGATTGCCAGATTAGAGAACCAGGGCTATTTTATTATGTCAGATAAGAAATATTATTTTCCGGAAATTATCAGATTTGCCCTGGAATTTAAGTATGTAAAAGGGGCCAGGCCCAGGGTTTTGTCCCTGTTGGCAAAATAATTCGGGTTTTTACATTGAAGAAGTTTTCGGGAATAGGAGAAACCGAGATTTACAGAACCCCCCGGAAACCAACCCATGGAGGTCAGTATGGAACACAGAGAAACAACACCCAGGAATGAAACGATTGGCACAATACACGATAAATCAGGTGAGAATTTCCGAAATGCAGACCGGAACACAGCAGAGGCGCCCCAATATCAATCCGTCAACAAGTCCGTCCGCAAGAAGGACGCCATGCAGCTGCTGTTGGGAAAACCGGTGTACATGGACGACATCACGCCCCGGGAGGCCCTGGCGGTGAAACTGCTGCGCAGCCCCTATCCCAATGCCATTGTGCGGGAAATCAACACCGAGACTGCAAGGAAGGTGCCCGGGGTGGAGGCTGTCTATACCTGGGAGGATGTACCCCAGACCCGGTTTGCCATTGCGGGACAGACCTATCCGGAACCCTCCCCCTACGACAGGCTGATCATTGACCGCCATGTGCGGTTTGCGGGGGATGTGGTGGCCATCATTGCGGCGGAGACGGAGAAGGCGGCGGACAAGGCCATGAAGCTGATCAAGGTCAGCTATGAGGTACTGGAGCCGGTTCTGGATTTCCGAAAGGCAAAGGACAATCCTGTACTGGTGCATCCCGAGGAGGATTGGTTCCCTCCCTGTGAGGTGGGCGGCTCCAACCGGCGGAATCTGGTGGCCAGCGGGGCGGAATCCCAGGGGGATGTGGACTCCGTGATGGCGGACTGCGAAATCCGGATAGACCGCACCTTTCACACAAAAGCCTTTAACCAGGCCATGATGGAGACCTTTCGGACCTATACGGATTTTGACCGCTATGGGCGGCTCCATGTGGTCACATCCACCCAGATTGTGTTTCACTGCAGGCGGATTCTGTCCAGGGCCCTGGGGATTCCCAAGAGCAGGATACGGGTGGAGAAGCCCAGGATCGGAGGCGGTTTCGGCGCAAAACAGACGGCGGTGTGTGAAGTCTATCCCGCCTTTGTGACCCTGAAAACCGGAAAGGCGGCAAAGCTGATTTATACCAGGGAGGAGGCACAGACTGCAGGCTCTCCCCGGCATGAGATGGAGATTCGGGTGCGCCTGGGAGCGGACAGGGACGGCAGGATTCGGGCTTTGGACCTCTATACCCTGTCCAATTCCGGCGCCTACGGCGAGCACGGGCCTACCACGGTGGGACTGTCCGGACATAAATCCATTCCCCTGTACACCGGCGGCCTGGAAGCGTACCGTTTCGGCTATGATGTGGTTTATACCAATACCATGGCGGCAGGCGCCTATCGGGGATACGGCGCCACCCAGGGAATTTTTGCCCTGGAATCCGCAGTGAACGAACTGGCGGAGAAGCTGGGCATGGACCCCACGGTGATCCGGGACAGGAATATGGTGCGGGAGGGCATGGTGATGCCTGCCTATTATCATGAAACCGCCAATGCCTGTGCGTTAGACCGCTGCATGGAGCATTGCAGAAAGATGTTTCACTGGGAGGAGAAATACCCGGTGCGGGAGATGGGCGGCGGCAAAGTCCGGGCGGCGGGTGTGGCAATGGCCATGCAGGGCTCCTGCATCTCCAATGTTGACGTTGGCTCCGCCACGGTGAAACTGGGGGAGGACGGCAGCTATCAACTGCTCATCGGGGCAGCGGATATGGGCACGGGATGCGACACCATTCTGGCCCAGATGGCGGCGGAATGCATGGAATGCGATGTGGAGGATGTGGCCGTGTTCGGCGCGGATACGGATGCCTCCCCCTATGATTCCGGCTCCTACGCCTCCTCCACCACTTACATTACCGGCAAGGCCGTGGAGAAGGCCTGCGGGGATTTGAAGAGGCGGATTTGTCACATAGCGGCGCAGATGATGGACTGCAGCCCGGAGGAAGTGGTTTTTGAGAGAGACAGAGTCCGCCGGATAGGGGCGGACCAGGAGGTAAGCCTGACGGATATCGCCTACAGAACCCAGTGCTTTGGGGGAGAGGCCGCGGAGGCAACCGCCACCCATTCTTCCCCGGTGTCCCCGCCTCCCTATATGGTGGGAATGGTGGAAATCGAATTGGACAGGCAGACAGGCCAGGTAACCGTACTGGACTATATGGCGGTAGTAGACTGCGGCATTCCCATCAACCCCGCCCTTGCCCGGATTCAGGCGGAAGGGGGCATTGTTCAGGGAATCGGCCACACCCTGTTTGAGGATATTCATTTTGACAAAAGGGGCTGTCCCGGGGAATCCTCTTTCCTGCAGTATAGGCTGCCCACCCGTCTGGACATGGGACGGCTGAAGGTGGAATTTGAACACAGCTATGAGCCTACCGGACCTTTCGGCGCCAAATCCATCGGGGAGATTGTGATCAACACCCCTGCTCCGGCCATTGCCCACGCCATTTACCGGGCCACAGGGGTCTGGCACAGGGAACTGCCCATCACTCCGGAGAAAATCGTGATGTCAGAGCCTTGAGCCGGGATACCGGGGGGTTTTGCCCCTGGCAGCTTGCCGTACAGATAAGGAACAGAGCCGTTTACGGTAAAAGTCCCTGTGCCATTCCGTCACCACAGACAGTTGTGGGCCAATCTGCATGTCTCTGGCAGTCACGGCTCTGTTCCTTTCAGTTGTATGCATCTTCTAATCTCCCGGGTAATTCTCTTGATGGCCTGCCTTTTGATTTGCGGCGGAGCATTGGCATGCAGGGAAGTTTCGGAAGGAATACCCACAGGAGACAGAGGGAGAAACAGAAAGAAATATAGAAATAAGAAATATAGAAATAAAAAATATAGATAGAAAAAAATATAGATAGAACAATGGAAAGAAAAATACAAAGAAAGGAAGCTGCTATGAATGCGGAAATTGATATAAGCGCCGTAACCCTGCGGACTGCCAGGCTCACGCTCCGTCCATGGAGGGAGACAGATCTGGAGGATTTCTATGAGTATGCCTCCGTGGACGGTGTGGGACAGATGGCAGGTTGGAAGCCCCATGAAAATAGAGAGGAATCCAGGGAAATTCTGGGGCGGTTTATGGAAGGGAAGAAAACCTTTGCCCTGGAATATCAGGGAAAGGTGATCGGTTCTCTGGGCATTGAAAGATACAACGAGGAGAGGTACCCGGAATTCGGGGAAAAGAAATGCCGGGAAATCGGCTATGTTTTGTCGAAAGATTATTGGGGACGGGGACTGATGGCGGAGGCAGTGCAGGCGGCGATACGCTACCTTTTTCAGGATGTGGGACTGGATGTGATATTCTGCGGGCATTTTCTGTCAAACGGACAGTCGGCCCGGGTACAGGAGAAGTGCGGGTTCAGACATTACGCATATGGTCAGTTTGAGACCAAAATCGGAACCGTCCACGAGCATGAGGTGAATCTGCTGACAAAAGAGGAGTGGGAAGGCGGTTATGGCTGCAGGCTTCTTTTATTTGATCTGGACGGTACTTTGCTGCGCAATGACAAAACCATATCTCCGGCTGTGCTGAAAGCAGTGCGGGATTGCCGGGAAAAGGGCATGCGGATCGGTGTGGCTACGTCCAGGGGGGAACAGAATGTCCTGTCTTTTCTGGAGGAACTGGCTCCGGACCTGTTGATTGCCAGCGGTGGGGCAGTGGTGAAATATGATGGCCGCTGCCTGTACAGGGCCGAGTTTTCCGGGGAAGAGACGAAACGGATGATTGAGCTTGCCAGGGAAGTATGCGGGCCTGACTGTGAGATTACCATTGATACCATGAATTCCCACTACTGGAATTATCGGGTTGATCCGAAGAAACAGTACCCTGATTGGGGGAACAGTATTTATACGGATTTTAAAGATTTTGAAGAGCCTTCCCTGAAGATGTGCGTGGAGATCTTTGAAGAAGAACAGGCAAGACGGCTTTCAGGACTTCTGGATGAGTGCGACTGTGTCCGTTTTTCAGATGGATACTGGTATAAATTTACAAAAGAGGCGGCTACAAAAGAGCAGGCGATTTTGAAAATATGCGCTGCATGGGGAATTGGGACAGAGGAAATCGTGGCCTTCGGGGATGATTATGCGGATATGGGAATGCTGGCCCTGTGCGGTAGAGGCATTGCCATGGGGAATGCGGTGGATGCAGTGAAGGAAAAAGCGGATCTGGTCATCGGCAGCAACGAAGAAGACGGAATTGCGGAATATTTGAACCGGCAATACTTGGGAAACAGCGTTCCGGAATCGGCCCGGGGGCAGGACCGGAAGCCGGGAAAAGGAGAATAAGATGCTGAATCAAAAAGGATTTGACCTGTGGGCGGATGGATATGACGAGAGCGTGGGCCTTTCAGACGAGGAGGGCACCTATCCCTTTGCAGGCTATAAACAGATATTGAACGAAATATACAACAGAGTGTTGACAGATCAATGTGATTCCGTTCTTGACATCGGCTTTGGCACCGGAACCCTGACCAGGAAACTGTACAGTCAGGGCTGCCATATTTGGGGGCAGGATTTCTCGGGGAAAATGATGGAACTGGCAAAGGAAAAAATGCCGGAAGCGGCGCTGTACCAGGGAGATTTTTCAAAGGGACTGGCGGAGGAACTGAAACGGAACCGATACGATGCCATCATTGCCACATATTCCCTGCACCATCTGACCGATGGGGAGAAGGCCGGACTGATCGAAAATCTGCTGTCCCTGCTGCGTGAGGGCGGATGCCTCTACATCGGGGATGTGGCATTTGAAACACGCGCAGAGATGGAGCGGTGCAGCGCATGGATCGGCCAGGAATGGGACGATGAGGAATATTATTTTGCAGCAGACGAATGGATGAAATTATTCCCGCAGATGACATTCGAAAAGTTTTCATTCTGCGCCGGACTGCTGTCTTTCAAAAGCGGAACGCTTTCCCGGAAAGAGAGAGGAGAAACCAATGGAGAATCAAACCATACCACAGGAAAATAAAATGGGGGTCATGCCCATAGACAGGCTTTTGCTGTCCATGTCCCTGCCCATGATGATTTCCATGCTTGTGCAGGCGCTTTACAATATTGTGGACAGCATTTTTGTGTCCAGAATCAACGAATATGCCCTTCGGGCCGTATCTCTGGCATTTCCCATCCAGAGTTTGATGATTGCCGTGTCCGTGGGCACCGCGGTGGGAATCAATGCCTTCCTGTCCAAAACCCTGGGGGAGAAGGAATACCAGAAGGCCAATACCATTGCGGCCAACGGGGTTTTTGTGGAACTGATGAGCTATGTGGTATTTGCCCTGGTGGGCATTTTCGCAAGCCGTCCCTTTTTTGCCAGTCAGACCGCCATTGAGCAGGTGCGGGAGTATGGAACCACTTACCTGACCATCTGCTGCACCGCGGGCATCGGTATCTTTATGCAGGTTACGTTTGAGCGTCTTCTGCAGTCCACAGGCAGGACTTTCTACGCCATGATTACCCAGGGTGTGGGGGCGATCATCAACCTGATTATGGACCCCATTCTGATTTTCGGGTATTTCGGAATGCCGGAAATGGGGGTGGCGGGGGCGGCCGCAGCCACGGTACTGGGGCAGATCGCCGCTGCGGTACTGGCCATTGTGTTTAATGTGAAAGTAAACCGGGAGATTCATCTGTCTTTCCGGGGATTCAGGCCGGATAAAAAACTCATTGCAGGGATTTACAGGGTGGGCATTCCTTCTATTATTATGCAGGCCATCGGCTCTGTGATGACCTACGGCATGAACCTGATTCTGGAGGCCTTCGGCACGGCCCAAACCGTATTCGGGATTTACTTTAAGCTTCAGAGCTTTATCTTTATGCCTGTGTTCGGCCTGAACAGCGGCATGGTGCCCATCATTGCCTACAATTTCGGCGCGGGCAGCAAAGAGCGGGTGGTGCGGACCATGAAGAGCAGCATCAAGTATGCGGTGGGTATCATGCTGGCAGGTCTGGCGGTGATGGAGCTGTTTCCGGCCTGGCTTATCGGGCTGTTTGACGCGGAGGCGTCGTCGGACCTTCTGGTGATCGGAATTCCCGCCCTGCGGATTATCTGTTTGAGTTTCTGCTTTGCAGGGTACTGTATTGTGGTGGGAAGCGTATTTCAGGCCCTGGGAAACGGCGTATACAGTATGTTGGTATCCATCGCCAGGCAGCTCTGTGTGCTTTTGCCTGTGGCGTGGCTGTTCTCCCTTAGCGGCAATGTGAATCTGATCTGGTGGGCCTTCCCCATTGCGGAACTGGTGAGCTTGAGTCTAAGCACCTATTTCCTGATGCGGATCAACAGAGACATCATTGTCCATATCGGGGAAGAGAAATAGGAGATCAGGTCTTCGGGTTTGGGGATTGCTGTATTATGCTTACGGAAAAAGGTAGAATTTATGCGGATAAACTGATGAGCAGTATTTATGCTGCGGAAGAGAGGGCGATGAAAGATACAGTGGAGCAGTTTACGCCGGAGTTTATTTCAGCATTGGAGCATTTCAGCGGCTGTCTTTATGAGGAATATAGCAAGGTTATAAGGGATGTGCAGCTTTGAAAAAGATTAAAAAAGTATATATATTAGAGTCATCATCGGAGGACTGATCGCCGCAGCGATATGGTCAGGCAGATGCCTGCCTGTTATAGTCTCTGCTGCATAGGTATTGATCTACTTGACAAATAATTATATTTTTTATATAATACGGGTGAATTGCTCGGAGGGCATATTACTCGTTGGAAGTAATACGCTGGATAAGGCGCAGATTGAAAAGTCTGTTCTTTATCCAGCTTTTTTTACTTTCAGGAAATAAAAAAGCGGAGGAAGAGAAGAAGATGGATTTGCTTACAAGTAAAATAAAACCAATGTATTTTAGATATTTGACGGCCGCATTCGGAAGTGCGTTGATTTCGTCCATTTATGGTGTGGTGGACATGGCTATGGTAGGGCAGTATCAAGGACCGGAGGGTACGGCAGCATTGGCGGTGGTTGCCCCTGTCTGGAATATTATATACAGCCTGGGACTTCTTATGGGAATCGGCGGCTCTGTCCTTTTTACTACCTTACGGGGGGAGTCTGAACACAATCGTAAAAAATCTAATGAATATTTTACTGCCGCACTTATCGGGGCAACAGCTTTGGCGGTTGTTGCATGGTTGGCGGTGATCTTTTTTGACGGGGAACTATTGCGTCTGTTCGGGGCGGAAGAAACACTGCTTCCTCTGGCAAAGAGTTATCTGTTTCCGGTTAAATTCGTAGTGCCGAGCTTCCTTTTTACACAGCTTCTGTCAGCTTTCCTGCGTAATGACGGGAATCCGACCCTTGCTACGAAGGCGGTTTTATTTGGTGGGATTTTTAATGTGTTCGGAGATTATTTTTTTGTTTTTACTCTAAATATGGGAATTATGGGGGCAGGGCTTGCAACTGCGATTGGTTCTGTCCTTTCCCTGTTGGTCATGCTGACTCATTTTCCTGGTAAAAAGAATACGTTAAGATTTGAGAAGCCTGTGAAACTGTTTTTTATTCTCAAATCTATTTGTATAACAGGATTTTCCACTTTTTTTATTGATGTGGCGATGGGAATCCTTACAATGCTGTTTAACAGACAGATTTTAAAGTATCTGGGGACGGACGCATTGGCGGTTTACGGTATTATTATCAATATAAGCACCTTTGTCCAGTGTTGTGCTTACAGTATTGGGCAGGCATCCCAGCCGATGCTTTCTGCGAATTTTGGTGCTGGAAAAGGGAAACGTATTTCACAGATTTTGAAGTATGCGTTAGGGACAGCGGCAGTGTTTGGAATGGTCTGGACTGCGCTGGCTGTTTTTGCCCCGAATCTTTTTGTCCGTATTTTTATGACGCCGACAGAGGAGATTCTGGCTATTGCTCCGGATATTATCTGCAGCTATGGCATTTCTTTCCTGCTGCTTCCCTTTAATATTTTTTCTACTTATTACTTTCAGGCTTTGATGAGACCTATGGCTTCCTTTATTGTTTCTGTTTCCAGGGGTGCTGTGGTCAGCGGGGTATTGATCTGTATTCTCCCGGTTGTGGCAGGAGCGGATGCGATCTGGTTTGCTATGCCGGTTACGGAACTGCTGGTTGCAGTTTATGTAACGGTGAAAATGATGCAGTACACGAAGGCAGTATCGAACCGTTAGCAGACGAGGTGGGGGATGATTAAGATTGGAATGAAAAAACTCATTGCAGGGATTTACAGGGTGGGCCTTCCCCATTGCGGAACTGGTGAGCTTGAGTTTGAGTACCTATTTTCTGATGCGGATCAACAGAGACATCATTGTCCATATCGGGGAAGAGAAATAGGAGATCAGGTTTTCGGGTTTGGAGATTGCTGTTTCGGAAGCGTTTTTGTCAGAACAAAAGCATATGCCGCAACCAAAAGGAAGTTTACGGCAGAGAACAGAATGCGTTTTTCTGCGGTAAGCGCCGCCTCATTGGCAAAAACGCTGACGGCATTATTGACCGAATGGGCAGCAATACAGGGAAGCAGACTGCCCCCGCCATAGAAAATAATCACAAAAAGGAAACCGCAGGCAATGGAGCTCACGATCTGCCAGAGATTGGCCGTTATATCCATTCCGCTGCCGTTGAACAAATTCAGGATATGCCCCAGACCAAAAGTGACACTGGAGATGAGGACTGCCGTTTTTACATTCTCTTTTGCCAGGGCCTTGAATAAAAAGCCTCTGAAAATGACTTCTTCCAGAAAGCCCACTCAGAGCATGCTTAGGATATGACAGGCTGTGTCCGCTGCCGGATAATTTACGGCAATTCCAAACCAGAGGTTGTGGGACATGAACGGCAGCAGCGGGAGATACCAGAGAAACCTTCCTGCCGGAGAATGGGGGCGGCATAATCCATAGTACTTTGTCAGGCCCTTTTTCCGAAGCCACAGAAACAGCATGACTGTGAGAAGGGAATTGCATATAAGAGACGCAGAACTGTGGATACCTATGGCATCCGACAGGGGATTGGCCAGTGAGTTTAAAGTACAATAAATGCCAATCCATACCAACGCAAAAGTAAGTTCATTCTTTTCAAACAAATCATCCAACCACTTTGTCATGTGAATCCCCCCCTGCCGCCTTTGACGGCTCAAATAGAAATGAAAAATGCAGTTTTTTGTGCGCTTTGGCGCAAAAGCAATCAGAATATGAAAGTCTGCTTTCACAGTTATATCTCTTTGTTCGCTCTGCGCAATACCGATGAGAAGTTAAAAGTCTGCTTTCACACTTCGCCCTTCTGTGATGCCGAGACTGCCCCCCGGTACGCCCGTTCCAGATGAGCGGAAACAACGGTTTCGTCAAACGCAAACGAATTATTTGCGATGAGACTGGCGTAGCCGTGGGCAAATAATGCAATCGTTAAAAACACTTCTTTCATTTGGGTTTCCTTCATCCCGGTGGCTTCCTGCATGGCAGCAAGAATGGGTTTCAGTTCCCGGGAGTCGATCATTTCAAGCAGACTGTTCTCCGCTGCATACCCGGATTGAAACAGAAAGCGGAACAGATGGGGCTCCTCAATGGCAAAACGGATATAGTTCAGCCCTATGGCGAGCATGAAATCTTCCGCCTGCGGGTCAGCTTTCATCAGATAGCCGGTATGGTACCTGTCTGTTTTTTCATAGACCACTCTTTTCAGTTCCTCAATCGTTGCAAAATGGTACATCACCGGCTGCGTGGAACAGTTCAGCTTTTTTGACACTGTCCTTGCATTGATGTTTTCCGCCCCTTCTTCCCGGGCGATTTCAAACCCGGCGTCAATAATCATATCTCTTGTAATCTTTGCTTTCGGCGGCATTTTGATTTCCTGCCTTTATATAATTATTGTTATATAACATATATTATATATCATTCCGCAGGCATTGTCAAGGACTGAATAGGAGCGTGTTTGGATTATCCTGCTTCTTTGGTTGGGATTTTTGCTGTCGGAGCAGGAAGATCTAAAGAAATCTTTATGGTTCTTATGGTTTTCTCTTTATACTTCCTCTTTATACTGAAAGCATCAAATGACAGCATAGCACGCTGAATTTATATAAGTCCAGTTAAGAAATGTCAGTGCTTTTGAAAGATAATTTCCATGACAGGAAAGTCGCAAAGGTTTCGTGCTATCGCTATGCGATTTAAATTAAGGAGGAACATCTTATGTGGCAGTTTTTAAGAGAATACATCAGTGCTCCGGACACGATCGGAGCCATTGCACCCAGCAGCAGGCATCTGGCGGCGGCCATGACGGCTTCTATTGATTTCGATAAAGCGCGCTGCATTGTGGAATACGGTGCAGGGACAGGCGTATTTACCAGAGAGGTGGCGGCAGGAAAGCGGCGGGATACGACTTATATCGTGATTGAACAGAATGACCGTTTCTACGAAATGCTGCGGAAACAGTTCCATGGAATGCCGGGAGTGGTGCTGATCCATGGAGATGCCGGAAATGTATGCGGTTACTTAAGAGAACAGGGGTTTTTACATGCGGATTATATCATTTCCGGTCTGCCGTTTACGTCTCTTCCCCGGCAGGTGTCCCGCAGAATACTGTCGCAGACGCAAAAGGCCATGGGAACAGAAGGTGTGTTTACTACATTTCAGTATACACTGCTGCGGAAAAGCTTTCTGGAACAATATTTCAATATCCAGAGGATTGTGCGGGTCTGGCGAAATCTCCCCCCGGCATATGTGCTGCACATGAAACTAAAATCCTGCCATGCCGGGCAGATTTCCGCGGATGATGCGGTATGAACCAATAGCAGGAGGTGATGTTATGTGGTGTGTCTATTTTCTTACCTGCGTGCTGCTTCCCATATGTGTTCCGGTGCCGGAAACGGCAGTGGTACTGTGGGGAACCGGACAGATCGGCAGCCTGGGGGCCTTTTTCCTCGGGGTCACAGGTTCCGTTCTGGGATTGGCGATTATGTATTCCTTATCTTCTCTGATTGCAAATCGTATTTCAAGGGGGAAGAAAGAGCAAAGGCAGCTGGCGTGGCTGCGGCAGCTGACGGGGCGGTACCGCTTTTGGATTCTCGGCATACTGCTGATCGTTCCGCTTGTGTCCGACGAAATTCTCTGTGCAGGTTCTGTTTTTTTGAAAATATCATTGCCCCAGTTTCTGAAAATTGGTATAATCCTGTTTTTAACAGTTGTGTAGACAAAGAATCGCTGTAACCCCAGTGTT
>CAJULV010000037.1 GCA_910587555.1 uncultured Acetatifactor sp.
GCGTGTTCGGGACTTTCACCCGTTAGAGCGCGCCCATGGCGCGCAAACCAAAAAACGCTGGAACCATGCGGGTTTCCAGCGTTCTGCTTAATCTTATGAAATTGGAATTACATTCCCATCTGCGCAGCCACCTCAGCAGCAAAGTCCTCGTTCTTCTTCTCCAGGCCTTCACCGGTCTCAAAACGGACGAACCTGCTGATGCTCAGTTCGGCATTGTTCTCTTTCGCTACCTGCGCAACATACTGCGCAACGGTCTGCTTCCCGTCCTCAGCCTTCACATATACCTGCTCTAACAAGCATACTTCCTTAAGTTCCTTATTCAGACGGCCGTTAATAGCACCCTCGATGACTTTCTCAGGCTTGCCCGCCATCTTCGGATCCTGCTCAATCTGGGCAGCAATAATCTCCTTTTCGTGTGCCTTATATTCCTCGGATACATCGCCTGTTGCCACATATTTGGGATTCAACGCAGCAACCTGCATTGCTAAGTTTGTCAGCGCTTCCTTTACACTGTCATTTACTACACTGGTTTTTGCTTCCACTATGACGCCGATTCTTCCACCGCCATGTACATAAGTGGCAACACAACCCTCGGAAGCTTCCACACGCTCGAATCTTCTGATGTTCAGCTTTTCACCGATTACTGCAATCTTATCAACCAATGCTTCCTTTACCGTCTTGGAAGCATCCTCACTCCATGCCTCTTCCAACAATGCATCCACATTGTCCGCAGAAGAGCAAACAGCCTGTTCTGCAACAGCCTTCACGAACTCCTGGAAAGTCTCATTCTTTGCCACAAAGTCAGTTTCGGAATTTACTTCTACCACTGCCGCCTTTGTATCTCCATCGGAAGCAATGCAACAGATCCCCTCTGCCGCAATTCTGCTCTCCTTCTTCACTGCCTTAGCCTGTCCCTTTTTGCGCAGGATCTCCACAGCCTCTTCCATATTTCCATCGGTCTCACTCAGAGCCTTCTTACAATCTGTCATACCGGCGCCGGTCTGTTCACGCAGTTCCTTAACCATAGCCGCTGTAATTGCTGCCATTTACTTTATCCTCCTAACTCTTATTAAATATATGAAAAAACTCACATCTGCTGTTACTTATGCATTTTCCTTCTCTGCTACTTCTTCAATATCTTCCGCCGCCACATCTGCCTCCGTATAAACGGCTTCACCCTGATTTGCCTCAATTACAGCATCTGCCATCTTAGAGACAATCAGTTTTACTGCACGGATTGCATCATCGTTACCCGGAATGATATAATCAAGTTCCTCCGGATCACAGTTGGTATCGCCGATACCGATCAGAGTAATGCCAAGTGCATGCGCCTCCTGCACGCAAATTCTCTCTTTCTTGGGATCTACTACAAAAATTGCATCGGGAACTCTGCTCATATTCCTGATACCCCCCAGGTTCTTTTCCAGCTTCTCCCACTCTTTCTTCAGTTTGATAACTTCCTTCTTAGGAAGAACATCAAATGTTCCGTCTTCAGACATCTTCTCAATCGCATGAAGTCTGCCGATACGAGACTGAATCGTCTTAAAATTGGTAAGCATACCACCCAGCCATCTCTCGTTCACATAATACATGCCGCAACGCTCCGCTTCGGTCTTCACGGCATCCTGTGCCTGCTTCTTAGTTCCCACAAAGAGAATGGTACCGCCCTGTGCCGCAATCTCAGAGACCGCCCTGTAAGCCTCGTCCACCTTGCCCACAGACTTCTGCAGATCAATAATGTGGATACCGTTTCTCTCGGTAAAAATGTAGGGAGCCATTTTGGGGTTCCATCTTCTGGTCTGATGTCCGAAATGGACGCCTGCTTCCAACAGCTGTTTCATAGAAATAACGCTCATTTTTTCTACCTCCGTTTGGTTAATTTCTTCCGTATAACCGTCAGTGCAACCCTCGATGCACCAACCGGACTCGCGTTAAAATCCGGCGGACTCCGATGACTACCAGTAATCTTCACTTCCTGTCTTCTGTTGAAAACGGAAAACTCCCGTTCCCAAACCGTTCAGAACGTTAAAAAATTCCCGGCACCATCACCGAATCGGCATACGTGTCTTCTTATATCAAGCGCTCGGTGAAAGTTTTACTTGCACCATTTTTTATTATAGCATGATACCCTCTGCTTTGCAAGAGGTATAAATAATTTCCAGCTCTGACGAGTAAACTTTTTTATAGTTATCTAAGCCAGAATTTCTATTCTTTTTTCAGTCGTCCTTCGCTCCCTTTTTTAAAAATGCAATAGTTTCCCAGCCTGTCCGCATATTCCGCTGTTCTGTTGTCGCTTTTATTCCTCTCCTCACCTCCTTTCAGCCCTCACCATTCAAACCTAATCTGAAACTTCTCTTTTGCCATGCATTCTTTCAGCCGCTCCTGCTTCCAGGCTTCCAGCAGCCTCCTGTGCTTCTGTTCCCTGCTCTGCTTCACTTTTTCCCATAATTTCTCCCACGCCTCTATGATCTGGGAGATCATGTGGCCTATCTGTATCAGGTAATAATGGTTCTTCCACGCCTGGTAGTTGTGGCTGAACCGGTGTTCCAGGTTGTATCCATGTCTTTTCTGGGTATTGGACCCTTCATTCTCGATCGCCCACCTTCTTCTCCCGGCTTCCGCCAGCTCTTTTACATTCCTTTTCGTTACCGGCAGGTCCGTCAGGAAATAGAACGGGTATTTTCCCTCCCCGCTTTCCCCTCTCTCTATGAAATTGACCTGATGCCCTTCATACGCAATCCCTGTCACATAGTCATGCCACACCTTTTTTTCTTCCCATTCCTTTTTGCCCTGCCCTTTTTTCTTTCCCGGTACCAGGTATTCCTCCTCCTGGTAGTTCCTTTCCAGGTCCTTTAGTTTCCTGTATTCCCCATAAACAGCGGGTATCCTTCCCTCTTTGAAACGCAGCAGGTAACTGCAGCCTGCGTTCCCGCATTCCGTGAAGAAACGGCCACAGGCATACAGGCTGTCCCCGCAGATGCATACCGGCAGCTCCGGAAATCTGTCCCTCAGTTTTTTCAGCAGCCTGTAGAAGGCTTTCAGCTCACAGTCCTGTTTCTCCGCCTCTTCCTGTTTCTCCGCGAATTCTGTCATGATGCTCACATAGATATCCGGGTGCAGCATTATTTTTGCTTCCAGCACATAATAATAGTATTCTGTATATTCCGCCTCCGTCCCTCTGTTGTGGATACGGTGCAGGCATTTCCCGTCCGGCTTCTCACGGCTGCTGTACAGCTGCGTCCCGTCTATGATGACCTGCCAGCAGCAGCCGCGCAGCCTTGCCCTTTCAAATGCCCTGCTGCGTATCAGCTTTTTTACAAGCCTGCATACTGTATCCTGGAGTTCATCCGGGTCGACTCCCTTCAGGTAATCGTTGATGGTCTCCCAGTATGGCAGCTCGGTAAGCTCCTGGCAGCTCAGGTACCCTATGTTTTCTATTATTATTTCAGAATTGAATTCCTCACTTGTTTTTCTCATGCTGCTGATGTAAAATATAGAGGAAAGGATCCTTGTCATCAGCAGGACTTGGCACTGGTAAGTGATATACCTCTGGTCACGCGGATCCCGGATCTGCTTCAGCAGGGACAGCAGGTCGGGGAAAAAACGTTTGAACACCTTTAACAGCTCACACGAAAGATGAAACTGTGCCAGGTGTTTCCTCGCTTCTGCTCTGGTGATTTTTTCTTTCGTTTTCTTGATGAAGACCTCCTTTCTTTCTTGGGCTTGCGAAAAAATAGTTTTGGTGGTGATTCTATTATCTCGCATTTCCTTGAAAAATGGGAGGTTTTTATTGTAAATTTTTTTAATCGTCAGAGCTGATGGTTTATAGACTTAAAAAGCAGACACTACTTATCAAGAAAAACCAGTTTGGGGATTATATGTGTACAAATCCTAAACTGGCTTTAACCAATGTTCTTTTCATTGTTTCTTCATTCATGAAGCAGCTCTGAAAATTTCATGATTTATTTGGTTTTCGTAATCATTTTAACAATTTCCTCTTCACTGGTACCTGGTACAATCTCATAGGTACCGGCAGTAATATTTCTGGAATATCCATTGCTGCATAAATAGCTGTCAAACGCGGCAGCATCCTCCACCAATCCTGCTTCCTCCAGCATCTGGCTGACATGAGAAGATGTCACACCGAATTCAATCACCACCGTAACCGTGGCTTCGTCAGAATAATCTCTCTCCGCTCCGTTGATGTCGGAACCGTCAATTCCGTCCGCATTCGATGC
This sequence comes from uncultured Acetatifactor sp., assembly GCA_910587555.1. Classification (GTDB taxonomy): domain Bacteria; phylum Bacillota; class Clostridia; order Lachnospirales; family Lachnospiraceae; genus Acetatifactor. The sequence goes on from CAJULV010000037.1 coordinate 4,239, forward strand.
TGCCTGCCCTGACAGGAAATCAGATTCCGAAGCACCGTCTGATATTCCTGCTCCAGAACCGTTACTTGCTCCGCCGTTGCCGTCCGTCTCTGAACCATTCACTGCTCCGCCGTTGCCGCCCGTCTCTGAACCATTTGAACCTGCTCCGTCGTTGCCGCCCGTCTCTGAACCATTCACTGCTCCGTCATTGCTGCCCGTCTCTGAACCATTCGAACCTGCTCCGTTCGCGTCCGATGTTGAACCGTTCTCTTCACTACCTTGACCATTTGCCTCATTATCCGCTTCGTCCATGCCTTCTGCCCCAGATTCTTCTCCGCCTTCTTCCAGTGCCGATGATACATTTGTCAAATCCGTCAGCCTAATAGAATCACTCTCCACCATTCCCAGCTCCAAGGCTTTTGCCTTAATCTCCGCATCACTCAGCGGTATGCCTTTCCCCGTAGCCACTCCCATCAAGAGAGCTGTGACGATAATTCCTACCCCCAGCCCCCGCATTTGATATTTCAGTCTCACTTAGTTCCCCATTTCTCAAAAAACATCTGTTTCATTTAGCTCCTCAGTTTCCCTTAAAATTTCTGTTTCCGGTTTCTCATTTCCTCAAAAACTTCTGTTTCCGGTTTCTTATCTCCCCAAAAACTTCTGTTTCCGGTTTCTTATCTCCCAAAGCTTTCTGTTTCCGGTTCCTCATTTCCCTGAAACTTTCTGTTCCCCTGATTCGTCATTTTCCAAAAACATTTATCATGCCTGCTTTCGAAACAAATCAATTACAAGGCTTACCTCACCTATTCCCAGCTCAAGTTCTTTTGCAATCATCAATGCTGACTTGCCCTGTTTGTAAAGCCTCAATATTTTTTCGTTATTATTATATTCCTGGGAACCGTCTTCGGACCATTCGTCCTGTTCCGGCCCGGCATATTCTATCGACTCCTGCTCTGCCGCCTGTCCATCATACGCGGCTTCCGGAAGATTCCATGAGGGCGCTTCGCCAATGCCTTTTACTGTATCGGATCTTTCCGCTAACATCTGCTCCAAAGAACGCATTGCCCCTTCTGCCTCCCTGACGGCGGCATTGATTTCGGATGCCGTGTTCTTCAGACTGGTATGCTTATTATTGAGCATGTCATAAAGAAAAACCGCCTCTTCATGGTTCTTATGAATTTCTGTCAGCACCGTGTCGGAATACTCGTTAACCGCCATGATTTTTTCATTTGTCAGGCGTTCCAGGGAACGCTCTGTCTTCTCCATGGCATACGTAACCGCCTCCTCCACAACCTCGTCCATATGGCTTCGCAGCGATTCCATTTCCCGGCTGACCAGTTCTTTGACCTCATTCTCCGCAGAATGTCCCAAGCTGCCTGCCGCCCCTTTTTTGTCCGGGATAAAAAAACTCAATATAAAAATAAGCCCTCCCGCAACCAGCAGGATGATTTCCATCATCTCCATTTTTCACCCATTCTTCTGCGGCATAACCTTTCGCAGAATTATATTTTCATATCAAAACCGCCCTGATTCTTCACTACCACCCGTTCATGGACCGCTTTTTTCTTCCGATTGCGCCCGCCGTCACCGCTGTACTTCCCATTGCCTTTCTCTTTCGCATCGGGCCTGCTCTCACGCCACTGGGCATTATCGCTGGTGTGTACTTCCCTTATGTTCTGCTCCACCGCTTTCTGGACCTGATCGCTGAAATTAGCCTGATCCACTACTACTTTATTGTCTTCATTATGCTTGATTGTAGTGTAATCCTGTGCCCTGGAAATCGTTGTCAGTTCAATTGCACCAAACGCCATAAATACACCTTCTTTCCCCTGGCGCGTGTTTGAAAATTCATTTCTGCCATCTGCTGCTGAAAACCGTGTTCCCGCATTTGCGGTATATTTGGTTCCATTCAGTCAGCACAACCCTCTACGCCCCCTCACAATTTGGCTTCTACCACACAGTATGACGCACATCCGCCAGAAAGCACTTTTCAAACACGCTCTGCTGTTCCTCTTACTATCCCTGCCGCACAAAACGCTCCCGTAAAAGAAACAATGTACTGTTACATTGGTACCATCCGCACTTCTCCGTCTTCCCTGATAAATTTGCAGTAACGGTAGTTGTCCTGGAGCAGCCTGGTGGCACCGCCTATCACGATAGTCGTATTGGGATAAATCTGTTCATTAATGACTACCCTTGCGTCTTCACGACTCTCCATCATCTCCTGCAGGGCCTGCATACGAGTATTCAGCCTCTCCAGTTCCGTCTTTTTCTCATCGATCAACGAAGCCACACTCCGCATATACCGCATCTGGCTTTCATTGTACTGAATTCCTTTCCTCTGCTTCTCCTTGAAATTATTAAATATCACTTCTGCCGCATTCAGCGTCTTCTGCCTCTCTTCCACCGCAGCCGTAACATGCTCCAGCTGGGAAATCAGAAGCGGTTCCACGCCCACTTCCAACGTCGTGGCGGTACTCATGCTGGCTCCCACTGTCTTGGCAATAATCGCATTCGCCGCCTGTACCCGGCCGCCAAGTATAATTCCCCTTCTTCCGTCCACCTTCACGTCACTGCCTGAAGACACCGTACAATGCAGGATCGCTTCCGTCTCCACAAATCCTCCCGACACAATCCGCGCATTCTCCAGGAACTTTACAATGATGTCGCCTCTGGCTCTCAGATAGCCCTTTCCCATGCCGTTCATGCCCTTTGCAATAATAATATTGCCTCCGGCAATGATGGTAGCTCCTTCCACCAGGCCGTTTACCACTACATTTCCACCGGCTTTTACCTCAAAGTTTTCATCCACATTTCCCGCAATTTCGACACTTCCGTCATAGCTGATATTGCCTGTAGAGACGTTTACCCCTTTCACCTGGTATACACTGGACACCACTACTTTCTTATCCAGAAGCGCCACATGTCCGTCCACCTGGGAAGTAATGGACAGCTTATCCGCCGACAGTTCGATGTTTTTGCCGAACTTCAGGGTTTCACGTTTGACTTCTTTTGCTTTTATCACCTTCCCGTATACATCCGAACCTGCTTCCCCCGGCTGTTCCGGTATGATGCGCGCAAGCACCTGCCCCTTACGGCACTGGTTAATGGTAGTCAGATTAAAGTAATCCACACGCCCGTCGTCTCTGTGCGCAGGCCTTTTATGCTGGTTCACATTAAAAGAATATTCGATTACGGCATCCTTGCCCTGGACAGACTTCTTGCCCCGGGCTATCAAAATGTCCGTGCAGTAAACGCCTTCTGTCTCAAAATGCTCCTTCAGAGCGCCTTCCTGTATGCCATAGACAATGTTCCGCCGCTTGATGTCATCCATAAAATCTCTCAGCGTCAGCCGCTTTCCTCCTTCAGAAGCCGGAATAAAGCGAACCGTAGCCATCATGCCGTCCTCACTGACATCCAGCATATAAGTCTCCTGACAAACCGGGCAGTCCTCATCCCCCAAATGACAGATTCCCGTCTCGCCAAAGTGAATCTGTGCCTCTATCCGCTTTTTATCATACGTAATCTTCAAATCGTCCAGATATTTCCAGACTTCATCGGTCCTGATATCTTCCCCGAACTCTTCCGGCGGATATAAGGCGATTCCGTAACCCTTAAAATCATTTACCAATCGAAAGTAACCATTCTTCATAGTTTAATCCCCCAATGCTAATTATTTGAAAGAATCCCCATGTAGTTCCCCATTTTTACTTTCATCTTTTTCAATGCCCTGGTGTGCAGCTGTGATATTCTGGATTCGGAAACCTCAAGGATATTGCTGATTTCCTTTAACGTAAGCTCTTCGTAATAGTAAAGCGTGATTACCTTCTGCTCCTTTTCCGTCAAAAGCTGCAGTGCCTCCCCCAGCACCTTTGCCAGTTCTTCCTTCTCTATCCGCTCTTCGGGCGCCTCAAAATGGGAAGTCGTATGTCTTCTGTAATCCTGAGATATATCACTTCCCTGCTCCATATATTCGTTCAGGGAAACCAGACCTGTGATTTTCATCTGGGACTGCCACTCCAGGTACTCCTCATCGGATATCCCCAGGCCTCTGGCAACTTCCTCATCCGTAGCCATGCGCCCGGTACTCTGCTCCACTTCCTTGATTACCGCCTCGATTTTTTTCTGCTTTTGTCTGATTGTCCTGGGAATCCAGTCCATCTTGCGTATCTGGTCCAAAATTGCCCCTCGGATACGCAGGCTGGCATATGTCTCAAATTTTACATCCTTCAGATAGTCAAACTTATCAATAGCATCTATCAGCCCGAAAATACCGTAACTGACCAGATCCTCATATTCCACATTGTAGCCCAGATACATGCTGAGCCTGCCCGCAACCACCTTGACAAGAGGAGCATATTCCAGAATCAACTGCTCTCTGATTTCCGGTGATTTCATTTTCGCATATACTTCTAACAGTTTCTTTCTGCCTGCTTCATCCATGAAATCCGGCTCCTCCTTTTATGTTATCATAACTGTCCGATATACAATCTGTCAAGAATTATTTACTCCTGCCCGCTTTCCTGACCTGCATCCTCTGAATTTTCCGACTCCTTTTCGATGACTTCCCCCTCTTCCCTGAGCCGCGCCTCATTCTGCTGCTCAAAGAAATCCAATGTCCACTTCAACACGCTTCCAAGCACATAAAAGATTAAAAATACCACAAACAGGGCGACAAGCTTCTCCGCCATGGTATATTTCTCAATATATGTAATAATACATGTCACCGCACCGGCTATCAGCATTAAAAGAAGCGGTAAATTCTTCCTGTTCATACATGTATCCCCTTCAGATAATCTTCTCGGGCTTTCCCACGGCACGAATGTGAAAAGCACCGGTTTCCGGGTAAAAAATAACCGTTCTGCCGTAATTTGCCCCTGTGTCCTGCGCCAGGACCGGGATCCGCAGCGCATTCAGCTTTGCTTTGGTGGCTTCCACATTCCTGTTTCCCACCTGCGTCACAGAAGCGCCGCTGCCGCTTCCCTGAAAATTAAACATGGTGGCACCGCCGGCTATCTTCGCTACCATCCGGACGCGCCTTGCCCCCATTCTTTCCATCTGGCGCACCAGTTCTTCGATGCCTGTATCCGCAAACTTCGCAATGTTATGCTGCCCTGTGGTTATCGCCTTACTGTCCGGCAACATGATATGCACCAGACCGCCTACTTTATTCATAGGATCCCTGATTGCAATACCGACACAGGAACCCAGCCCCAGAGTCATCACGCCGTTGGGGCTAACGCAGGTCTTCAGGTCTGCTATTCCTACTTTGATTATTTCACTCATGATCCATTTCCATATCCTTTTATCCGTTCTACCGCCTTCCACGGTTTTAATTCCGCGAGGCCGTGCTCACTTTATTGAAAGTCCACCGGTACACCCAAAGCCGTAAGTATTTTCTCATAAGACTCCAAATCCGGAATCAATATGAAAAATCCGTCCAGCTTAACCTCATCATAAAATTGTGACTGAATCAGCAAAATTTTATCCCCGAAGATACCGAACTGAATTGCGGGTACACTTAAAATTGCACCCGCCATATCCACGGTAATTGCCGGAGGAGAAGGAATCACTGTCAGATTGGTCATTTGGGACAGGGAATTCAGATAAGCTCCGGTGATGATATTGCCCACTTCCTGCATCGCCGACAACCCCATCTCCTCAAATTCACCGCCTTCCGGCAGCATTCCCATTGTAATCTTCTGTATCAGATGTCTGGCGCTGTGTTCCTCCACCATAAACATCATGCTCCCCGTGATATCCCCTTCCACACCCAGGTACACGCCGGCCATAATCTGCTCTTCTCCGCCCATCAGCTCTCCCACCTCGCTGAACTCCAAAAGCCGGACCTGCGGAACCTTCATATCCACCTTACACTGCAGCATCTGGGACAGAGCCGTCATGGCATTTCCTGCACCGATGTTTCCGATTTCCTTCAGTACATCATAGTAATTTTCCGAAACCTGTTCTAACATCGCATCACTCATATGTTGCTCTCCTTACATCATCTTACCCATCCGCACTCAATCGGACGCATACTTCTTTTTCAGCCTGTTGCGCCTTTCTTCTTCGAAGATATACTTGATAATCTCCTCCCTGACAGTCGGGTCCAAATCATAAAACTGTACGCGCTGCTCAAAAGTCCCCTTCCGGTTCGCCAGCTCTATGGAGCTTATCACCCTGCTGATAACTTCATACTTCTTGTGTTCCCCGTTATTCATCAGATGGAACGCGCAATAAATCAAACTGTCCGGCTCGTAATGGTGCGTGGACAGAAAACGCAGCCCACCTCCGCTGATATCCACAATAACGCACTGCTTCAGAGGAAGTCCCTTGGCCAGCGTATAAGGCATCCTGCTCTCAATGGTCAGCACTTCTTCCTTCTGCAGATTGCGTGTACTCATCTCCAGTGCGCATCCCAGACGGTAGAATTCCCGCCGCTGATATTTGCGCAGATTGCTGGTCATCTCCATCAGCAGAAGATACGTATTATTGCTTTTGTACCGGTCAATAATCCTGGCAAGGCATTGAAACAGCCCGCTTGCGCCGTAAAATACCATGTCGAATTCACTGTCCACAGGAAGCAGGATCAACTTGGTCTTCTCTATCGGCATTGTAATTTCAATGGTATCCTCGGACTGAATATCATATACCGTACTGTTATAGACCTTTCCCGCCATTCCGGGCTGTTCGTCATTCTCACGAGCCACAGCCTGTAATTCAATTTTATCCCCTACGGAAATAAATTTGGAAAACATAACAACCACCACCCTTTTTCATTTTATCATCAGGCCGTCTTTCGCCTTGCATGTTTCTATCTTTTACCTGCAATGATATGAGAGAAAAACGCTGCCATTCCCCTTTTGGGCTGACGTTCCTCTTCCTCTCTGTCCAGGAGCCTCCCCGCAATGCGCTCATAGGCAAGCGTGGACTTTGCGCCAGGATTATGCAGGGAAACCGGAGTCTGCTGCATTACGGAACGTGACAGCTGCGAGTCCTCCGGCACGCATCCCAGATACAGGATAGGCACCTTAAGATAGCGTTCAACCACTGCATTTAACTTATCATAAAGAATTTTCCCCTCTGACTCTTTTGACACTCTGTTGGCAATCAGTTTCACCTTCGTGGCCTCAGCGTCAAATCTCTGATGGCGATACAATGCTTTCAGCAGGGAATAAGAATCCGTGATTGATGTGGGTTCCGGCGTGGTCACTAGAAGGATCTCCCCGCTTGCCACCAGAAATTCCAATACCGCATCGGATATCCCCGCCCCCGTATCTACAATTATGATATCAGCAATTGTATCCAATTGAGCCAGATTCTGAATGATATAATTCAGATATTCACGGTTCAGATTAGACATACCCGCAATACCGCTTCCCCCGGATATAAAGCCCACCTCCATGGGTCCCCAGGTAATAATGTCCGTAATGCGCTTTCCCTGATAGATCAAATCACACAGATTGTGCTTGGGAACAGCCCCGAACATAATCTCAATATTGGCAAGGCCGAAATCCGCATCCAGTATAATAACCCGTTTCCCCATCTTCCTGAACTGAATAGCCAGGTTTATAGAGGTATTGGATTTGCCCACACCGCCCTTGCCGCTGGTAACGGTAATAACCCGGGCCAATGTTTTCGGCTGCTGTCGGCCTGCTTTTAGGATACGTAACTGTTCTGCCTGGTCCATGTGATACCTCCTGTTCCGGTCTTGCAGATACCCTGTCTGCCGTTTTGTATTTCAATTCCCCTGTACTTTAAAACTGCCCTTACTGCTTCTCCTGTTTGATACTCAGAATCTGCTTTACCGTTTTTTGAGGATTAAACTGTTCAATATCATTCGGAACATTCTGCCCATTGGTCACAAACGCTAAGGGTTTCTCCGTGAACAGTCTCATATTCAGCAGATTCCCCATTGCCGCCGTCTCATCCAGCTTCGTAAAAATCAGCTGAAAATCAGCAATCCCCTTATAAGTAGACACGATCTTCAGCAAGTCACGATATTTTGTAGTTGCCGAGAGAACCAGAAAGGTCTGGCACTCCGCCGCTTCCTTCAGCGCGTCAAACAGCTTTTTCATATGCCCCAGCTGCTCTTCGTTTTTATGGGAATGTCCCATTGTGTCTACAAATATATAGTCAAAATCCGCAAACTCGCGGACTGCCGTCTTCACCTCATCCTCCGAATAGATAACCCGGAAAGGCACCTCCAGGATATTGGCATATGTCCGAAGCTGTTCCACCGCAGCAATCCGGTAAGTATCCGCCGTCATCAGCGCTACCTTCTTTTTTTCTTCCACCGCGTAGCAGCTGGCAATCTTCGCTATGGTGGTCGTCTTACCGACTCCTGTAGGTCCCATGAAGACTACAATCTTCGGCGCACCATCCGCAGGCGAAATACCGTAAGCCCTGCCGAATTTCAGAATCATTTTCTGATATATATTTTCCAGGATATAGTCAATGGGAAGATTGGATTTTCCTGACACATCCACCTCATTCACGATCTGGTTCGCATACTTTTCATCAACTTCACTTTCCAGCATGGTATTATACAGAAGCCGCACAAAACGCTGCTGCTGCGTCATCTCTTCCTGCTGCGGCTCCTCCCTGTTTTCCTCTTCAGCCGCTTTTTCGGAAACGGTGGTTTCTTCCCGCGCCGCTTCGTTCTGCTGAAAGCGGGACATCAAAAGAGATTCCAGACTGTCCAGTTTCTTTTCAATGGCAATTCTGTCTTCCGTTCCCAAAACAATCTCATGGGATAAATCCGCTTCTGCGGAATTGTCTGCGGAAAGCCTTTTCACCGGACGGGGCTGCTCTTTCCTCGCCGCAGGAGAAGGCGTCTCCCTGCGCACAGGCACTACCGTATCGTTTTCCTCTTCCAACGCCACGGTCACTTCTGTCTGTTTCGCACGGAACAGGGCCGCCAGCCCCTTCCTCTGCACATCCTTCACGTTCATGATGACAACGCCGTCTCCCAGTTCCTTTTTGGCAGCTTCCACCGCTTCCGCTTCTGTTTTCCCAACGAACTTTTTAATAATCATTTTATGCTGTCACCATCCCAACTGACTGTAATTCCACATTAGATTCCACTTCATTGTAGGAGACAACTACCAGCTCCTTATAATAATCCTCCGTCAGGCGCTTAAAATACATCCGCACAATCGGAGATGTTATAATAATGGGATTCTTTCCAAGGCTTTCCAGCTTCTGGACTTCTTTCCCCACAGAGTCGATAATCGCCCTGGAACGGTTCGGATCCAGATTCAGGAAAGCACCGTTCTCCGTCTGTTTGACACTGCCCATGATTTCCTGCTCCACCTTCGGGTCCAATGTAACCACATTTGTAGTCTCATGGTTGGGAAAGTATTTTGTCGATATCGCCCTCTTCAGGCTCTGCCGCACATACTCAGTCAGAATATCCGTATCCCTGGTAGCGGGGGCATAGTCCGCCAGTGTCTCCATAATCGTCAGCAAATCCCGAATTGAGATACCCTCCTTAAGCAGATTCTGCAATACCTTCTGAATTTCTCCAAGTCCAAGAAGCTTTGGCACCAGTTCCTCCACCAGAGAAGGATTGCTCTCCTTGAGATTGTTGATAAGGTTCTGGACATCCTGTCTGCTGAGCAGATCCGCGATATACTGCCGGATGATCTCCGTCAGATGCGTGGCAATGATGGAAGGCGGGTCTACTACCGTATAACCCAGGCTTTCCGCCCTTTCCCGCTGTCCCTCCGTAATCCAGATGGCCGGCAGATGGAAAGAAGGCTCAAAAGTAGGGATACCCGTAATCTCTTCCTCCACATACCCGGGATTCATGGCCATATAATGGTCGAACAGAATCTCTCCCTCGCTCACCTGAATTCCCTTTATCTTGATAATATACTGATTGGGATTCAGCTGAATATTGTCGCGCAGACGGATAATGGGAACCACCGTACCAAGCTCCAGCGCAATCTGACGCCGAATCATAACCACACGGTCCAGCAGGTCGCCGCCCTGGTTCACGTCAGCCAGCGGGATAATGCCGTAACCGAACTCCAACTCGATGGGATCCACCTGGAGAAGGCTCGCCACATTTTCCGGCTGCCGGATTGCATCCGCCGCCTCTTCGTCCCCGTCCACTTCACTCTCAATGGCAGCCGTCTCCAGATTGCCGGCAATCATCCTGCCGCCAACGACAAACAAAAGCCCCATTCCCATAAAGAGAACCGTATTCAGATCCGTAAAAACTCCCAGAAAAACCAGTGTGCCACCTACCAGATACATTACCTTCGGAATACCGAAAAGCTGTCTGACAATGGCCGGACCGAAATCGGATTCCTTGCTTCCCTTGGTAACCAATATACCTGTTGACAGTGAAATCAGCAGGGAAGGAATCTGGCTCACCAAGCCGTCACCGATCGTAAGGATACCATAATTATTCAGAGCCGTACTCACGTCCATGCCGTTGCGCAGCATACCCATGGCAATACCGCCCACCACATTGATAACCGTGAGCAGCAGGCCTGCGATGGCATCTCCCTTTACATACTTGACAGCACCGTCCATAGAACCGAAAAAGCTGGATTCCTGTTGGATTTTGTCACGCCTCTCCTTGGCTTCCTTATCGTCAATGGCACCGGTATTCAGGTCCGCGTCAATTGCCATCTGTTTACCGGGCATGGCATCCAGCGTAAATCTTGCCGTTACCTCGGCCACACGTTCGGAACCTTTGTTGATCACCAGGAACTGAATCATAATCAGGATAATGAAGACAATGGCTCCTACAATCAGATCACCGCCGCCTACAAACTTTCCGAACGTCATTACCACATTGCCGGAAGTCCCCGTAGTCAGAATCAGCCTGGTGGAAGATACATTCATGGCTATCCTGAAAATAGTGGTGAACAGCAGAATCGTCGGGAAGTAGGACATATCCAGCACTTCCTTAATAAACATACAGGCAAACAGAATCGTAAAGGCGATGGCAATATTAAATGCCATAAACACGTCCAATATCGCCGCCGGAAGAGACACAATCAGCATAATAAACGCCACCAGTACATAGATCGCTACGATCGTATCTGTCTTGGCCAGTCTTTCATTCATGTTATGCTCCTCCTCCCTTAGATTTTACCCTGCAGCTGATATACAAATGCAAGAACCTCGGCCACCGCCTGGTACAGCTCCGGCGGCACCGCCTGCCCTATATCTACGTTGGCATACAGCATACGGGCCAATGGCTTGTTTTCCACAATTTCTATTTTATTTTCCCTGGCTACCTCCTTAATCCTTGCAGCCAGATAATTTTCACCCTTTGCAACGACCAGCGGCGCATCCGCCACCTTCGGGTCATATTTGATTGCCACGGCATAATGCGTGGGGTTGGTGATAACCACATCCGCCTGGGGAAGATCCTGCATCATACGCCGCATGGAACTCTCCCGCATTTTCTGACGGATCTTGTTTTTAATCTGCGGATCTCCTTCCTGCTGCTTAAACTCTTCCTTTACTTCCTGCTTGCTCATCTTCATATCATTTTTAAATTTAATCTTCTGATATGCAAAATCAGAGAACGCAATCAGCATATACAGCAGGGCAATCCGAATTCCCAGATCCGTGACCGTCTCCGCACTCAGCTGCAGCGCCTGCATCAGCGTCACATCGTACAGGTTCAGCAGAATAGGCCATTTATCCTTCAGATAAATATAACATACATATAATACCAGACTAACCTTGGCAATGGACTTGACAAGTTCTACCAATGCATTCAGAGAAAAGAACTTTTTAAAGCCTTTCAACGGATTCAGCTTGCTGAACTTCGGCTTCATAGGTTCCAGAGTCGGCTTCCATTTCACCTGGGCCACATCCGTAACAAATGCAATCAGAAAACTGATTGCCAGAATGGGCGCTATAATGCCTATCACCTGCAGTACCATCTGGCGAAACAGGACTCTCACATCCTGCTGGGGCATTGTCCCCTGCCAGAACACGGCTATATCCGGAATTTTGCTGTACACATTATTGAAAACATCCAGAAACTGGACTCCCATATGTCCCACCCAGATTTTCAATATCAGAAACAGTGCCAGCAATTCCAGCCCATTGGTGATCTCCCTGCTCTTGGCCACCTGCCCCTTTTTCCGGGCATCATCCAGCTTTTTCTGGGTAGCGGGTTCTGTCCTCTCGCCTCCCATACCTTCCTTTGCAAAAAACTGCAGGTTATAGCGAATCATCTCATCCCTCCCACAAAGGAAAGCATCATCTGTTTCATCTCGCCGAAGATAAAGTCGGAAATTCCCGGCAGAATTCCGGCCGTAAAAAACAATACCGACAGCCCTACCAGAATTTTCAGCTGAATACCCACCGCAAACATATTCATCTGGGGCGAAACCTTGGCCAAAATTCCCAGAACGGCATTCAAAAGCAAAATGGAACAGAAAATCGGCAGAACAATCCGAAAACCGATGATGACATAATCTCCCAGAAAGGCAATCATGGAATCCACCAGCGAATCCCCGCGAAAAACGGCTCCGTTCACCGGAATCAATTCAAACGTATCCGCCAGTGCTCCGAACAGGTATCGATACATTCCCGTTGCAATCAGCATCAGCATCAATACATACTGATATAGTACACCGGTAATACTGGTACTCTCCCTGGTAGTCGGATCCATCAGCGTCACCATAGACAGCCCCGTCTCCATATCTGCGATGGCCCCAGCAAAGTTCACAATGGAAGTGCATATATTAGCGGCAAATCCAATCAACAGCCCGGTTATGGCTTCTTTCATTACAATAACGGCATATCCGGTGACTGTGGAGTAGGTGACTGCCTTTACAGGCGTCAGCGCCTGGTATAAAAGCAGGGACGTAAAAAAACTGATGCCGATCCGCACATTCGCCGGTGTGTTTTTCATACTGAAAAACGGAGCAACAAATACAAAACAGCTGACTCTCACCAGTATCAGGAGAAAATATTCCAAATCATATACAGAAAATCCATAATGAATCATTCAACCCGGCTCCCTTACTGATTCATGTAAAGACCGAAATTAAACCACAGAGACTGCATAAATTCTACCATGGCCTCCATCATCCAGTTTCCAAACAATATCAGCGAAAGAAACACACAGATAATCTTCGGCACAAACGTCAGCGTCTGCTCCTGAATGGATGTCACTGTCTGGAAGATACTGACAATCAAACCCACGCACAGCGACACCAGCAAAACCGGAAGCGACACCTTGATGATCAAAAACAGGGCATCCCTGGTAATATCCATTACTGCATCAATTGTCATCCTGAACCTCTCCCCTGTCCTCTCTGCATACAACACAAGTCATCAGTAATAAAACGATTCCACCAGCTTCCCTATAATCAAATTCCATCCGTCTGCCAATACGAACAGCAGAATCTTAAAGGGCATGGAAATCGTTGTAGGCGGCAGCATCATCATACCCATACTCATAAGTGTAGAGGCCACCACCATATCAATGACGATAAAAGGAACATAAATTACAAATCCAATCCAAAATGCCATCCTCAGCTCGCTGAGCATAAAACTCGGCAGCAATACGGACAACGGAATATCATCCAATGTCGCCCCGTCCCATTCCTGAGCCGAGATGTCCATAAACAATTCAACATCCTTCAACTGCGTGTGGTCATACATAAATGAACGCAGCGGAACCACACCCTTTTCCAATGCTTCGTCAAGACTGATTTCACCTGCCTCATAAGGCTGGTAAGCCTGTTCGTTGATCTGCGTAATGGTAGGCTCCATAATAAAAAAGGTGAGAATCAGAGCCAGACCCACAAGCACCTGATTGGGCGGAGCTGTCTGCGTATTCAGCGCCGCACGGGTAAAATGCAGGACGATAATTATACGAGTGAAGGAGGTCATCATGATCAGCAGCGTGGGAGCAATACTGATCAGCGTCAATGTCAGTAATATCCGCAGCGAGCCGCTGATATCCCCATTTCCATTACCGAATGTGATATTCAGTACATCATTGGCATCCTGGGTTCCGCTGGCATATACTTTCACCGAACTTAGAATACACAATATGCCCACCATGACGAGTAGGCATATTGCGGTTGCTATTCGCTTGAATATAAGCTTATTTTTCATCATTCATCTGCTTTTCCTTTGGCTCCTCCCGAACAGCTCTTGTCTTTATTGCCGCTTTATCGAGAAGTTCTCTAAAGCTGAGCCGCTGAGCAGGCGGCTTCTCCTTCAGCTGTTCTTCCGGAATCTCGCCCAACATGGTAACCGTATCCTTACAGACAGCAATTACCATGTACTTCTCGCCCGCCCGTATAATCTGGATATACTTATTATTAGCAATACGAGTGGTTTCAATTACTTCTATGTTCTCATTTACATACTGCTGTTTCTGGTAATTTGCCATCCATCTGGTAGTCCATGCCGTCACACCCAGCACTGCCACAAAAATAAACAGTACCGTAATAAATTGTGCATAGCTTCCCGCGCTGGCAGCAATTACCGTTCCGCATGTAAAAAGCATCATCAGCCGACAACCTTCTTCACAGCCTCCAGAACACGGTCCTCCTGGAAGGGTTTCACGATAAAATCCTTTGCTCCGGCCTGGATAGATTCCACCACCATAGCCTGCTGGCCCATGGCAGAACACATAATTACCTTTGCATTGGGATCAATCTTCTTGATTTCCTTCAAAGCCTGAATACCGTCCATCTCGGGCATCGTGATATCCATCAAAACAAGATCCGGCGAAAGTTCCTTGTACTTCTCCACGGCCCTTGCCCCGTTTTCAGCCTCACCTGCAATATTATAGCCGCCTTTGGTCAAGGTATTCTTGATCATCATCCTCATGAATGCTGCATCATCACATACCAAAATATTCTTCGCCATTTAAAATTTCCTCCTACTTGATAATCTCGGTTACTCTTACGCCGAAGCTTTCTTCAATTACTACCACTTCTCCTCTTGCCACCAGCTTACCATTGACCAGTACATCTATCGGTTCTCCCGCAATCCGTTCAAGTTCAATGATTGTTCCGGGTGCAAAGTCAAGAATTTCGGAAATTGACTTGGTCGTACGTCCAAGCTCTACAGTGACATTCAGGGGAACATCCATAATCAATCCGATGTTCTCCTGCCCCGGTCCGACCCCTCCATCGTTGGAAAAACTCTGGAACTGAGCCGTCTGGACATTCACATTTGTCTGGGGCATTCCCATCTGTGAAGGCATCCCCATCATTCCGGGCTGTGCATACATACCCATCTGAGGATACATCCCCTGAGGCATCCCCATCATTCCGGGCTGTGCATACATACCCATTTGGGGATTCATTCCCTGAGGCATTCCCATCTGGCCATACATCCCCATCTGACCGCTCATGTCCATCTGAGGATTCATTCCCTGAGGCATTGCCATCTGAGGGTTCATTCCCACTCCCGCATTCATATCTGTCTGAGGATTCATCCCCTGAGATACTCCTGTCTGGGCATTATTCATACCCGTCTGCTGACTCGGCGCTGCAGGTGCAGCCTCCTCTGCCGCCGGTGAGGAAGAACTCTGTGAATTCATGAAGGTATCCACCACGCTGCGTGCAAAATCTACCGGGTACAGCTGCATAATGGAACTGTCCACCAGGTCGTCAATCTGCATTCGGAAAGAAATTTTTACAAATACCCCTCCCAGAAACGGCGATACGTCTTCCCCTTTTTTTACCTGTGCCAAATCCAGCAGGGAAGCCTCCGGGGGACTGATATCAATTTTCTTCTGCATCATAGTGGAAAGCGATGTGGCCGATGCACCCATCATCTGGTTCATCGCCTCCGAGATCGCACTAAGGTGCAGTTCTCCCAACTCTCCGTCTGTATTGGTACCGTCACCGCCCATCATGAGATCAGTAATGACTTTTACATCATGCTCCTTCAATATCAGGATATTGGTCCCGTCCAGTCCGACCGTATATTTGATTTGTATGAATACACAGGGCCTCTCATACTGTGTCAGCAAATTATCCCATGTACAGAATTCCACTACCGGTGTCGTAATGTTGACTTTTCTGTTCACAAGAGAATACAACGTAGTCGCCGAAGAACCCATGCTGATGTTGGCCACTTCGCCGATGGCATCCTTCTCCACATCCGAAAGGAGTTCCTGGGCCTCTGCCATTTCCTGGATGATGTTATCCGCTCCTCCGCTGACTTCTTCGTTATTTTCAATCGTTTCCGGCTCTTCATCATCACCCAGATTCATGCCGGCAAGCAATGCATTTATTTCGTCTTGAGACAACCCACCGTCCATTGTTTACTCCTCCTCTCTAATAACTGATGTGATCCTGACAGCATAAGAGTCCTTTTCCGTACCGGGCAAAGCCTTGAATTTCCTGATATTGCCCACATATACATTCATATCCTGATCCACTCCGGAATCCAGCCGGATGCAGTCACCCACCTGCAGATTCAGGAAATCATTTACAGAAATCTTACTCTTGCCCAGTACTGCCCTGATCGGTACATCTACCTTGCGTATCATGGACTCAATATAAGCCTCATAATTCTCGTCATGGTTCTCCTGCATGGTAGAATACCAGTATTTTGTATTCAGCTTATCCATGATATCTTCCAAAGTAAAAAACGGAAGGCAGATATTCATGAAACCTTCAACATCCCCTATCTTAATCTCCAGGGTCACAATTGCAACCATGTCGCTGGGAGCTATCACCTGCGCAAACTGCGAATTGGTTTCCAGCCGGCTCAGCACAGGCGCTATATCAATCACGTTTTTCCAGGGTTCCCGAAGGAGCTGGGTCAACATCACTAATATCTTTTCGATAATAATCTGCTCTATCTCGGAAAATTCCCTGCCCTTCTCCAAAGGCATACCGCTTCCTCCCAACATGCGATCCAGCATGGCATATCCGAGATTGATGCCCAATTCCATGATAATTGAACCGTTCAGCGGCGCAAAATTAATAATTCCCATAATGATAGGGCTTGATAAGGAATTGGTAAATTCATTAAATGTAATGGCTTCGGAGCCTACCACCGACACCTGCACGTTCTTGCGCAGGTACACCGGAAGATTTGTAGAAACCAACCTGGCATAATGCTCAAAAATAATCTCAAGAGTCCTCAAATGCTCTTTGGAAAATTTCGTGGGTCGGCTAAAGTCATAATTCCTGACCTTCTTCTCATCCTTTGGCTGCATCTGGTCAGCATCCAGCTCCCCCGAAGACATCGCATTCAGCAGGGCGTCAATCTCCGCCTGAGAAAGAATCTCGGCCACACAAGCTCACCTCCTGTCGCATGCTTTTTGCATGACACATGCTTTTTGCATAACTGCACTTCCCTTTACCCATGCCTGTCAGCCGCCGAATTTTATATTACTGAGCGTAATTCCGTATATAAACTTGGACTCGAAGAGGTTCTGGACCGCAGTGATCATCTCGTTTCTGATATCCCCCGTGAAAGAAGCCCTGCATTCCTCCTCGGTATAATTGCTTACCACCCGCTCTATGGCATCCTGGATCATGGTGTCATAGTCGCCGATTTTACCCGAATATTCCGCATAATCCTCATGCGTTTTATCTATGAGCAGGGAAATGTCAAACACAAGGTAAATCTGCTTGCTGCTCGTACCTGTAGTACCATCCTCATTTGTTACCTGGGAATAAGCCAGCGGAATCATCATCTGACTCATCACATGTGTCTCCGTATTGGCGAGGGATACTTCGGGTCCTGCACCGGGAGTATACAGTTCCAAATTCATTGCGGCACCGATACTGTCCATCAGTTCAGCGGTCTTTTGGTTCGTGCTGATAACATTGGTCATCATGACCGCTGACAATGCGATGTTCACAAGCATCAGCACCAGTATCAGCACACTCAGTAAATTCTTTTTCATGTCTAAAAGCCCTTTCTTCCATCCTCTCTTTCCTTATTGCGCGGACGGATTATAGATTAAGATTTCAACCCTTCGGTTCCTGCTTCTGCCCTCCGGCGTACCGTTATCTGCAATGGGTACCCGCTCTCCCATCCCGGCATGCTTTACGCTCACCGGACTCAGCGAAGTACTGTCCAGCAGGTAATAGAAGACGGACAATGCCCTGGCGCTGCTCAACTCCTCATTGCTTGGATACTGTGCGCTGTTGATGGGAACATTGTCGGTATGCCCCTCTATCTCAATGATGCCGTCTCCGTATCGTTCCAGTATCAGTCCGACCTTGCCGATAACCTGCTCTCCTTCCTCCTTCAGCTCCGCGCTTCCGGAATCAAACAGCAAGCCTCCATTCATTGAAAGTTTTACATATTGGGCAGTAAAACTGGTCTCTACATCATCACCGATTTCACTTTCCCGAAGTGCTTCCTCTATTGCTTCCACACGCTCTTCATTTTCCTGCAGCCGCTGTTCCTCCAGCATTTTTTCCAGTGCCTCCGGGGACTTCTCAAACTCTTCCAGCTTCTCGCCGTCCGTATCGCTGTCGGCAACTTTTCCGGTACTGTTGATATACTGGTCAAGTTCATTCAGCTGGCTGACACCGTTACTGATCAGGATACCGTCTCCTATGGCGGACGCACCCCCGTCAAATATACTGAAGGTATTATTCATTGCCGCCACAAATTCCTCGAGTTTTGCCTCCTCAATGCTGGACATGGCAAAAAGCATGACGAAAAAGCAGAGAAGAAGATTCATCAGATCGCTGAATGTGGCCATCCACGCCGGCGAACCCGCCGGTGGCGCATCTTCCTTGCGCTTTGCCATTATTCCTCACCCCCTGCATCTCCTCCGGCTGCTTCTCTGTCCTGCGGAGAAAGGAAGGATTTCAGTTTCTCCTCAATAACCCTGGGGTTCTCCCCTGCCTGAATGGACAGCAGTCCCTCTATCATAACCTCTTTCAGCATCATTTCCGCCCCATTATCCACTTTCAGCTTGTTAGACACCGGGGTACAGATTGCATTTGCCAGCACGGAACCATAGAAGGTCGTAATCAGGGCCACTGCCATAGCCGGTCCCAGCGTAGCCACATTATCCATATGGTACAACATGTCTACCAGGCCAATCAGGGTACCGATCATACCCCAGGCAGGACCCATGGCGCCGAGTGTATCCCAGAAGCCGATACAGGTCTTATGTCTTCCTTCTATGCTGACAAGTTCCGTCTCCATTATGGCACGCACCAGTTCCGGATCCGTTCCGTCTACCATCAGGAGAATGCCCTTCTTCAGGAAAGCATCATCCATATCCGCAGCCGCTTCCTCCAGGGACAGAAGACCTTCCTTACGCGCCACATTTGACAAATCGATAATCTTACGGATCATATCCGCCGTATTAATGGCCGGTGTCTTGAATATAAGCCCAAAGCTCTTAAGGCCGTTAATAAAATCCGCCATACTGTGCGATGCCAGTGTAGCGGCAAAGGCACCGCCGAAAGTAATGATGGCCGACGGCATGTTCCAATACTCCTTCACCAGGTTCTCGATACCGGCACCGTCTATGATACCATAAAGCATCATCGCAAAACATAAAATAATACCAACTAAAGACGCAATATCCACGAGAATCACCCAACTCCTTTGCTTTTTCGATTATTCCGCAAAAATACCCTTTCTATATGATTTTACAAGATTTTTTACCTCTTGTCTACTTTCTTTTACAATTATTTTTTTCCCGGTGGTGAGTGTAATCACCGTATCCGGCGTCTCCTCCACAATCTCAAACAAATGCGGATTCACCAAAATCTTTGTACCGTTCAATTTTGTCACTTCAATCATATTGAAACCTCTTGCATCACTCTGCCCCTGCCTTCTCGTCATACATCTCTGTCCATTGAATATGGGGGACAGAACCCTGCCCCCCCATTATAACACATCAATTCGGATAATGCGAGTATAAATTAACGCTTCAGGTTAGTTAATTCTTCTAATAAAGTATCTGATACAGTTATGATACGGCTGTTCGCCTGGAAGCCGCGCTGCGTCGTGATCATCTCCGTAAATTCCGAGGACAAATCCACATTGCTCATCTCCAGCTGGCCTGTAGACATATAATCTCCCTCCGCCGTAATGTCAACACCGATGCCGTCAAAGGCGCCAGAGTTCAATGATGCGGCATAGAGGTTATCCGCCAGCTTCTCCAGACCGGATGCATTCGCAAACTTTGCCGTTGCAATCTGCCCCAGCAGCTTTGTCATACCGTTGTCATAGCTCGCGTAAATCATACCGTTCTGCTGAACGGATACACCGATCATGGAGCCGTTGCGGCGGCCGGATCCGGTACTGAACTCATCATCCTTACCGTTTGTCGCTCCGATGGTGGAGGTTCCCTTGTTGTCTACATTGGAAGTCCCAATCATATCAATCTCGATATTTTCGAAATTGCCGTTGCCGATGTTGCTCAGATTCAGCGTAACCACCGACATTGTGTCCCCGCCTTCCGGAATCTTTCCGCCCTCCACTCTCTGGAAGGTACCGTTCTTGGGATCATATACAACCGTTACGCCCTGGAATTCACGGCCGACGGTTTCAAATGTCTTGTCTGCGTTCGCTGCCGCTAAAGCCTCAAGGGTATTACCGTTGGCAGCTGCCTCTCCGTATATCATATCCCGAATGGTACAGGTCACTGCCTCTGTGGGCGGAGTTGCATTCGGATCCGCAGGCGTAACCTCATAAAGCTGATTCAGGAAATTCTCTGTGGAACCTTCATAACCGTATGCTTTTGCGATGTTGTCTATCTGCTGCTCTATGGATATAACCTCTCCCGCCGCATCCTTTAATGAAGCAGTTCCCCCTTGAATGTCCGCTATGCTTGCAATCTCATTTCCATCGGCATCCTTCAGCACACCGTTAGCCCATTCATAGGTTTTTCCCAAAGTTACCTTACCTGCCATCTCCTGTTTCTGGGTCGTGCCAAACACCGCTGCCTTCTGCTCCTCGGTCATCTGTACCTCGTTCCCGTCTGCGTCGGTAATCTTGTCAAGCTCCATGCTGTACACATTCTTCGCGTTGTTTTCCGTATCCGACTGCTTAAACACGAACTTTGCCGTGTAGCTGTAGCCTAACGAATCATAGAAGCTGAAGTTAACCACCTTGCCGTTGCTGCTGGTCACATCCGAATCCAGCTTGTCAAGGATGCCCGACATATATCCCTGGGTAGTTGCCTCGGGCGGGTAATTCATGTTGGCAGTATTCATAATACGAAGTGCAGACACCGTATCTTTCTTGATATCACCGGTTTCCGGGTCCACCTGCCATCCCATGACATTATAACCGGTACTGGTCATTGCCAGATTCCCGGCACCGTCTACATAAAAAGAACCGTCTCTGGTAAAGTAATTATCCTGGCCGTTATTGACGACGAAGAAATTCTGGCCCGTGATCATGATATCGAAGGGATTTCCCGTCGACTGGCTGGCACCCTGTCCGGTGATATTGACATTGATAGCACTGGTTTTAACACCGAGGCCGATCTGTCTCGGATTGACACCGCCGGTTCCCGTTGCAGCATTCGCACCGCTTGCCTTCTGTGTGGTCTGGCTCATCAGTGCCGCAAATGTCATGGAACTGGACTTATATGCAACTGTGTTAACGTTTGCGATGTTATGACCTATAACATCCATTCTTGTCTGATGTGTCTTAAGGCCTGACACACCAGAAAAAAGTGATCTCATCATAGTAATCTGTTCCTCCTGATTTGGAACGGAGCATTCCCCTCTCTGTCATTCGAGGGGTCCTAACCTCCTCTTGGGTCCGGCTATATGATAACTGCCCCGTTGATATTGGTGAATATGTTCTCCTCTGTATCCGTACTGTCCATTGCAGTGACGACTGTCTGGTTGGGAACATTGACTATAAAGGCCAGTTGATCCACAATCACCAGCGAATCCCTGATTCCCTTCTGCTCCGCCTTCTTCGTCCCGGACTCCAGTCTTTCCAGCTGTGCATCGCTCAGCTCAATATTCCGGTCAGCCAGCCTCCCCATTGCGTGCTTGGAAAACTTCAGGCTGCCAGAGCCTGCCAATGCCTTCTGCTGTAAAACATCCTGAAAGGATATACTTTTTGAAACCTTGCCATCCGTGGCCTTCCGAACCGGTGCCTTCTTACCCAGATACTGGTCCGCCAGCTGCCCAATGGAAATATACCCATTGCCCTGAATATCCATCCCTGTGTACTCCTTCCTTATGCTTTATCAGCACCTTCCGTTCCCTCTGTACCGGATTCTTCCCCGGTCTCCCCGTCGCCTTCCGTTTCCTCGTTCTTTTCGGCTTCTTCCGCAGCAGCGCGAATTTCCTTAATCCGCTCGACATACTTGTTCAGCTTCTTAACGGTATCGGATGCAATGAAACTCTTCTCATAGTCGTTCATCTCATTGTAAATCTTCTCCAGTTCGTCAATTTCCTCTGCGTTGGACATGTCTACACGGGTCGGATTCGGAAGCTTGTTCAGCCTTGCAGTGAAATCATAAGCCTTGTCATAAGCATCCTTGTATTCCAGATCCACCACCGTATCCACATCATCGATGGAATAAAGTGATTCTTCAATGGAAACATAAGCCTTGTTGTTCTCAAAGGCAACATAGTCCACCTTACCATAGACATAATCGGGTTCTCCGTCCGACCCGGTAGTCTTCACATAGACATAATCTCCTACCAGAGAAGTCGCTCTTGCCAATTCGGATGTAGCAGCCATATTCTGCATCTGCTCCACCTGCGAGAACTGTGCGTACTGAGAGACAAATTCCGTATTGGACGTTGGTTCCAGTGGATCCTGGTACTGCATCTGCGCCACCAGCAGCTGCAGGAAAGCATCTTTATCCATACTGTTTTTCTCGGCAGTCTGCTGTTTTTTCAGAGATTTTTGTGATTCGGTCTCCACAATCTGTCCGTTTTGCACGGGTGCCATTAAAGCCATATGCATTCTCCTTTCTCTATTTTCTTACTCTATTTAGTAAAAACGGACCGTTAGCCAATCCGCAATTACGCAGTGTAACTCACCGTACTTCCTCCTGCGGATATCTTGTCGGCCTCGGCCATTTCTCCGTTTTCCGGACCGTCCGAAGCCCCCATGCCCGCCAGACGGATTTTTCTGCCGCGGTTCCGCCGCTCCGTCTCCTGCTGGCTTCTGCCTCTTCCCTGTTCCAGATTCTGTTCGAATTCATGGGTCTGTACGGTAACCTCTATAGCCTCAACCTTAACCCCCTGCTCCTCAAACTGTTCCCTGAGCTGAATCATCTGGCTCTCCAGAGCCGCTTTCACAGCTTCATCCTGTGCTATGAAATTTGCGGTGACAACACCTCCCCTGGAAGCAATCTGTATCTGCAGCGTCCCGAGGCTTGCCGGATGCAGCTGCATCTCCAGACTGGTGGCATCCGCATTCAGGCTGAGCTTCATGTAATCCAGAATCTGATCCATAATCTGTTTCGTCTCGGCGTTCCATGGACTCTCCTGGGCTGCTCCCTGGATCTGCTGGAACTCCGGCCGGAACTGTTCCGTTCTGAATCCCTGGGCAAGGAAATTCACCTGTTCTCCTTTATCCGCCCTGTTTTCTGCCTGCCTTCCGCTCTGTTCCCTTCCTTCGGTCCCCCGTCCTGATGCCCCTTCCTCCTGTACGGCTTCTGACACCGTGCCGGAATTCTGTGCGCTGCCGTTCCCTGCATTCTGAGGTTCTCCCTCCGGCTTCAACGATAAGCCTTCCTCCGGAACTTCCGTCTTACCGGGTACTGCTTCTGCCTGGATATCTTCCTGTACGCTCTGCATATTTTCAATGCAGTCATTTAAAAGCCCCGGTAATTGCTCCGGTTCCGTTCCCAGTTCAGCAGCACTTTCATTGAGTACCTGGTTTAGCTGATCCATAATCGTTCGGTAGTTGTCATAGAGAGTGCCGTCCGTAAGCAATGCAAACGAATCTTCCGCACCTCCCAGCTTCAGCAACAGATTTCCAAGCATGGAAGGATCCAGCAAATCCGCCTGCCCCATATCCAGACTGTCCATAACGGCCTGCAGTTCTTCCATGGTAATGCCAAATACCTCGGCAATCTGCTCCATAAGCTGTACTGCCGCCGTGCCGAGAACTTCCATTGCATGCAGCTGCTCCTCTGTCACTCCGGACTCTGCTTCCTGCACATCCTTTCCCTCGGAAACGATTTCTTCCTGTTCCTCACAAGATACGTCCTCCTGCTTCACAGGCTGCGGTTCCGCCTCTTCGTTTTTCTGTACCGAAGCATCCTCCCGGGGGCTGTGCTGCCCGCTGACTTTGTTCTGATTTTGAACATCGCCGTCATGAGCCGTGCTGTCCGAAGTTCCCCTGCTCAGCTGGTTGTTCCACACCTTCTGGAACTCTCCGCCAGGCGCTGCGGTTTTACCGGCTGCCGGAAACGTCTGATTCGGGAACATCGCCCTTACATCTTTTACAGCTGTACTCGTCATTTATAACCTCCTTTCTCATTATTGGTTCCGCAGATTATATCTGCGCTTTTTCGTTCCGAACACCGGCCGTTTTCAGTTCTGCCGGTATACGGTCCCCAAGTATATATCGGATGGGCGGATGCGGCCCTTAAGGATCGGGACGCATCATCTTTACCAGTTTGGCACCCAGTTCCGTATCTATGACATTCATAATCGCCGCCCTGTCTTCTACGGACAATCCCTCCAGAATCTCCGCAACCAGTTCGATGCGGTCATCCATCTCTTCAAACAGCTTCGCCGCCGCCTTGGGTTTCATGGTGGAAAAGGTCTCAATATAGCTGTTGAGTTCCTCGTTCTTCTGTTCCTGGACAAGAATCTGCTTCAATATGGATTCCACCGTGGACGGATCCATGGACTCATAATATTTCAGCAGTCCGTCGGGATCCATGTTTGCCACTTCCTCATAAAATTCCGTTTTAATACGCTGGAACTCTACCTGCCGCTGTTCGAATTCCTGGAGGCGCAGAATTTCCGCCTTCATTGCTTCCGCCTCGGTATCCTTCGTCTTGGATGCCAGCTGTTCGCGCTCCAGTTCCAGTTCCAGCTGTTTGATATATTCCACGGCTTCCTCAATGCTTGTGTAGCCGCCGTAGATTTCCGGATTCTCGGTTTCCGTTGCCGGCGCCGTAGACGGCAGTATCTTGTTGATAATCGGTACATCCTTTAAAATCGGAGCCAGCACACCGCTTCCAAAACCGCCCACGTCCATCTTAACCACCACGCAGACTACCGCCACCCACAGGACGACAATCAGAAGTGTAGCGGCAAAGGTTACAAATCCGCTGCCGCCGTCCTCGCCAAGGGCTTCTTCCTGCCTTGCAATTTCGGCCGCCCTGCGTTTTGCTTCCTTTTTCTGGGCTTTCTGCTCCTGCTTAAACTGCTTTTTTTCTTCTTTTAACTTTGCTTTTTCCTCTTCTGCCGCAGCAGCCAGAGGACTCAATTCCTTCGCCATATGTCATCTCCTGAGCAAAATCCTTCCATCTGCCTCCCGCTGGCTGCCTTTTTCCATCCCTGCACCGCAACCGCTTCACGAGTCCTGTTTTCCGTCAGGCAAATACCTGCTCTGCGCTTTCCATATTTATGCGCTGTCCGTAAGTATAACTGGTCAGCTGATCAATTTCCTTGCTCTCCTGCCGCTTTTCCTCCATCAGGAACGCCTCAAAGGCCTTATCCTTCAGCGTCTCATGGGTTTTACGTTCTATCCGTACCTGCTTCAGCTTCTCCGTGGCTTCCTCCAGCTTCTTCTCCGCTTTGCGCACATTGAACTGCTGCAGCTCTATGTAGTCTTCCATACAGCGGATTGCCGCCTTGTTTTCTTCGATTTTCCGAAGGTCCAGCTTGCCCGCCAGAAGTTTTCCCGCCTCCTGCTCATACCCGCACTTTCTGTCCACCAATGCCTGCAGGCGCTCCTCCTCTTCATCAAGGGCTGCCTTTGCCGCCGAAAATTCCTGTTTTGCCTGTGTTTCCAGCTTCAGCTTAATATTGAGAATATTCTGCATGGAATAACGAAACCTTGCCATAGCTGTCCCCTCTTAAAAATATCCGCTATCTCTTCTCGAACAACCGCTCCAGCATCCCCACACTGTCTTCAAAACTGAACTTCTCATCCACATCCTGACACAAAAACTGATTTACCGCGTCTATTTTCGAAATTGCATAATCGATAGACGGGTTGCTGCCGTTTTTGTATGCCCCGATATTGATCAAATCCTCTGCCTCGTTGTATGTGGCAACCACATTTTTCAGTTTACCGGCCGCCTGCTTATGCTCCCTGGAAGCAATCTGGCTCATACACCTGGAAATACTCTGCAGGATATCGATTGCCGGGTAATGATTCTTATGCCCCAGCTTTCTGTCCAGCATAATATGCCCGTCCAGGATACTGCGCGCCGTATCGGTAATGGGTTCGTTGAAATCATCTCCGTCCACCAGCACTGTGTACAGCCCCGTAATAGATCCCCGGGCGGCACAGCCTGCACGCTCCAAAAGCTTCGGCATCTCGGAATATACGCTGGGCGGATAACCTCTGGTCACGGGAGGTTCTCCTCTCGCCAGCCCTATCTCCCGCTGTGCCATGGAAAAACGGGTAAGGGAATCCATCATCAGCAGGACATCTTTTCCTCGATCGCGAAAATATTCCGCAATGGCGGTAGCCGTCTTGGCTGCCTTATTCCTCTCCAGGGCAGGCCTGTCGGACGTAGCCACCACCACTACAGACCGCCTCATTCCCTCTTCTCCCAGATCCCGTTCTATAAATTCACGCACCTCTCGCCCGCGTTCCCCGATCAGTGCAATCACGTTGATATCCGCCTTCGTATTTCGTGCGAACATACCCATCAAAGTGGATTTTCCTACACCGGAACCGGCAAAAATGCCGATACGCTGTCCTTTACCCACCGTAATCATCCCGTCCACTGCTTTTACTCCCAGCGGGAGTACTTCATCTATAATCTTCCTGCTTAAGGGATCCGGGGGTATCGCCTCCACCAAGTACGGTACGCCGTCAATTTCCGTACCATCTACCGGAATTCCCAGTCCGTTCAATGTCTTGCCCAGCACGGCGTCACTGACTGTTACCAGCAGTGGATTATCGGTATTTTCGACAATGCACCCCAATGCGATGCCTTCCACCGAATCATAAGGCATCAGCAGCGTCTTTTTGTCCTTAAAACCCACCACTTCCGCCAGAATAGGCCTGCCCTCGCCCTCCGGCGTAATCTCGCAGATATCCCCCAGCTTCGCATCGGGTCCCGCCGACTCAATCGTCAGTCCCACCACATTGACAACCTTTCCTTTTTTCCTGTAGAAAGGTTGTTCCAAGACTTTATTATATTTTGCGAAATCTACATTAACTGTCCGCAAAAATCTTCCTCCTGATTTCAGTTCCGTATGTGTTCCGGAATCCTGTTCCCTTTACTGCGCTTCTTCCCCCGACCACGTAAGCAGCATCAGCCGCTTTTTCAACTCCGACAGCTGCGTGCCCAGACCGCAGTCAAAAATACCGTTCTCCGTCTCGATCATACAGTCATTCCTGCCAAGCGTCAGATCTTCCACTATATCCACGCTCATATTCTCGGAAACCACGCCTGAAAGCATCTGCTTTTTCTGCATGCTGACATAGGCATAGTCATCCTTCGACACATGTATGACAAAGCTGCGGCTTCCCTCCAGATTATGCATCACTGTAGTAATCAGGTAAGTCAATATATCACGGAAGGAAGAAAGCTCCACATGAAAAACATGTTCATAAACAGCGGTAATGGTATCCACAAATTTGGGTTCCAGGATATCAACCTGCTGCTGATATGCCTCCTCCAGCGTGCGTGCCCGCTCCAGATATTCCTGCTCCATTGCACCTTCATGCGCCTGTGCCTTAACCAGGCCCTCATTATATCCCTGCTGCCTTGCCTGGTTGATTGCCTGTACCTTCTCAGCCTCTGCCTGTGCCTTCGCCTCGCTTCGGATTCGTTCGGCTTCCGCCCTGGCGCCCGCCAGCATGCTGTCTGCTTCCGCCCTGGCCTGTGCAAGAATTTCCTTTGCCTCGTCCTGCGCCTTAATGAGGTTACCGCCGTCCTCCGGGGCATCCATGACCTCCACCGGCATCAGACCGGAGACAAACCCTTCCACGCCGCCTTCCCTGGGCGTAATTCCCAGCTTTTCCAGACGTCTCCTTACCAGCCCGTTGCTGTCAATTAACCTCTTGCCTTCCTCTGTCGAGGACTCTATCGAAAAATGTTTAAGCAGATTACTAGACAACGATCTCGTCACCTCCGCCTCTGGAAATTACAATCTCTCCGGTATCCTCCAGCTTCCGGATAATGTTGACGATCTTCTGCTGTGCCTCCTCCACGTCTTTCATTCGAACAGGACCCATAAAGTCCATATCCTCCTTAATCATAACGGCCAGACGCTTGGATACGTTATTGAATATCGCATTCTTGACTTCTTCATTTGCATTCTTCAATGCCACGGCCAGATCATTATTCTCCACGTCACGCAGCACACGCTGTATTGCTCTGTCGTCCAAAAGCAGAATGTCTTCGAATACGAACATTTTCTTTCTGATTTCTTCCGCCAGTTCCGGCACTTCCACTTCCAGAGTCTCCATAATGTGGCGTTCCGTACCGCGGTCCACCGTATTCAGGATCTCCACAACGGCATCCACGCCGCCGATGATGGTGTAATCCTGGTTGACAAGGCTTGCAAGCCTGGATTCCAGCACTTTCTCCACCTCCTTGATAATCTCGGGGCTGGTGCGGTCCATAACGGCGATACGCCTGGCCACATCCGCCTGCTTCTCGGGAGGCAGTGCGGACACTATCTGCGCCGCCTGCGAGGGCGCCAGATAGGACAGAATCAATGCAACCGTCTGCGGATGCTCATCCTGTATAAAGTTGATCAGCTGGCTTGCATCCGTCTTACGCAAAAATTCGAAAGGCTTCACCTGCAGCGACGCCGTCAGCTTGCCGATGACATCCATCGCCTTCTCGGCACCCAGTGCTTTCTCCAGCAGATCCTTGGCGTAACCGATACCGCCTTCCGCAATATACTGCTGTGCCAGGCAGACCTCGTAGAACTCATTGATCACTTCTTCCTTCACCTGGGGCGTCACGCTTCTGGTGTTGGCAATCTCCAGTGTCAATTCCTCTATCTCTTCTTCCTTCAAATGCTTAAAGATACCGGCAGAACGCTCCGGCCCAAGGGATATCAGAAGGATGGCCGCTCTTTGAAGCCCCTTGATTTCCCCCTCGTTTCCTGCAGTCTTTGCCATAAACTATGTACCTCGCTAATTCCAGTCTTCGTTCAACCAGTTCCGCAGCAGATTCGCCGCCGCTTCCGGATTCTCATCCACAAACTTCTCAACCATCTTGCGCGTCTCGGACTTGGCTTCCAGATCAATATCCTCCACAGTAGACTCCGGCTGGGTAGACTGGAGAATATCCTCCACAGGAAGTTCCTTCTCTTCCTCCACGGCCTTCTTCCTGGGTCCCATGCTGCGCAGAATCACAAACGCCAGCAGTGCCAGAATCAGCACAATCATAACGATGCTCGTGATATCCGTCGCATTGACGCTGAAGCCTTCCTTATCATGAAAAACAGGCTCCTCGTAGGCAACAATGGTAATCTTATCCTCACTGATACCGCTGGCATTTGCCACCAGCTTGATAAATTCGGGATCCACTTCCTGTTTGATACTGGCTCTGTTCTCTTCCTTGAAATCTTCCCAGGTTATGCCGTCCAAAAGCCCCTGCCGTTCCACAAGTTCTTCGGAATACTCACGATAGCGTATCATGGACACCGAGAGGGAAGAATTCTCATAGTTGATGCTTCCCGCCGGCCCGTCAGTAATGGTATCCGACACATTCAGCTGATAGTCCGTGCTTGACTCGCTTAAGCTGCTGGACCCTCCGCTGTAATCAGGATTCACATACCCCGTCATATCCTCCCCGTTGGAGTCCGTTCCCGGAACGCCCTCCACGCCGTTGGTGGTCTCTTCCGTCACCAGATCCTGATGGGTTATGTAACCGTTGGGGTTTTCATTGTACGTATAGTACTCGGTCACGTGCTTGGTATAATTCGCAAAGTTCACATCCAGGTGGCTTGCCACCTCGATCAGCAGATACTGTTTTGTCCCCAGCAGTACCTTCTTCACTTCGTTTGTCATCCAGAGGGATGCCTGTTTCTGAAGCTCCTGCATGGAATTGGCAATTCCCATGGTGGAATACTCGTCGCCGCCCGCAAACAGAACATTCATGTTCTGGTCCACAATGGTAATATTGGCCGTAGTATCATTCCCCACGCATGTAGCCGCGCTCCTGGCCATCGCCGCAGCATTTGCCGCCGTGAACGTATCATCCACCGTCACGATGATGGACACATAGGATTCCTGCTTCGTCTCACTGAGCCTTCCGGTATTCTGTGCCAGCGTCAGCTTTACTTCCACGTCCTTCACAGGCGATGCCTGCCGGAACATGTTCTCCATATATTTGGCCAGAAATATCGTGTTCTGATTGTTCCTGTCCGCCGATGTAGTGGACATACCCACATCCACATAATCATTGTATTTCAGGTCGTCCGGCACATATCCTTCCGCAGCAATCGCTAGGTTCGCCTCCGGCAGCTGATCCCTCAATACCTCTACCGTCCTCGCATCCGCAGACTCCTGATGTGTGATGCCTGCCCCGTCAAGAATCTTCACAATCTCCGCCGCGGTAGTGGTGTTCTCATAGGTACCAAGCCTGGTGTAGTCAGGCCTGGTAAAAGTAAATATAATGATGACAAAGGTGAATACAACAGCCGCAGCTATTACTATGATTATGGTCTTCTGCCTGCTGGTAAATTTATTCCACCATTCCAGTATTTTTCCTGGTATCTCTTTTAGCTTGTCAGCCATGGTACTTCTCTCCTAGTCATATCTAAATTCCTCATTTCAACACACTTCTGCGGCGTCCGTGCCATCGCCTTCCGTTAAATCTGCATCTGCATGAGTTCTTTATATGCGTCCAAAAGTTTATCCCTGACAGCTACCGTATACTGCAGGGCTGTCGAAGCCTTCTGCAGGGCAATGGTCAGGTCATGGGCATTCTCCGTCTCTCCCAGTGCAAACTTAATGTTCATATCTTCCGCGTCGGAAAGATATTCATTTGTGGTCTTGATATTGTTGATGGCGGAATTTAAAAAAGCATCAAATAAAGTACCATCTGCCTTATCTTCCTTATCCGTAAGAATTCCGGTAAAAGATGTCCGTCCTGACGGAGCCAGTTCCTTGACTCCGCCCAGTCCATTCACTGGTGTAATCGCTGCTAAATCCATAATATGTATGCCCTTCCTTATCAAAATCACAACACTATGCTACTATGACCCGATTTCCAGTCCCCTCTGCACAATCGCCTTGGTAGCGTTGAAAGCAGTGGCGTTTGCTTCGTAAGCGCGGCTTGCGTCTATCATATTGGTCATCTCTGTGATAATGTTCACATTGGGATAAGTCACATAGCCGTTTTCGTCTGCATCGGGATGGGAAGGATCATATACCATGTTCATCTCCGTCACATGGTCTTCATACAGTCTGTTCACTCTGACGCCGTTCCCTGTATATCCCACCCCTGTATGTGTATGCGCCACCTCGTGGGTATGTGACTTGGTCCCAGCTGTCCCGGAGGTAGAATGTATATGTCTCTGCCATCCCAGAATGTGTTCAAAAGAAGCCCGGTTGGATTTCTCCGAAAAAGAGACCACTTTTCTGCGGTAGGGTGTACCATCCGCCGTCCTCGTTGTATTTGCATTGGCCACATTTTCAGAAATGACATCCATGCGGTATCTCTCGGCCGTCATGCCTGTAGCATTGATATTAAAAGCAGAAAACATGCTCATATTCTGGCTCCTCTCTCAAAATAACAATATAAGAAAACACGACTCAAAACAGTATCAGGAAAAGTACCTGCCCACAGGCCCTTATTTCATCACGGTCTGTAAATTCAGAAACTCCTGGTTGATTCCCACCATAAGCCCCTGATACTTCAGCTGGTTCTCCGCCAGCATAACCCCTTCCGTATCCACATCCACATTATTCTTATCCAGTCGGTAAGAATAGCTTCCATGATCCGTAAATACGGTGGGACGCAGTCTGTCTGCATTAAGTCCGGCCACCTTCGCATCCATAGTCTCAAAACGACAGCTGCCCAATGCCCGCTTCAGCACAGACTCAAAGGCCACATCCTGCCTTTTATAACCCGGCGTATCCACATTGGCAAGATTATTCCCGATCGCGTCATTCCGAAGCCAGCTGGCATCTGCCGCCTTATCCAGTACGTTCACATAGTCGAATACACTTGACTGAAACATTTTCTTCTCCTTTCACTACACCTCATCTATCGTAAACCAAACATCATAGGTATGTTATTCTGTCAACTCACTATATTATAGTAAATCCCCTTAAATTACAATACATAAAATCTAAAATCCCCGCATTTTACCCATGAAAATATTGCCAGAAACGAAAACAATCCCCGCATTTAACAAGAAAAAAGGACTTATTGACAACAAAAAAACTCTCTGAATTCTTATTGCCATATTAGAATAAGTCCTTTTATCCACCGCCGCAGCACGCTGTGCCGGTCCAAATCCGTTTGTGTATGTATTCCATTTTCTCTGTAAACTCACCTGCAAAAATGTCGTTCCAAGCCGTCTCTCCGCCTTCCCGGCAAATCCTCACTCATGCCGGCTCTGACGCTTCAATTCGTCAATCTCGTCAAACACCACATCGTTCAGCACTTTAATGTACGTCCCTTTCATGCCGGAAGAACGCGACTCAATGACGCCTGCGCTCTCAAACTTCCTCAGGGCATTGACGATAACGGAGCGGGTGATTCCCACCCTGTCGGCTATCTTGCTGGCCACCAATATGCCTTCCATCCCGTTCAGTTCATCAAAAATATGTGTAATGGCCTCCATCTCCGAAAACGAAAGCGTACCGATTGCCGATTTCACTACCGCCACCTTGCGGCTTTCCTCCGCATTCTCTTCGCTTACCGCCCGCAGCATCTCAAGTCCCACCACCGTGGTACCGTACTCACACAATATAATATCGTCTATGTCATACTGAACGTCGCATTTATAGATAAATAATGTACCCAGCCTTTCTCCGGCAATGTCAATAGGCGTGATAATCGCCTGGAATTTCTTTACATCCGTGCTTTCAAATCCCAGGGTAGCCAAATTTACGTTTTCCTTGGTGGAAAGTACGCCCAGAAGCCGTTCGTTCAGCATGGAATCCACAAATCCTCCCACCTTCTCATCAATCAGCTCCGTAATTGGCTGCACACCTTCCGCCATACCAATCCCCAGTACCTTGCCCTTGCGGCTGATAACCAGGACATTCGAATTCAAAATCTCCCGCATCACCGTACAGATATCATTAAATACCACTTTACTGGAATTATTATTATGCAGTAAATTACCAATTTTTCTGGTTTTATCCAGAAGCTGTACACTACTCATACGCATCCCTCCATTTTGATGCCCATGGACATGCGCAATCACTTCGCACATCTTGAATTTTCGCCTGGGAGACTAACAAAACAAAGGGATGCTCAGCGACCGCTTACTCTGCTGACAACCTACAGTATATCACAAAAAGCACTCAATTACAATGTAAAACTCTTATTTTTTTTAATCATGACTTTTCGACAATTCAGCCAATACATTATACCCGCATTCCGCATTGGCACACACTAATTTATTACCTTTTTCCAACAGGGAAGAGCCACATTTCGGGCAAATTTCCCCGGACGGCTTCTGCCATACCATAAAATCACAGTCAGGATTACCAATGCAGCCGTAATATTTTCTCCCTTTTTTTGTCTTCTTCAGGACGATATCCCTGCCGCATTTCGGACATGCCACACCGATTTTTTCAAAATAAGGCTTGGTATTCCGGCATTCCGGAAATCCCGGACAGGCCAGAAAACGCCCGTGCGGGCCGTACTTAATCACCATCTGCCTTCCGCAGAGTTCACATACCTCGTCGCTGACCTCATCCTCAATGGATATGTGTTCCAATGCTTTCTCGGCCGTCTGCACGGCCTCCTCCAGGTCAGGATAGAAATTGGACACCACCGTCTTCCATTTGACACTGCCCTCCTCCACGCCGTCCAGCAGTTCCTCCATACCGGCAGTGAAATGTACATCCACAATGGCGGGAAAGGCTTCTTTCATCATACTGTTTACGGCTTCTCCCAGCTCCGTCACATAGAGATTCTTCCCCTCCTTGACCACATAATGCCTGGCAATTATCAAGGTAATGGTAGGCGCATAAGTACTGGGGCGCCCGATGCCCAGTTCCTCCAGCTCCCTCACCAGGGAAGCCTCCGTATAATGGGCGGGCGGCTGGGTAAAATGCTGCTGGGGATCAAAGGACAGAAAGCTCAGACTGCTCTCTGCGGTCAGCCCCACAGACAGCGTATTATCTTCTTCTCTGTCGTCCTTCGGACTGTATACCTTCATAAACCCTTCAAACCGCAGGGAGGATGCCGCCACTGTAAAAACGCTGTCCACCGCCTGGATTTTTACGGAAGTCGTCTCATATTTTGCCGGACTCATACGGCTGGCCAAAAAGCGCTTCCAGATCAGCTGGTAGAGCCTGAACAGGTCTCTGGGCATCTGTTCCTTCATACTGTCAGGCGTTCTGCTTACCTCCGTAGGGCGGATTGCCTCGTGGGCATCCTGTATCTTCTTGCCCCCCTTCTTCTCCTCCTGTGGCGCGGAAAGATACTCTCCGCCATAATGCGCCGCCACAAAATCCATTGCCGCCTTCTCAGCCTCTTTCGACACCCTTGTGGAGTCCGTACGCAGATAGGTGATAAGCCCCACAGTCCCCTCTCCCTTCAGATCCACCCCTTCATAGAGCTGCTGCGCCAGCCGCATGGTCTTCTGCGTGGAGAAATTCAATGCCTTATTGGCTTCCTGCTGCAGTGTCGATGTTGTAAAGGGCAGCGGCGCCTTTTTGAGCCTCTCTCCCTTTTTCACTTCGCTCACGCTGTACTGCGCGTCTTTCAGGGACTCCATAATGGCTTCTGCCTGCTCTTTCGAGGAAATTTTCTGTTTCTCCTTTACGCTGCCGTAATACTTTGCCGTGATGGGCTTCTTCTCGCCTTTCACTTTCAGGTTGACATCCAGCGACCAGTATTCTTCCGGTATAAACGCATTGATCTCGTCTTCTCTGTCACAGATTATACGCAGCGCTACGGACTGCACCCGGCCGGCGCTTAAGCCTCTCTTGATCTTGCTCCACAGCAGCGGCGAAATCCGGTATCCCACCATGCGATCCAACAGCCGCCTGGCCTGCTGTGCATCTACAAGGTTCATGTCAATCTCCCTTGCATTCTTCAGGGATTCCTTCACCGCGTTTTTTGTAATTTCATTGAAGGTGATCCGGTATACCTTTTTTTCCTCCAGCTTCTCCTCCAGTTTCAAAGCGTAGAGCAGATGCCAGGAAATAGCCTCCCCCTCTCTGTCAGGGTCGGTTGCGAGGTAGATTTTTTCCGCCTTCTTTACTTCCTTGCGCAAATGGGCAAGTACATCCCCCTTGCCCCGGATGGTGATATATTTCGGTTCATAATTGTGTTCAATATCAATTCCTAACGAACTTTTCGGCAAATCGCGGACATGCCCGTTGGTAGCAGCTACCTCATAATTGGAACCCAAAAACTTTTTTATCGTCTTCACTTTTGTGGGAGATTCCACAATTACCAGATATTTTGCCATACCAAGCCCCCTTATTTCATATAGCGTATCAGATACCATACTCTTGTCTATAATAAAATACCCCTTGTGAAACAATATACACCATAATTTAAAAAGGTGCAATATTTTTATAAAAATTTCAAAAAGTATTAAAAATCTGTGCATTAAAATAAAAAATTCCGTTGAAAAAGGAAAACATAAGAAATTGGAGTAAAAATAACTCTATTTGCTGATATGTATGAAAAAAAGAAAAACTTTGAAATCTTTGTAAAAGGTTTCAAAGTTTTGTTAACAGCTGATAGGGGAATCGAACCCCTGTTTCCGCCGTGAGAGGGCGGCGTCTTG
>CAJULV010000038.1 GCA_910587555.1 uncultured Acetatifactor sp.
TGCTTCCCAAAAGCACTTGGGACTATATCGTGCAGTTCTGGTACCTCGATCTTTCTGGGACATCATAGTATAGAATGGATACACCCGAACCCGCATCCCTCTAATAAAGCATTATATAAATCTTCACTTTAATTGCCCACTATTGAAAACCACAATGGAATAATTGTCCTTATCCGGTATTAGCAGCTTTACTGATATCAAAAAGAAACAGGTAACAATCAATTTCCTGTACCTGTTTCTTATTTCCGGCACTTCCATCTGCCATGCTGAACCATCCGTCCTTCGTCCATGCCTTTTTGTATAGCTGCTCCTCTTCCAGGAATGCACGTCAACTCCGGTACTAACAGCCTTACACCATGTCCTCTACCCGCCACTTATTTTTCCATTCTATCAGAACGCGGCCCTGCGGATACCGCTCACACGGCGCTTCTATCCGAATCGGCAGCCACACATAATCCGCCATGGAAGTATCTGCCTCTTCCAATACATTCGCGGCATACATCTCCCGGCGTTCCTCGTCTGTGGCCTGATAATTTTGCGGTTCATAGCTACTTGCAATCACTCTGGTAAACAGATCCGCAATCCTTGCATCCACCATGTAGGCCGGAACCCAGCGGTCTGCCATGGCTATAAAGCAGTTTTCTTTTCCTTCTACTTTGAAGATTTTTGAAATCTGGCTGTTAAAAGATGCATTGGAACTATCCTGCACATGCGGATTGCCAAGACTGGCAAATTCTTTCTCCCAGCCATCAGACACCGCTGCGTCACTCTTATTCGGAATGTAGCCTGTCATACCGCTTGTCACCATATACTTCCTGCCGTCTGCTTCAAACAGCGCCGGCGCCTCGCGCGTAAAAGGCGGTGTAAGGTTCCGGTAGCTCATTGTCACTTCTTTTTCCGCCTGCAGATAATTATCTGAAAGTTCCATACAAAGCATGGATGCATGATCCGCGTCAAAATAAATATAACCTTTTTGACTTTCTTCATCCACAATCAAATCAAAATCCCCTGCTTTGTGCCCGCCCGGATTGTACAGATTCTCTACCGGCACATATGGTCCGAGCAGTTTATCCGCCTGCCAGATGGTAAAAGCCGCTTCCGGTCCGGAAAGCTTGATCCAACAGACATACTTTCCCGTCTTTTGACACTTTATAATATGCGGACGGTCTACACGTTTGGCAGGAAACAGCGCGCAGTTGGGGTCATCCAGCACCGGCGGAATCAGGTAGCCTAAATCTTCCCAATTATAAAGGTCTTTCGAAGCATAAACTTTCAATCCCCATGTCCAGATACCATTTTTGCCGTCTGTATGCGCCTTATTTTCACCGTACCAGTAATATACGCCGTCCTCATAATATACCGCTCCGCCGTGTGCCTGAATACGTTCGCCTTTCGTGTCCATCCACGGCTGTCCCGGATAAATCGCATCCTGCACATGTGCGGCTTTCTCTTCCCCTGCCTTTTCTTTCTCTTTTTCCGCAATCTCATGGAAATATTGAATTAATTTCGCCTCGGACGGGCTGATGGCATTTTCCGGCGTATTCAGTTCCTGCAGCGCCTCATCCAGCTTAGCAAGAATGGCTTCTGCCCGGGGCATCCTCGAATACCGCACCATCTGTTCCACCGACAGTTTTACTGCCTGTGTGTTTCCTGCCGCTCTCTCTAAAAGTCCCGGCAGATACTGACCCAGAATCCGCACCGCCTTTTCATTTTCCAGCAGATGCTCTATTTTCATGCTCACATTGTAAACCATTATGATATCTCCCGTTAAAGTCCATCTAAAATCGCTGAGAAACCTCTTGACGTTCCCCAGCCGGACTGTTACTTAGTCTCATTCAGTCCGATTATGGTGTTTGCACGGATGATTTTCATGATACGTGCCGCGCTGCGCTTCAAATCTTCCCGTTTTACCACTCCGCTCTGTATGCCGGCAAGAAGCGCTTCCACCTGGTCATCCCTGCCCGGCATCACAAGGTCGCACTGAGAAGCATGTGCCTTTTGTATATCACCGCTGGCCGGCTTGGTACAGTCCGCACGATCTGCCTTCATGGCATCCCAATCTGACATCACCACCCCTTCAAAGCCCCATTCATTCCGCAATACCTTCCCCAACAGGTCGTAATTGTTTGTACAGTAAACACCGTTGATTTTATTATAAGCCGCCATGACCGTCATTGGCGCCGCCTCTTTTACCGCAATCTCAAATCCTCTTAAATATAATTCCCGAAGAGTACGCTCCGTCATGTTGGAAGAGGACATATTTCTCTCCAGCTCACAGTTATTTGCCGCAAAGTGCTTGACACTCATTCCTTTTCCGGGATGCTTCTGCACACCTTTCACAACAGCTGCCGCCATTTTCCCCGAAACAAGCGGATCCTCCGAATAGTATTCAAATGTGCGCCCGCAAAGCGGATTGCGGTGAATGTTCATTCCCGGCGCCAGCCATACGGTGACGCCAAAGGCTTCCATTTCCGCTCCGACACCATCTCCAACCGTTTCCAGAAGTTCTGTGTCGAATGTCTGCGCCAAAAGCTGGGAACATGGCCAGGCAGTGGCGTACTGGTAATGAACGATACCATCTGCAGGTTCGGCCATCTGGCTCATCAGCGCCACCCGGCTGGATCCGAACAGATACCGCTTATAAGATTCCAGGGTTTCCGCAACTTTTGCCGCTTTCGTACTGCCATCCGGCATCTCCACCACCTGACTGGTGAGATTCAGTCCTGCCGGACCATCCGATAAAATCACATTGGGAATGCCAAGTTCTTCATACAGCTTCTGTGTGGTGGAGCCGGATGCCCCCATAGCCTCCACCTGCAGGCCTTTCGCAGATGTTCCGGCTCCGACTGCCAGCCGTACCAGCTGCTCTGCCGTCATTTCGTCCGCAAGCGGGTCTGATTCTTCCGGCGTTTGATATTGATGTGCGATCATCTCCGGCAGGTAGTCATCCAATACCAGTACCGGAATTTCGCCCACAGCCTCTTCCTGCCGTTTCGGCGGCTGTATTTCTTCAATCGGATGCAGCGGCGGACAAATATTTTCGCATTGTTCCAGAACAGCTTCCTTTTTCAGCGTCAGCACAGCCACCGGCACATTTCGGTTAGAAGCGTTTCCGAGCCGCAGGAGATACCCGCCGCTTCGCAGCATCCAGACCGCCCTGTCCTCCTCATAGCAGGCAAGCTCTTTCATGGGCACATACAGCATCAGCTCCTGCCTTTCACCGGGCTGCAGTTCCTTCGTCTTCGCAAAAGCAATCAGACGCTGTTTTTCCGCTCCCGTTCCAAAGGGAACGGATGCATACAGCTGAATAACTTCTTTGCCTGATACCCTGCCTGTATTTTGGGCATTTACATGAATTTTCACGGCGCCCTTTTCCAATTCCGCCGCTTTGAACGCGATGTCAAATGTCGTATAACTGCATCCATAACCAAAGGCATACCGGGGTTTTACTCCGAAAGTGTCAAAAAAACGGTAACCTACATAAATCCCTTCCTTATATTCCTGATTGTATTTATCTTTTCCAAGATAGGAATAAGTGGTATTTGACGGCAGATCCTCAAACCGATATGCCCAGGACGTTGCCAGCTTTCCCGAAAAATTTGTCCTTCCCGAAAGCACATCTGCCAGCGCATTTCCTCCCTCTTCTCCGCCCTGCACAAAATACACCAAAGCACTGACATGAAGCGTATCCAAAAAGGAAACATCAATGACACCGCCCGCATTGATCACTACCACCAGATTCCGGTACGATTTCGACACCATCTCCAGGTTTTCCTTTTCCACATCATCCAGACGATAATCCCCCTGTTTATCCTCCCTGTCATTCCCCTCTCCCGCCTGCCTTGCCAGTACATAAACGGCGGTGTCACAATCTGAATTTTCCACATCTTCCCTGGTGACCGGAACTCCTGTCGGATGTTCAAACGGCGTTATCATTCTTAAAATCTTATAAAATTCACGGATTCCCTCTACTCTTTTTTCCTGCTCCAGGCGATAGCTTTCATAAGTATCCGCATAAAATTTATCAAAGCGATCCAGCCATTTTCTTGTGGTAATCTCATAACCGGCGGCTTCCAAACCTTCCGCGATCGTCACGCTGTAACGCTCGCGCACAGCGCCAGAACCCGTGCCGCCTTTGACTGTCATGCGCGCGCCGGAGCCATAAAGGGCAATCCTTTTTTCCTTTAAGGGCAGTGTCCCGTCATTTTCCAGAAGAACAAACCCTTCCGCAGCCGCTTTCCGCGCCAGAGCACGGTTTTTCAGCTCCAGCTCGGATGGGGTTTTGGTATGACTTCCTTTTAAAATGGTTTTCATACTGCTTTCCTCCCTCACTATTTTCCTATCGCTTCTCTATCTTCTGCAGCGCCTCATTCAGCGCCGTAATCTGTTCCTGCTTAATTGCAGGTCCCGCCATTTTTAAAATGCTTTCCAACGTCATTCCGGCCATCATTTTTTCCAGATTGGCATTGCCGGAAGCGGCCTTTGCCACATCTCCCCGGGATGCCCTTGCGGCGTCCATCATTCGTCCGACAATTGCCGCCGACTTCGGATTCTGCATCAGGATCCCCATCGTATCTTTGATGGAAAAGCAGTCCGGCCTGAATGTATCCGCATCAAACCAGTTGACCACTGCCTCTTTTTCCAGCATACTGTACTGCGGATCGGCCTTTTCCGCTTTTCGGATGACCATCGTATCCTTCTCTCCGCCTGCCATTGCAGCAATCTCATGTTCACCATTTAACGCTATCCTGAAGTTGAATACCCTGCTGCCTGTCAGCGTCTGATATTCCCTGCCGTCCACAAGAAGCGTCACACTGGATTGATTGGAATAGACTTTCACTGTCGTTTCCGCCTGTTCCCGGTTTACATAACGTTTTCCGCAAAGATGTACAAAGGGCTCACTGCTCCACGCCGCCTTGTACAGATAAAAAGCATCCTTCTTTACTCTGCGGTCAAAGGTCACCAGACCCTTCTGGTTTTCTCCGTGCCTGCCGCCCTCGTCCCTGCCGTCCGCGGCAAAATCAAACATATTCCAGACATATGTTGCCCACAGATAAGGACGTTCTTCAATACATTGCAGCAGATGTTCATGGTAAACACATTGATAGCTTTCCGTATAATCTCCCTTTTCTGGGTTCTCTGCCTGATATTGGGGATTGGCGTCCGCGCCATACTCGGAAAAGCCGATGATACGCCCCGGAAATTTTGCATGATATTCATCAAAGAAACTGTCGTTTTGCGGCAGTT
Organism: uncultured Acetatifactor sp.; assembly: GCA_910587555.1. Taxonomy (GTDB): domain Bacteria; phylum Bacillota; class Clostridia; order Lachnospirales; family Lachnospiraceae; genus Acetatifactor. The sequence goes on from CAJULV010000038.1 coordinate 5,248, forward strand.
CTCCCAGATACCAGCCAAAATACAGGTTATAACTGTTAACATCCGCGATCTCTGTCATCGGACTGTCTGTCTCCAGCATAAATGCATGCGCCATAGCGGTGGGGCGCGCAGCATCCATTTTATGGCATAAATCATTTAATGTACGATGATTTTCCATCATATCCTCCGTCACGCTGCCGCCTGCCGTGATCTCATTGGACAGTCCCCAACAGATAACGGATGGATGATTGTAACACTGTGTGATCAGCTCACGCATCTGAGTCAGGGTATTCTCCCTTCCGCCCGGCATATGCGCCGTAATATAGGGAATTTCCGCCCACACCACCATGCCGTATTCGTCCGCCAGATCATAAAATTCCTGAGCATGCTGATAATGAGCCAGCCTGATGGTATTGGCGCCGATTTCTTTTATTAATTCCATATCTTCGCGATGCATTTCATCAGTAAGCGCATTCCCTGCTCCCTTGCGGTCCTGATGTCTGGACACGCCGCGCAGAGGATACTCCCTGCCGTTTAACAAAAATCCGCTTTCCGGGTCAAAGCCAAAAGTCCGGCAGCCCATCCTGCTGCTGATTTCGTCCTTTATGATGCCGCCGCAGATCAGCTCCGCCTTTACCTGATACAAAAACGGATCTTCCACACCGTTCCACAAATGAACCTGAGGAATCGTGATTTCCGCCTTCGCATAACCCTCCGCCGCCAGCGCCTGCACCTTATACATATGTCCGTCTCCGATGACGGTAAATCGTACCTTTTCCCCGCCTGTCTGCCATGTTTCCAGAGTCACCACCGCCTGGTTCCCGTCCACCTTCGGCGTAATCTTCATCCCGGGGGTTCCGTCCTTCACCAGTTCAAAATGCTCCTCTGATACTGTAATGAGACGCACCCCCCGGTACAGTCCGCCATAAAAGGTAAAATCCGCTTTCTGGGGATAAACAGTATCGTTCACACTGTTATCCACCGCCACACAGAGCAGATTCTCCTCCCGCAGTTCCTGCGTGATGTCCACACGGAAAGCAGAATAGCCGCCTTCATGGTGCGCCAGATGTTTTCCGTTCAAGTATACATCGGCCGTCATGGCTGCCCCGGGGAATTCCAGCACAGCCCTGCCGTCAGACTGCGGCCTGCCAAATTGTCTGCAGTACATTGCCGTGCCCCGCCAATAGTCGTTTCCGCCGTCCTGTCCGTCCTCCGCATTCCATGTGTGGGGCAGTGTCACTGCCTCCCAGTCCGGCAATTCTGCCGGAACCCGGGAGGTTTTTTCAAAACGCCAGTTGTCGTTAAAATCTACTGTTTTTCGCATATAACAATCTCCGTCTCATTGAAACTATCTTACTATTTTCCCTCTTTTTTTCTGGCTTTTGCTTCCGCTTTCGCCTTCTTCGCCGCTATCTTTTCCAGGGCTTTGCGATTCTCCGTCTCAAAATCCAGTCCTTTCTTCGCGCATTTCTCTTTCAGCTCACTCACCCGGATTTCTTCCGCCATACGGTCAGCATCTTCACGCTCCCGACGCTCCAATTCTTCCGCAGGTATGTACTCAATTCCCCTTGCCCTGCATTCCGCCACATGGCGTTCCTGCAGTTCTCTGGATATCCTCGGCATGTCATCCTCAAGCTTAAACACAAAACAGAACATAAAGAATACAATTATGCCAATAATGATATAACTTCCCTGATAAGCCATATTGATCCAATTTGTAGCAGATGCCGCCTGATCGGCATAAAGCGCGATATTCCCATCTGTCCCAATCTGCTGAGGCTGCATATAACCGCTGACCATCAGCCCCAGATTAAAGATTCCCTGGGCGATGCCAACGGCAAACATCATAACCGCGCTGACAAAACCGCCGGTAATCCCATCTGCGCGAATCTTTGTTTTCCATTCCACCTGATCGATCACATCTCCCATAAAGGATAACATCATGTAACTAAACGCAATATTACCAATCGCCGCAAGTGCTGTCCCTGCATAAATCATTGTTCCGCTGCCGGCGCTCATAAATGCCATAATCGAACCTACGACTGTCAGAACCGACATTGTCCATATTGTCTTTGTCCGCCCGAATCTTTTCGTTAACGGCAGCATCAGCAGGATACCCGGTCCCATTGGCGATAACGCAATCATCTGAAACTTCGCCTGAATCGCCCCCACATTGCCGTACGCATTTCCGTTTACCACCCAGCCTGAATAATAAATCAGCGAAATATTCCGAATATTGGTCAAAATTTCCGTAAGCAGAAAGATAATCACAAGCAGGATCCAATATTTACTTTTCAGGCAGGCTTTGAACTGAACCCACATTCCTTCTTCCCGGTGGATTTCTTCTTTATTCCTTTCCGCATTTGCGACTCCGCTTTGATTACGGCGTTCTTCCGTGACACGTTCGCGGGTGTAAAAATACTGTACAAATGTAGTGCACACACCGATCAATGCCATAATTGACATGCTCAGCAGATACCCCTGTGCATTGTTGCCATTGACCATTTTGCAGACCGATGCCAGGATCATCGGGAAAAGAATGGAAACCAGCCCCGTTCCTACATTGACCACGATTCTTGCCGCAACCGCCAGATTTTTACGCTGATTCACATTCCTTGTGGAAACCGGCGCCGTCAATTCTTTTGCCATATTCCACATCGTAAAGGAAACGCTATAATAGAGATTAAATGCCACCATGATCCAGATGGCCTGATGCACAGGCTTTGTAAATGGCATCCAGAACAAAAGGATGACGCTGACAAACACAAACGGCGTGGATATCAAAAGCCATGGACGCACTTTTCCCTGTCTGCAGGTGGTAGAATCAATGATCTTCGCCATAACAAGATTCGTCACTGCGTCAATGAGCTTGCTGAATACCGGAAACAGCACCATAAAAGACGCTATCCACGCACCCTTTGTGGAGTCAAATCCGATGACATCCGTAAGGTACTGGTTGAAATAGCTGTTCACAATAGAACTTGTCATTGCCATTCCCCATATACCCAGGACATACCCCAGCCACAATTCCTTTCGGGTGGTGTTCTGTGATCTGATGCGGGAATCCCATTTCGAACCGCTGAACGCATTTGCCAGCAGTCCTTTTTTTGCAGTTGCCTGTGTACTCATAAAAACCTCCTTCATTCATTATATATTTTTTATATTTTTTCACCTATAATCCGACATTTTTTAGAAGTTTTCACAATAATTCTAGCAGGCAAATGGAAATCACTGCAACAAAAAATCTGCCATTTAGACAAAAAATTAGTTTTGTTTTCCATGGCAGATTTTATAAAAAATGCTTTTCCCTATATTCTACCGGCAGCATCCCGGTATCTTTTTTGAATTGTTCTGTAAAATAACTGCGGGAGCAGAACCGAAGCCGGTCTGCAATCTCCTGAATGCTGAGATTTGTCGCGCTCAAAAGGCTTCTTGCCTCCCTCATACGGGCCTGACAGATATATGCCTTTATACTCATCCCTGTTTCTGCCTTAAACTTTCTGGACAGATAATATTCCGTATAGTCCACATGCTCTGCAAGCACCCTGAGGCTCAGGGAGTCCGAAACATGGGTATCAATATAATCACAGCACATCCGCACAGGCTTTGATATTCCCGCCCTCCGCCGCACCTGATTGACCCTTCGTATAAAGTCTTCATACATCGTATGGCTGATTGCGGCAATCTGACTGACATTCTGTGCCCTGTCCACGGCTGCGGTATAAGTATCGCTCAATGTATAGGCCCATTCTGATGACAGCCCTCCCTCAATAGCCGCGCGGGAACACAAGGTGATAAACGCTACCACGGAATACTTGGCCTGCCGCACCGGGTCGGCACACTGCAGGCGGATTCCGGAACTGACACTGCCCGACACTGACAGGGCATCATGATAATCCAGATTTCCGGTACGCACCATGTCCAACAGTTTTTTCTCCACAAAAAACGGTGCATGAACCACCCTTTCATCCTCTGTTTCCTCCCGTTTCTGCCCCTGCCCCGCTTCATAATACACAAAATCACTGGTACGCACTTTTCTTCCCATCACGTAATAGTGCAGGGCAACCGCATGCTGAAACAGCACATTGATACTGACATAGGGGATATCCTTCACACAATCCAAAACCGCCAGCTTATTCCGAATGCTCAGATTCAGTTTGTCTGCCGCCTGCTCTACCTCTCTTCTGGCATATTCCCCCGTAAGCACCGGTCCGATTGCAAAAAAGCCCTCCGTCTTTCCCTCCTCATCATGCTTTGCCACTACCGCCCACATGGTTCCTATGGTATTGCTTATGATAAGAGGCAGCGTTGTCTTCCGTCCATGGCTCAGTATCACTTCCCTGCGGTCTCTGCCCAGCAGAAGCAATCCGTGAAAATACGGAGCTATACTGTTCGTCGTCAATAAATCCAGCTTCGCGTCATATTCCCACGTCCACAATCCATAGCAGTCCAACAGCATCCGGAAAAAGCTGTCCCGCACATCATATTCCATCCTTTTACCTCCTTCCGAACCGCCCCTTTTCCTTTACGCAAAATCCCGCGTCACGGCAATGGTCGCCCGGCTGGCAAATTCCGCTAATTTTTCCACCGGCTCTTCCATTCCATTCTCAATCCAATAGCTGACCGTTCCGCTGAAGCCCTGTGTGATATAGCAGTATAACAAGTTTTGCTGTGTACTGTCCAAGTGCGGATACTTACTGCAAATAAGCGGAAAAACCGTATCGCGGCAAAGCGCAAAAATCCGTCTGAGCAGCCTGTTGTCCCCATACGCGGATACCAGCGCTCTATATTGTCCGCTGTTTTCCTTCAAGGCGCTTAACACATCACAAAATACCGTAGTAATATCCCTATAACTCTTTTGCGCAACCAGGCTGCGGACGCTTTGCAGGAGTTCTTCCTCCAGCTTCTCCATCAAATCCAGCGGATCCATATAATGCTTATAAAACGTTGTCCTGTTGATGTGGCTGCGTCGGCAGATTTCTGTTACCGTAATGCGGCTGACCGGTTTCTCCTGTAATAGTTCCAAAAAACTGTTTTTAATTACCATTCGGGTATATCTTACTCTGGCATCTGTTTTCATATCCGTCTTCCTGAATCAATATTTAATCAACATATTTTACAGATCCGTTGATTATCTTGCATTTCAATCTGAAATTGATGATTGTACATACTTCCCTCTTTTATTATAATACCATTAGCAATCAACATTTGTCGATAAAAATATTGGGTGAATAAGATATGGATAAGAAAGAAAAACAGGAATATTTATTTCAAGAAGCCGGCGTATGGAAAGCGATCAGCCGGATGGCAATCCCTGCCATGGTATCCATCCTCGTAATGCTCATCTACAATATGGCAGATATGTTCTTTGTGGGACAGCTCGGCGATACGGCCCAGGTGGCAGCCGTTTCCTTAGTCGGTCCGGTGTTTACGCTGATGATGGCCATCGGTACCATGATCGGCGGAGGCGGCAGTGTGTTGACTGCCAAAACCCTGGGAGAAAAAGATTTCGAAAAGGTAAAGCTCTACTCCAGTCTCTGCTGTTGGAGCAGCATTGTCCTTGGCCTTTTATTTTCTGTAGTTGTGCTGCTGTTTTCCAATCCCCTTTTACGGTTTTTAGGCGCTGACAGCAATACCTTTTACTTAGCAAAACAATATATGACTATTCTGGCTCTCGGTGCGCCGATCACCATCTTCGCAAATGGTTTTGGCAATGTTATCCGAGGCGAAGGCTCGGTAAAGGAAGGCATGGTCGGACATCTGCTGGGCACACTCGTCAATATCGTGCTTGACCCCCTCTTTATCCTTGTACTGCGCATGGGTGTAGGAGGAGCGGCTGTGGCAACTGTCCTGGGAAATGTGACGGCGGTACTGTATTTTCTTGTTTATATCAAAAAATCCAATACGAACCTTACCCTTCAGCCATCCTATGCGAAAAGGCAGCCGTCTGCCATCATCCAAATACTTGCCCTCGGTCTGCCCAATATGATCAACAGCACGCTGGCCGGCTTCGCTGGCGCATTTGCCAATCAGCTTCTTGTACGATATGGAACAAATGCCGTAGCCGCTATGGGCGCTGCCGGGAAATCCACACTCATCATCTCTATGCTCCAGATGGGGTTGTGCATGGGTGTGCAGCCGCTGATGGCATACAATTATGGTGCGAAAAATATGCCAAGAATCAAGGAAGTGCTGGCAAAACTTTCTATCCTTACCGTCACAACGGGTCTGTCCGCAACCATATTCTGTCTGTTTAACAGCCGGATGATGATTGCCCTGTTCCTAAAAGAACCGGAGGCACTGGCACTGGGGCAGCAGATGGTGACCCTGCTCATACTCTCCGGTCCGTTTCTGGGCCTGTTCTATATCGGTTCGAACTTTTTGCAGGCATCCGGGAATGCCCTGCTCGCGACCATTGTTTCCATGCTGCGTCAGGGTGTCTTCCTGATTCCGCTGCTCTATGCAATGAACGCCCTGTTTGGCGTGACTGGAAATATTATCGCACACATCATCGCAGATATCACAGCCGCAGCAGTCGCAATCGCACTTGCTCTCCGACAGTATGGAAAGTTAAAGCAGTCCGTTTCCGAATCTGCTGCAGGGCTTCATTGACTGCCGTAAGCTGTTCCGGCCTGACAGCGGGAGCAGCCCCTTTTAATCAACAATACGGCGACATCATTGACGTTAGTACCGGTTGCGCCTGTTTTGATCAGACCGCCTGCTTCTTCCAGCGCCATATAGGCATTGTTATCCTGTAACACCTGGTAGATCTCGATTCCCATGAATCTCAGGCGCTCTTTTGTGCATCCGTCACAGTATCCTCCGGCGGCATCCGTAGGTCCATCCGTTCCGTCGCTTCCTATGCTGAATACGGCGGTATCCTTTAAACCGGATATCCCTTCCGCTGCCGCCAATGCCAGTTCCTGATTCCGCCCTCCCTTTCCGGCTCCGGTTAGATGTACGATGGTCTCGCCGCCTGCCAGAAAGGCCAGACTCTGTTGGGAATCCTGATGAGTTCCGGCAATGGAAGCCAGAAAGCTCCCCGCCTCCCTGGCCTCACAGCACAGCCGGTCCGTCAGGATCATAGGGTGATACCCCAGCTCTTTACACGCTTCCGCCGCCGCAAGACACAGATTCCTCACGCTTCCCGTGATCACGGTTTCCACATTGTCCAGTTCCTTTGGCGTTTCTTCCCTCAATAATTCCATTGCCTGCCCACTGATGCGAAGCCGGTATTTTTCCGCAACCGCAAGCGCCTGCTCACAGGTACTGCTGTCAGGATATGCCGGCCCGGAAGCGATCATGTCCAACGGATTACCCAATATGTCACTTAGCACGATACTGTACACTCTGGCGGGGGCGCATATTTCCGCAAAGCGCCCTCCCTTTACGGCGGAAAGCCGCTTGCGTATGATGTTCATCTCCGTGATATCCGCCCCACAGGCCAGAAGCTGTTCCGTAATATGGGAAAGCTCCTGGCCGGGGATCAGAGGTTTTTCAAAAAGAGCCGATCCTCCTCCTGACAATAAAAAAATAACGGTATCCTCTCCTTTTAGATCACTCACCAGGTCCAGAGCCGCCTGCGTACCTCGGAAAGAGTTATCATCCGGCACGGGATGTCCTGCTTCAAAACATTGAACCTTCGGGATATCACCCTTCACATGCTCATATTTCGTCACGCATACACCGGCCTGCAGTCTGTCCCCCAGAATAGCGGCTGCCGTTTTAGCCATCTGCCATGCTGCTTTTCCTGCCGCCACCAGATACACGCTTCCTTCATGGAAACATTTTCCTGTCAATGCCTGCGCTACCGCCTCGTCCGGCATCACTTTCCGCAGTGCGGCTTTTATGATCCTGTCAGCATCTTTTTTCAAATCCATGAAATATCTCCTGTTTATTTTTCACTCATCATAGCACAATAACACCCGCTCAAGGAACGAAATCCTGCCATAATAACAAAATTTTTGCGCACATCTAAGACAAGGGCAATATATTGTTCTTTAAGACAGCATTTTGTTCTTTATATTTAGTAAACTACTGTACACTAAATATAACCTGAACTCTTATGCAGCCGATCCCACCCTGAATAAAAAGAATCATCTTTGCATATCACGCTGGGTAAAGCTTTCTATGCAAGACAGAAGAATGAGGCATACCGGAGTACGAGGCGTACTTAGGTACGCCGAGTGATGACAACGCAGCAGAGGAAGATTCCGGCAAGTCAGGTGTAAAGATTTATTCTTTAACAGTTACTAAACCTAACAATCGTAATTTCAATCGTAAGAAAAACAAAAGGAGAGGAGGAAAAGTTATGCCGGAAATCAAAAAAGCAATTGTAACAGCCATGATCGGTCCGGAAAACAAAGAAAAACTGAGAGCCTCCCTGGCTCCTGCGGAAGTTACTTTCTGTATGCCCTACGGCCCTGGTGCAAAAGAAAAGATCGCCGAGGCATCCAGGGAGGTGGATGTGGCCATCATGAACGGGGATGTGGAGGATTGTGTCCTGGCAAGCCCGAACCTGAAATGGATACATTGCTGCCGTGCCGGTGTGGAAAGATCTGTTTCGGAAGAATTGTTTGACAGGGGCATCATTCTTACCAGCTCCAGCGGACGCAGCGCCCCGGCCCTTGCGGAACATGCACTGATGTTCATGATGGCTCTGACCTACGACCTGCCGGGTCTCCAGCGCGCCCAGACCAGACATCAATGGGCGGCGGGCCGGGAGTATTTTATGCGGACCGGAATGTATCGGAAAACAGTGGGGATCATCGGCGCAGGAAAAACCGGACTGGAACTTGCCAGACTCTGCAAAGGTTTCGACATGACAGTCCTGGGATGGAGACGGACACGGACACCGGAACCGAATATTGATGAAATGTTCGGTTCCCGGAACGGGGATGACCTGAAACAGTTTCTGTCCGGATGTGATTATGTAGTTCTTTCCATTGAACTTAACGACAGTACCTGGCATATGATCGGTGCCGGGGAACTGGCAGCCATGAAAGAATCCGCTTATCTGATCAATATGGGCCGGGGAGCCCTGATCAATGAGCCTGCCCTGATCGATGCTCTGCAAAGCAACCGGATTGCCGGTGCGGGACTGGATACCTTTGAGACAGAGCCACTCCCTGCAGACAGTCCTTTCTGGGATATGGCAAACGTTATCATAACCCCCCATATCACCCCCCAACTCCCCGACAGGGAGGAACGTATGCTTAAGTTTGTGTTTGACAACATCAGAGCTTATAAGGAAGGCGGAGGCTTTGTCAATCTGGTCACCAGAAAAAGCCTGCTGACAAAGTAACAAATCAGCATCCACACGACCAGTACCCAGAGCATTTTCGGGCGCACTTTGACCGGGAATGCTCTGCCGGACATGGTACTGGGCGGGCGGATGCGGAACTTTAAAATAAGAAAGGAGTAAACATTGGAAAAACATTGGTGGGAAAATTATCCCTGGCGCATGATACAGACCAATCTGCGTGAGATTGACATGGAACATATCAATGCCAGGGAGTATGCAAAGCAACTGAAAGACTTTGGCGCTACCGTGGTCACCTTAAACAGCGCCGGTATACTGGCAAGCTATGAGACAGAGCATCCTTACCACGCTGTCAGCCAGTTTCTTCACGGTGATAGTCTGGCACAGCTGATCGATGCATGTCATGAAGAAGGCATACGGGTGATCGCACGAACCGATTTCTCCAAGGTGCATTTCGACCTGTATGAAAAACACCCCGAATGGGCTTACCGGACTTCCAAAGGCGAAATCATGAATTACAACGGTGATGTACAGGTCTGTCCCAACGGAGATTACCAGCAGACAGTCATGTTCGAAATTCTTGAGGAGGTTCTGACCAGATTCCCCTTTGACGGCGTATTCTGCAACATGAGCGGTTTTCTGGTAGTGGATTACAGTGGGAAGTACTACGGTCCCTGCCATTGTGACAACTGCACACGCAAATTCCGGGAGCAGTTTGGCCTGGAAGTGCCTTTGACAGACGATTATAAGAATCCTGACTATTTAAAATACATGGCGTTCAAAAAAGGGGTTACAGACAAACATAAAGCCAAAATGCGTACTCTCGTCAAATCGATCAGAGAAGATCTGTGCATGAACAATCTGGATTACATACGAAGCGAGAGCAATACGGAAATCGGACGCCCGCAATGGCTCTACAGCGCTTCCAGCAACAGCCGCCTCAGTGCGGGCAGGAAACGTCTCCGCCCCAGCGACAATGCCAGCGTTGACTTTATGGGGTTCCGTTACCGCGATACCTCCGTATCTCCTGCCCTGATGGAGCTTCGCCAGTGGCAGAATCTGGCCAACAGCAATTGCGTCAGCATGTACATTATGGGCACTCTGGGCAATCATGCGGACAGATCCGGCTTTGCTCCCACAAAAAGAGTGTTCGAATTCCATAAGACACATCAGGCGCTCTACACAGGATTGCAAAGCGCCGCAAAGGTTCTGCTGCTGCGCAGAGGCATGTGGCAGCGTACAGATCCCGAGACAGCCGGATGGATCCGGGCTTTGACGGAAAGCCACATTCCCTTTGACGAAATGAATCTTGACGAGCTGCAGGGCAAGGATCAGCTGCAGGGCATAACCACCCTCATCCTGGGAGATCTGAAAGGATTAAAGCCCGCACAGACTGACATTTTTACCGATTTTGCCACACAGGGCGGAACCGTCATTGCAACCGGGGAAACCCGTCTTCCCAATCAGGGCATTGAGGAAATCACAGAAGTGAGACACAATGCAATGTCCGCGGTATTTGCCCTGGACGAGCATGAAAAAAGCATTTTCAAACACTGTGCAGATGCCCCGTATATCGCCCCCGGCCAGGATATCATGTTGGTTAAGCCGGCGAAAACTGCTGCCGCATGGCTGCATCTGATCGATGAACATCCCTTTGGGCCTCCGGAACGCTGTTATTATACAGAGCAGAGTATCACTGCCGCCCCGGGCATCATAATGAATCCCTGTGGCCTGGGACAGATGATCACCATTCCCTTCCGGATCGGAGCCATGTATAGGAACGAAGGATATCAGAACAGCCTGAATCTGCTGCAGGATGTCCTGTCCGGGCTGGCTCATGTATCAAGCCTTGCACCGGACTCCAGCCCCATGTTCGAGGCGACGCTCTCCGCCAAGGATGATATGCAGGTCATACAGCTGGTCAATACCAGCGGCTGTTTTGCCAACAGCTACTTTCCTCCCCTGCCGATTTCCGGAATCCGGCTGGAGCTGGATTTCGAACCCGGGGAGATCCATACATTAAACGGCGGGACAGTCGATGTCCAGGGACACTGTCTCGTTTTAGATCAATTAAAGGAATATGAAGCCATCGTGCTCAAAAAATAGGAGGTATACATATGAAAATCGGATTTATCGGTCTTGGTATCATGGGAAAACCCATGGTGCGCAATTTGGTTTCTGCCGGATATGAGGTGCTGGTCTGGAACCGGAGTCAGAAAGCGTTGGAGGAAGCCGCTGCCGGCGGCGCTGTCCCTTCTGACAAGAAACAAATCGGTGAAGAGGCGGACATCCTCTTTACCATGCTCCCCAACTCTCCTCAGGTAAAGGAAGTCATCCTGGGGGCGGACGGACTGCTTCCCCATATGCATGAGGGCCAGATCCTGGTGGACTGCAGCTCCATCAATCCGGTGGCCAGCCAGGAAATCTGCCGGGCGCTGTCCGAAAAGGGTATCCATATGCTGGATGCCCCTGTTTCCGGCGGCGAACCCAAAGCCATAGACGGAACCCTTTCGTTCATGGTGGGCGGCAGACAAGAAATATTTGACAAATGTAAGGATATCCTGCTGTGCATGGGCGCATCCGCCGTACTGTGCGGTGATGTGGGAGCCGGAAACACTACCAAGCTGGCCAACCAGATTATTGTGGCCTGCAATATCCAGGCGCTTGCGGAAGCTCTCACCCTTGCCCAGAAAGCCGGTGTGGATCCCGAACTGGTCTTCCAGGCGATCAAGGGCGGATTGGCAGGCAGCACCGTCATGAACGCAAAGGCTCCCATGATGATCGCCGGTGACAATAAGCCGGGCTTTAAGATTGATCTGCATATCAAGGATCTGAACAATGCATTGGACTGCGCCCACAGTGTAGGCGCGCCTGTTCCCATGACTGCAGCCGTGCAGGAAGTCATGCAGTGGATGCACAGCCACGACGGCGGCCAGAAAGATCACAGCGCCATTGCGGAGTATTATGAACACTTAACCGATATCACGATTGGAAGAACCAAAGAATAGCGAAAGGAGAAATCTATGTCAAAACAGGCAAAATCAGAAAACGGCTTATTGGCAAATGCATTTCAGGGAAGCTTCTGGAATACCAAAATCACTTCTGCCAATGTAGGAAAGAAGGAACTCTGGCTTGGTTATGTGGCAGGCCCCTTTGGCGCCATGCTGCTGCAATCCATTGTCAACAGTTATTTTAACCAATATCTGACAGATGTGCTTGGCTTCACCGCCAGCCGGGGACTCTGGATTGCCAGCTTTATGGTTCTGTTCCCTCTGCTCTCCAAGATCCTGGATGCCATCACGAATGTTTTAATGGCAAAGGTTCTGGATAACACTGCCTGCCGCCAGGGAAAACTGAGACCCTGGATGATCTTAAGCCTTCCTGTCATGGTGGTCAGCTTACTGATGCTGTTCTGGATACCGTTTTCCAACCCGGCGGTCATGGCTGTCTGGATCGTTATCGCCTATAACCTGTTCTATTCCGTGGGCTACACCATGTGGTATATGTCGTATGAATTGTCAGCCGCTCTGTCCACCAGAAACTTTAAACAGCGGAAAAATAATTCCATGGCCGGACAGATCACGAAGAATATCGGTACGGGTATGATCTCTATTTTATTCCCCACAATCCTTACCGCCATCAGCGGAATAGTAGGCAATACAAGAACCGGTTATCTGGCTTGCATGGCAGTTATGTGCTGTGTTGCCGTTCCTCTGACATTCCTCCAATATTTCTATACCAGAGAGCGTATCACGGAGGAAAGACGGAATCAGTACGGAGTTGACGGGAATACCGTGCAGGAGGTCAAAGTAAAGGAAGCTTCCTTCATGACGCAGTTTAAAGCCTGCATCAAGGATAAGTACTGGATCATGCTCATTATTCTGATTATGCTGTACCAGGTGTTTAACGCCATGAGAGGCGTGGCACAGGTGTATTACAGCGGCTGGGTGGTAAACGGCAATGCCTATGGCGAATATGCCTCCATACAGGCTAAGTTTACCATGATCGCCCTCTCCCCCATGGGACCCGGCCTGATCCTCCTGCTGCCCCTGTTCAAAAAATTCGGCCGCACCAAAGTCATCATCGTTGGTTCCGTATTCGCAACAGTCGGTGCTTTGTCTGCTTTTGTCAATATGGGAAATACCGGAGCGATCTACGGCGGCACAGCCATTTACTCCATCGGCTCCATGGCCATTATCTACTCCCTGTTTACCTTTATCGGCGATTGCATTGACCATGTGGAATATTCCCGGGGGATCCGTGTGGAGGGATTCACTGCGGCCATCGTGGGTTTTGCGGAAATGTTCTCTAAAGGCATCGGCCAGGCCCTGTTCAACCTGGGATTATCCGCCACCAATTACACAACGCCGGAGGTTGTAGGCTCCTTTATCAACAAAAAAGGAAATGAAATCCTGCTCTATGCCAATCAGACCAGAGGCGCCACCAACTGGATCAATTTCTCTTATCAGGGCAGCAACATGATCACGGGGATTTTATTCTTTGTCCTCTTTGTATTCTTCTTCAAAATCGAGAAGCACATGCCCACCGTCCAGGCTGCATTGGAGGATAAGAAGCGCAGGGAATGCGACGCAAAGGGAATCGACTATATCCCCCAGTCCGAGCTGGAAAAACGCGAGCGGGCAAAGCAGGCTCAGGAAGCGGAGGAAAACCGTATCCAGGAGCTGAAGGCCTATTGCAAAAAAACCGGCAAAGACTTTGATACGGAGAATCGGAAAGTTCTGGATAAGCGTGCGGCAAAGGCTGCAAAGAAAGCCGCAAAAAAGAAAAACTGAGGCAATACAGCAGGGAATGCCCCCAAGCACTGCGTAACCTGCGCATGCCGGGACTGCCCGCACAGACAGAAGCCCTGTTGAAAGAACCGGAAACCGGTAACCTAAGGAATTCCTGATGGGGCAGCGTTTCCCGAAAAAATAATTGAGGAACAATAATAAAAATGGTACAATGCAGGTATCCGTATTCCATACTGTGGTATGCGGATACCTGCACAACAGGAGGGTTGCCATAATGATGGACAAAGACAGTCGTATGGAAGCTTACCGCATATTAACAGGCTGCTGCCAGACCATTTGGAATTGGAAATTAGACCGGGATTATCATGTGCTTAGCAGCGACTGCCCTCATGAGGCCCTTTATAAAGATCTGCTATTCTCTGATTTCTGGCAGGAAAAGATCAGACAGCATACAGAACAAAGTCTGTCTCCCGTAATCTGTTCCATCCAACCCGGCCTTTGCTGGATTCTCGCATTTGATGAAGATAAGTCCATCTACATGAAAGGTCCTTTTTTTAACCGGATCATAGATGAAAACAATTTCAGCCTTTTCCACAGAAATATACATTTCAGCCCTGAAGCAGTACAGGTTCTTGAGGAATCCTTTTCCGCCATACCAGCCTTGTCCGGATCCGTCATAAGCCAATTTGCACATATGCTGCACTTCTGCATCTGGGGTACGCCTGCCGGTAAAGAAGATATGGGTCATATTACACAGGAGCTGCAGCATAATCGATACCGTGGTCATGTATCCGCCAATCCATTTGAAAAAAACAGCGGCGGATGGGAATTTGAACAGGAGCTGTTGGATAAAGTCCGACATGGAGATTTGAGCATTCAGCATTCTTTAGCCCGGGCGAGCGCTTTGGGAAACAGGGTATATCATCCGGACAAAGATTCCATGAATGATTATCGCCAGAACATCATGGTACTGCTGACTCTTGTTTCCAGAGCTGCCGTAGAAGGCGGTCTCCCGCAGAAGATATCCTTTTCCCTATGCACCGAATATCGTAAGAAAGCCGAGCTGTGCACTAACGCAGGCGAACTGCTCACTTTAAACCACGATATGGTCATGGATTATGTGGAACGGGTCCATAAAATCAGACAGACTCCCGGAAGTTCTGCTGCCGTCCGGCAATGCTGTGAATATATTAACGCTCATACGGACAGACAGCTGAACCTGAAAACACTGGCGCAAATGACAGGCTATACGGAAACGCACCTGTCCCGAAAATTCAAGCGGGAAATGGGGTGCACTATCGTATATTATATTCAGAATGCCAAAGTCGAAAAAGCGAAATATCTCCTGATTAACACCCATGAGAGTGTTGACAGTATCAGCAATCGGTTAGCTTTCAATACGCGGAGCTATTTTACACAGATATTCCGCCAATATACCGGCATTACACCCAGCGAATATCGTGAAAAATACGGTATTGTTTAAGTTGATCCCTGCTGAAATTTCTTTCACTTATCCGACTTTTTCGGTACCTGGTCTGTGATAACAGATTTCTTGTTCAACTGATGCTTGGAAAAAGGAATTTAACAGTCTCTCTGAGCCGGCTCCAACTTTCTATCCAAAGAAGATAATACCTGCATCAATTCCCGATCTTTTTTGTACATGACCTCAATTTCCCTGTCAAACATCATGGTGGCCGGACATTTCTTTGTGTAAGGCTCCCATCCGGGCATTTCCTTTGCCGCAGGCTCTCCGGATGCGGCAAAGGAAACCCATGCATTGCACATGATATCCTGAAGCCATTCTGTAACCCCGGGAATATAAGCCGGTTCAATATAATCCGCATTGTGGAAAATATAGGGGATTTCCGCATTATGCCATGGAAGTGTGCCGCCATATAGAGGGAATTCCAGATTGAAACTGTAATTATAAGTATTATCACAGCCCTGTTCCGCCCTTAAATCCGCATATTCCAACGCTCCTGTCCGAAACATGGTGTCTACGAACAATAAGTCCACAATGTTCTTACCTGGGTATGCTTTTTGAAAAGCCATGACTGCCCTATCTGCGTCTTCACCCAGTCGTTCTTCTATGAGCCGCCGCCTCTTCTGCATATCCCACTGGTTCTTTCTTCCATCGTCCAAACGATAATTGAAATTATTTGTAAACTCTCCAAGAACACTGCCTACAATTACCGGGATTTGCTTTGCATGTTCCCGGATTCCGACATCAAATACGCTTCCCTTATAATACTCACCGTCAGCCGTGGGACCAAAGCGCATTGCCGCACCCTCACCCAGACTGCCAGCCGCTTCTGCCAGACGACAGTATGGAACATGCTCCATTTCCTTTATCCTGCCTGCCGTAATGCCAAGATAAGAAAGTATCTGTTCTGTATCTTTACAGGCCTGCGCCCTGTCATACTCCGGGAAATGCCTTGTCACACCGCTTTGAATGACCGCCTTGTGGAACAGGCCGTCCGCTGCCGGCATCTGCAGCAGTGCGGCAACCTTCGCTCCTCCCCCTGACTGCCCAAAGACTGTGACATTGTCCGCATCCCCGCCAAAGGCAGAGATGTTGTCCTGAATCCAGGAAAGGGCGGCCACAATATCCGCCATTCCCAAATTGCCGGAATTTTGATATTCCTTCCCATAGCCTGACAGGTCAAGAAATCCCAGCACATTCAGGCGGTGGTTAAGGGTCACCACTACCACATCCCCCTGGCGGCTTAAGTTCTCTCCATCATATGCAAAATGTTCTATCCCTGAACCGGTTGCAAACCCGCCGCCATGCAGCCAGACCATAACCGGCCTTTTGGCATCCTTATCCAGACTTTGCGACCAAATATTTAAATACTGACAGTGTTCATCCTGGGGATAAAAATAATGGGGTACCGTATATTGATCATGAGGAATCGGCGCCATAATCTCCGGACAGACATGCCCATAAACGATTGCCTTCCTCACCCCTTCCCATGGTTCTACAGGCTCCGGCATATGAAACCGCTTCGCTCTGGCATAAGCAATCCCTCGAAAAACATACGTTTGGTCAGAAATAACGCCCTGGAGCTTTCCCTGCTTTGTATGCGCAATTGCCTGATCGTAATCACAAATTATCTGCTGTGTCAGTTTTCGTACAAACATACCCTTCCTTCCTATTCCAGTACCGCATCCGCCCTCCAGTACCCCTGCAAGAGGAATGAATTTCCGGCCGCTAAGTAATGCATCCATAAATCATCCAGGTACTTCCGGGCTGATGCTATTTTATACTCGTGAACGCATTTAAATGCCGCTTTCTTCTCTGGATTGCCGATGCGTTCACTCGTTATACTGTGCAGACGGCAATCATTTGCGTTTGTGGGTATAAATTTCATTTTCTCCCGGCACTTCAATCCTGAAACTGCATTCCGATTTAAGTATTTTCCTAACGGACTATTCAATCTTCAGGAACACCTTTTTCTCCTGCATCCCGGCTGCAGTAAAAGTCACTGTCACGCTGCCGGGCGCATCCGCGCAGATAACCGCCAACAGGCGTCCGGCAAGCATCTTCCTCCGCGGACTGGAATAAAGGCTTAAATCCAGCAGATCTCCGCTGTCCATCCCCACCAGATGCGCAGGCCCCTCTATCTCACACAGCACCTCCGCCGAAGAATCCGGCACCGGATTTCCGTCTTCATCCTCTGCGGACAGCTCTATCTGGGCAAGCTGCCGCCTCTTTAATACCTCTCTGTCCGATTCCGCCGCCAATGCTGCCGGGGCTTTTGCGGTTTTCACCACTGCCACAGCTACCACTTCACCGTTTTGATATCCTTCGGCCCTTAATTCTCCCGGTTCATAGGGCACATCCCAGACCAGATGCAGGTCATTGGTGGTAATTAACTTTCCCCAGTTGTCATTCCAGGCCTTCTTTGCCCCATACCGGGGGCATTCATATCCCCTGGTTCCTACCAGCCTGCCGTTGATATACAGATTCACTTTTTCACAATTGGTATAGCATACCACCTGTTTGAATACACCTTCTTCCCCCGGCCAGTTCCAATGGGGCAGAAGATGGAGCGTAATTTCTTTGGTATTCCATATGGAACGAAAATAATAATAGGAATCCTTGGGAAATCCGGCTGTATCCAAAGGCCCGAAAAACGCCCCCCTGGAAGGCCATCTGGTCTCCCCCAAATAATCCACTCCCGTCCACAGATAATCCCCGGCCACAAAGTCATGGCTTACCGTATATCGCCATAGCGCCTCATGGTTCACAGTGGCATTCACATAGGAGCCCCAAATGCCCCCGCCTGAATAATCTCCTCTTCTTCCGCCCACGGACGGATTTTCCGAGCCAATCATTCTGCGTTTCGGATATGCCGCCCTGTCTTCCTCATAGAAAGTTTCCGCACGTTCACGCCACCTGCCCACATAATTATAGCCCACCACATCCAGTGCATTTTCAAACTCCCGCAAGGTTCTGTTTGATTCTATCGCTGCAATATTATCGCAGGCAGAAGTCACCATCCGGGAAGAATCCTCCTGATGGCATATATCCTGCAAGAAATTCAGTATTTTAATGCCGTCCAGGGAAGACTGCTCCGGAATCTCATTGCCGATGCTCCACAGTATCACGCTGGGATGGTTATAATCCCGCCTCAGCATGGATGTCAGTTCTTCTTTGGCATACCGGTTAAAGAACTGGCCGGAGCCATACGCAAACCCCTGCGAGTAATAGTTGTTATTCTTATGCTTGACCAGCATCCATTCATCAAAAATCTCATCCATCACAAGGAACCCCATTTCATCACAGAGTTCCAAAAATGCCGGATCCGGCGGATTATGCGCACAGCGTATTCCATTGCATCCCATATCTTTCAATGCCTGCAGACGCCTCTTCCATAATTCCTCATAACCCACCGCTCCCGTCATGCCGCAGTCATGGTGGAGGCACATCCCTTTTATCTTCACAGTCCGCCCATTGAGCAGGAAACCTTTATCACAGTCGAATACAGCAGTCCGCACCCCGACAC
This sequence comes from uncultured Acetatifactor sp., assembly GCA_910587555.1. Classification (GTDB taxonomy): domain Bacteria; phylum Bacillota; class Clostridia; order Lachnospirales; family Lachnospiraceae; genus Acetatifactor. The sequence goes on from CAJULV010000038.1 coordinate 24,249, forward strand.
GGCAGCTGACCTCGTCAATGGGCACATCATCCAACATCACCGTAGTCACAAGAGTATATAAATAAGGATCCTCGTCAGTCCATAAACGGGGCTTATTTACCACCGGGCGCACCATACAGTCACTGTTTTCCCCCGGATTGACATACAGCGAAGTCCCTGCAGTGCATACCTGTTTTTTTTCCTTATCATATAGCGTATGAAGCACGCCCACGCAGGCCGGCTCATCCCCCTCGTTCTTTACCAAGGTACGGATCTGCAGGGACGCCTGATCCTGTTCCGGATATATCCCATTGGTATCGCATCTTACCCCCCAGATATCCACATGCACCCTGTTGGTACGAACCAGCCGGACGTTCCTGGTAATGCCGGAACCGCTGTACCAGCGGCAGTTGGGCTGGCGGCTGTTATCCACCCGGACTGCCAAAACATTTTCCCCCTGCCTTACCTTTCCGGTCAGATCTATTGTGAAAGAGCCAAAGCCATACCCATGCCATCCCGCCTTTTCCCCATTTAAATAAACACAGGCATCCATATATACCCCTTCAAAATAAAGGAATACTTTCTCTTCCTCACACAAATCTGCCAGACTGAAGCGCTTACGGTACCATCCGATTCCCGCAGTTGCATAGCCTCCTCCGGTAGGCGCGTCCTGCGCCGGTTCGTATTCCGTACTCCAGTCATGGGGCAGCATCAGTTTTTTCCACCCTGCATCAATATAATCCGGCTTTTCAACTCCTGTGCCATCACCTAAGCAGAAACACCAGCCCTCATTAAAGTCCATTTCTTTTCTCATAGACACCTCCTGAAAATATGTCATTTACACGCATGCCGCAAAACGGCAGACCCATATGCGCAATGCTTACCGTTAATTTCATTGTGTATAATACAGGGCGGCCGACAACACGCCAGCCGCCCTATCAGATGCAAATCCTATGTTACTGTCTGCCCGCACAGAACGCTTCATACTGTGCCTTACACTCTTCCATGATCTTATCGATCCCTGCTTCTTCCAGACGCTTTACCATCTCATTATACTTGGCCTCTGTGTCGCTGCCAAACAGACCCAGATTGAAGCTTTGATCATATTCCCCGACAATACCGTCGATGACGGCAAGCTCCGCTTCCACATTGGTCTTATCAAAGGTAAAAGCGGATGCCAGAGGCGCGTACTCCTTGGAATCACAGATCTCGCCGAACTTATTCTGTCTGTCATCCTCATTATAAAGCATGGGAGTATCCTTGCCTGTAATGCCCCATGCCCAGACACCCCAGTTATAATTTCCCGCATCAGGCCCCTCCTGCCTGAAACCGTCTTCTGTCAGAATATAATGAGTGCCCTCAATACCGCCGACAACCAGATTGTTCACCTCCGGGAAGCCTTTCAGGCAGTCCAGCACCAGGGCCGCCCTCTCCGGCAGCTTGCTCTTTGCGGTAATCGCCACCGTGTCATCCGCATAGCTTCCTCTCATGGCCCTTGCATTGGGCGTCACGTCAAAGATATCATAGGTGCCGATGCCGGATGCCTCCATATCCCGCCCTGCAGTAGGCGCGGACGCATTCCAGATCAGGCTGGCTGTCTTACCGCTCTTAAAATTATCCACCGCATCCGTGGTGTCATTGATCCGGTCAGGAGACCAGACCCCTGCCTGGGCCATCTCGGCCAGCTCCAGGTACAGCTTCAAGGTATCATCACAGATATACTTGTAAAACACATCCTTATCCCAGTCAGGCAGGTCTTCCTTACCATGCGTATAATACATGAAAGAAAAACCGCTCGCAAGAGCTTCCGCCTCGACATTCTGCCACCAGAGATGGTCTGAAAATTCAGTGGAGCCCCTCTGCCCGTTTGCATAAATACCATTCTCCCTCTCATTCTGTGCCAGCGTGATCAGGGCGGTTTTCATGGAATCCCAGCTGTCAATCGTGGTAATACCATACTTTTCCAGCAGATCCATCCGTACAGCGATCACATTATAAGTATTAAAGGATGAATTGTTCTTAGGTACCGTGTAAATTTTCCCGCCCACAGCCACCTGCTCCCAGCTGATGGGCGCCTGCTGGGGATAACTATAGGGAAAATATTTTTCCAGAAAATCCGTTGTCAGTTCCTTAAAACCGCCGTTTGCAACCTCCGATGTATAATTGCACCAGGAAGAAGTATATATCATATCCACCTGGTCGCCTTCCGGAGTCAGTAGCAGGGAATACTTATCCCCCATTTCCCCCCAGCTTAAAAACTTAACCTCCAGCGTGGTATTCAGCCAGGGTTCGAGATACTGCTCATTCACCACCTGCATTACCTTATCCATGTCCGTTGGCTTTTCCCCAATGGCATACATTACAACAAGCTCCCTCTGGGACAGGTCAAACCCCTTATCCGCATAAGGACTGTCCTCTGAGATTCCCTCGTTTCCGCCTGCTTCTCCACTGGTACCCGAATCTGCATTTCCGGGATTTGCTCCGGAGCCTGCGTCCGCACTTCCGGAATCCCCGCCGCAAGCCGCAAGCCCCGCCGTCATAAGCAATGCCATACCGCACGCCGTCATCTTTGTCCACAGTTTCCTTTTCATAGATGCCTCCTTTATTTTGATCATTTTATGTTGACCGTTGCCGGTTAACCTTTCACAGAACCAATTGTCATTCCCTTTACAAAATACTTCTGCAGGAATGGATACAGCATAATGATGGGGCCTATCGCAATCACCGTCATGGCCAGTTTCATGCTTTCCGACGGAACGGATGCCACCGTCCTTCCCTGTTCATAAGCAATCTTTGTGATAAATTCCGCGCTCCGCAGCAGATTCTGCAGGGTATACTGCAGGTTATATTTTTTATCATCACTGATAAACAGCATACAGTTATACCAGTCATTCCAATACCCCAATGCGGTAAACAGGGATAAGGTCGCGATCATCGGCTTGGAAAGGGGCATCATGATCCTGAAATAAATCAGCAGGTCGCCCGCCCCGTCCATCTGGGCGGATTCTACCAGTTCATTGGGAATGCCTTTCATAAAGCTTTTGGCAATGACCATGTTCCATACGGAAAAGAGACCCGGAATGATCAGGGCGTAAATATGGTTCTTAAAATTCAGATACTGGGTACACAATAAATAGTAGGGCACCAGACCTCCGCTGAACAAAGTGGTGAAGAAAAAGAAAAGGGAAACTCCGTTTCTCCATGGAAAATCCGGTCTGGAAAGCACATACCCCGTCATCGTCACAAGGAGGATTGCAAGCGTTGTCCCTACTATGGTGACAAATATTGTTACCCCATAAGCAGACAGGATTTTTTCCGGCGACCTGAATATCGTCGCATAGCCTTCCAGTGAAATATTTTCAGATGTCAGCCAGAAGCTGTAGCCTTTTGACAGGATCCACTTTTCATCCGTGAACGAGCCCGTCAGCACCAGGTAAAACGGTATCGCACAGGCAAGCGCAAAAAAAGCTACAAAAAAATATCCGATCACATGAAATAATTTCGTGTCCCACGAACTCTTGATTCTGGTACCTTTTACTCTTTTTTCTTTTATCATACCCCCATACGCCTCCCTTCCCTTAATACAGCGCATAATCCGGCTCTATCTTTTTGACAGTAAAATTCACCACATTGATAGTGATAAAGCACAGTACCGACTGGTACAAGCCTGCCGCTGCAGACCATCCCATATTGGATGTGGACATCATGGTGCGGTAGATATAGGTATCCAGCACATCCGATGCCTCCAGCAGATGCTGGCCTTTTACCAATTGATAGAACATCCCGAAGTCTCCGCGGAAGATACCGCCTACAGCCAGTAATGTCATAATGACGATGGTAGGCTTCAGGCAGGGAATGGTGATCCTCCATATCCTCTGCCATATATTGGCTCCGTCAATTTTGGCGGCTTCGTTTATCTCCGGGCTGATCCCTACGATGGCGGCAAGATATACCACACTGCCATAGCCGACGGATTTCCAGGTCTTCAGAGCTACCATGACAATAGGCCAGTACTTCGCGTTTTCATAGGCATAAATATTAAACCCTTCAAACCCCATGCTTCTCAAAATATTATTCAGGACACCGTGATCGCCAAAAATATTCAGCATTATGGTAGCCACCACGACCCAGGAAATAAAATGCGGCAGAAACATCAGTGATTGGGCAATCTTCTTAAATCTCAGATGCAGCATTTCATTTAAGATGATTGCAATGCCCACCTCAAAAACAAGGCCGATGGAAATAAAGGCTATATTATACAGCAGCGTGTTCCTGGTCAGGGACCATAACTTCTTGGAAATCAGCAGATAGCGAAAATTATCAAATCCATTCCACTCACTGCCAAAAATACCGTCCAAATAGTTGTACTTTTTAAAGGCAATGATAACGCCCGGCATCGGTATATAGCAAAATATAACCGCCATAGTAACAGGTACCAAAAGCATCAGCAGACGCGTACGGTTCTTTTTTATGTCTTTCCACAATGACCTGTTGGGGGCGGCCGCTTTCTGTTTTTCCCTCATAATATCTTCCCTCTCTTTCCTGATATGTACGTCTCCTTACAGACAGATAAGTCCGTCCAGAAAATAAGTGTTTTATCGCCGTGACATTTCGTGTTTCAGTGATTATATTATAATTTTCCGCTTTCCGCTTTGCAAGTATTATCCATTATCCACAATAATATTTGTATGCATCGCACATATATTATGCATAACGCACATTTTTCTTCCGTCCGCGTATTATCCGTTGCATTATCGAATGCTTTATCTTATTATTTTTGATGATGTATTTACTCTTGGAAAACAGAAAGAAGGTTCTTGATGAATATTGAAATTATATCAGATTGTTTGAAAGATATTATCATGCGCGCTGATACACCGATTGAATACTGCAATGCGGAAGAAGGAATCCGTTTCCTGTGTCCGCCTCCTAATGTGCCGGTTCCGGGCACTGTATTCGCCGGAACTCTTTCAGAATGGGAAATGCTGAACAGCTTTCATAAGATATTTCCCAACTGCACATATTTAGTCTGCACTGACGGCGAGATACCACCCTCTGCCGCCCTTACGGACTGCCTTTACAACCTTTTCATCCTGAATGCATCCGTAAAAACCATGCTGCATAAGCTGACCTTCCTGTTGAGCAGCCAATCCACGCTTTCCGATGCACAACAGAATCAGCTTTATGCTGATTTCTGGCATTCTATAATGGATTGTTCCATAGAAGCCAGGGAACAGGCAATTGCATTTTTCCGGCGTTTTCCTATCAGGTGCATACTCATATGGCCTGCATTGTAGTCAGCCCGGATTCTCCCGAACATGACGCTCTTCGAATCCGTGAAATCCAGCTCGCACTTCATGACTTTTTTAAGGAAACGAATCTTTTCTACGAAAATAGGGAATGGATTATTTTATATTCTCAGGAAAAGGATACTTCTGTGGAACTTGATATTTCTTATGAAGCCTTTTCCCAACTGTTGAATCAATATCACTTGAATGCAGGCATCAGTTATGTCTGCCAGCTTCCCGAACAATTTCGTATTCTCTACTTAACGGCCTCCGCATCCATTCAGATTGGTCAGCGCATGAAAATAAGTCCCTATATGAAGAGAATTTATACCTATCACCAATACAATCCATATTATGTGATACATCTCTGCTCCCAGAAGTTTACAGAGATCCATAATACAAAGAACCTGGTCTATCTGGTACACCCCGATGTGGTCAGACTGTATTATTATGACCTGGAAAATAAGAACAATCTGCTGGACGTATTGTTCGCTTATTTAAGCTGTGCGCAAAATATCTCTCTGGCTGCGCAAACGCTGTACATGCACCGCAATACCGTTCTGAACAAGCTGAATAAAATTGAAAGCTTTTTACACCACAAACCCTTTACCGAAAAAGACCACTGGCTGATTCTGTTTTCCTGCATGATCCTCAAATACCAGTGCACCCAAAACGAGATCACGGATTTTTTCCCATTATAGTATAAGCAAAATCCGGTAAAATTTAAAAGTTTACTCTGGCGGATTTGTTCAGCCAGAATATTACTTTTATCGGCGGCTAATATGGCCGCCGATTTTCATATAGCCTTAAGTAAGGAACTGCCTTTTATTCCATGGGCATGTTCCTTCGCAACTAAAGTTGACATTAAACCACCCATACTTGCCCCGAACAGGAAGATGTTGCTGCCGTCAATGTTCTCCCATGTTTCTACGGTATTTATTACGGAAGTTAAGCTTCCTTTTCTATAAAGACAGTCATTTCATGTGTCTGCGTGACTGAAAGCAACTATAGGATATTTGTACTTTGGTGCTTTGGATCCCCAGTTCCCTTAATTATGATCCTCCCCTCCGAACATCAGGCTGACCCCGCCTGCAATCGCAATCAGCAGCGCCGGATCCGTCAGATTGCTAACACCCATGACCAGCCCCGCAATGGTGCCCAATGCAAATATCATATTGATGGATTTCCGGCATCTCTCATAAAAACCGCTTCCGGAAAGCTCCCTGATTTCTTCCTGTGTCAAAAGCTCTTTACAAAGATGTTCCATACTATCTCTGATCAGTAAAAGGAAGTCTGCGGTCATAGTATTGTAACCATGCCTATGTAATACTTCCAGAGAACTTCCCACCTCTCTTGTTTTGGTAATTTCCTCAATCAGGACATCATCAGAACCCGTGGCAATCACTTCATTGATCAAATCAAATTCTTCCCTTGTGACTGTAATCCCATGGGCAGCAAGCTTGTCACAGCAGCTTTCAAAATCTTTCGTCTCAAACAAATCCTGGACAGCGCCCCAGTTCTGTGACAATGCCAAATAGTTATAGCTGTCTGTCAAAGTTTCTTCATCGATTCCATGGACACCTCTTTCCTCCAATACTTTCTTCAATTCCTCCTTGGAAGATACTCCTGCCACAGCCCCGATAAATTTTTTGCCGCGGAGAATGTCTGCTGCCGCCCCATCCTGCCCTTCCGCCGTCTGTCTTTCTCTATCCGTCTCCTTTGGCGTTATCCGGTTCATGCCTGCAATATAGCCTTCCTCCGCCAGCCAGTGTGCTTCGTCCCTCAATGTTTCGGCATATGGCCTTGTATGATATCCCAGCTCGCGTTCCGCCTTGGAATAATCGAACTGATTGTTTCTAGCCAGATTGTAGACTGCAAAATGTGTCATTAAGGGCTTTTGCCCTGTTTTCTTCGCTTTCTTTTCCATTTGCGCCGCCAATAGATAGGCCATTTTGACAGGTACATAAAAATACGGCATTTTACACCCGCTTGCGTCATGGAGCATCTGGCATACTTCCTTAAGAGTCACTTCTTTATTCCCGAGAATATAGCACTCCCCAATGCGCCCCCTGTCTGCCGCACCGACGCAGCCATGAGCCAGGTCACGCACATCGCAGAGATTAAACGCCCCGCCCATACCGACCGTCATCTCTCCGTTCATAATCTTTATGATAGTACCTGTTGTCTCGCTGACGGCATAGTCTTTCGGTCCCAGAATACCACTGGGATGGACAACACACGCCTTCAGACCTCTCGACTTGCAGGCATCCAGAACCTCCTGGGTCGCCATTGCCTTGGACTGGCTGTAACAGCCCACCTGGGTTTTCTCATCAATGGGCATAAAAATGTCCGTCTCCTTAATAATGGTTCCTTTGGGCTGTTCGGGAATTGCGCCTGTAGAGCTTACATATACCATTTTACGGCATTCCGGATGCTCCAGGCATTTATCAATCATATTTCTGGTACCGCCCACATTGACATCAATCAGCTTCTGGTTGAATTCCGCATTGGTTGTAACCATGCTTGCACAATGGATAACTATGGACTCATCTTCCTCAGAAATCGAAAAAAATGTTTCCAGAGAATCCACATCACAAAGGTTTCCTTCCACAATCTCCACCGCTTTCGGTACATATTTGACCGATTTATCCCCCGGAAGAACCAGTGCCCTCACACGATCCCCCCTCTCAAGAAGTTCATCGCAGACATGACTTCCCAGAAATCCTGCTGCCCCCGTTACCAAATAAATTGTCTTTCCCATAATTTTAGCCTGCCTTTCATATGATCTTTCTGATTATAATTTTTCTGATTTGAATTCTTTCCTGCCATTCGTGCTGCCGCCGTCGCAGAGGATATCCACCCCCGCCAGGTAACCATTGCGTTCATCCGCAGCCATCGCAAGGGCAAAGCCAAGCTCCTCCGGCGTACCCATACGCTCTTCTGCTGCGTATCGGATCAATTCCCCACCCTCTTTTGCTTCCAGGTTACCCATATCAGTGGCAATCAATCCGGGACTCAGGGATACGACACGGATACCTTTCTTCCCGTAATCAAATGCACACTTTGCCGCATACCAAACCACAAAGTTTTTGGACATTGCGTAGGCAAACCCCGCTCTCTGGTATTCTCCTTTGGGCAGGCTGCTTCTTTTTAACAGCTTTCTGATAAACTGTGCCTCATCCGTCTCTGCCAGTCTGTAAATTTTTTTGCTGACCAAAAACTTCGGCAGCACATAGGCAGAGTTGGATGACACATCCACTATCACGCTGCCCGGATGCATGCAGGCTGAAAATTCCTGATTTACATACACAGTTCCCAATGCGTTGACACGCAGCAACTGTTCCGGATCTGCCATTGCCGGAGACATTCCTGCCGCATTTATGACGTTCCTGACTTCGCCAAGGGAAGCTGCATAATCTGCTAACGCCCTGACACTCCCGCGATCTGAGGTGTCGCAGGCATGTGCATATGCCTCATATCCGAGCGCCTCCAGCTCCGACACTGCATTTTCCAGCTTCTTTACTGTACGCCCTGAGAGGACGATACACTTTTCTTTCGGCATACATTTGGCAGCAGCAAGTCCCATACCGCTGCCTCCGCCGGTAATAACACATACATTTTTCATTTTTACACCTCTAGTGCGCTTTAGCGCACATACCAATCAATATTTGGAAGTTTACTTCCAAACTTACACCCCTATGCCCGCTCCGGCAGGCACTAATCTGTTTTTGTTTTATAAGTGATATTATAGTCTGCGAAAGTAAACCCATTGTAAACAGCAGCGAAATTATATATAATAAAATAGAACTGTCACTGTTGGAGCCCCCTGTAAATATAGATAAGGAGACCACCATGAAATACCAACAACTTCGGGAACAGAATTCCCAGCTGCAAAACTATTTTGCCCTTCTCGCCATTGTCCCGGCAGTCATCTCCATTATGGCATACGAGTTTTTAGATTATTTGCTCTTTATCATCCGTCCGTGGCGCACGGATTATGACCCGGTCACGGGACTTGGAATCCTGATACCAATGGCACTTATGATGGAATCCGTAACATTTTTCTTCTCAAAGCATCTGCTCAAAAAGGTGCGCAGGCTCACTAATGCGATCAACAGCGTAGCTTCCGGAAACTTTAATGTCACATTGGATGAAAAACATGCTGCGCCTCTTTCGGAAGTCGTCAAAGATTTTAATAAAATGGTGCGGGAACTTCAGAGTGTGGAAACTCTGCGCAGTGACTTCACCAACAATTTTTCACATGAATTTAAGACACCAATCGCCTCTATAAACGGTTTTGCACAGCTGCTGCTTGACACGGAAGTATCCGAGGAGGAACGGCAAAATTATTTACATATCATTGCAGATGAGTCTGCACGCCTGACATATCTGGCTGAGCAGACAATGATGCTTTCACGGCTTGACAACCAACAAAGCATTCCCGACAAAGAACTTTTCTCTTTAGATGAGCAGCTCCGGCAGACTGTCATTCTGCTCTCACCTTCATGGAATGAAAAACACATTGATCTGAGCGTGGACATACCGGCCCTTTCCTATTACGGAAACCCCTCGCTCCTTTCCCACCTCTGGATCAACCTGTTAAATAATGCTGTTAAATTTACCCCTGAAAATGGCAATATCTCTATTTCTGCCTGCAGCACGGAGAAAGAGCTTTCGGTTTCCATACGGGACAACGGATGTGGCATTGCTGAAGAACAGCTTCCCTGCATTTTTCATCGTTATTACCAGGGCAACCGCTCCCATTCTTCAAAAGGGTTGGGATTAGGGTTCTCCATTGCACATAGGATTGTGGAACTGTGTGACGGTTTCATTGAAGTGAACAGTACCTTGGGACAAGGCAGCTGCTTTACAGTAGTCTTGCCTTTGGAAAATATCCCAAAATAACCATAGATGATATATTATGAAATTCTATCTTGGAGGATAAAAGAATGGCTACCGTTTTAGTTGTAGAAGATGACAAAAATATCCTGCTCCTGACAGGCACACGCTTAAAACCACACTATACCATTTTAACCGCCGGCAATGGGAATGAAGCGCTCGATATATTTTATAAGGAGCATGTTGATCTGATCGTCGCCGACATTATGATGCCTGATATGGACGGCTATGAAATGGTCAAATGCCTGCGCGAATACAAACAGAATGTACCTGTCATCTTTTTGACTGCAAAATCTTCCTTTGATGATAAACGGAAAGGCTTTGCCTCCGGTATCGATGACTATATGACAAAGCCTGTCAATTATGAGGAACTGCTATGGCGCATTGAAGCGCTATTGCGCCGCGCGAATATCAATACCTGCAGGCAGATCACAATCGGCTCTGTCCTCATAGATTCCAACAGCTACACAGTGAGCCGTGGACCGGAACAGATTGAACTGCCAAAAAAAGAGTTTGAACTGCTGTTCAAGCTTCTTTCCTATCCAAACATGATCTTTACCAAAAATCAGCTTCTGGAAGAGATCTGGGGGCTTGAGACCGACAGTGATGACAGCACTATCAAAACACACATCAACCGTCTCCGCAACAAATTTGGAAACTGGGATGAATTTCAGATTATCACGATCCGGGGACTGGGATATAAGGCAGAGCTGCAAAGCAAAGCATAAGCAGTTGTAACTATTGAATATTCCGATAATTCCCGCTGGCAATGTTTCAGAATATCCTTTTGAGATATTCTGAAACGCTGGCTGGGGACACCCCAGACCCCGGCAAGGGCAGCAAAGTCTCCGCAAACGGAGACTTGCGCCTTGCGAACATGCCTGCGGCATGGCTTATCCCAGGCACAGCCTGGTAAGTTCTTTCATTGTTTTTCCTCTCTGCATCATATCTCCCTTCCATAAAAATTTGCACTCCGCACAGATTCCCATTCTTCAAAAATCATAATCCCGTCCGAACAGTGTTCCGACAACACAAAAAATCCGGGAATCCTCTCCCTGTTAAAAAGGAAAGGTCCCCGGCATCTCAGTCTCATACATTTTTCACTTCCACGCACCAACTACACATAAATATTTCTGCCAAACTCATACGCTTCCGCCAGATGATTTGTCTTATCGATCTGCGGCTTCCCGCTTGTATCGCCGCATCCCCCGGCAAGCAGCATTCCTTTATCCTGAAATCCCATGTAATTCACAATGGCAAATTTATAGTAGGAAGTAACCTGCTCAAAGGTCCAGAAAAAATTGTCTGCAGCAGTCACTAACAATGCGCAGTCCTTCATCGGATACTTCTCATATCTCCCCAAAGGAGGCTCCGGGTCTTCCTGGGCGATGCAGTAAAATCTCTCAATGAATGCCTTAAGCCTGGAGGAAATCGTCCAGAAGTACAGCGGGGTGGCAAACACAATCAGGTCCACGCTTTCTATCTTCGGAACAAGATCGTTAAAGCTGTCCTTCTGTATGCAGGGCTTCCCATACCGGCAGGCATTGCAGCCCAGGCAGCCTTTTACTTCATTTTTCATCAGGGATATAATCTCAACCTTGTGTCCTGCATCTTCTGCTCCTTCTGCAAAACTCGAAACCAGCTGCGCCGTGTTTCCGCCCGCGCGTCCTCCGTCCTGAACCACTAAAATATTTTTCATTTTGTCCGCCCTTCTTTTTATTTCCAGTCTTATTTGTATTTATGCTCCAACGCAGATACCAATAAATTTTTGCTCTTGATTCACTTCTACTTCCTGATATACTGCCTGTCCGATTCCGGCATTCCATTTCCGTCCGACACATACCGCTCCACTTCCATATGTAAATCATACTTTTCCCGAAGCTGGATGATCTTCTCCATCATAGGCGAGGCATGGTGCCTGTCGAGAGCATTCTGGTCCTCCCAGCAGTCGATCAGCAGAACTGTTTCCGGTTCCGCCCCTCCAATCTGTAAATTCATTCGTTCCTGTCAGGCTCCTGACCATTATGGGTGTTCCTACGGCATTCCATAGCCTGCCTATCCGGAGTTCTTTTCAGTTCCGTAATTCCATGAATTTCTCCAAAGGATTTCACGAACTGTTCCATGAATCCATCCACATCCTCCACCCCCGCAGGAATGGAGATTGTGTCCGTATCTTTCTTCACACGCTCTTCTGCATCCTCCCCCGGTAGATAAGTCCTCACTTCATAATCGTACCCGTTTTCCTCCAGCCAGTTTTTAACGGCTTCTTCTGCTTTTCTGTTTTTTCCATACGCCTGCACTCCTCATATAAAGTTTATCTAACGGTTTCCCATCTATCATACAGTATAATTCATTCCTACAGCAAAAGCCATACACACTTTAAAAACGGGCTTCCCTATTGTAAACGTCAGGAAAATATACTATAATCTGACCCATAAAATTTTGACATTCAGGAGGATGCCACCATGCCGAATATCAGCTGGGATGCCGCAGATTATAAGGAAAACTTTTCATTTGTCCCTGCCTATGGGGAAGCCGTAGTCAGCCTGATCACGAAGCAGCCGGGAAGCCGTGTGATAGACCTGGGATGCGGCAACGGTTCCCTTACCGACAAGATTGCCAACAGAGGATACCTGGTGACGGGGATAGACGACTCGGAAGAGATGCTCCTGCTGGCCCAAAAAGAACATCCGGGTTTAAATTTTATCAGGGGAAATGCTGTCACCTTCCATCTGGACGAGAAGGCAGATGTGGTTTTTTCTAATGCCGTCTTTCACTGGATTGACGAAAAGGACCAGCAGGCCATGCTGTCAAATATTTATCGCAACCTGAAACCAGGCGGGGAACTGGTCTGCGAATTCGGCGGCTTTGGGTGCGCGGAAGCCGTCCATGGGACACTGGAGCAGTGTTTTTCCGAACGTAGGCTTGCATACAGGAGGGTGTTCTATTTCCCCACAATCGGCATGTATGCGCCGATGCTGGAGAAAGCAGGCTTCAAAGTAGAATATGCGGCACTCTTTGACAGACCGACACCCCAGAATGGGGCGGATGGCCTTGCAAACTGGATCCGTATGTTTGTGAAGAAGCCTTTTGAGGGGATAGAAAAAGAATTAGAAGAAGAAATTATTTCAGATGCCGTCTCCAGATTGAAAGACCGGCTTTATCAGAATGACTGCTGGATTGTAGACTATGTAAGAATTCAGTTCAGAGCCGCCAGACTGTGGACACTGGAATTTATACAGTAGAATTCATGCAGCACAAATAACCACCATTTTATCATCCGTCATACCTTTGGGGAAATTTCCCGTTTCCATTTTCTCGCAATAGGACGAGGCTGTGAAAGTCAAAGTTTTGTAACTCCTGTTTTTTCACAGCCCCATTTGTCATCAAAATTATTTTCTCCTGATGTAAAAAACATGACAGGTTTTCGCCATCAGCGCTCCGCCTGGTTTCTGTCCCGCTGTTTTTCCTGGGTGTTTTCGTCCATCCCCAGAATCATATCCACATTACGCTTCGCCGTCTGGTATTCACGAATGTCATGTACGGCCTCCATACACTCTGCATCCGTCAGGGGGCGCAGTTTCTCCAGGAGGCTTTTTGCAGCCTTCCGTCTGGCCGGGTCCCCGGCATACCGTGAGGCCATAGACATTTCCTGCAGGACGGCATACCGCTCACTTCCCTCTGTCTGGTACAGCATCCGTTTTTCCATTTCCGTAAATTCCATAAGAATCCCTCCTGATCCCATCCATCAAAAAAAGCCACAGCATCATACCGTGGCTAAAAAATGGCAACAAAAAAAGCCTGACAGTAAAAGTATTGTTTACTATCAGGCAGTTACAGCCGGAATACGAAATGCAGCGCGATCCCGGTTCATTTTTCGGTTAACACTCACATGCCTGTTTTTGCAGCCATGCGATCTATTGTGCCTCTTTCAAGGCTTGACATTTAAACAAAGAAAACCCGCAAACGCTGATGTTTACAGTGATAAGGAAGTATAGGAACTTACTTATCATTAACGCTGACAAACAGGGTGCAAGCAAAAACAGAGGGATAATTACGTTTTAATCGTAATGCCCTCTGTTTTATTTTCAAAAGGTGATTGAAAGTGAGAACTCCTAATGATATACTAAGCAAAAAAAGATAGCAGTTGAATCTGACAGATAAAATCATTGTATTTTTATAAAATTGGTCGGATATTTTAATCTTTTTATAATTATAGTTGAAATATCAACAGTTTGAATTTAAAAAACTCAAGAAAGAGGTACAAAATGAAATGCTTATTTTGTAAGCAAAGCAGTACAGATACTAAAAGTGTTGAGCACGTTGTTCCTGAATCATTAGGGAATACAAAATTTATTTTACCTTTAGGGTATGTATGTGATAAATGTAATAATTATTTTGCACGTGAAGTTGAAAAACCATTTTTAGAATTACCAGAACTACGCTTATTACGTTTTCAAGAAAGCATACCTAATAAAAAAAATAAAATGCCCGCAATAGACGGATTGCTTAATGGGAATTATCGTATCAAATTAAAACGGAAATTAAGCCATAATGAAGTGGTTAATGAAGCAGAAATAACACCAGAGGCAATGGATAAACTATTTAATGATTCCGAAAAAGCAACCATTATCGTACCAGCATTTACAAATGAAATGTTACCGCCGAATAATGCTATTACTTCAAGGTTTTTGGCAAAAATGGCTTTGGAAGCATTCGCTGATAAGTTGAAAGATATTGAAAATAGTTTAGAAGATTTAGTAAATGATACTGAATTTGATATGATTAGAAATCATGCAAGATTGGGTACTATAAAAAATTGGCCATGTAGTATTCGGAGGATTTACAACTATGACAAAATTTGGGAATACTCTGATGGACTTCATGGGCAAATGGTTCATGAAAGTGATTTTCTTCTTATTCCAGTAGAAAAAAATAATAACTCAAGTACAGAATATATTATGGCAGAAATATATTTTGTTATAGCACTTTGGGGCATAGAATTTGCAATAAATATGGCAGGACCAGAGATTTCTGGTTATGAGGATTGGTTAAAAACACATAATGGTGAAAGTCCTTTATATTGTGAAAAAAATAAAAATTTCTTAAAATAGTGTTACGTAATACAAATGTATTTTGTCTGAATAAACATATTAACTTACTTCTAATCTTAACGCTTGCGAAGTTGTATAAATCAATGGCAATAGAGATAAAAATGAATATTTATCAACAACACTGGCAAGCAGAGTGTAAACAAGTGCAGAAAACACATCACTTTCATGAGTGGTCGGTTCTCTGCTTTTCTGTTACGCAATAGAACGCCATTTTTGAGAGCAGACATATAAAGCCCTTGCCCCGTCATTTCAATGCTCACAAAGCCGCATAAATCAAGGACAAAATACCCCCTACTGCGTAACAATCCCCATA
>CAJULV010000039.1 GCA_910587555.1 uncultured Acetatifactor sp.
CTTTCACGCCGTAGAGCCAGAGCATCTCACCGCCTGCGGCGAACAGGGACTTGATAAAAGCTTCCCCTGCATAGGAAACGGTTGCCTCCCGGTCCGAAACCTCCGGGGATGCCGCAGCCGGAATTTCCTCCCGGCTTTCCCCTTCCTGCCGTTCTCCTTCCTGCATTCCCTCTGCTTCTTCACCGGAAGCTTCCGTTTCTATCTCTGCCGCAAAAGCCTCCGGTGCACTGTCCTCCGTCGGCGCCCCGCAGCCAGTCAAAAGAGCCGTTGTCATAATCAGCAAAAATATGGCAAAATCGGAAAAATAGCCTGCCGCCCGCTTTATCATCGCTCATCCTCCTCTTTTTCATTCGATTCCACAGACCTGCTATTATAATACTATCCTCTCATATCCTTGTAAAGAGACAAAGCACTTTAAAATTTAAAGCACTCTGTCCCTTGTTTTGCAGATTCCTTCCATATATAATGATAGCAGAGAGCCATATCCGGCGCAAATGAATATGCTGTACTTTACAAAAGAGAAAAATTCCCGAATATGGCTCTTGCTACTATTTTATGATAGACGATAAAAGGAGGAATTCACACATGAAAAAACATTTTGTAAAGCAAATGATGCAATCCGCTACTGCCCTGGCACTGTGCGCTGCCGTGCTTACGGTTACTCCCTTCCCCAAGACGCCTGTGCCCGGCGCAAACAGCGGCAAACCCGGCATTATCGTAGAGATTCCGGAAGGAGAAGACGGGATTGCGCCTATGAGCGACCTGCCTCCCAGAGTGGATATCTTAGACTGAACCCCGGGTTTTTATTTCCCTTTCCTTCTCCAACTTTTCCTGATAAATGGAATTGTAATATTTTTGATTTGCAAGATTACTCAGCAGGGTGCATTTGAGCAATTCCTCTTCTCCGTTCAATAACCTGCTCACATCCATTTTTTTGCGTTTCCGTTCCGTATAATTCCACCATCGATCATACAGCCCAACGGCAATCGAGGATAACCGGCGGAAACGCAATTCTTCTCTGACCATGACTTCATTGTACCAATCTGCTTTGTCAAGTTTTCCCTGATTGCCCAATTCGCTTTCGACATAGCCCATAATAAGGCCGTATATGCCGCCCACTGTTTCCAGCAGCTCCCCTTCTGCCACAGGGCGATACATTTCCTCAAAGCGCTTCATACAGGTCTTAAATTCGCTGCCGCACCTGTCCATCTCCTGCATCATATTCTGAATACACGCCTGCTCCTCATAGGTTAAATACTTTTCGCCTTCCCGCAGAAACGCTTCAAACGGCAGGGTCAGTTCCAGCGCAACCCGCATTTGCCTGTAGTACCCTTCTCCGTTAATACCGTTCCGGTCTTTCTGCAGATTTGCTTCCTTCCTCATTAAAGCCTGCTGATTGCACCGGATTTCCGTGGCTACCAGCCCCTTGATCCCGGAAAGAAGCTGCCCGGCCTGTTCCGTCTCATGTTCGTTTCTGTAGCGCCGCAGCATTTCCATCATCCGTCTGGCCTCCGGGCTGTCCGTAACCAGTTCCGTCCGTGTCATTTCCTTAGGCAGGCCCAGCCGTTCGAACAATTGCTCCACAATCGCCCTCTGGGTGGCCCGTTTCCGGTTTTCCAGGCGCCTCAGGGTTTTGATATCACAGATTCCTTCGCATAACGCTTCCGCCCTTATCCCCAGCATCCTGCGCCGGATGCGAATCACATCGCCGATGCAGGATACGCCTTTTTC
This sequence comes from uncultured Acetatifactor sp., assembly GCA_910587555.1. Classification (GTDB taxonomy): domain Bacteria; phylum Bacillota; class Clostridia; order Lachnospirales; family Lachnospiraceae; genus Acetatifactor. Next base: position 1,732 of record CAJULV010000039.1, read on the forward strand.
CAGGTAGAGGTAGCAGTAATGGAATGTCTCCTTCCGGATTCCGTAATCCGCGTATACATCCTCCAATGCCTTCTTCCATCCCGCGTTTTCAAGATACATTCCGTCGTAGTCCGCCTTGCCGGAGCATCCTTCCCTTACCCGATCCGCCCGCGCTGTCCTGCGTTCCAGATACCGTTCCCTCAGATCCAGTATTTCCCACAGATAATACATCCTGGACGCGTTCCGCAGTATTTCCAGGGCACGGTTGCAATAGCCAAACAGTTCGGTTTCCGTAGCCCTGTCCTTTTCCGTGATACATTCACACAGAAAACAGACTGCCTTGGGATAAACCTTTGCCATGCCCACAGTGTCCATCCCCACAGCCTCCAGGCAGGCCAGTATCTCCCGGAAATGGCTTTCTTCCCCGCCGCCTCCCCTGTATCTTTCCGCTTCCAGGATCAGATTCCATTCTTTCAGGGACAGCACTCTCCCCTGAAGGGGTCTCTCCCACAGCCCGGGCACCGTCAGCTGCACAGCTTCCGCCAGTATGGTGTGCAGTTCTTCCCTCCCTGCCCCTTCCAGGCATCGGATCTGAACCCACATACTGAGATAGAACTGCCTCTCCAGCCGCTCCCCCACCGCTTTTCCGCCGCCGGATTCTCCTCCGTATCTGCGGCCGTACTCCCCTAACAGTTCTTTTGCCCGGTGGGCATTCCCACTGGAGATCCCGTGCAGAATCCGCTGCCGCATCTCCCACTGCGCATGCTCTTTGTAATGCAGATAATGTTCGTAATCTTCAGCTCCCACACCCAGTCTCTCCAGGATGGCATCCTGCAGCAGCTTGCCCGGGGACTGTTTTCCGCTCTCCAGCTGAAACAGCCTCTGCGCCGTACACAGCCCTTCACAGACCTGTTCCAATGCATATTTTCTTTTTTCCCGCAAATACCCGATATATGTGCCGAAAGCCTCCCTGTCTGTTCTGTAACCCATGCAATTCCCCTGTTTTCCTTGTACCTCACACCCTTATTTACCTCTGCAGCCCCCTTGCCGGCCTGTCTGCATCTTCCACAGCGATATTATGGATTTCCCCCATCCGGATTCCGGCATTTCCGTCTCCTCATAAAAATTGATTGCTTTCTATAAAATAGAATCAATTCTATAATGGATGTCATTTACCGTATCACATTTTTACGGCACTGTAAAGGTGCTGCCGGCTTTTCCGAAAATGAACTTTATTTTTCCCCAAAAGTTTCCAACATATTTTCTTCTCCCCAGGTCATACTAAGACCAAGATAAGTTGCAGCAAACACTTAAACTGAATCTTCAGGATAGGTGCATGCGGCACTTATCTTGAAGATAGAAACATGTCATGAATGGAGGTGAAATAAATGTCCGATAACAGAAGCAACAGAGTAGAAGTACCTGAAGCAAAGGCAGCAATGGATCGTTTTAAGACCGAGGTTGCATCCGAGCTGGGTGTAAACCTGAAGGAAGGTTATAACGGCGATTTGACTTCCCGTGAAGCCGGTTCCATTGGCGGCGAGATGGTTCGCCGTATGATCAAGAAGCAGGAAGAGCAGATGAAATAAGGCTCTCCGGCTAACGGAAATAGCATAAGAGCTGCCGCACCAATCCTGCATACAGGAGGGCGGCGGCTCTTCTTTCTGCGGACGATATTGTCTGCGTTTATCCATCCCCCGGGAAAAAACGCGCCCAAACCCTCCGCCTGCTTGTATCATAACATTTTGGACTTCGCTTATTCTCCGAACACAGCTTTGTAGTCTTCCTGGAACCTGGCAATGCCCGCATCTGTCAGCGGATGCTTCACCATCTGCTCGATAACCCCATAGGGCACTGTGGCAATATCCGCTCCCGCCAGTGCGCAATCGGTAACATGGACTGGATTGCGTACACTTGCAGCGATAATCTCGGTGTCCAGATCCGTCACGGCAAAGATGTCGGAAATCTCACGGATCAGGTCAACCCCTCTCTGGCTGATATCATCCAGGCGTCCCAGGAAAGGCGAAACAAATGCCGCACCTGCCCTTGCCGCAAGCAGCGCCTGGTTGGATGTGAAAATCAGAGTGACATTCACCTTGATGCCTTCGGCAGACAGAACCTTGCATGCCTTTAAGCCTTCCGCCGTCATGGGAATCTTTACCACCATATTGGGGTGGATCTTCGCAATATCCCTGCCTTCCCGAATCATGCCTTCCGCGTCCGTGGTGGTGGCTTTCACCTCTCCGCTGATAGGCCCGTCCACGATGGAAGCAATCTCGGCAATCACCTCTTCGAATACCCGCCCCTCCTTTGCAATCAGGGAAGGATTGGTGGTGACGCCGCATATGACACCCATGTCATTTGCTTTTCTGATATCCTCTACCTTTGCTGTGTCAATAAAAAAACGCATCAATGAATCTCCTCTCATACTTTTCCATATTTATAAGCATCTGCGCCGGACACGGCTCAGCACCGTCCGCCTGAACAGTATTTAAGCCCCCGGCTGTCCGGGCAGTCTTATTATAAGCTTTTCACCGGTATTCTTCAACTGTAATCTGTTCTTTTTCTCACATTTTCAACCATTTTGAAAACAATCGGATACGTTTCACACCCATTCCGGATCACGGAATGGGAACGTTACGCCGTCAAGTACTTAAACGCCCCAGCGCATGCCCAACCTGAGCCATGTCGGGAATCCGCCGGGCGGCTTCTGTCCTTGTACATGCATCCAGAATCCTGTCAAGCCGCTTCCTTTTCCTTCTTCCGGCCAGTTCCCGGACATAATGCCGTGTTGCTATTGATTTTCGCCCTTCTATAAACGGTTTTTTGGCAATCGGTTCCCGCTCCGGACCCAGCATTGCCTTCAGCGTGCGCCCCACTCCGTACACATCGCACGCCGGCAGCAGCCTTCCGTTCTTTTCCAGCTGCTCCGGCGCCGCAAAGTCCGGTGTCCCCGCCCTGGAAGATATCCGCCCTTCCATGGAGCAAACACATCCGAAATCAATCAGCATCACGCTCCCGTCCTGCCGGATCATGATATTTGCCGGCTTCACATCCCGGAACAGAAATCGCTCCGGCCTTTCATGCAGATACCGCAGCCCTTCCGCCAGCGCCATCCCCACACGGATGGTCTGTTCCGCCGTAAAGTGTCCCCGCCGCATCAGCATTTCTTCCAGGGTATAGCCGGGTATGTACTCGCCGAGCAGAAAGCCCAGGCCGGCTTCCTGCCAAAATCCGAAATACTTCGGAAACAGCGGATGTTCCAGCAGCGCCATCACCTGGGCTTCCCGTTCCAGCACGCTGATATTCCCGCTGATTTTACAGACACAGGCATTGTCCCCTGTCTGTCCTTCCACATAGTAAACTCCGGAAAAGGCGCCTTTCCCCAGCAACCTGCCGCAGCGATACCCATGTCTGCCCAGGACCAGCCTTCCCAGGGAATCCTCTTTCCTCTTTTGTACCCCCTTTCCCTGTCCCATTCTCTGCAACACCTCCTCCCCATCCTACAGGAAGCGCCCTGCGGACCCTGTCCGTCACCATATAAGAAACCGAATTTCTGCAGAAATGCATTGAACAACCATTGAATTCAAAAGAAGAATATGCTGCGACGTCCTGAACTGCTTTTCCGCCAGGCAACCGCTCTGTAAACCAACACAATACAGAACGCCGCAACCCACTATTTCATGAAAATATTCGACAAATCGTTAAAGAAGATAAATACCATCAGAACCATAAAAAACATCAATCCCACAAAATGAACCATTCCCTCCTTCTCCGGGGGAACCGGTTTTCCCCGGATGACCTCCAGCAGCAGAAACACCAGCCTGCCGCCGTCCAGTGCCGGAACGGGAAGGAGGTTCAGGATACCCAGGTTCACCGACAGCATCAATGTAATATTCAGCATACTCAGCACAACGCTCTGCCAGCCGTATGTTTTGGCTTCCTCATAGGTTTTTCCCACCACATTGACGGCGATGCCCACAGGCCCGGCCACATCCTGGCGGCTCACCTTTCCCTTAAATATCATCCCGAGGCTCTTATAAGTAGCCTTGACGGAAAAGCGCATTTCATACCAGGCATATTTCAGGGTGTCAAATCCCTTCGGCTCCACAAAGTCGGCATTCATCACCCCCAGCAGGTAGATTCCCGAAGCCTCATCATACTGTGGTGTCAGATTGGTGGTATACCTTGTGCCATCCCTCTCATAGACCACCTCCAGGGTACCGCCTTTATAGCTGGCCTGCATAAAGAGCGAAATTTCCTGATACAGGCAAATCTTCTCCCCGTTGATGGAAATGATCCTGTCGCCGTCCTGTAAGCCTGCCGCTTCCGCTCCGCCGCCTTCCGCAACCTCCGTTGCGATGGGATCGCGGATCGCCACATAATCCGTCATGCTCACCATAATCAGCGCTATGAAAAAGGCCAGGATAAAGTTAAATATCGGCCCTGCCGTCACTGTGGATATCCTTCCCCAGACGGATGCGTTCAAAAAGGAGCCTTCACTGCTCTCCCCCTCTTTGGTCATCAGGCCGTCTTCGCCCTCAAACATACAGGCGCCGCCGATGGGAAACAGTTTCAGAGAATACTTCGTTCCCTTTTTCCGAAACGAACAAATCGTAGGTCCCATTCCCACAGCGAACTCCACCACATGAATGCCGTTTGCCTTCGCCAGCAGAAAATGTCCGAATTCATGGGCGATCACCACTGCTCCGAATATGATAATGAACAAAATCAAGGTCATCTCTTATGCTCCAGTCCTTCCTGTTATAAAGTCGTAGGTCAGCCTCTCCGTCTCCAGAATCTCATCCACCGTCGGCGACTCCACGGTCCTGTGCCGGGCCATGGACTCTCCAATCAGTTCCGTAATCCCCGGAAATGAAAGCTTATGCTCCAGGAACAATTTCACCGCCATTTCATTCGCGGCATTGTAGACCGTAGGCATGCTTCCGCCGGCTTCGGCAGCCTGATACGCCAGCGCCAGCCCCGGAAAGGTGTCCGTGTCAGGCTTTTCAAAGGTAAGCTGCCCCAATGCAAACAAATCCACCCGCTTACCGCCCATGGGCCTTCTGTCAGGATAAAAGAGCGCATATTGTATGGGCAGCTTCATATCCGGTACACCAAGCTGTGCGATAATGGCGCCGTCCACAAACTGCACCGCCGAGTGAACAATGCTCTGGGGATGAACCACCACCTGGATTTTATCGGGTTCTACATCGAAAAGCCATTTTGCCTCCATCACTTCCAGCCCCTTATTCACCAGTGTGGAAGAGTCTACGGTAATCTTCCGCCCCATGCTCCAATTCGGATGCTTCAGGGCGTCCTCCGGCTGCATATGTGCAAGCTGCTGCCTGTTCATGCCCCGGAAGGGACCGCCCGACGCGGTCAACAGTATCTTCTCTATGCCGCAGGCTCCCGTGCCCCCCGATACCCCGGGCCGGAATTTCCTGCCGTCCGCCCCTGTCTCTCCGTTTAACGACTGAAAAATGGCACTATGCTCGCTGTCCACAGGCAGAATGGCCGCCCCGTGCTTTTCCGCCAGCGGCATGATAATGTGCCCTGCCGTCACCAGCGTCTCCTTATTGGCCAGTGCGATGTCCTTCCCTGCCTGGATGGCGGCAATGGTAGGCCTGATTCCAATCATTCCCACAATCGCTGTCACCAATACCTGGCTCTGGGGAAAAACAGCAATTTCCAACAATCCCTCCATGCCGGACAATATTCTGACATCCGTGTCACAAACTTTGACCCGCAACTCGGCAGCCGCCTTCTCAGACCACATACACGCAACAAGCGGGTGAAATTCCCGAACCTGCTCCTCCATTTTGTCCACATTACTTCCGGCAGCCAGGGCCACCACCTGTAAATCGGGATTGTTCCTTACAATTTCCAAGGTCTGGGTACCTATGGAGCCGGTGGAACCCAAAACGGCTATCTTCTTCATACGACACTTCCCTTTCTCTACAAGCCCTTATACACCTTTACAGCAGCATCAGAACCGTCAGGAAATAGGTCATGGGCGCGGTGACAATCACACTGTCAAATCTGTCCATGATGCCGCCATGTCCCGGAATCAGCTTGCCGTAATCCTTAATCCCCATATTCCGCTTGACTGCGGAAGCCGCCAGGTCTCCCACCATGCTCATTACCGCCCCCACAGCACAGATCAGTGCGATGATCCCGGCAACACGCTGATCCGGAAACGCTTTTTCCACGAAAAAATGCCCGTACAGCCCTCCCAGCAGCGCAGCGCCCGCCACACCGCCGATACAGCCCTCCAGCGACTTCTTGGGACTCAAAACCGGGAAAATCTTCTTCCTGCCTATCAGCTTTCCCACTGCATATGCACAGGTATCGCATCCCCATGAGCTGATCAGGATCATCCAGACCGTATAGATTCCCTGTCCGCACATTCGGGTCTGGTACACAAACGCCAGAAGCACCGGCGCGTACAGCCAGGAAAATACCGCGGCCATAACCTGAGATGCATGATATTTCGGAAACGCGATAACATAAACAAACATGATTGCCAGAAACACTCCCACAATGCACATCAGCAGCCATGTGTGATCTCCGGACAAATACACCAGCAGATAATAGCAGATAATTCCCGCCATTCCCACAGTTTCCAAACCGTTTATCTTATCGCCTTCCCCATTGCACCTGAGCGCCTTGGCCAATTCCCTGAATGCAATCATGGAAATAATCCACAGAAGCGCCGCCAGCGGAATGCCGCCCAGGCTGATTGCGCCGATGGCGATTACCAGCAGCACAATACCGCTGCCCAATCTGGTCCAAAACATAAGATATGCCTCCTATTCCCGTTCCGGCCTCATTCCGCCTTCAGGCCGCCCAGTTTTCTGTCTCTATGATTATATGCTTCTACAGCTTTTATCAATTCTTCCCTGGTGAAATCAGGCCATGGAACAGGTGTAAAATAAAATTCCGTGTAAGCCAGCTGCCAAAGCAGGAAATTGGAAATCCTCTGCTCATTGCAGGTGCGGATCAACAGGTCCGGCTCCGGTATTCCCGCCGTATCCAACAGATTACTTACAGTCTCCTCCGTTATGTCATCCGGTTTCAGTTTCCCCGCCGCCGCAGCAGCCGCAAGCTTCCTGGAAGCCCTGACAATCTCGTCCCTGCCCCCGTAATTGATGGCAATCTGGAAGTGAAGTCCGTCGTTATTCCTGGTAGCTTCCTCCAGTTCCTGAATTCTGGTACGGATGTCCTCATCCAGCCCGGACTTCTCCCCCAGCACCCTGACGCACATGCGGTTTTTCTCCGCAGTCTTCAGGCAGGTTTTCATATAATTGCGCAAAAGCTTCATCAGGGCGTCCACCTCATCCTTCGGCCGGCTCCAATTCTCCGTAGAAAAAGCATATACCGTCAGATATTGAATACCCATCTTATAGGCAACCTCGCAGATGGTTTCCACCGTCTTCGCCCCCTGCACATGCCCGTAATTCCGGGGCATGCCTTTTGCCCTGGCCCATCTCCCGTTTCCATCCAGAATAATAGCCACATGCCGGGGCATTTTCAATTCTTCTGCCATGTTCAGTTCCTCCCGTTTCGGTCGCTGCGCCGTGGTACTGAAGACCCAAACCGCTGTGCCGTGACCCTGAACGCTCCCGCGGCTCCAAATGCGGAAAGGGCTACCGCATGCCAGCGTCAAGGCACCCGCCGCCTGCTCCCGCTGCTCCAAAGCGGAGAGAGGCTACAGCATGCCAGCGTCAAAGCACCCGCCGCCTGCTCCCGCCGCTCCAACGCGGAAGGGCTGTCGCATTAAGAAATTCCGCACAAGATACAGGATATCCGGTAATCAGGCATATCTATATCCAGTGTCCATGACCCTTAATGCGACAGCCCCCCGCGTTCCTTCTGCCTGCTTTAGCCTATACAGTCATAAGTTCCTTTGTCTTCTTTTCCATCAGGCCTTCGACTTCCTTGACATACTTGTCCGTAGTCTTCTGCAGCTGCTCCTCCATCTGCTTGATTTCGTCCTCGGAAACCTCTGTCTTCCCCAGTTTCTTCAGGTAATCATTGCCGTCGCGGCGAATATTGCGGATTGCTACCTTACCCTCTTCGGCCTTCTTCCTGACCTCCTTGGCCAGATCCTTTCTGCGCTCCTCCGTAAGCTCCGGAAATACCAGCCGTATGATACTGCCGTCATTGGAAGGATTGATACCTAAATCCGAAGTCTGAATTGCCTTTTCAACAGCCTTCAGCATTGATTTTTCCCACGGTGCGATCTGAATGATGCGCGGCTCCGGTACCGTCACGTTGCCAACCTGCTGAATCGGCGTCGGCGTCCCGTAATAATCCACGCGGATCTTGTCCAATACATGGGGATTGGCACGTCCCGCACGGATGGTATTATAATCTCCCTCCAGAAATTCTATGGCCTTTTTCATTCTGTCCTCGTACTGCTGTAATCTGGCGTCCATACTTTTATTCTCCTTTTCACTTTCTCGCTGTACCTGCCTGTTAATGCCCGTCCACGGATACCCTGGTACCCCTGAACCTGCCGTCCACCGTATTGACGATACTGTTTTCTTCATTCAGGCCGAATACCCACATGGGCATCTTATTGTCCCTGGCCAGAATGGAAGCTGTCATATCCACCACCTGAAGATTCTTCTCAATCACCTCGTCAATGGTTACTTCCTCGTATTTTTTTGCCTGCGGATTCTTCATGGGGTCATCGTCATACACACCGTCGATGGATTTCGCCAGCAGGATCACATCCGCCTCCACCTCGACAGCGCGGAGTACCACGCCCGTATCGGTGGAAAAATAGGGATGCCCCGTGCCCCCTGCGAAAAACACTACCTTTCCCTCCGCTAAATACTTCACCGCCCTGTCCTTGGAAAAGAGTTTCGTAAAAGAACCGCACGCAAAAGGCGTCAGGATATCCGTCTCCATCCCCACGGAGCGGAACTGCTCCGACACATAGATGCAGTTCATAACCGTAGCCAGCATACCGATCTGGTCCGCCTTCACCCTGTCAATGTGTTCGCTTGTCCTTCCTCTCCAGAAATTGCCGCCGCCGATGACGATGCCGACCTGAATCCCTTTCTCCGTCAGCTGCTTCACCTGTAATGCGACCTTCCGAACCGTTTCCTCGTCAAAACCTGTCTTCTTCTCTCCTGCCAGCGCCTCTCCGCTCAGTTTTAATAATATCCTCCGCGTTGTAACCACATCCTTTCTCATTTATTTTCGTATTCCTGAAATTTCTTCCTTCCCGTTCTTCGGTATCCGGCCGTCCCCCATTTCATGGCCAATTCCCCGCAGTCCGCCGGCATTTGCCCGCACAAAAAGAAATACGCCTGCGCCGCTTAAGTCTCGTCTCTCCACTCGATATGCTGAACCGGCTCCGTTGCGCCTGTAATCGGCAATATTACGGTGTCCTCCATGGCCTGTATCTTCTCGATGATGGTGGGAAGCGCTTCCAGGGTCGTACTCTTTCCTGCGGAATCATGCATAAGGATTACCGAAGTACCGTATTTGCTGATATTGGACGTACAGTTTTCTATAATCGTCTCCGCCGGAAACAGATAACTGCCCCCGTCTCCCGACGAAACATTCCAGTCAAAAAAACGCACATCCTGGCTGTCCAGATACCTGGCAAACTCCTTCATCGAAATGTCGCTGACCTTGTTGGAGCTGCCTCCGGGAAACCTGTATACTTTGCTCTCCACTCCGGTCACTTCATAGAGATACTCCTGCTGCCGTTTTAAATCCTCCCCGAAATTCTCCACCGAAGCATAGAGTTCGGAATACTTGTGCGTACCGGAATGCATCCCAAGGGTATGCCCCGCCTCCACGATCTTGCCGAGCATTTCTTCATTGTCCTCACAGGCTGTACCAACCACGAAAAAGGTCGCCTTTACATCGTATTTCTCCAATATCTTCAGTATCTTCTCCGTATTGGCGCTGGGTCCGTCATCAAACGTCAGGTAAACTTTGTGGGCCGCATCGGGTTCCTCTTCTTCCGGTTCCATAACCGACGCTCCCGGGCCATTCGTATCAGTGCCATCCTCCGTTTCCTTTTCCAGGCTTCCCACCACCGCATTATTCTTCATGGCAGACTGCGACTCCTGCGCCAGCTGATCCATCATCTCACGCTGCTGCGACGCAAGCCTGAGCAGGCTCTCTACCTGATCCGTCAGCCTGGCAACCGTGCCGTCCAGAGTCCTTACCCTGGCAATCAGAAGCAGGCAAAGCCCCATCAAGATGAACACGGACAAAACCAGCATTCTGACATTACACTTTCTCATTCTCTGCACCTTCCTTTGTTCCGAAGCATGCCTTCCTTCCTCTTTCGCTATGTCATACCCCCTCTCATCCTCCCCGGATGCCTTGTCTTCTGATGTAATATCTTCTGACATGTTTTTTGGTGACATATGCTCTCCTTACCTCTATTTTAAAACTTTCAGCCTTTAGTATAACATATTCCCTCTTTTTGTGAAAGACAAATTTGCAAATTCCTTGCGGGAATCGCTCCGATATATTATAATGTCATTGGTCGGAAACATGTGCCCCCTGGCTGTTTCCTTCGGGATACCTATGGAAAGGAGCGCTTCGGCGAAAAAAACATATGAGTTTTGAATTTATAAAGAGACTGCCCACACCTGCGGAAATCCGGGAGTCTTATCCGTTTCCCGAAAAACTTGCGGCCCTGAAACAGCAGCGTGACCGGGAAATCGGCGACGTCATTACAGGAAAAAGCAATAAATTCCTTGTAATCATCGGACCCTGCTCCGCGGATAATGAGGATTCCGTCTGCGATTATATCAACAGGCTGGCAAAAGTAAACGAAAGAGTGAAGGACAAACTGATACTGATCCCCAGAATCTACACCAACAAGCCCCGCACAACCGGCGAAGGTTACAAGGGTATCGTCCATCAGCCGAATCCGGAAAAACAGCCTGATTTCCTTGCCGGGCTGATCGCCATGCGGAAAATGCATATCCGTGCGGTGGAAGAGTCCGGACTCACCGCTGCGGACGAAATGCTTTATCCGGAAAACTGGAGATATATATCCGATATTTTGTCCTACGTAGCCATCGGTGCGCGTTCCGTGGAGGACCAGCAGCACCGCCTGACCGCCAGCGGCTTTGATGTGGCTGCCGGCATGAAGAATCCCATGAGCGGTGATATGTCCGTCATGCTGAATTCCGTCTACGCGGCCCAGCATCCCCACTCCTTTATCTACAGAGGCTGGGAAGTGACCACCACCGGGAACGCTTTGACGCACACTGTTCTGCGGGGTGCCGTAAACAAGCACGGCAACAACGTGCCCAACTATCATTATGAGGATCTGAACCGGCTGCTGGAAATGTACCTTAAAATGGATCTTCTGAATCCCGCCTGCGTCATCGATGCCAACCATTCCAATTCCGGCAAGCAGTTCGAGCAGCAAATCCGCATCACCAAGGAAGTGATGCACAGCCGCAAGCTGAACGGCGACATCCATAAGCTGGTAAAGGGCGTCATGATTGAGAGTTATATCGAAGAAGGCTGCCAGAAAGTAGGCGGCGGCATCTATGGCAAGTCCATCACGGACCCCTGCCTCGGATGGGAGGATTCCGAACGATTGATTTATGAGATTGCGGAATATGAATAAAGCTTCTCTGATTGTGTGAAAATTGCCGGCGCACAAGCGGCATTCCCCGCCGCCTGTGCATCGGCAATTTTAAGCTGCCCGTAATTGTCAGCCCCCATTCCCCTCCAGTCCGAACGCAATTCCCGCGTTTTCATAGATATTCGCGGCATTTCCTGTGACTACCAGGCGTATCTCGTTTGTACCCTTCCGCAATGTCTCCAGCGCAAAGCGATGCCGTCCCCAGAAGCTTACATCCACAAAGCTGCCGTTACACCAGCATTCCACCATCTCTTCCGCCCTGACGGAAAAGCGCAGCGGTTCCGTAACCTCCTCCGCCAGATAATCCATGCCGTAGACAGCCGTATTATCTCCCTTTTCCAAAAGGGAAAACCTGTCTGTCCAGTCAGGATATTCCGCAGGATGCCGGTCCGGTTTACGGCATTCCACAGTATCGAATCCTTCCCCTTCCGTCACCAGTATCGTCTCACTGGGCTGGAGCGACAGCGTAAAGGTCCCGGCCGCGCCTTCCACCCGATAGCACTTTCCTCTCCACAAATCCAGAAACAGCGGTTCCTTCAGACCGGAAACCGTAATGTCCGCACGGATCTCTTCATTTCCCTCATTTCCGAACAGCAGCATATCCACCCCGCATTTCCGCAGCAGCACCATGCGGAGTGTCCTGCAGGGTTGACTCATTCGGACAATGTATGCGGCTGCAGTTTCGCGGGGCTGTTTATCCGTTTCCGCACCGCATTCCGCTTCTCCGGAACCGTTTTCATCCGCACCGGCTTCTCCGGCCCTGCCGTATCGTTCCGCCACAGCCTCCATGACGGAATCCGTGCTTTTTACAGGAACGTTCCACAGCAAATGTCCCAGCTTATCTCCGAAGCGCTCCTCGTAAGCCTCTCCCAGCACATTTACTACGCCCCTGTAGGCATAATCCCCAACCAGGACCCGTCCCCCCTGTACTTTCGCCTCGTCCAGAAGCGCTGCCGGAAGATAATTAAACTCCGTCTGATTTTCATACAGGCAGGCAACCTCCTCATAGGGCACCTGATTGTTGTCGCAGAGTACGGCAATCTCCGCTCCGTTTACGGAATCCGTCATCAGGAAGGAAAGCCGCTTCATATAATCCGAAAATCTTCGGTAATGCTTCCACCAGATATTGTTCGGACCCACATCGGGCGGGCGCTCCCCTTTACGCAGGCCTTCCACACTGTAATAGAAAGCATGGGGCACAAACAGGTTTACTCCCCTCAGACCAAGCCAGTCAATATACCATTTCATATCTCCGGCAGTCATGTACCACGGTATCCGGTCACGGCAGCATACGCCGAAACACTCGTTTGCGTTTCTGCGCCTGCCCAGATGCCTTGCAATGTCCGCCGACAGCTTCGCCTGGACGGAGTCAAATTCCCGCAGGCCTCCCGTCTCGGGCGCTACCCTCCTCATAATCAGATCCTGTCCCGGAATATGGAAGTACAGCTCCTCCTCTATATCATTGCTTTCCGCCGGATGCCCCATCAGGGATATGCCGTGCCGCTCACACCATCCCGAAAGCCTTGCATAGAAAATCTCCCGCAGCTTCTCCTTGATTAAGCGCCGGTAAATCTGCACGGTAAGATTTTCTTCCGGTTCCACGATGTCCTCTCTGCCCGCCACCCTTTTCCCGCTGTCGGAAAACAGAAGGGCCAAATCCTCCGCCTTGCCGCCCGCGGCTTCCAGCTCCTTCTCCATGCCGGGAACCCATGGCCTGTAATGCTCCGCATTTCTCCCCAGGGCGCTGGGTTCGTCCGTAAAAAAGGCAATCACGGTACTGCCGAAATATTCCTTCAGTTCCTCATAATATCTGTCATGGGTCAGTCGGATAAACAGGTCCACAGCATCGGGATTCAGGATATCCGCAGCCTTCGGTGCACCCGGCTCCCCGTCATCCTCCCCGAAGTGGATTCCCCTGATGGTGCCGCCCGTAAAGCCGTACACAATCTGCCTGCCGTCCGGAAAAGCCGCAATCACCCGGCCTCCTTTTTCTACTGCCGACGCCGCCTCTTCCGCCTCCATCAGAAGGATTCCCCTGGACGCATACGCAGGGTTGGCAGCCACCACCATGCCGTGGGCGGAGCCGGAAGGGTACATTCCCTCATCGTAGAGTACAATCTTCATTCCCAGTTCCGCCGCGGTCCGGACAATGTACCTGACCGCCTCAAAGTAGGCGTCCGACAGATACGGCATGTCCTCCGGCACCCCGATCCTGGGATGCAGCACCAGGCCGTTCACCCCTTTTTCCACATAATCTTCCAGCTGGCTGCGCACCTTTTCCTCATTAAACGCGTCGTTAAAGAACCAGAAGGGAACAGGCGTATATTCCGTACCCGGCTGCAGTATTTCCCTGACCAGCCTCTCCCGTTCCCCTGGATTATGTTTCGTCCTCATCTGTTCCATCCGTTCTCCTCCGTCTCTCTTCCGTATGCCCCTCACTTATGAGCTTCTTCATTCCTCCCACAGCGGCGCAAAACTGATATTCAGATCAACCGCCCCCTGGATTCCCTGAACGCTTCCTGTCTGGGAATACTGCCACACCTTGTAGTCATAGGGATAATAAAACACATCGCTGTAGGCGGCAAACCACTTGTCATATTTCTCCAGCGCCTCCAGCCCCAGCAGCATAACGCCCATCTCCGTATTGTGATAAATCATGGGCTTATATCCGGCATTTTCGATGATCTGGCAGAATTGCAGCGTAAAGGCGGTTCTGTCCTCCACGGAGATGCCGTTCATCCTTCCGTCGGACTCAGACACCCGCTCCACGTCAAAGACTACAGGACAGTCTATTTTGTAGGGGGCTATTTTTTCCAGCACAAACGCGGCTTCCTCCTGGACTTCCTCCGCGCTGACCGCCTGACTGTAAAAATATACGCCCACCTTGATGCCGGCCTCAGAGGCGCCCTTGATATTCGCCTCGAAATACTCGTCCTCCACCATCTTGCCGCTGCCGTACCCACGGTATCCCACTCTGATAAAGGCAAATTCCACGCCGTCCTGCGCCACAAGCTTCCAGTCAATTTCCCCCTGATGCCTGGACACGTCAATCCCCTTATGGGAAACCACCGCCCCGTCCTGCAGATACTGATACTCTCCGGATTCCAGCACATTCAGATTTGCCGCCTCAAAGGAATGCATTTTCAGGTTCCGGTTGATGGGAACAAAATTATATTTTCCCCCGCTGTATACAATCAGGTCATCGGGATAAAAAGGGCGCAGCGTCTCCAGCACGCTGTCCCCCGCATCCAGGCCGCTGCGGATATTGTCCAGCACCTCTGCGGAAGCCGCCTGCCTTGCGTTCAGCACCTGTTCATCCATCTCCGCCTGTGAATAACCGGGCGAGCCAGACAATACGCCAATCACATTGCCGGATGCATCCAGCACATTGCCTTCCTGGTCAATATCCACGTAATTTATAATATTTCCCGAAGTTCCTTCCGCTTCTCCCAATGCCGGAGCCGCATCCTTCTTTATCCTGTCCGCCACCCATACACAGATGTTGACCGTGAAAAACATCACCGCCACCATCACGGTAAGGCAGGCCAGCATGGCAAGGGTCCTCCGCCATCCGCGCCTTTTGCGCCTGCTGCGCCTAATGGGTGTCTTTCCCTCTTCTGTCTTCTTTATTTCATCCTCTGCCATTGATCTCATAATCCTCTCCTGTGTGTGGTCAACCCGGTATGCCCACCGGATCATATCCTGTCAAATACCTCACCTGCATCTCTGTCCGCCCGGCGCCCCGGTTCTTTGGCGGCACCGAACCTCCTTCCTTAATAGTAAACGAATTATCCGTATAAGGAAAGACTATTTATGCAATTTATAAAAAGTTAAGCAATCCAGGCAAATACAGGAAAAAAGCTATGTAACCATCTCCCGCAGATGCCTCAGGATTTTCTTCTCCATACGGCTGACCTGCACCTGGCTGACCCCAAGCCCCGCGGCAATCTCCGTCTGGGTTTTATTCTGAAAATAGCGCATGCAGATTAACTCCCTGTCCCTGGGTTCCAGGCTGTCCAGAAGCTGTTTTAACAACATATGGTTTAGAAGTTTCTCTTTTTCCGCATCCTCCCCGTCGCAGCCTCCCACGGTGCTGCTTCCCAGGGAAGCGCTGCCTCCCCGGACCACCTTGTCCACCAGGTATACCTCGTTTCCGTCGTCCTGATAGACGGCGGAATATATGGACTCCACCTCTACGGAAGCCTCCATGGCCAGCACCACATCTTCCACGGAAAGCCCTGTCTCCTCCGCCAGTTCCTGAACCAGCGGTTCCCTGCCTGCGGACGCCTGGATGCGCTGCCTTGCCATTTTTACCTTGATTCCGTTCTCCTTGATGGTCCTGGATACCTTCACCGGCCCGTCGTCCCTTAAAAATCTCTTGATTTCCCCCGTAATCATGGGCACCGCATAGGTTGAAAACTTCAGCCCAAGCGACAGGTCAAATTTATCAATCGCCTTCATCAGCCCTATCGTGCCGATCTGGAACAAGTCCTCCAGCTCATGCCCCCTCCCGGCAAAACGCTTTACAATATGGCGTACCAGCCCCAGATTATTCTCTATCAGTACTTCTCTCGCATTCCTTTCTCCCGCCTGTGACCTTGCAATCAGTACTGACATCTCTTCCATACACCGACCTCCGACGCCGGAAGGCCTGCCCCTGTTTCCCGGCAAACCCTCATGCGATCCATTCCCCGATTCCTATTTTTTTCACCATACGGACCTTTGTCCCGTCTCCCGGCCTGCTCTCCACCTCCAGGTCATCCATGAACGCTTCCATAAAAGCAAACCCCATCCCCGAGCGCTCAAGATCCGGCCTGGAGGTATACAGCGGTTCCATGGCCTTTTCCACATCCTCAATCCCCGTGCCGGTATCCGCAATCTCGATATGTAGAATCCCGTTTTCCAATATACAGTGTATCCGCACCTTTCCCGGGCGGACCTCCCTCTCTGTCCCGGAGGGAAAATCCCTGCCGGGCTTACCGCAGCCCTGCAGGTTTCCGTAGCCATGGATAATGGAATTGGTCACCGCCTCGGACACCGCCGTCTTGATGTCAGCCATCTCCTCCACGGTAGGGTTTAAATGCGTAATGAAGGCCGCCACCGCCACCCTGGCAAAGCTTTCATTGTCGGAAACCGCGTCAAAGATAATCTCCATTTCGTTTTTCATGATTCCAGTACCTCCACAATTTTATTTAGCCCTGACAGCCGAAAAATCCGTTCAATCTGCCTGTCCAGATGAATGGCGTAAACCCTGCCGCCGAAACAGGATATCTTCCGGTAACGCCCCATAATAATGCCGATACCCGAAGAATCCATAAATCTCGTTTTCTCAAAATCAAACACCACATTCTGTACCTCCTCCCTGACCAGATACCTGTCCGCGTTTTCACAGATAATCCCTGCCCCATGATGGTCTATCTCCTCCGGAAGCCGAATCATAAGGCAGTTATCGATTACCCGAAAATCCCCCACCCTGATCTGTTCCATACATGTCCACATCCTTTCCTGTTTCTTCACATTTCCTGCCGGCTGCAGGATTCTCATAAAACGAAAAAAGAACCCGATCCTCCACAGGTTCTTTTCTTTCGTATTTTCACCTTAATATTCTGATTTCATCGGTCAGCCACCCGCCAGCTGCGCCCTGTAATTCCGGGAACGCTCTGCCCGCCAGGAATCCGGGAACAGCTCGATTACCTTGTCGTAGGCGGCGATGGCCTTCTCGTCCTCACCGATAAAACGATAGGACTGGGCCATCTGATAAAGCGCCTCCTCATTGCCGGCGTCATAGGCATATGCCAGTTCAAAAGCCGCGGCCGCCTCCGCATAGTTCCTGGAATCAAACAGGCTGTTGCCCTCCGCAAGATAAGCCGCCGCCACCTCCGGCAGGATCTCTCCCCGGGCAGCCTCATACAGCCTGCGGAATCCCTCCGTCATCTCCTCCATGTTCACTCTCTGGCTGATGGCGTCCAGTTCCGCAGCCGCAGCCGCAGCACCCGCCGCCTTATCCTCCGCCTCCATGTAAGCCGCAAGGGCATTCAGCAGTGTCTCCGTATTCTGCAGCGTACCGTCCACACCCACATAGCTCTCCAGCTGTGCCTGCATTACCGTCACATTCTCATTCATGCCTTCAATCTGGCTCTCCAGTTCCTGTAAACGGGCGGTCTTCGCATCCGATTCGCTGCTGATTCTGGTAATTACCTGCTGTTCCTCATTTCTGACCTTAAGCTCCGCAGCCGGAACCACCATAAAATACGTGACCCCCACGCCGATTGCCAAACCAATCACGATATTCAGCAGGGACGATACACCGCCGCTTTTCGGCTCCTTCACATTCAGCGGCTGAATGATAATCTCGTTATCACTCTGGTACCTCACCGACTCATCCTTCCTGCGCCTTACAGACGGCCGTGCCCCTTCCTCCGGCATCAGCATCTGCTCCACCTCTTTTAAGTACGCTGAGGTCTGCAGGTTATTCCTGTCGATTTCCCTGCATCTGCGCAGCTCCCGCTCCGCCTTCTCCCAATCCTGCCCGTCCATATACAGCAGCGCCAGCAGCTGATGGGCGCGCACAAACCTGGGGTTCATGGACAGCACCTTTTTCAGCTGTATCACGGCCAGATCCTTGCTGTCCTGCCGGCATAATGACAACGCCCTGTTATACTTTCTGATGGTCTGGTTGATGGCCTCCAGCTTTCCGGCGTTGGCCTGTACCTTTTGAATGTATTCGCCCGCGATATTTTTCCTGGGGCGTATGTTCTTGCTGATCACCCACTCCTGGAGTGCGCTTACGCTTTCCCCCATCTCAAAATAAACAAGTCCCAGCAGATTCCGCGCTCTGACATTATTTTTATTAAATTTCAGGCTCTGGCGCAGGCTGGTGACCGCACCGGTCAAATCTCTGACTCCCGCCTTCTCCAAGCCCTCGTTATAAAACATATTGGAGACATGTATCACTTTTTTATACAGGGAGACGTCCGCCCCGCAGGCGGTGCAAAAGTCATGCTCCGATAAACGGCATCCGCAATTATAACATAACATGGCTACTCCTTCGGGGTCTCCCGTGTGACTTCCTGCCCTGACCCAATAATCTTTTTTACCAGCATATCAGCAAAATCTGTCAGATCCTGATGATAAATGGATTCCTCCGCATCTTCCACCTCAAGGCTGGGATGAAATTTTTTCAATTCTTCTTCGAAATTTATCATGCTCCAACAGCTCCTTTATCTCGCCAACCAAATACAGGCTTCCCGCAATATAAATACGCTCCTCCGCCCGACGCGCCTCCAGCAATGCCAGAAAAGCATCCTCCACACTGTCATAGGCCTGCGGCTCACAGCATCCGGCGCCTTCTGTAAATAATCCCTTCAGGCATGTTTCGTCCAATGCCCTGTACCCGCGCATACGCGCAACCGCCACCCGCCCAAACAGCCGGGAGTTCTCCAGTTTCTCCGCCATATGCCTGTAATCCTTGTCCTTCACCACGCTGAACAGCAGGCTGCGCCTGCCGTCATACCCGTCCGCCGCCACAGTCTCCAGAAAAGCCCGAATCCCGTCCTCATTGTGCGCACCGTCCGCATAGACCCCGGGCAGCACCTCCTCCATGCGACCTGCCCAGAAGCACCGGGAGACCCCATCCTGCATCTGCCCCACGGTGATTGTCTTCCCTTCGTCCAGTATCTCCGCCCCCCGGACGGCCAGGGTACAGTTCTCCCTCTGATACGCGGCTATGGTAGGCAGGGTAAAAGAAATGCTCTTTCCATAATAGCGGCTATGTACGCAAAAATCAATGGTTTTTCTCTTAAAATTTGAAAAAGAATAGTCCTTTTCCGACACGGAATACGCGGAAATTCCAAGCTTCTTTGCACACTCCCTGAATACGGCAGTTGTCTCCGGGCAGGTGTCCCAGAAAACGGCAGGAACCCCTTCCTGCATAATGCCCGCTTTCTCAAAAGCAATCTTTTCCACAGTGTCTCCCAAATATTCCACATGGTCCAGCCCGATATGCGTAATAATAGATAATTCCTTGCGTGAAACCGAATTTGTGGCATCCAGCCTGCCGCCTACCCCGGTCTCAAGAATGCAGAAATCCGGCTTCCTTTTCCTGAATACCAGCATTGCAATGAAAAAGAGGTACTCAAAATAAGTCGGATGATAGCTCCGCCCCTCCCGTTCCGGCGCACTTTGGTCCAACATACTATATATATGAAGAAACGCCTCCAGAAATTCCTCCTCGGAAATCATTTCTCCCCCCACTGTAAACCGCTCCCGGATGCATACCAGGTGGGGGGAGCTGAACAGGGCCGTCCTGTACCCTGCAGCCTCCAGGATGCTGCGCAGGTAAGCGCAGACAGAACCCTTTCCGTTTGTCCCGGCCACATGGATAATCCGCATCTCCCTATCCGGGTCCCCCAGGCGGTGCAGAAATGCCTTTGTGTCCTCCATGGTGTTTTTGGAGGTAAAACGGGGCGTGTCATTGATATAATTTTCCGCTTCCGCAAATGTGGCAATGGCTTCCTTTTTCACAATTATACACCTCGTTTTCGCTTATACCGCGGCCTGTCTGCAGGCGTACCCGCCGTTTATACCTGCTGCAGCTGTCCCAGGCGCTGTGTCACCTGTTCCATCATCTGCGTATATTTCACAAGCTTCTCGCGCTCCTGGGCAATCTTCGCCTCAGGCGCCCTGGAGATAAACCTCTCGTTGGAAAGCATACCGTTCACCCTGGCAAGCTCTCCCTCCAGGCGCCTCTGCTCCTTCTCCAGGCGTTCTATCTCCTGTGCGATATCCACCAGGTCTGACAGGGGGATGTACAGCGTCGCCCCGGGGATTACTACGGATACGGAGTCCTTCGCAATCACCGCTTCACCCTGCATGGCGGCTTCCGCGGCTTTCATCTCCTCTTTGTCCTGCACGGCGGCTCCCACGGCTTTCATCTCCTCTTCGCCCTGTACGGCGGCTCCCGCGGCTTCCATCTCCTCTTCGCCCTGTACGGCGGCTCCCGCGGCTTCCGTCTGTGTCTGTCCTGCAGGCTCCGCGCTTCCTCCCTGTCTGTGAATCATGGTGACTTCACTGGCGCCGGCAAGCGATGCAAAGAACAGCTTTCCTTCCGTGAAGGTATCCAGGATATCCGCCCTCTCGCTGGCCACAAATACGGCAGTCTTCTTGCCGGGCGCCACATTCATCTCGCTGCGGACATTGCGGATGCCTCTCACAGCCTCTTTGATGACAGCAATATCCTTTTCCTCTTTTTCAAAATGCCTATCCTCGGCGTACACGGGCCAGCTGCTGACCATAATGGATTCTTCCCTGCTCTGCAGTGTGCAGAAAATTTCCTCCGTGATAAAAGGCATATAGGGATGGAGGAGCTTTAAGGCGTCAATCAACACGGTCTTCAGCGTCCAGAGCGCCGCATTCCGGCTCTCACGCTTCGCTTCCGCGTCCTCCCCGTCCTTTGCCTGGTACAGACGGGGCTTCACCATCTCAATATACCAGTCACAGAACTCATCCCAGATAAAGTCGTACACCTTCTGTACGGCAATTCCCAGCTCGAAGTTCTCCATATTGTCAGTGGCTTCCCTGACCAGGTCGTTCAGCCTGGACAGTATCCATTTGTCCACTGGCTGAAGCCGGGAAGCCGGCACCTCTTCCACCTCATTGCCGTCCATATTCATCATGATGAACCGGGAAGCGTTCCACACCTTATTGGCGAAATTACGGCTGTTTTCCACACGCTCGTAATAAAAGCGCATATCGTTTCCGGGCGCATTTCCGGTGATCAGCGTCAGCCTCAGCGCATCCGCACCGTACTGCTCGATAATCTCCAGGGGGTCGATACCGTTGCCCAGGGATTTCGACATCTTGCGCCCCTGGCTGTCCCTGACAAGCCCGTGGAAGAGAACCGTCTTAAACGGCCGCTCACCCATGTGTTCATAGCCGGAGAAAATCATCCGGATAACCCAGAAGAAAATAATGTCATAGCCCGTCACCAGCACATCCGTGGGATAGAAATATTGCAAATCCTCTGTCCGTTCCGGCCAGCCCAGGGTCTCAAAGGGCCACAGTGCAGAGGAAAACCAGGTGTCCAGGGTATCGGGATCCTGGGTAAAATGCGCGCATCCGCACTTTGGACAGGCTGTGGGCGCCTGGGCCGCAACCACGGTCTCCCCGCACTGGTCGCAGTAGTAGGCCGGAATCCGGTGTCCCCACCACAGCTGGCGGCTGATGCACCAGTCGCGGATATTGTCCGTCCAGTTGAAATAGATCTTCTCCAGACGTTTGGGAACCAGTTCCACCTCACCGTTTTTCACCGCTTCCACCGCGGGCTTGATGAGTTCTTCCATCTTTACGAACCACTGCTCCTTTACCAACGGTTCCACGGTTGTCTTGCAGCGGTCATGGGTGCCTACATTGTGGGAATATTCCTCGATCTTCACCAGGAGTCCCTGCCGCGAAAGCTCCTCCACAATGGCCTTTCTGGCCGCATACCGGTCCATTCCGCAGTACGCGCCGCCGTTCTCGTTGATGGTGGCGTCGTCGTTCATCACATTGATCACCGGCAGGCCGTGACGTTTTCCCACTTCAAAGTCGTTGGGGTCATGGGCGGGGGTAATCTTCACCACGCCGGTGCCGAATTCCCTGTCCACGTAAGTATCCGTCACCACCGGAATCACCCGGTTCATGATGGGCAGCATCACGCTCTTCCCGATCAGGTGGCTGTACCGCTCATCCTCGGGATGTATGGCAACCGCGGTATCACCCAGCATGGTTTCCGGACGGGTGGTGGCAAAGGTCAGAAACTCCGTGGTGCTGGGCGTGCCGTCATCATTCATCACCGGATACCTGATATGCCAGAGATGCCCGGCCTGCTCCTGGTATTCCACCTCCGCGTCGGAGATGGAGGTATTGCACACAGGGCACCAGTTAATCATCCTGGCACCTTTATAAATATAGCCCTTCTTATGCATCTTCACGAAGACTTCCGTAACCGCCCGGTTGCAGCCCTCGTCCATGGTAAAGCGCTCCCTGTCCCAGTCGCAGGAAGAACCCAGCTTCTTCAATTGGGAAACGATGCGGCCGCCGTATTCCTTCTTCCAGTCCCATGCACGCTCCAGAAATTTCTCACGCCCCAGGTCATGCTTGTCGATGCCCTCTTTTTTCAGCGTCTCGATAATCTTTACTTCCGTTGCAATGGATGCGTGGTCCGTACCGGGCTGCCACAGCGCATTGTAGCCCTGCATCCGCTTGAAACGGATCAGAATGTCCTGCATGGTATTGTCAAGGGCATGGCCCATGTGCAGCTGCCCTGTGATATTGGGAGGCGGAATCACGATGGTGAAAGGGGTTTTACTGTGATCCACCTCCGCGTGGAAATATTTCTTCTCCATCCATTTCTCATACAATCTGTCTTCCAGACCCCTGGGTTCGTAGGTCTTTGCCAGTTCCTTTTTCATCTCTGCTCCTTTCCTGTTCCGTACCGCTTCCGTATTCCGCATGCCCTGTTCCGGCAGACACCTTCCCGGGAACTGTCAGCAGGCCCATGCGCCTTTACAGGCCACGCACTACTTGCAGGACCTTGCTCCTTAAAAAACCCGTTCCCGGTTCCATTTTCTCCGGTGAAAAAAACCCTCTGCCGACTCTCGTCAGCAAAGGGCGTCATAAACGCGGTACCACCTTTGTTCACAGCCGACTCCGGGAGAGCCTGCTGCCTTCAGCGACTTCTGTTAAAGTCCTATCCTGTAACGGGGATAATTCGTGAAACCCTATCTGTTCCCGCTTTCATGCCTGCTGCCATACCGCTGCTCCCTGTATATAAGCCATGAAGTGTACGGCTGTATACCGTATCATACATGACGGTCGCTTTGGATGACACCTCTGTCATAAAACCCGGCTTTCGGATTCCCGGCTCGGAAGCTACCTTCTGCATTCCTTCCTTCGGACAACCTCGCAGCTTCCCCGGAACGCTTCCCCGGAAACGGCTGTCCTCTCTGACAAGGGGTGACGCATACTCCTCTTCGTCGTGGCCTTTTCTGTCGGTTTTGTTTCTATGGATACTATAGGGTATCCGGCAGGGTTTGTCAAGGGGGAATTTTGCGCAGCCGGTGCAGAAATCCGAAGTGACGGTACATCTGCCCGGAGGAGTTCATTTTACACGCCTAAATGGGCAAACCTTTAGACATGCATGGCATCTCACACATTTTTGCCCATCCACCTGTGGATATTCAAATCCTTCTTCATCTGCTGCCATGCTTATTGCTCCCTTCGGACAAATGGCAAAGCAGGCCGTACAGCCACAGCATTCTTCTTTTTCCCTATACAGTATCGGCAATTCTTTCATTGTACCCACCATTTTAACCACCCCTTCAATATCCCACCCTCAACTCCCCGGCAGCAACTACCTTTTCGTTTTCATTTACAATCCTCGAATATATACAACACGCCATAGTCTGTGCCATTTATCCAGCCATTATGTTTACCCCCCCGAGATTCCGAAGCACCCGTTTGATGAAACCCCTTATCATATTTTTAAGCCTTTTCAGAAATGGAATCTGTCGGGAATCAATGTATTTTCTTTTCAATTCCTCAAAAGACACCGTATTCATATCCATATAAAACGTATCCCTCATTTCCGGCTTATGGACCGAAGCATATTCCGGAGTATTATGTTTAACAGCGTCTTCATATAGGACTTCTTTATATTTTATATTATGTTTTATCTTTTCAAACAGCTCCCTGCCCTGATCCGTCCTTACTATAATCAGAGAAACGCCTTTGTCATCATTCATGTCCGGCGCAACATCGTTGATTCCCCAGAAATCTCCAATGGTTAAATCCGATAGCTTAACACTTTTTGCAGCACAGTGATAGCAGGATGGCCTTAAAGAATAATTTCTTAAAAACATCTGCATATAAGGATCTTTATTTTTTGACACGTACCTCGCTTTATATGTATCATCAATCTCCTTCATGCCAAAGTCAGACCAGCTCCTGTCCTTACATCTGAAATTCACATTGACAAGCTTTGCACCATTTCTTCTCTCAACATATTCCACGTATTTTTGCCATAAAGCAGGAGACGGAACCCCGTGACAGATCACATCTACTGTAAATAAGTTATGATATTCTTTCCCAAGATATCCCTTTAACCCATTAATCTGACAGCCTGTCCCCGAAAAAAGCACTACAATATTGTCTTCCAAATCTGCCTTGACCGATTTGAAAACATTTCCCGTTTTTGCCTGCAGGTATTTTGATCCGAAAAGCTCAGGCAGGCGGCTTATCTCACATACTCGTATGAATTCCGCACTTCTACACCCCTCTGACATGGCGACTCCATATACTACTCCTGACTGTGAAAGCGTAAACTCAGCCAGTAAATGAAATATTGCTCCCGACGAGCTTTTGGCCCTCACTTCTGCCTTCCCGGAATATCCCGCATAAACAGCCAACACATTATTAACCGTTTTCACACTGCTCCCATTCACTGCCATAGCCCTCAAACCATCCTTTCAAAACGCAGTCCGCTATTTCCTCCTTATCCTGTCCATAATACTTTTAATCAATACCTTTTCGGAATGGTTCATTCCCAGAAACCATGCTGAAATACAAAATATAATCGTATATATGATTCCCCAAAGAAATAACTTTCCTATATTATCAATACTTATAAAATTTATAATGCATATCCCGAACATAATCGGAACTGCCAGTGCCGGAAAAAAAGAAATGATATTTTTCCAAAATTTTTTAATATCTAATCCGATTTTTCGCCTATAATACCAATTCATGAAAAGGCCGTTCCCAAGCAGCAGGGAAATTGCCGTTCCCATAGCCGCGCCTATGCTCCCCATAACCTTTATAAGCGGTATACTCAACAAAATGTTAAAGATTGCTATCAAAAAGTAAACTATCGATCTTGCCTTATGCATATTCATTGCCCTTTGTATTTCTATGCCAAGATTCTGGATTAAAGGTATGGTTACCGGGATTATCAACCAGAGAACAATATAATATGAACTTTCATATCCGCTTCCACCCCAAATCTTCATAAATGGCTGACCAAGAAATAGAAAGCCTGTCAGAACCAGGCTTAAAATCAGAAACTGAATTCTTCCAATTCTAATAAATAAATCTGATATTTCATGATTGCGGTTTCCCTTTGCCGCAAGCGCATTTACCCGCGGAATAAATACACTTGAAACAGATGAAGAAAGCTGCATATACATTGTATTAATCTGCCCTCCAAGACCATATACCGCAACCGCTGCCGTCCCCAACAATCTTCCCAACAGGAATTTATCAATACTCCAGTTTATCTGATCAACTACCTGATTGAGAAAAATAAAAAAAGTAAAATGCCCTATATCCTTCAGCATCGAAAATTTAAATTTATGAAAGACAAACTTTTCATGTAATTTCCAAAAAACATACCAGATATTTGCCGTACACTTTGCCACGGTAAGACCTGTTGCTGCCACAACCATTCCAATGGAACCATAGCCCATCAAAAGTAACGGCAAGGTTAAAAACGGATTTAACAGATTTTGCAGAACAGTCAGCAGCCTTTGAAAGAAAAATTTTTCATGTGCAGAGGTAATGCAATCAAATACACTATTCGGAAAGGTTACTGCAAGGTTAAAAACCATCAAAACCATCAAAACCCTTGCGGTTTCGTATTCTGTTTCCGTTAAGCCCCTGCCCAGGACAGAACGTATGTTGCCAAGAAGTATGAACCCGCAGATAACCGTTATTCCTGCAATGACAAGAAAAATAACCATAAACATCCCGTTAAGCCTGCTGATCTCATCACGATTATCCTCCGATTTGAACCGGGAATAATATCTGATGTAGGAAGACGTAAATCCCAGACTCAGCAGGCCCAAGTATGAAACCACCGAATATACAAGCTGATATAAGCCATATTCGCTCTTTCCAAGGAGCCGGAGCATAATTGGCGTATAAATTAATGACGTCAATATTTTTATTGCTTCAGAAATATATGACAATAAAACGCCTGCCTTCTTTTGATTCACTTACTTCAATCCTCCCTGCAAAAATCGCTATCCTTTTGTCAAAGCCCGGGTTAACCACTCCAGCGATTCCTTCCTGCATTCCTCAATGCGATTCAGGCTCCAATCTGTTTTATCGTTTATGGTGCATTCTTCCAGCTGTTCAGGATGAATCAAATATTCATTATGACCGATATAACTCAGCAAAGTATGGAGCCTTGTATTCATATCTCCCTTCCCGAATTTTCTTCCGAATACCCGAAACTTTTTTTGAAAAAGAATGGAAAAAACCGATGCGTGAAAGGAATCTGTCAATACACATTCCGCGTGCAAAATCAGGTTTAAAAATTCAACAGGTCCCGCATCAATTACCGCCTCTGAAAAGCCTTCATCCCAGACATTATATTTTCCAAGTAAATAAGGAAGCGATATTAATCTCATCCCGTTTCCGGATGCAAATCTTTGCGCCGCTTTTCTTTTTTCCTCATCTATGCCTAAAAAGTAACAGAATAAATACTCATCATTTATCAGCCGGCCTTCGCCCGCTACATTTTTCCAATGAACAGGTGTAAGCAGTAAGCTGGGATCCAGTACCAACCGTATTTCTTTCTCGCCTGCTATCTGTCGTAAAAGTTCTACAGCCCCACTCTCTCTGACTGAAATCCACTCCAGCGGTTTGATATATTCCTGGTACACCTTACTTTCGCTTTTTGTTAATGTATCTCTGGCGATACTTGCCGCATAGATTACTTTACCTATGGTATCCGGTACAAAGTCCAGAAAAAAAGACGGCCTGTTAAATGCCGGATTCCATATCTGGTCACTGCCGCACACAACCGAATCATAGCCCTGCACAACTTCTTTCAGCTCGTCATGCTTACATACTTTCGAAAATTTTATATATGTATTACAAAACTCATTAAATTTTACTTTTCTTCTGATAATAAGATCTTCAATCTGTTTCTTTTTTCCTCTGTTTTGCCTCAGCTGTGCTAATTTTCCATAGACTTTTTCCCATGTCAGATATCGAATGTTTCTTCGGGGACTAAAGGTCCGCAGTTCTGTATTATGTCTGTAATCAATCACCTCACAGTAATTTCCCTGTGCCTCAATGGCAAATTGCAAAGCATACTCCTGCAACATACCGCCATAGTTGAAGTTATGAGAATCTAAACTCAGCAGCCCTATTTTCTGCATATTTTACCTCCTGCACATTGCAGTAAATGATGCCCATACTTTATTTTAGCTATACATCTCAGTTCAAAAAATCGCCCATGTATTGCCAGCCAAATTGTGATCCTCTTCAAAATGCCATATGATTTCAGCAAATCATTTTGTTTCGATGACAAATAATATTCGAAATAATTGCCTTTCCTCAATATTGCCTCCATTCTCTGCTTTAACTCCGATTTCTTTTCCCTATTTTCTCTGTGAAAAAAATCATATTTTATAAACAATATAATGTCATTTAAACGATAATTCGCATGATAAGGGATATATTCCGGATGCATGTTTAACCATGGTTCTATGGCTCTTACATAAGAGGCTATAATGTCTTGTAAATCCGGTTTATATCGATTTGTAATTGAGTTCTCATTTTTATAATAATAATATATTTTTTGGTTTACACATCCT
Organism: uncultured Acetatifactor sp.; assembly: GCA_910587555.1. GTDB lineage: Bacteria > Bacillota > Clostridia > Lachnospirales > Lachnospiraceae > Acetatifactor. The sequence continues at coordinate 29,992 of CAJULV010000039.1, forward strand.
GCCCTTTGAAATAAACCACATACTTTCAGCATATACAACATGTCTTCCCCGATTTTCACACCTTCCTCAAAAAATATCTGATTCTCCAGCAAAAACCTTCTGCAAAAAGCCTTTGCTACTGAACTGCGCAGATAAAAATGATGCGTTTCCAAGGAGGCTATTTTGCCGGAAAACACAGCTTTTATAAAAGAGCGGCGCATACGCGCATCATGTATGCTGATATCAAACGCCGCTTTACATACTGTTCTGCCGGAATCAGGATTCTGCCCAAACATGATAAGGTCTAATTTTCTGTCAAGATACCCTTTTACCGTTTGAACCATGTCCGCAGTCACATAGTCATCTGCATCAACAAATATAATGTACTCTCCGCAAGCCGCTTTTAACCCTGCATTTCGGGCTTTCCCAACACCACCGTTTGCTTGATGTATCACTTTTACATAAGAATATCTCTCTGCATAATAATCGCATATTTCTCCACTCTTATCCGGCGATCCATCTTCCACAAGGATTAATTCATCTGTTCCATCCAGTTGGTTAATAATACTTTCAATACATCGTTTCAGATATCTTTCCGCATTATAAACCGGTACAATAATTGATAACAGACCCACTTTTTATGTCTCCTCCCATTCAATTACCTTCTAATTTAATTGCGTTATCCTCTTCATTATTTGCCCTGATACATAAAACAAGAATATACATTCCCTGCCAGAAGATACAAAAATCAATATCCGGAATTGCTATCATCTGTGCTGCCAATACTCCAGCCAAAAATAATACTGCCGAATTCAGTTTCTTCATTCTCAACGCAGTGACTGCCAACGGTACAACCATTAAACCATACATCAATGTTCCGACCACGCCAATTTGTCCCAACAATGATGTATATAAATGAGACCCTCTAACTAGCTTATATCCTTGACCTGTCCACGGATTCTCCATAAATGCGGCAATTGCCCTCCTGTCCCAAACACCCCGCGTATGTGCAGAACCTGAATCCATCTTGTTAAATATAACTTCCGACAATATATCCTGCAAAGCACCCGTTATTCCCAGCCAGAAAACGATGATGATACCCACTGGCACCAGGAGCTTCAGTACTCGCTTATTATGACTGCATAGCACATATATAACACCTGTTACAAAAAACGCCCCATAAGCTGTCGATGAAAACGTCAGTATTATTTCCGCCAAAACGACAAGGGACAAAATCAGCATATTTCTATTTATCTTTTCCTTTGAAATCAGATAATAAAAAGCGCCAACCAGAAATGCAGCACAATAACTTGGTTCCATAAACGTAGAAAAAATCCTTTTATAATATGGAAGATAATACGCTACATTTTCCGTTTCGCCAGCATAAATCAGCATATCCCAAAAGGCATTACGGGATAATATATTTGTAGTTGTCAAAAACTGCAATGCACCAATAACCACCACAACAACTGTTGTCAGCACGATTACATAATCTATTTCTTTCTGCCTGAATCGGACAGTCCTGCTCCATAATAAGGCAAAACACAGCATATAAATACTCAGCTGGGCAAGCCGCAAATAAGCGTTTTCCACATGAATCTCATCTGTGGCGGCTTTTTGCAGCCCAAGCGCCAATGTCACTGTAAATAATATCACCGATATGCGGCTGATACGTCCGATCTTATCCCTTCTGAGGATACCTATTTTACCCTTAAAGGCCATGAGCTTCCTCAGTATTATCCAAATGCTGAATGTCATGGACACTATGCTCTGTGGCCCGATTCCCTCACCCCTGAAAATAATTAATGATGTCGCCTGAAATACCATGCTCAAAATCAGCAATGCCAACATCATAATAGGTCTCTTTGAAAAAAAAGCAATCACCAATGCCAACATCCAAACCAATCCGGCTATTGTAACACTCATTTCGTTGTCTCCAAACTATTTTCCCTTTTGCTTTTCACTGTATATTTTTCTTAACCTTTCAGCTTCTGTCAAAATATGATATCCGCTTCTGCAAATCTGTTTTTCCGCATATTGGCTTGCCGCTGTGCGATCTCCGCAGATCCCCCTTTCATAAATCAGGGCAGCCCATTCTTCTGCCCCTTGCTCCAATGCCATAAATTCAACACTTTCTGTTACAGCCGCTTCCTGTGGTACCCGATCCGAAGCATAACAGGGCAGCCCCGCTGCCTGCGCTTCCACCAGTGCCAAACCAAGCCCTTCATATTGGGAGGGAAAAACAAACACATCCATGACAGATAAAAATGGGGATGTATCCATCTGCATTCCCACCAACATGCAATGCGATTCTATCCCTAATTGCGCAATCCTTTTTTCTATTTCTGTCCGCAGCTCCCCGTCTCCTACAATTAAAAGTTTTGCAGTCCGGCACTTTAACCGAATTTTATAAAAAACATCAACTAAAAATAGGGTGTTCTTAGAGGCATGCAATTTCCCCACGGTACCCAGTACATATTCCTTCTCTGATAATCCCAGACGTTTTCTGTATTCTTTCCGGTACTCCGCATTGTACCGATAGCGGTTAACATCAATTGCATTATTAAGCAAAATAAATTTTCTCTTACCATATAAATAACATCCTGCCGCCTTCGATACCGCTATCCTCTCGGTTGCAAGCATGTTCATGGGTAATTTCATAATTGTATGCGTTACCAAATGACTGCTTTGTGTCGTATGTACATGTACAATTCTTTTACGAACCCGTAATATCCAGGCCGGAATCAATTCTGCTAACATGGTTGCACTGTTTCCGTGTACATGAATCAGCCCATACCTTCCGGATCTCAATACTCTAAATAAGCTTCCCGCATACTTTACCGGGTGCCTCTTCCTATCAGGAAGTTGTATATATCGGCTTCCGTTTTCTTCCAGTTCGCCGGCCAGCGCCGGGACCGTCTCACTGTCTGATGCAAAGTCTATCTGCAGATCCCTTTTATCCATCGCTCTATAATAATTCATGGCAACTGTTGTGAGTCCGCCCCATGGAACAAACGCTGTTGTAATGACTACCAATATCTTTCGCATCTTCTCTGTAACACCCATCCCCGTTTTCAAATTTCCTGCAAAAACTGCCGCTGGCTGTCTAAATTATAGTCCTGGGAAGCGTATAGTCTCTGAACAGCCTGATAATCTTGATTTCACCTTCACGTCTAAACCCCATTTTCGTATAACATTTTATTGCAGGTGCATTGTCCGTCCGTACATATAACGAAATCGTCATTTTCTCTTTTCCCCTGGGAAAGAAAGAACAGATACAATGCGACATTGCATCCCTTATAATTCCCCTGCCGCGCCATTCCGGAAAAACATACAGCTTCTCTAGGCACATATCGCTTTGCTTCACCTCAAAAAAAGCCCCCCGCTCCCCGTTTAAGACCACTTTAAGAAAAGCAACCTGTGCCCCCCCTATTGATACGCCTATATATCGCCCCTTACGAAACAGTGACGGATGAATAAAATCCTGTTTGCTGAATTCCGCCACATTATCTTTGTCTATCGGTCTGTACACCAGATGATTTCTGTTTTCTTCCCGATATCCTTTTTCTACAGTCAACGACATCACATATTCATTTTTTATATGGTTATCCCAGGAAATCTTTCGCATATCCTACCTCTGCTCTTCCCTTATCAGTTAACCGGGATTGCAAAACCAACAATTTCATGCCTGATTTCTATTTTAATGCTCTCAAATTATCTTTAATCAAAGAAGAACAGATCCCCGGTGTTCTTGACAATCTGACCACCGCTTTCCCGTTTTCCTTGCTCCAGAGTACAGCCTGCTGAAAGCCGGCGTGTGTCTGGTCTTCACCAAGCGCAAGGACATCAAACTCTATTTTCGGCACCAGCTTGTCTACATCCTGATACACAACCACTTCATCAACGATTTTCAGCGCTTTTATAAGTTCAATTCTCTGCTCTGTTGTATACAGGACATCCGCATCCTGCTTTGTCTTTAATATACAGTCTCCGTCTTGTACTGCAACAATCAAATAGTCCCCATTCTTTTTAGCCTTCTCAAATAGCCTAAGGTGTCCAAGATGAAAATAATCAAAGACACCTACCGTTAAAACCTTTTTCATAAAAGCCTCCTGCCCCCTAATGTTCCGGTTATCTCCCAGCCTTATACCATTTTGCCTTTTCTGCTTATAGATGGATCCGGCTGAGCCTGATTGCCCTCTTACAATTTTGATTATCCGTATATTGAAACGCTTGTCCCCTGACCCAGGCTCTTTTTTCGGCATAGATGTCACGCTCACATATTATGTCATCCAAAAAGCTCCAGAATTCCTTTTTTTCTTTGATAATATGACCTGCCATATAGGTCTCGGGATCAGAAAAAATAAACCCCCGTTTCTCCTTATATTCTGCAATATCCGGCACTACATATGCCTGCGGCTTATCCGCAAGCAGATACTGCAGCGAGGTGGATGAATAATCTCCAATCAAACCATCTACTTGTGCCATTAAGTTGTATAACTCAAATCCTTCTTTTCTAAATTCACTGTCACTATACAGATTCAGATAAGAATCATTATGCAGACATTTCTTCTTTATATTTTGCATAGGATGCAGTTTCACTATCAGCCTGATCTGCCGCTCTCCCAACTCACGATTTAAGTCATCATAATCATCCTCCGTAAAAAGCGGTATCATTTCCTCCATGTCAGAATCATCATACCCAAGATAATCAGACTGTCTGAAAGTAGGCACCCACAACAATACTTTCTTATATTGGCCCAGATCGTATTTCTCCTTAACCGTCAATAACTTGTCAAGCAGCGGATCACCTATCACCGCAATATTGTCTCTTTTACAACGGTACTCCCTTACCATGCTTGGGATAAACAATTCTGATGATGCCGCCATATATGTAAAAAAGAATTCATCCCCATTGGATATATCCGTCAACGAACCGCATGCTTTAAAATTAGCATTTCCATGCCCGAGGTGAATCACAATCTGCTGTTTGGAAGGCTTAACAGGAATCTGCCCGGCTGTATAAAAAACATGCTTTGTGCATAGAAAATAAAACAGTGCCTTTATCTGCCGGCAATATTCCAGCTTGTCTTTTTCAGCATATTCCAGCTTTTCAATTCCACATATTATTCTGTATTTTCTATCATATCCATTTTCTAAAAGATATTCCCTTATAGGTACTAAGCTATGGCAGATTCCCCCGTTTGCAGAATACAGTAAAATCTGCATGTCTTTTTTAGGAATAATCTTATTCACCAAAGTTAAAAACGGAAAAATTGTATTTTTCATAATTTTCTTTAAAAATACATTCCTAATCACTTTATTTACACCTCGTATCTTTGTGTTTCCGGCTTTATCCTCCACCATAATCGTCTGCATTTCATGACATCATTTCATCCACAATCTTCTCAAATGCCTCGTTAAATTCTTTATTATGTTCTGTCACCGTACCTTTTATTTCTTTTTCATACCTGTTAAAATTGACAATCATATCCTCTAACATCTCTATCTCATAAACCGGAAGAATTGTCCCCGTCCGCTCCGCAACCAGCCTGACAAAATCCACCTGATGATCATTCACATGTTCTCCGAATTGATGCTGCCTTGGAACCACTATCGGCGTTTTTCCCTTCTGGAGCGGCATAATAAAACTTGCTGGCCCTCCATGAGTGATGACAATATCCGCATTCTCAACCTTTTCAATCATT
>CAJULV010000040.1:0-7021 GCA_910587555.1 uncultured Acetatifactor sp.
TATACTGAAAAGTCAGTAAAATCAATGGTTTATAGACTTAAAAAGCAGACACTAAGTAGTGTCAGAGGATACCATGCATGGGCGTGGCAGTCTTTTGGCACTTTTTTGCTCTGATGCCCGGGCTGTCATCTCACCTCCCGCCCCCTGGCGCTTACAGTAAGCGGAAACAGCATCTCCCGAAAATGCTGGATCAAGTTTTCCATTTTTTATCTGATTGCAGCCAGCGTCTGCGATATGCTATACTAAAGACATCAGCCGGAAAAACAAAATGAGAAGGTGCGTAATATGATTCTTGCAATCAACAACAGAAGAAGTATCAGAAAATTCCTGGATAAGCCCATATCACAAGATGATATTACAGAGATTATCCAAAGCGGTATAAAAGCCCCTTCCTCAAAAAACCGACAGCCCTGGAAGTTTATTGTGGTGCAGGAGTACGAAAAAGAGGAAATGCTGAACGCTTTTCGCAGGGGGAATTTCCAGGGAAGAACAAGAAACTCCATTACTTCCGGAAAGCAGGCAGTACATTAGTTCGGCAAAATATACAGTTGACGCCATTGCCAAGGCCCCTGTGATTGTCCTGGTTGTCAACACCCTAGGCAAAAGCATTCCATCAGAAATGACAACGGAAGAACGGGTTGCAGAAATCTGTAATATCCAGGGCGCTGCCATAGAAAATATGCTTCTTGCCGCTTCTGAAAAAGGAATCGGAAGCCTGTGGATATGCGATATTTATTTTGCATATTCGGAATTATGTAAATGGCTGGACTGTGAAGGGCAGCTGGTTGCAGCCGTTGCATTTGTTTATGCTGACGAATCTCCTCCGGCACGGCCGCGGAAAAACCTGGAGGATGTCGTAGTCTGGCGCAGTTGAAACATTTATCCGGCATCCCTTACATATTTCGAAACCGTCAAATGCCGGCATCGTGCAGCCGCAAAAGGACAGTTGACATATTGGCAAACCTCAAAAAAGATGATAAAATACACACAGCTTGAATTTAAGTATTTACATCAGAGGAGAACTTTAGCATGCGTGACTTAAAAAAACTGGTAACGTTGTGTCAGGGGCATCCTGTTTATATCCAAACTCATAATTTTCCGGATCCGGACGCCATTGCTTCCGCATATGGCCTGCAAAAACTGCTCGAAATTTACGGGACGGAATCCGAACTGTGTTATGACGGGCGGATTGACAAGCTGAGTGCTTCCAGATTGCTGGATGCCTGCCACATCCGGATGTCGCCCTACGAAAATCTCGTGAAAGATATGCGTAGAACAGACCGGATTATCTGTGTCGATATGCAAAAACACGGTGGGAACGCAACCGATTTAGTGGGAGATGAAATTGCCTGTATTGACCATCATCCCACCTTCGTTCCAGTTAAGTATCAATATCAGGACATCCGTATTACCGGAGCCTGCGCAACACTAATTGCTGAATATTTCGCCCTGTCTGGAAACAATCCGGACAAGGATACGGCGACGGCACTGCTCTATGGAATCAAAATGGATACTTTGCAGTTTACAAGAGATGTGACTGAACTGGATATTGAAATGTTCGGATATCTTTTTCCGCTCTGCGACCAACAGAAGCTGTCAAAACTGGAAAAAAACAACCTGGAACTGGCTGACCTGAAAGCCTATGGCGCGGCAATCAAAAGCATTGAACTATATGGTAAGGCTGGCTTTTCATACATTCCCTTTTCATGCCCGGATGCCCTTGTGGCAATCATTTCAGATTTCATACTTTCCCTCACCGAGGTGGATGTAGCTGCCGTATATTCATTCCGTGAAGACGGCGTAAAGATATCTGTACGTTCGGAAAATCCGGACATCCATGCCGGAAACCTGCTGCATACAGCCCTGCAGGATATCGGACACGGCGGCGGACACGCTTCCATGGGCGGCGGATTTATTAACAAAAACAGCCTTCCGGAAACGCAGGATTATCAGAAAGACTATATCAGGAACCTGCTCCTGAACACTATGAAAAAACAGTACGAAGTTGCCGGTTTGTAAAATTTCTCCTTTAACGTTTTTATCCTCTGTTCTGGTGTCTTTTCACCTATGTATGGGTTCAATTATCAGACATTGGAATGCTGGCTGCGTTGCCTTTAAAACACCTGGACTTTTCATACCGTTGGCAGTCAATTTTGAAACAATGAAAAACAGTTGGGAAATAACCAGGACAAATTCTGAACAAAAATCTTTTTGATAGGCCTAAATTGGCATTAAATATCCTAATAATCACTATGCGCGAAAAAAGCCGCAACCCCTTGATTTTACTGGAAAATCTCCGGTTTGCGGCTTCCATGAAAAAATGGAGCATACGGGATTCGAACCCGTGACCTCCACACTGCCAGTGTGGCGCGCTCCCAGCTGCGCCAATGCCCCATGGGTCTAGTATATCATATTTTGAATAAAAATCAATAAAAACTTTTCTTTTTCCGCAAACTTCCGCAAATCCCAAACCGCATATCAACTGCAAATCGGTCCGCATTAGTCCATATCCCCCTCCACAGCACCGGCACACATATTACCTTCCTTTGGCCTTCGCCAGATATTCTCTTGGAGTCATCCCAGTCTTCTCCCTGAACTGCCTGTAAAAATGAATTTCACTGTTATATCCGCACAGCTGTGCAACCCGTTCCAGCTTTAAATCCGTATTTAGAATCAGCCCTCTGGCATAATCCAGGCGGATGTTGATCAGGTCCGTCTTAAACGGTATCCCGAAAAATTCTTTATATAAATGTTGAAAGTAAGAAGGGCTGATTTCCAGGCTCTCCGCCATCTCCCGGGCTGTAAAGCCCTTATACGGCTGTGACTGCATGGAAAGCCGCAGGTTCTGCAGCCTGGCAACATATGGATTATACGGCGCGGGATTGTCTTTTCTCTGCACCGCCTGGATCAGGTTATTGACCAGCACACGCATCAGCATATCAATATTTTTCCCGCGGAACTCCGGCGAAGCGTAGTTTTTTTCCCACATAATCTGTTGAATATACAGTGTAAACTCCACCGCACTTCCCACAGGAATGGGACGGTGAAACAAAAGGCCCGTCTTTTCCGGGAAATCAGGCTCATCGCAGTCGAAATGCAGCCAGTCATCCGTGTACTCGCCGCGGATGCTGCGATATTGGTAGGGAACGTTTGGGCGTATCAGCATGGCACAGCTGTGCCCCGTCCGTACTTCCTCCCTCCCGATCCGGAACAAGGCGGGGCACTTGACAATCAGCAACAGATAGTGCGGCAGCCCGTTGGGCCGGTACATGGAATATTCCAGCGGATGCCTGGAATGGCACCCTCCTGACGACACACTGTACATAAAAAATCGTCCTCCCGTCTTTTCCTGCGTACCGGCCTGATTCTATTCCGCCGAATAGCCTGCCTGAAAAAGCATACCTGATATATCCGGCAGGCGCATTCCGTCAGCCCACAGTATCCGACACGTACACAAATACCTGAAATCATTAAAAACGTTAGTAAATAGTATTATAAGATATTATGAAAATCCTGTCAATTTAATATAATAACATACAATTAAAGTACAAAATGTTATTATACGAGTTATTTTCGGCACTCGCAAAACAGATAAGGAGAGAAAAATGGACAGACAAAACTGGGCGCAGGAAGCCGCCGCAAAAATCAAACACAAAATGTACATTGTTGCAGGCAGAAACCGCCACAATATTCCCTACACCACGAAAGATGGTAAGTTTGACGACTGGTCCGGGGACAGGATCACCTGGTGGACCAACGGCTTCTGGGGAGGCATCATGTGGCAGCTCTACCACGCCACAGGCAAAGAACTCTACAGGGAAATTGCCCTTGAAAACGAAGAAAAACTGGATGCTAACCTGATGCTTGCCGGAGGGATGGATCATGACAGCGGCTTCCGCTGGCTCCCCACTGCGGTAGCCGATTACAGAATTACCGGCAGCAAAGACTCTTTCAACAGAGGAATGCTTGCCGCAAACGATATGGCCGGGCGCTTCAATCCCATGGGCCGCTTTATCCGCGCCTGGAACGATAACGGTGACGGCAGCAAGGCCGGATGGGCAATCATTGACTGTATGATGAATCTTCCCCTGCTGTACTGGGCTTACAATGAGACAAAAGATCCCCGGTATCTGCAGATTGCCGTCATGCATGCGGATACCGCCCGGAAATATTTCATCCGTGAAGACGGGTCTTCCAACCACATCGTAGCGTTTGACCCGGTCACGGGCGAATATGCCGATACCTTTGGCGGCCAGGGCTACGCGAAGGGTTCTTCCTGGACGAGAGGCCAGGCCTGGGCACTGTACGGCTTTACCCTCAGCTACCTTCACACCGGGAATGAAAGTTATCTGAATACCGCGAAAAGTGTCGCCAACTATTTTATTTCCAATATTCCGGAAAATGGGTTGATTCCCGTGGATTTCAGGCAGCCTGCCGATTGTACGCTGGAAGATTCCACAGCCTCCGCCATCGCTGCCTGCGGGCTTTTGGAGATTGCAAAAGCACTGGAACAACGGGATGAACTGAGCCTGACGGAAAGCCGCATCTACAGAAATACCGCACAGAAGCTTCTCACCTCCTTGTACGAAAACCGCTGCTGCTGGGATGACAACTGCGATCATATATTGGAAAAATGCACGGCGGCGTTCCATGACAAAGAGCATGAATTTTCCATCATTTACGGGGATTATTTCTTTATCGAAGCCGTCTGGAAGCTGACGGGACAGGAACTTTTCATCTGGTAAAGGGGATTCGACTCTTCTCCGGACCGGCGCCCGTTTCCCATGCGGCCTTGATTGGCATTGCATTTTTAACATCCGCACAGGTTGTATCCGCCGCCTTGACGCCCATATCCGGTTCTCCTTTACCTGCCTCTGCTCTCGTATAACCTGCGGTATGCCTCCCGGCGTACCGCTGTAAAAACAGCCTCCATCTGGTCCGCTATTTTTCTGTCCCGGAGCCTTGCGGTCAAAAGCGGCGAAAACCTTCTACCCTCCAGGGCGATGGCTTCTTCCACAGCTTCCTCAAACTTCTTCCCTACCCCCGTGTAAAGCGTAGCCGTATCCACCACATTATTGATCCAATCCATCAAACCGATGACATCAACCATCTGCCTGCAGGGGCATTCCAGCCTGTGATAGGATTCGGGATACCCACGGGATCCGTCATACCAGCTGTGGTGCCCCAGCGCCACGGGTGCATACAGGCTGGTGGATTTCCGCTCCCCAAGCCATGCGGCGCCCACCTTGACATGCAGATTTGCCATCTCATATTCATCCTCAAACCACTGCCTCGTCGTCTGGGAATACAGGTTCATAAAATTGATTTTTCCCACATCATGCAGCATTCCGCATTCCACGGCAAACTCCTGTACAGCCCGGCATTTTTCCTTCAAATCCCCAATTTCCCGAATCCTGTCCATATCGTCAAAAAAGCCCGGATCTTCCTCAATGATAATCTTGCAGAACGCTGCGGCGGCATCTGCCACCACCTTGGAATGAATGTAAATTTCCGGAGCAAAGCGCATGAGAATCTTTAATAGAAACTGCTTGTAGGAGACGCCGTTCTCCACCTCCACAAAAGTACAGCACAGCTGCCTCAGATACAAAAAAAGCGTTTCATTCTCTTCCGCCATGGGAAATGCCTCCACATATTCCAGCATCCTCTGGTAGAGTTTTATGATATGTTCCGAGCGTTCCGGGATCTTCTCCGGAAAATCGTTTAGATATTGGCAATAAAACGCAAGAAGTGAGATGATGCCATACATCCCTTCCCCCGAGAAATCAGACGTGTCCGCTCCGTCCATCAAGGTTTCCACCCGCGCAAGCAGTCCGTCAATCCCGAACATCCCGCAGCAGTATTCGATAACATAATAGGAAAAGCTGGGACGCAGCTGCATCTTCTTCTTTTGCTCCGCCGCTTCCTGAAACCTCCGCTGGTACACGAGATACACCGAGTCCATCACATCCTCCACATCCTGGGAAGTCATGGTATTTTCCTTTCCGTAAGAAATGCTTGCCGCCATCTGCTGATGCGTCATATAGATATATCTGTCCCAGGGAAGCCCCGGCTCCTTCTCCTGATATTCCCTGTCCTGCAAAATCTCCAGGGTCCGCTTCACCATGCGGATTTTCTCACTCGGAAAGCCGAACTGCCCCAGAGCCATGTTTGCGCGGGAACGCAGAATATAGCCCCTTGTCTCCGTGTCCTCTATTTCATCAAAATACTTCAGATAAGCGGCTGCCTCCGTAAAACACAAACGCATCTGCGAAGTATATTTCCGGCTGTCCGCCCGTTCCAGCCCCAGAAGCTTGTTGCACAGGCTGTAGTATCCCATGCCCAGCCAATACAGCTCCCGTATCATCTCTTTCCGGTCCTTCCGCATCCTGGCCAGGCTCAAAAGTGCTTTATGAATCTGACAGTATAATCCCACGTCCAGATCCGTTCTGCCATCCCTCAGCGCTTCGGCAAATTCCCGAAGCTCCGACAATTTTTTCTCATCCGCCTCATAGATATGGTCCAGCACAGGAAACAGTTCTTCCCGCAGAAGCTTCATGTTTCTTTTTACCGTTTCTTCCGCCCGCTGTCTTTCCCCGTCACACCACGTCAAATACGTCTCAAAGGAAAGTTTCTCCCCTACCGTGAGCCTGGCAATCCCCTTTATGTTGGCAATATATTCCTCCTGATAAGGCTGCATACTCTCTCAACTCTCCTGCTTCCGTCCGCGTTCCTGGACCCGACCTCCCCACTGCGGCAGACACCTGGCCCTCCTGTTACACGCGCATTCCTTCACCCACCGATTCCCTTGCTTCCGGCCTTCGACAATCGCCTGGACTCTCCTGTTACACGCGCATTCCTTCACCCACCGATTCCCTTGCTTCCGGCCTTCGACAATCGCCTGGACTCTCCTGTTACACGCGCATTCCTTCACCCACCGATTCCCTTGCTTCCGGCCTTCGACAATCGCCTGGCCCTCCTGTTACACGCGCATTCCTTCACCCACCGATTCCCTTGCTTCCGG
>CAJULV010000040.1:7121-17966 GCA_910587555.1 uncultured Acetatifactor sp.
ACCGATTCCCTTGCTTCCGGCCTTCGACAATCGCCTGGACTCTCCTGTTACACGCAGATACCATGTACACTGCTTCGGATACCGAATTACCCGAAACGCCCCCGCAGAATATCCTGCAGGCGTTCGGGATCCACCGGCTTGGAACAATGCTCGTTCATGCCGGCTTCCCTGGACAGCCGGATATCCTCCACAAACGCATTGGCCGTCATCGCCACAATCCAGACATTCTCTGCGTCCTTTCTGTGCAGGCGCCGTATAAGCTTCGTGGCTTCGTAGCCGTCCATAACGGGCATCTGGATATCCATGAAGATAATGTCGAAATATCCCTCAGGTGAAGCTTCGAACTTCTCCACAGCCTCTCTTCCATTATCCGCAACTTCTACCTGTACTCCCGTCATAGATAGAATTTCCATTGCAATTTCCTGATTCAGCGCGATATCCTCTGCCAGCAGGATACGGCGGCTGCTGTAATCCGTATCCCCGCTGCTCCGCGCCTCCTCCTGCTGTCCTCCATTTCCTACAAGAGCGAGCAGTGTCTCCATCAGCCGGCTCCGGAAGAGCGGGCAGGGAACAAACGCGTTGACGCCTGCCCGGACTGCCCGATACTCAATCTGCGCCCAATCTTCCTCTGACACCAGAAGTATCGGAAAGGAGTTCCCTGCCAGCTGGCGCACATGGGATGCCAGTTCCAGAGCCGACATATCCTCCAGTTCCTGCCCCAGAAGCAAGGCACAGGGCATACATCCCTCATACTGCGCCTCCGTCAGCTTTGTTACCGTCTCCAGCCCGCTCCTTGTGCGGATAAGCTGAAAGCCGCTTTCCGCCAGGTATTCTGTCGTCTGTGCCACTCTGTCGTCCCTGCACTCCGCCATCAGCACGGTTCCGCCAGCAGGAAGCGCAGCCTCCCCTCTGTTCCGGGGTGCCACGGTCACCGGAAGTACCACCTGAAAACGGCTGCCCTGCCCTTCCCGGCTTTCCACGGTAATCTCCCCGCCCATCCTGTCCACCAGATTTTTGACAATTGCCATTCCCAGTCCGGTACCCTCGATCTTGCTGATGGTCGTATTGTTCACCCTCTCAAAGGGAATAAATATCTTTTCCAGAAATTCCCTGCTCATGCCGATACCGTTGTCTTCGCATGTAAAGTCCAGGTATACCCTGTCCGCTTCTTCCTGCCTGTCGGCATCAGATACGCTCCCGTCCCTTTCCTGCCTGCCGGCATCAGATACGCTCCCGTCCCTTTCCTGCCTGTCGGCATCAGATACGCTCCCGTCCCTCTCCTGCCTGCCGGCATCAAATACGCTCCCGTCCCTTTCCTGCCTGTCGGCATCAGATACGCTCCCGTCCCTTTCCTGCCTGTCGGCATCGGGTACGCCCCCGTCCCTCTCCTGCCCGCAGGCATCGGGTACGCTCCCCTCTCCCTCCTGGCCGCAGGATTCCGCGGCGCCGTCCGGCAGGCGCTGTCCCAGCCGAACCTGTATCAATCCGTCCTCCGGTGTATACTTCACCGCATTTCCTATAATGTTCACCAGAATCTGCCTCAGACGCAGCGGATCCCCGATCAGGCTTTCCTCATATATCCGTCCAATCTCCATTCGCAGCGTCTGTTTTTTCTGTTCTGCCTGAGGGCGAATAATGACAGCAATGTCATGTATGAGATCCGACAGTGAAAAGAGGGTTTCACTCAATGTCAAACGTCCGCTGTCAATACGTGACATATCCAGCACATCATTGACCAGGCTCATCAGATGGGTGGACGCCGTCTTAATCTTCGTCAGGCAGTCCTGCACCCTGGCCTTTTCGTCAATATGGGACAGGCCGATGGACGTCATACCGATAATGGCATTCATTGGTGTCCTGATATCATGAGACATATTGGAAAGGAAACTGCTTTTTGCCTGATTTGCCGCCTCGGCCGACCGCAGTGCCTCCTCCAGAGCCGCGTTCATGCGCTCCAGTTCCGCAATGTGCTGCCGTCTGTTGTCCGCAGTATCCAAAATCCACAGTTCACGGTCATCCCCCAACGCTACAGTACTGACTTCCAGATCTTTTACCGCCTGCTCAGGGCTGGCGGAACGCAGCGCTTCCGCAGTGTAACCTGACAGTTCACATGCAGCACTGTCCGCATGGAGAATCCACGCCTGCCCGTCTGCATGCCTCTCCACCACCAGATACCCCTTTTTCTCTTTCAGACTCCCCTTCTCCATATCTTCCATACCTCAGATTCCCTTTTCAGCAGCCTTCAGGTTCCTCATACGATGCCCCTGCCCAGTCCGACCCTTGCCCAAATATCCTATATTCAGCCCTGCCGACGGAAAGCAGCCCCTCCGTCAGAAGCACTTTATGAAATATGGTAAAATTCTTCTGCGCCTCCGCAGAGTACTTCGTGCAGCATCCGGTACAGCTTCTCCACCTCCACAGGTTTGGAAAGATGCCCGTTCATGCCGCATTCCACGGATTTTTTCAGGTCATCGTCAAAGGCATTGGCAGACATTGCCACAATGGGTATGGTATGGCAGTCCTCCCGCTCCATGCCGCGAATCCTGCGGGTTGCCTCCAGTCCGTTCATTACCGGCATCAGAATATCCATCAATATCACATCATATGTACCCGGCTCTGAAGTCCGGATACGTTCCACCGCCTGCGCACCGTCATAGACACAGTCCACCTTGAAATTACGCTCTTCCAGGAGACACTGTGCGATTTCAGCATTGATTTCATTATCCTCCACCACCAGAATACGGTACCCGTCGAAGGAGATTTCCTGTTCCGCCGCCTTCTCTTCCGTCTCTTCTCCCAGTTCCAGCGGAATCGTAAACCGGAAGGTACTGCCCTTTCCCGGCTCGCTGTCCAGACGAATGCTGCTGCCCATCATCTGAATCAGACGGCTGCTGATGGAAAGCCCCAGGCCTGTTCCCTGCTGCTTTGACGGATTTCTGTCCGAAGCCTGTTCAAAGGAACGGAATACCCTGTCCTGGTCCTCCTTTGCAATGCCGACACCGTTATCGCGCACCGCGAACGCGACCATTACTTTTTCCTCCGGCGCTCCTGCAGATGCCGTTTCTTCCGTTACCTCCAGGATTATCCGCCCTTTTATCGGCGTGAATTTCACTGCGTTGCCCAACAGATTAATCAGCACCTGGCTGATACGCATCTTGTCGGCAAAAAAGGTGTTGTGAACCAGCCGAATATCCTGTACCAGTTCTATTTCCTTAGCGGCAGCCTGGGTTGCAACCAGCTCCTTTATGGTATCCAGCATCTCATGTATATCAAAAGAAACCGGCTCCAGTTTCATCTTACCGCTCTCTATCTTGGACATATCCAGAATATCATTGATCAGCCCCAGCAGGTAGTCTGAGGAAGAGCGTATCTTCTGCAGGCAGTCCAGGATGCGCTCCTGGCTCTGTCCCTGCTGCAAGGCAATGGCAGACATCCCGATAATGCCGTTCATGGGTGTACGGATCTCATGACTCATACGGGACAGGAATTCCGACTTCGCCTTGCTGGCGATGTCATGCAGTTCCTGGTTCAGCTGCCCCTGGATAACCTGGCCAAGCTCCGCCAGGTCATGGCAGGTCTCCTGATTCTTCAGAATCTGCGGTGTTACGCCGAGAACACAGATATTTCCCATATAGCTTCCGTTATCGTACATCGGCAGCACGACACCCTGCTGTCCCTGCTCCACACTCAGGAAGCACTGTATCATCCTGCGGCCGCTGTCTTCCGGTGAAACATATTTTACCTTATCCTGCCCCAGCCAACCGAAAAATTCCTCCCGCTCTTCTTCCCTGTATTTCCTGGCGCATTCTCCTATGGCTTCACCCTCCCGGTGCCACTGATATTCCAGGTAATTGGAATTGAAATCTGCCTTCAGCACAGATACCAGTACAGCATCCGCTCCGTAAAACCTGCCGATCTTGCGTACCATCAGCGCCATCTGTGCCGAGAAGTCAGCCCCTTTGCCAAACAGATTCAGCGCTATGGAAGCCAGATTGACATCTTCACCATAATCAAGGCTGTTAATCTCCCGTCCCTGTAAGGCGGGCAGCGCTTTGTCCTGTATGTCGGGGATATCCTCATAGAATACATATGCTTTCCCAGCACCTGAGTTGACAAAGCTGCGCGCCAATCTGGCCATGCAGATCAGCTTTCCCGCACTCATCCCCCTTTTCTCGCAGACCAGGCCTGCCTGTATTTCCACACTGAACAATTCACTGTCAAAGCTTGCTGCAATTTTTCCCAGCAAAGCTTCCGTAAACTCCGCAGCCTCTTCCCTGGACAGCCCTTCCAGCCAGAGAACAAAGTCATCCCCGTCCAACCGGAAGGCCACCGGCTTTCCCTTTCGCCGTTCCTTCAATTCCTTACAGCTGCCGCGGACCAGACAGCCGATTTCTTCCAGAATCATATCGCCGAACACAATGCCGTTTTTTTCATTGCTCTCCTTGAGCCGGTTCAGATACAGGTTCACCATAACTCCCGCACCGGAATCGACTGTCTCCGCGGTTGGGATGCTGTCTGCCCCGCAGGTTTCCGGACTCGCAGCCTTATCCGCCATACGCTCCCATCGCTCCTCCAGCCTCTTCATTCCCTCGCTGAATACGTAGAGTCCTGTAATGCTGTCCGTAGTATTTCTTCGGAACTGTTCCTCCTCCTTCTCCTTCTGCTCCTGAATATTTCGGATGCTGCCCACCAGCTTCCGCCGCCTGCCGTCAATGTCATAAACCGTGTTGCCGGAAAGCAGCACCCACGCATACTCCGCATCCTCAGGCCACTTCATCCGAAATTCCACCGACAGTTTATCTTCACCGCTGCCCAGCGCCTCCACAGCCTTCTCCCTGTCCGTATCATGGATATACCTGGGATTAATAAAGCCGCTCTCAAACTCTTCGCACTGCCATTTTCCATTCATCGTTTTATTATTAACGATATCCAGGACGTGATTTTCAAAATCATAGGAGAAAAATACATCCTTTGAAGACTCCAGCGCTACTCTGTACCGCTCCTTTTCCTCCAGAAGAATATTTTCCGCTTCCTTCTGCCTGTCCGTAAGTGCCTTCACTACATCGTACAGTGCATCCACCTCCAATATATTGGAAGGCTTAAATGCCGCAAGCCCTTCGCTGCCGCCGCTGATACACCGCATCAGATGCTGCACCGGTCTGGTCAGATGTCTTACCATGAAATAAATACCGAATACGCCAAAAATCAGACCTGCCAGTACAGATGCCAGCATCCAGATATAAAGCCGACGGCTCATTCCGAAAAGCTCTTCTTCCGTATTCAGCCCCAAAAGCACCCATTCCGTATTTTCATAAGGCACATTATTGCCGTACAGCTTCATCGGAAAGGACACCGCATAGACGTCCTGCTTCTCCAGCCGGACGTCCCGTACCTGGCACAGTCCTTCATATAACGTATCTTTCA
Source organism: uncultured Acetatifactor sp. (assembly GCA_910587555.1). Taxonomy (GTDB): domain Bacteria; phylum Bacillota; class Clostridia; order Lachnospirales; family Lachnospiraceae; genus Acetatifactor. The sequence goes on from CAJULV010000040.1 coordinate 12,546, forward strand.
GATAAATCGGTTGTTTCGCAGAACTCACCAGATTGTGAAGGATCCCCTTACCTGTCAATGATGCATAACTGCCGTCTTCCTGCAGAATTGCCAGCATATACCCCGCCTGTTTGGACTTGTTCAGTTCCTCCACCGGAAAATAGTCGTACAGCTCCCTGACCGAAACCTCCACTCCCAGTACGCCGTATACCTCCCCCTCATATCTGAGCGGAACGGAATAGGTAATCATCTCATAGGAAGCATCATTTGCCTTGTCCAGAGAAAAGGGCAGCGACCAATAGCCCAGGTCAGCCGTATCCGCATCCGTAAATTGCGTCCCGGCTCTCCAGGGTTCATAAAAGTAGTCGTCCGCCGCATTCTTTCCCTGCCCCTCCATGTGAAATCGGGTCGTCCATGCAGTGTCAAGGGGGATATTCCATTCCCTGGAAAGCGTCTTGCTTCCCCGCTCCAGCAGCAAGTCCCTGTAATTGACAGGATTGGTATGGGGATCGGAATCCCTGATAAAAAAACCGCAGAAATCCGCCGCATTCTGAATGTCTGTCCCTGTCACAATCAGAAAGATACCGGTGGTGGGTATATTTTGCAGCCGCTCAAGACACTTCGGAAAAGCCGCTTCCAAAAACTTTCCTTTCAGCTCCTCCGATTCCATGAACATATCCGGTGTCGTTCCCTCGCTTCCCAAAAATTCCTCCAGGATTCCCGTGATGGTTTCCTCATCATCCCGAATGGACACCCACCTCTGGTTCATATCATTCTGCAGGATAACTCCCCGGTTCTCCACCAGACGCCCCATCATACCGCTGGAATATGCCTCCAGCATCCTGCCAATCCGCCTCACCACCAGAGTGCCGATGGTAACCGCGCTCTGTACCAGCATAATGGCAATCAGCGGGAACAGGAAAATTTTAATTATGGTAGCTTTTTTCCTGTTATTGCTTTTCTTCCATTTCATCCATGCATCCTTACTTGCTTACCGCAGATTGTAATGTATCACAAAAAGAATCATACCACTCCTCAAAGGCTTCCTCCGTTATGTAGGGCGCCGCCGCTTCCTCCAAGCTCTTCCCTGCTTCCAAAGCCGCCACAACGCCGGCCCTGTCCTCCGCAGCCTTATCCGCAAGATTGTATTCCAGCACTTTTCTTGCGGCGGAACCGTTTTTAAAGCTTTTATTGGTATACAGCATCATACCGTCCATTTCCCGAAAAATCGTTATCAGGCAATCGTATGTCTTGGGCGCAACCTCCAACTGCTGCTCTTCGATAATCTGATCGAGTTTTTCCGCACTGCCGGCATCCTTTTGCACAGGCAGATATCCTGCCACACAGCCAAACTGCAGATTGTTCTCCGCCTCCGTAAACCACTTCAGAAACTCCACCGCGGCATACTCGTGCTTTTCGTCCGATTTGCTCACCACCATACCTGCCCCCTGCTGCACGGCATAATTCTTCCCGCCCTGGAACACAGGTGCCGGCATTACGGCATAGTCAATGGCATAGCTGTTATCTTCCTGCTCCACCTGCTCCGGAAAATACATGGCCGAAGTGGTGGATCCTGTATATGCCAGCAAATCCCCTGTCTTCACGTCGTCGGAACGGAAGGAGCCATATGCGGCAAAATATCCTTTTACCATAGGTATGTAGTAATTCTCCCAGAGACGGCGCAGCTCCTCTCTGGGCACATTCAGTTCCACTTCTCCGTTCTCCACCTGGAAAATCTCCACTCCCAGCTGCTGCATGCCGATAATAAAATAATTTGCCAAGGCATCCCTGCCGTAAAACGCCTTGCCGTCTCCCGGTATATCCGGCGTCTGTCCGTCCGTCCACTCATAATATGCCCGGGCAACCTCCACCACACCTTCAATGGTCTTCAAATCTTCCAGCGCTGCCCCCGTAGCTTCGGCGAAGGGTTCCCAGTCGGTCATGTTAATCATCATAATTTCCGTAGACTTTGCCGTAGGAAAAATGCGAAGTGTACCGTCTGCAGCAATACGTCCTTCTTCTATGTATGATTCCACATACTCCTCCAGTTCGTCCTGGTCCAGATACTCGGACAGATTCGCAAGGGCGCCTGCCTGCTCTACTTCATAAGCCGTATCCGCATAAGAAGAGAAAATATCCGGCATGGGTTCTGCCCCTACCTTCCCGGCTGCGGAATCTCTGACTGCCGCCTCCAGATCGGGAACCGAACCCTGGCTGAAACCCTGCACATATATCCCCTTTTCCCGTCCTACGGTATCGTTAAATTCCTCCACCAGGCTGTCAAATGCCGACTGCTGGGACCCGTTATAATAATGCCATATGGTCAGTGACACCGGGTCCGCCGGATCCAAAGGGCTTTTATCCCCGCATCCTGCCAGGCTGAAAACCGCTGCCGCCAAGCACAGGGTTTTTATTCTGCTTCCTGTTTTCTTCATATATGCTATTGTCCTTCCTCGGTTATTTTTTGTGATATAGCTTCTGCTGTATGTTTTATTTTAGCACACACTCTATCCATTTTCAATAAAGGGGGATTTTATTTTACAGAAATAGCGGAATTGCCTTATCAAAAGGCAATTCCGCTACTCATTTTCCTATTTCCGTATCGTCTGCAATACATCCGAAGGGATTTCAAATTCAACCGCTCCCATATACATGGGGGCCACGTCACCTTCGTTAAACCCGATTACCACATTTCCCTCTTCGTTCAGGTAGAAAGATGTTTCGTCCGTAATCTCCTTAAAGTTCCACTCTTCAATATCATGGTCCAGCCAGTACACAACCATTTCGTCCGCATCCATCTGCGCCTGCATCTGCTGTTTGATATTTTCGCTGATAACTGTAATATAGTCTGCCCCTTCCCGGAAGAGTTCCTTTAATTCCAAACGTTCTCCCGTTTTTAAATCAATGGTATAGTAATAATTCCACTGATATCCGCTGCCGGCACCCTGGTAGCAAAACAGCTTCAACGTAAAATAATCCTGCGTGGAAACAAGCACCTCCCCCTTCACGACAACATCCTGATATCCCTCTTCTCCCTTCAAATTGTCTTCAAACTCTGCTATCAGCCTGTCGGAAATTTCCGTGATTTCCGCATTGATATCTTCCACAGTGCGGTTCAGCTTTTCCTGAATCTCCTCATTCCCCTCCTGGCCGGTAACCTTAATCTCGGGAACTTCGATATCCGCCATGTTCCGTTCCGTCTCATAAGAATAATTCCGGAAGGTAACGGCTTCCACCAGCTGCCCGATCACAGGAATCTGTTCCATGGCGTGGGCAATGGATGCGGATGTGTTTGGCAGCAGTACAAAAATCCCCATAAATGCCGCGGCCATTACCGCCGCCCCTGCCGCCCGCTTCCTGTTTCGCTCCCTTTGTTCCGCTTTTCCGGACTCCTCCATCCTTCTCAGCAGCTTCTCCAGCTGCGAACCCGACATTCCCTGTCTTTGATATTCTTCTTTCATGCGGAAAAGCTCCTTCTCCACCCTTTCGTTCAGATCTTTTCTCTCCGAAAAATTATAAACCATATTACCCCTCCTGTTCTTATTCCGGTTCCCGAAGCTGCCGTGAACCACGACCAATCCGGACGTTACACTGTTTCTGACACTGTTCTATTTCCGTTTCGCGTCCGCGTAACGCTGTGCCTGCCGCCCCTGCACAATGGTTTCTTCCGACAGGATTCCCCGCAGCTTTTTCAGGCTTCTGTACAGCCTGCTTTTTACGGTATTGATATTCTCTTCCAGAATGTCCGCAATTTCTTCCAGCTTCCTGTCCTCAAAATATTTCAGGATTACCACTGCCCTGTCTCTGTCCGAAAGCATTTCCAATGCCTGCCGCAAATCCACATTGGAATATCGGTCTTCCGTAACGGCTGCTTCCTCCCCATTATCCTCCATTGCCTCATAGGAAAGATGCCTGGGAGTCCGCGCATATCCAAAACACTCATTCAGCATTATGCGGTAGACCCATGTCTGCGCATATTCAGGTTTCTTCAGCGCGTGGCTGCCGCGCAGTGCCTTGTACGCGCCGTTCTGTACAATGTCACAGGCATCCGCTTCGTTATGGACGTAGCTGTAAGCCAGCCGGTAATATTGATTGTATTTTTCCAGAATAATCTGTTCTACCAGATTCCTGTTCGCCCTCTCCTTCTTGCCCGAAAAAAACAACTTCCTCCACCCCCTCGTCTTGCTTTCTGTAGCTTTAGACGCGGAGTGCGGAGGAAAAGTTTCATTTATTTTTTATCAATTTGCCGGAAGATAACGGCAGCAGGTCACCCGGAAATCCTCCTGTAGCGCGTTACCGCAATCAGGGAAACAATCGCTGCCGCCAGACTGGCTGCGCAGATGACTGCCGCCTGTACCGCTGCTTCCCTGTTTCCGATGCCTTCCGGCATTCCGGACATGCCTGCAGCTGTCGGCCTGAAGTCCGGGGGTGTATTCCCGTTTATTACCGGTATTGCATTTTCGCCGACTGCTTCCCCTTGTCCGGAATTCTCCTGCATCCGCGGCTCCGCGGCGTCTTTCTCCGGTTCCGAATCCGTACTCTCCTGCACGGTTCCGTCCTTGTCTTCAGAAAAGCTTACCTCCACCCCGTTAAACTGAAAGCGCTGTCCGCCCATCTGAAATACGCCCATGGTTTCTACATCAATATGGGATGCATCCACCAGCCCGGATGCGTCGAGCCGTTGTCCGGCGTCGGTAGAAGGTATGGTACCGTCCAGCTGTCCCAGGATACTTTCCGCCCTCAGCAGGACCGTCTGCCGAAGCATCTCCGCCCCCGCGTCATATTCCTCATAGGAGTAGAACGCTGTAGGGTCCGTTTTTACCAGAGTGTCAATTTGGCTCCGGATGCGGCTGTACACTTCCTCAAACCTGCCGCCCTGGACATATTCCGCCGCCAGTACCCGCATATATTCATGATATCTGGAAAGGTACTCCTCGTCCTCCAACAGGGCATCGAAAAAATCCGTTCCCTGGAAAGGCGTGTCAATGGCGTAATTTACCATCTCTTCCGCACTGTCCGCAGTTCCCATACTCATGCCGCCGAACGAAAGGTTGTAATCCCAGGGAATTATATTTAATTTGCCGTTATATTCATACAGATAGTAATTATGCGCCATATTCCCGCTCAGGCTGTCCATATTCACGGCAAAGGTATGGACTGCCATGTATTTCAGTATATTGTCAATGTCCAGACATGTCTCCAGCTCCGTTCCTTCGCTGACTTGCTTCAGTGAATTGACTACAATTTTGTGATCATTCTTGCCGGTATCATTTACTTCCCCTTCCCATATTGCGGAATAACTGTCCAAATCGTCGTCTGTATAATTCAAATCCGAACCGTTTCCTGTCATGGAAGGGCCGCCACCGCCCGGCGCCCTTCCTCCGTCCCCCCGGCTTGCGGTGCCTTCTGTCTCTCCGTTTCCGGGAAAACCAAAGCCTTCGC
>CAJULV010000040.1:18066-35152 GCA_910587555.1 uncultured Acetatifactor sp.
CCTCTCCCATCCCTGGTAAGTCAAAACCTTCACTTTCTCCGTCCCCCGGAAAACCAAAGCCTCCGCCCTCTCCCATCCCTGGTAAGTCAAAACCTTCACTTTCTCCGTCCCCCGGAAAACCGAAGCCTTCGCCCTCTCCGCTTCCAGGAAAGCCGATACCGCCGTTTTCTCTATCTCCCGGAAATCCGGTGCGTTCTCCTTCTCCATCCTCTGGAAAACCGATACCTTCGCCCTCTCCCATCCCTGGTAAGCCGATACCGCCGTTTTCTCTGTCTCCCAACTCATCTTCCCGCCGATTCCCGTTTCGGAATCCGAAATCCGCGCCGTCAAAGCTTCCCCCGCCGCCCATATTTTCAGGCTTATAGAGCGCACCATCCTCTGCTCCGTAATTGCGCAGTAAAAAGCTGTCCTCCACTGCTTCCAAAGCCAGATAAACACCCCAATACACACCGTTTACCGAGATTTCGGCATAATTGTACATTGACGCATCCGCTCCCAGGTATTGGTACATATCATAGATAACGGCTTCCTTCATATTCGTTGCATCCGCAAAATTATTGTTTAAAATCAGCTTGTCCAGCCCCAGGCAGGTCTGCCCGTCAATATAGTGGTCGAATTCCAGTTTCAGGCTGTATCTGTCCGTGTCCGGGTCCTGCACAATGGCCGACAGGCTGGTGTTCCCTTTCGGGCGGATACCTATATGATTCACCTGCTGCCCATTGATAACGACATCACAGGAATAATATTCTTCCGCGGAAGCATTTGCCAGCATGTCTTCCCACTCTGCCTCTTCCATAAGAATATCAATCTGCATGATATGATCCGTATCAAACATTTCCTCCTGATACCGCATCACCAGGGCGCTTCCGCCCAGTGCCGCCGCAAATTCCCGCGGGAACATCATTGCCAGGAAGCATCCCAGGACTGCCGCCGCCATAATGCCGCTGATAATTTTGGTTGTGTGTCTGCCGGTAATCACGCTTCTCTTTCCTCCATAAAAAATATAATACGCCTTTTTCCCAATATATGTAATCACAGCTGAATCTGCAAAAGAGAATCTTCATTATCCGCTATGACATGTAATCCCCATTGTAGCTTACAAGTGTTGCCTGGTTTACCCCGTTAACGCTGCTAAGCCGATTGACAAAGGTCGTCTCCGCATCCTTCATACGGACTTCCGCCGTGAGTTCGATTCCGGATACATTTACCGTTTTGGACTTTACCGCAAACCTCGCAACTGCTTTTTCCGCCACCTCCAGCGCTTCTTTCTCCGCCTTTTCATCGCTGCAGTTCAAAATCAGCAGATAGGGATTCTCATGTACCTTACGATTGGCAAACAAAACCAGTATGGCGCCTATGATGGCGGAGCCGATGACCGCAAGCGGTATCATTCCCGCGCCTATGACGATTCCCACCGCAATCGACCAGAATAAATACACGATTTCCACGGGTTCCTTAATGGCTGCCCGGAAACGCACGATAGAAAGCGCGCCCACCATGCCCAGGGAAAGGACCACATTGGAGGTCACTGCCATGATCACCAGCGTAGTCACAAGGGCAAGCCCTACCAACGCCAGGGCAAAACCCGAAGAATACATTACACCGTTAAATGTTTTCTTGTAAACCGTGAAAATAAACAAACCCATGATCAATGCGAATACCATGCCGATCAGTGTGTCTACTGCCGAAAATTCCGTTACACTCTCCAGAAAACTGGATTTGAAAATATCGTTAAATGTCATTTTTATACCTCCCGGCGCTTCCGCGCATCTTCCGGCGTCCTACCCGAACCGCCGGCTCGCTTCATATTTTGAAAAAGCCTGTTGTCTCAATGAATCCGTCTGTATAAGCCCCCGGATAACCTCCGGCAGAAAGGCGTCATATTTTACTTCCAGTATCCTGTCCCGCGGTGCCTCCGCAGCACTGATGTCAGCTACGTTTTCCTCCAAAAAAGTCCCGTGATACAAAGTCGTCCTTATATCGGAGTCGAAAGTTACCCGCACATTCCCGGCTCCGTACACATAAGGCTCCCTGACATAGGATACCAGCACTCTTGGCCGCAGTACCTGGAAATGCATTTTGGCATACAGTTCCTGAACCAGCGGAGATGGATGCCCTCTCATCCAGTTCAGCTTGCCGTCTAAAATTTGACGGCATTGCGCCTCCGTGATTTCTGTGCCGGATTTCATGCAGAGATTATTGTTTTTTACCTTCTTCTCCAGCGTAATAAAAGAAAAGTCATTGTTATAATACCTGATTCTGAACTTTTCCCGCACGGATACGCCGTTCCGCTTCTCGCGCAGAGCCTTGTCCGCGTAATTGTCGAAATAAATGCTTCGTATCAGGTAGCGCCCGCTCCTCCCCGCATGGGAATCGGACTGCATTGCCGCCTGCAGACGGCTTCTCAGCTCCAGATACTGCGCATACCCGATTCCGTATTTCAGTTCATGGCGAAACTGTTGTTTCCGATTCATTCTTATACCCCCTTGCGCGCTTCGGCGCACATACCAGGCCAGGCGGCCCAATCCGTACCCGTCCGTCCCGGCTCCTGAAAAGCATACCGCTCATAGGCCCGGCTGAATCAGCCCGGAAATTGTCCTCTGCCGCTGTTATCTGCTGCTATGTATGGGAAAAGTATAAGGTCGCTTCCTGAAATGTAGTTGAAATAATCTGTGTTCTTTTTCTGAATTTTTTGATTTTTTTGATTTAAACGCAAAAAGAGCCGCCGGAAATGCCTGTACTTTCCGACAGCCCTGCTGTATTCACCCCTATCTGTCTGCCAAAACTACCGTAAACAAAATGCTCCGCCCATCCTCGCTCCGCACCCCAATCCGGCCTCCATGGGCTTCCGCAATCGCCTGCGCCATGGACAGGCCTATACCTGTGCCGCCGGTATGGCTGGCCCGTGATTCGTCTAACCGGTAAAAGCGGTCAAACAGCCTGTCCAGGTCCGAACCCTCAGGCAGACTGCAGGTATTGAAAACCCTGATACAGATTTTGCCTCTCCTTCGGTAAATATCCAGGCGAATTTCTCCTCCCTGGTCGGAGTATCTCACCGCATTATCCAGAAGAAGGGATATCATCTGCCGAATGGTGCCGCAATCCCCATACAGCGTTAATTTCTCTTCGATATTCTGTATATACGTTTTTCCCTCAGCCCTGGCCAGGACAGAAAAAGGCTCTGCCGCCTCCCAGGCCGCATCACTCAGCGAGAAGGTACTTTTCTCCGGCAGCGGCGTCTCCTCGTCCAGTCTGGACAGCGCCACCAGCTCACCCGTCAGCTTTGCCAGGCGGGACGCCTGTTTCTGAATATTGGATATCCACTCATCCCCCTGGTATTCCATGGCTGCAATATCCGCACTGGCAGCAATGGATGTAATCGGCGTCTTCAACTCATGTCCGGCGTCCGTGATAAACCGTTTCTGCCGCTCCATATTTTCCATATAGGGCCTGACGGCATATCCTGAAAAAAACACCACCAGCCCCGATACCACCAGCAGGCTGGCGATGCCTATGACCAGAGACAGCAAAAAGAGCCAGCGCATATACTGCAGCGGCGCCTCCGCATTCAGAAACAACACGATAATGCTGTCGCCCTCCCGGCTCACCCCATAGCGATACCCGCCGTAATACCCTTTCTCCCTGCCCCTTTCCAGAACTTCCGCGCCGTAAGTCTCCGCGGTCTCTTCGTCCACGGAAGAAATATGATCCCTGGAAATAAAACGAACCCGCCCTGACAAATCACAATGGACCGCAAAAAAGCGGGTGGTAAATTCTGCCTCCGGACCGGCACCCGGCATGCCGCCCACCGGCAGCGGGACATCGCCGGGACGTACTGCAAAATGCCGTTCCCGCCGCAGGAGATTCTGCACCATGTCATCCTGAACGGCCGTGGTACGATAATAATTTACAAGATTGATTCCCGCCAGCAGCACCAGCATCACCGTCCCGAAAGCCGCCATTGCCGCCAAGATGAAACGGCGCCGCATCTTTTTCAGCATTTAGCCTCCTCCAGCGAATAACCCGCTCCCCGGGCAGTCCTGATTTCCACCCGGCTCCCCAGCTGTCGGAGTTTTTTCCGGACAAATCCGATATAAGTCCAGACAACGTCAATCTCCGCCTCCGAGTCCTGCCCCCATATTTTCTCCATCAAATGGCCGGTAGAAAAGACGAAGTGCGGGTGCCGCAAAAACAATTCCGCCAGCTGAAACTCCTTGTTATTCAGGCGCACGCTCTCGTCCCCGCAAACCAGCTCATACCGGTTGCAGTCCAGCTGAAGATCCCCGAAGGAAAGAATCCTGTCTGTATATCCCGCATTCCGCCTTGAAAGCGCTTTCACCCTGGCAATAAACTCCCGGCTGGCAAAGGGCTTGGGCAGGTAATCGTCCGCTCCTGCCTCCAGCCCTTCCACCCTGTCCTCAATCTCTGCTTTCGCCGTCAGCATCATCACGGGAACGCCCGCTTTCTCCCTGCGGATAGCTTTCAGCACCTCCAGGCCGTTTACCTTCGGCATCATGATATCCAGCACAATGACATCATAATCCGTACTGTGGAAACAATCCAGCGCCGCCGCGCCGTCATACACGGTGTCCACGGAAAATTTATTCTTTTCCAGCAAAAATTTCAGAGCTTTCGCAAGCCCGGTTTCGTCCTCTGCAATCAAAATCCGCAATGCCGCTGCCTCCTTCCGGTTTTAAAGCCGGCGTCTCATTAGCCCGTTGGCGAAATAGAAACCTGCCAGCACCTGAAAGCCGTCGCGCAAGGGCTTGCCAAAAGCCGCCTCCACGGAAATTTACTGCAAATCCATATCCGTCCCAAGCCACCAGCGAAGCACATCCTGAATTTTCTCATCCCAATACTTCCACTGGTGATCCCCCGCGGATTCCTCGCAGGTTACATCATATCCCAGTTTCTTCACATGCTCCCAGGCCTTCAAATTTCCCTGATACAGGAAATCCTCCGTCCCGCACCACGCATACAGCCTGGGTAAACTTTCCCGTCCCTCCGCAAGCCGTTCTGCCAGAGCCATCAGATCATTGTCCGAGCCTGCAAGGGCCTCTTCCGATGTAAAAATCCCTCTAAAAACCGCGGCGTTGGGATTGTCCTCCATCCCCGCTTTCATATTGTTCCGATAATCCTCCACAATGTCCAGCGCACCGGACAGGGAGGCCGCCGCACCGAAGGTATCACCGGCGCCCAGTCCCAGTTTCCATGCCCCATAGCCGCCCATGGATAATCCGGCGGCCAGGGTATCCTCCCGCGCCGTGGACATCTGTGGGAAAAATTCTCTGCAGATTTTCGGCAGTTCCCGGGAAATGAAAGTCCAATACCGCATTCCATAGGCAGTGTCCGTATAAAAGCCCAAATGCGTCGTTGGCATTACCACGGCGATACCCAGCCGGCTGGCATAACGCTCAATGGATGTCCTTCTCTGCCAGATCGTATGGTCGTCGCTCATACCGTGGAGCAGATACATGGTCTTGACCCTTCCCTCCGCTCCCTTTCCCTCCATTCCGATCTGTCCCCAGGTCTGCTGGGGCAGTATCACATCCATGTTCATGCTCATTCCCAGAACCGTTGAAAAAAAATCCGTATGTAACAACGCCATTTTGTTTTCCTCCTAATTTAAATCGCTGCGCAATGGCACTAAAGAAATCACTTTTCAAAAGCACTTGACATTTCTTAGCCGGACTATATTAAGTCGCCCTTTTCAATGGTTATCCCTTGAGGATCTCCCCCAGTGTCTCCATCAGCACCGTAATATCAATGGGTTTGGAAATATGCCCGTTCATGCCTGCCCCCAAGGCCAGCTGCCTGTCTTCGTCAAAGGCATTGGCTGTCATGGCTACAATGGGGACGGAAGCCTTGACGGTGTCATCCAGAGCACGGATGGCCCGGGTAGCCTGGTACCCGTTCATAATCGGCATCTGCACATCCATCAGGATCAGGTCATATGCATCTGCCGGGTTCTCCTTCATCTTCTCCACCGCCACAGTCCCGTCGTTTGCCGTGTCGATGACAAAACCTGCCTCCTCCAGTATCGTCCTTGCAATCTCCTGATTGATCTCGTTGTCTTCCACCAGGAGGATCTTCTTCCCCTCAAAGCATGCGGGCAGCGCCTCCGCCTGTTCTTCCTGCTCCCCGGTCTCATAGGGTGCCGAAAGGACATTACAGAGTTCCGAGAGAAAAACAGGCTTGGAGCAGAAGGTGGTAACGCCTGCCTCCTTCGCCTCCTCTTCGATATCCCCCCAGTCATATGCTGTCAGTATGATAATCGGCACTTCCTGCCCCACGATTTTGCGAAGCCTGCGGACGGTTTCCACGCCGTTTTGATCCGGCATAAGCCAGTCTACCAGATATACATCAAAGGGTTCCTCCTGCTCCAGGGCAAACTTGCTGCGGACCACTGCCTCCTTCCCCATGGTGGTCCAGTCTGGATGCAGACCCATGGCGGAAAGCATCTTGCTGATGCTGGTACAGGTATTGATATCATCATCCACAACCAGGGCACGCAGGCCTGCCAGCTGCGGGAGGTGTTCCGTTTTTAACGCTTTTCCGTTAACTTTAAATTGGAAGGACACAATAAATTCGCTTCCCTTTCCAATCTCGCTCTCAACCGTAATGGTGCCGTGCATCATGTCCACAATATTCTTGGTGATGGAAAGCCCCAGTCCCGTCCCCTGGATTCCGCTTATGGTAGCCGTCTGTTCCCGCTCAAATGGCTCGAAAATGTGTTCCAGGAACTCTCTGCTCATGCCGATACCGGTATCCTTAATCCTGAATTCAAAAGCGGCATAGCCCTCAGGCGCTTCCCCGGACTGGATAATGCGCACGCTGACCGAGCCTCCGGGTTTGGTATATTTCATGGCGTTGCTCAGCAGGTTCAGCAGCACCTGGTTCAGCCTCAGCTTATCGCACACAATAATCTCATCCGTCACATCCTGGGTATCTATATAGAAGGAAAGCTGCTTCGCCTTCACATCCGACTGCACGATGGTCTTCAGGTCATGTATAATCTCCGGCAGACTTGCCTCCTTCTCCTCTATCTTCACCTTACCGCTCTCAATACGGCTCATGTCCAGCACATCATTAATCAGGCTCAGCAGATGATTGCCGGAAGTAATGATCTTCTCCAGATAATTCTGCACCAGTTCCCGATTGTCAATATGGGACATTGCCAGGGATGTAAAACCTATAATAGCGTTCATGGGAGTGCGGATATCATGAGACATACTGTTCAGGAAGGTCGTCTTGGCGTTGTTGGCATACTGGGCTTCCCCCAGGGCCTCCGCTAACATCAGTTTCTGTACCTGCTCCTCCCGGATCGTCTCGTCAATGTTTCGGAATCCCGCCAGCACAAACCCCTCCTTACGGAATCCGCTCTCCTTCACATACATATAGGTAAACTGGTAATTATATACCTCTTCTCCCTCTCGAACCCGGTAATTTCCCTGATAGTCCCTGCCGGACTCCAGCTTCTTCATCACATTGCCCAGAGAAAGGGCTTCCTGAAGATATGCCTGGTCCTCCTCATACACCCGCTCCCTGATGTATCTTTCCAGAATCACCTTATAGGTAAACTCCTCTTTGGCATCTCCTTTCAGGCCCGTGGTCACATAGCCCATCATCTTAATGACTCTGGCCCTGTCCCGCTCAGCGTCAATTGCAAAAACGTTTACATAGTCACGGCTCAATGCATCTACAATGGCAAGCTGTTCCATCAGCTCCTGGTTGGATTTCTCCGTAGTTTCCAGAAGCTTTCTGCTCCACCGCGCCTTGAACATCAGCGCCATCATAACCGCCGCCGCAACTACCGCCGTCACCCCCGCTGTTATCAGAATTTCAGGATGAAATTTCATATACTCCCAAAACTTCAAATCCCGCGACGTATGAGTCGTATATTTCGTAACCAGCTGGCTCATTACATCATCCGGCATCTGAGCGATGCACTTGTTCAGTATGGTAACAAGTTCCCTGTCACACTCTTCCCTGACATACATCCGGAAGGCAAAACTCACATCATTTATCACCGCGTAATGCAGAGAGTCCGTGGAATCATTGTTGACAAACAGCTGTGCCGTATATGTATACACAAACGCCGCGTCCGCCTTGCCGTCCAGTACAGCCTGCAGCGCCTCTTTCCTGTCAGAACAGCGCAGAATCTCGGCATCTCCCGTAAGCCCTTTCTCGATGGGCGCATTATCCTGGTTCTCCGCTACGGCCACCGTGGAAATTTCCCCATAGAAATCCTGTCTTGTCACCTGGGCAACTCCCGCCGTCATGTAGGTGTCCGTACTGAATCCCCGGCTGGCCGCCCCTTCCTTCACGGTGTCGGTCCCTTTCCTGTCGATTACGACGTCCACTTCACCGCTGTCCACCAGGTCATAATAACCGGCACGATCCTGGGTCACGACTGTTTCATAGGGCAATCCCGCCAATGCCATCACCTTCGCAAAGTAATCAGGCATAATCCCCTTCAATTCCCCATTCTTCACGTAAGAATAAGGCTCCCTGTCCCCGATTGCCGTAACCGTAATGGTCTTCTTACCTGATATCACATCCTGGATATAGGCTTTTTCCCGCTCGGTAAAAACACCGGACTCCAGATATACCGGACCATAGTATTTATAGAACAGCACGTTCATCCAGTCGCCTTCATTGATGTCCATCTGGCCGATGGCATAATTAATCTCCTCCAGAAGCCCCGTGTCCTCTTTCCTCACAATGGCGTAAAAATAGTCCAGTTCAATGGTGTCCAGCGTCTTCTCATTCCTGGTCTTCCGCAGGCTGGTGGACAGAATTGCATCCACTTCCCCTTCCTGCAGGGCCTCCGTCAATTCATCCGTATCGCTGTATTCCACAATTTCATACGCAAAACCGTGTTCTTCGGCAAACTCCTCCAGGCTCTGTTTCTGGCTTCTGCCTTCCACAGCCCCCACTTTCATTCCCCGATAGGTATCATAATCGCCGCTGTGAAGCGTCCCGTTGTCCGCCCGGATGGACAGAATGGTACTGCTGCGCCCAATCGGCAGGGAAAAGGCGTACTTTTCCTCCCATTCCTCCGTCTTCCGGCCGGATGTTACAATGTCGATTTCGCCGTTTTCCAGCATGGTAAGCATGTCGTTCCAGGATTTATCATATTCCACATACTCAAAGTTCAGATGGGAATATTCCGCAGCCAGGTTCAGGAAATCGATACCGTAGCCGCTCAGGCTGCCCGCGTCGTCCTTCATGTGATAACCGTCAAAATGAAAAATGCCTGCTTTTACCGTCCGGTTGCCTGCACTCTCCCCTGCCTTTACGACTGTCCCTCCTGTCATTGCGGTAAGCACTGCCAAAAGCAGTACCAGAATCCTCATACAATGAAAGCCTGTCCCACAATGTCGGGAAGACCTCCTTGAAGCTTTTCCATGATGAATCATACTATGCGGTGCCATATTTCCTCCTCGTCAGCGCCTTTTGCCGGATTTTCTCTATCGCTGCCCTTCGGTAGTTGACGTTCGGGAATATCTCCGTATCCGTCTTCCCCCGGCCGCAGCTGCGCCGACTGTTCTTCCATGCCGTTTTCTATCCTATTTTATCATATATATCGGCTGCACCACAAGCTTTTTTAGACAGTTTTTCCTGTGCCTCCCCCATCTCCGGTTAACACCGGGGAATCCGGAAAACAAATACAAATACGCAGCCTGTCCTCCCCATACTCCGCCGATATGCTTCCCCCCATCCGTTCCGCCAGGTCCCTGGCGATTGCCAGCCCCAAACCTGTGGATTTCCTGGCGGATTCAACGGTGAAAAATCGGTCGAACAGCCTGCCCAACTGTATTTCGTCCAATCCGGGCGCCGTATTGGCAAAGACAATCTCACCCGTCCCGGACAGCGTAATCTCCAAATCCCCGCCGCTGTACTTTACCGCGTTCTGCAGCAGATTGGAAAATATCCTGGACAGAGCGGAACCGTCCAGTATCCGGATTACCTTCTCTTCGGGCATCCGTATCCTAGGGGTGATGTTCCGCTCGCTTAATGCAGTATAAAATGCCGCGACGCTTTCTTCCAGCGCCCTGTTCAGGTCAACAGGTTCCCAGGGTGTATGGTTTTCCCCTGCCAGAATCACGGAATAGCGGAAAAGCTCTTCCGTCAGCCGTATCAGCATCTCGGAACGATTCCTGATAATGCCGATATAGCGTTCCGCATTTTCTGATTTTTCTTCTTTTTCAAGCAGATCCAGATACCCGCAGATGGCAGTGAGGGGCGTCCTTAAATCATGGGAAATATTTGTCACCGCGTTTTTCAGTTCCGCGTCTCCCCGGCGGAACCTGTTTCGTTGGACCCGGAGCCTGCGGAGCTGTACATTGACGACATCGGCCAAATGGCACATGTACCTGTCCCTGCCCGAGATATCAATCAGGGTGTTGGTATCCGTGGAAAGCCTGTCGGCAAAGGCCTCCGCAATTTCCCCGGCACACTTTTGCAGAATGTGAATCTTGACAAGTAAGGCAACAATCATCAGAACCAGAATGCCGATACAGGCCCATAACCATACCATCATGGTAAACTCCTCATTTCAAGTCTTTTTTCCGAAACAGGGCAAATCCTCCGCCAGTGGTCAGCAAAGTAATCCCGATGGCGTAAAAGGGAAGCCTCGGTAAATTTACCGCTTCCAGCATTGCGCATTGAATTGCCTGGCCTCCCGGTATGACATCATAAAAAGTCTGGATAATCTCCCTCTTTGCACCCTCCAAATATTTCGGATTCGGCTCTTCGGTACTGACGGGTACGCCGTCTATTGACATCGAATACATGGAGATTGTTTTGGGTGCCCCCAGCATACCATTCAATATTCCTCCTGCAACTAAAAAGCCGAATGCCAGCAATATACAGATGACAGCCATCGTCGCCTTATTCTGGCACGTCATCGCTATTAAGGCAAAAACAGAAGAAAACGCCACCGCAAGGCACAGTACGGTTAATTCAAACAGCAAAATGAGCCGAATGTCCGCGGCAAAAAAACCTAACAAGGGTATTCCGACACAGAGATAAGGGAGAATAAAAGCAACACACATAACTACGCTCACAACCGCCGAGGTAATCAAGTTTGCCAGATAAATCGCCGTACGTTTCTGCCCCACTATAATCTTGTTTCTGATTGTTCCGTCACTGTACTCCGTGCCGATGAACATACTGCAGAACACTGCCATTATAATACCGATAAACAAAGCACTGGAACAAAATCCATTGTCCAGCTTACTGACGCTGTTCATCTGCACCATATCCGCATATTTCTTCACCGGGATAACTATCCCGGCCGCAAGCATAAAAGCAAATCCAATCCAAAAGAACTTATCCTTTTTCAACCGCAAAATATTGGCATATAATAATTTATTCATCTTTCCTTGCTCCTTTCCTGTCTAATCCCTGCGCGCCGCTCCGCTGTTTCCTGATGTGAGCAGGCTGACGTAATAGCTTTCCAGGCTTTCGTCCCGCTCCTGCATGGAAATCACCTCACAGTTTACTTTTGCCAGGGCCAGCGTCAGTTTTGACACGTTGACCTTGGCGTAGACATCCGCCTTCCTGTCGGAAATGACATTGTACTCCACTTCCATCCCGTCCAGCACATGAGCCAGTGCCCCTATATTGGTCACTTCCAGGCGAACGCATTTCCGGCAGGCATTTTCCAGATCCTCCGCGCTGATTTCCTTCACCATCTGCCCTTTGTCGATAAAGCCGTAATGAGTCGCAATCTTCGATAATTCATCCAAAATATGACTGGAAATCAGGAATGTAATTTGCTGTTCCCTGTTGAGCTTTAAGATCAGTTCCCGGATTTCGATAATGCCCTGCGGATCCAGCCCGTTTACAGGCTCATCCAGTACCAGAAAATCCGGGGAGCCTGTAAGCGCGACTGCAATCCCCAGCCTCTGGCGCATCCCCAGTGAAAAATTCCTCGCTTTCTTTTTCCCGGTATCCTCCAGTCCTACCAGCTTCAGGATATCCTTCATGCCGTCATAGGACGGAAGTCCCAGAATGCGGTATTGCTGCTTCAGATTATCCTCAGCCGTCATATCCAGGTAGATGGAAGGGGTTTCCACCACGGCCCCCATCCTCCTTCGGGATTTCGAGATTTCCTTATCCGTATTTTTCCTGCCGTACAGCGTGTAATCGCCGGACGTGGCCGACTGCAATCCGCAAATCAGCCGGATCAGCGTTGTCTTGCCGGCGCCGTTTTTCCCGATAAATCCATAGATTGCCCCCTTGGGGACGTTCATCGTCAGTCCGTTCAATGCTTTAAAATCCCTGTACTTCTTGGTCAAAGCGTTTGTTCTAAGAACATATTCCATACATACCAACCTCCTGTTCCGGTTTCGCGGCGGCCCGTTCCGCCCTTGCATCCCTGACTTCTCCGGGCGGCGCGGCAGCCGCTGTTTTATGCGACACCGGCATTTTATCTCCAAACGGTAAAGAAATCGGTAAAGAAAACCGTAAAGATACAGTAAAGATTTATCCCTTCCGCATTTTAAAGCCAATTCCCCAGACTGCTTCAATGTAGTCTTTATCCGCTGCCTCCCGCAGCTTTTTCCGCAGATTGCTGACATGCATCTTCAGTGAGCTGTCCGTGCAGTCCGGCGTATCCTCGCTGATACGCTCCAGCAGCAGCGATTTCGTCACAACCTGGGAAGCGTTTTGCATGAGCAGCTTTAAAATGGCATATTCCGTCCGCGTCAATCTCACCTCCGCGCCGCCGGCATTAACGGTATGGCAATCAATATTAAGCGTAATATCATCAAAAGAAAGCACATTGCCGGCAGGCACGTCGGAAGGCTTCCGAAGCTGTACGGAAATCCTGGCCAGCAGCTCCTTCATGGCAAAGGGTTTCGTCACATAATCCGCCGCCCCGCCAAGCAGCAAATCCACTTTATTGTCAATTTCAACCCTGGCACTGACCACAATAACGGGGAGTCCTTTTAACCGGGGCAAAATCTCTCCGCCGTTCAGTCCCGGAAGCATCAGGTCCAGCAGTATCAGATCCGGTTTCGTACAGGACAGCACAAACAACGCCTCCGTCCCGGAATAGGCACGGGAAACCCGATATCCCTCTTTGTTCAACGCTTCCTCAAGTACATTCCCAATGTGTATATCATCGTCAATCACCAAAATATGTTTCATCATCCTGCCCCTGCCTTCTATAACTTACGGCCGAAAGCCCGAGACGCTCCCATTTTCATACGGTCCCGTGCAAAAGCCCCGCTGCAAGCCCTGAAATCCAAATTCCATCCCGGGAAGCAAGAACAGCTTCCCGAGATCACAGGATCTATTATAGACAACCGTCAAATTAATATCAAGCAAAAAAGAACAGCCCTAACAGCTTGCAATCCGATGTAATCTCGTGTAATATAATATGGTAAATCCTGCCTGCCGCTTTCCCATATCCGACAGGCATGAGGCCGTTTTATACGCGTGAGTATATACTTTTGCCGCTTCCCGCCGTAGGCAGCCAAGATGCACGCCCGCTGTACAGCATCGGCAAAGATTTTCAGGTATGAATACGGTTTCCGGATATATACAAGAACAAATAAAGGAGGCTGGTGCTGCGAAATGCAGCCAAAAAAGCAATGAAAAAGATTCAGACCAAAATCATGATACTGATAATGATTGCCGCCCTGGGCGTCTCCCTCATCAATGTGGCGCTGAGTACAGTGATCTCCAGGCGTTCCACCCTGACAGCCATCGAACAGACGCTGCGCGAAACCACGGCTCTGGCTGCCCTGGCCGCCCAGAACATGATCTCTACCTACACCCTGACCATTTCAGAAATAGCATCCTCCCCTCTTCTCTCGGACCCGGAAATATCCCCCGCAGAGAAGCAGGCGTTTATACAAACTAAAGTAAACACTTATTACATGCGTTTTGGGGGCATGGCGGATACCACGGGATACGATTCCGTCCATGACGTAACGATCTCCGGACAGCCGTTTTTTCAGGCTGCCCTGGAAGGCAAAACCTACATGTCCCCCCCGTACATAAACGATGACGATACGTTTATGATAATATCCGCTCCTGTTACATCCGCCGGCGCCGTGCAGGGCGTGGTCTATTTCCAGTGCGACACCTATCTCCTGCAGTCTATTATTGACGAGATTCAGATCGGCGAAAACGGAGACGCCTACATTTTGGATAAGGAGGGGACTACCATTGCCGCCCTGGAGGCGGAAGAAGTTCTGAGCATGGAAAATCTTGTCCGCGAGATGCCTTCCAACCCGAATGACAAATACATACAGGATCTGGGCGGCATCGAGCAGAAAATGATCGCCGGAGAACAGGGCGTAGGCGAGTATACCTATCCCGGAGACAACGGGAATTACATGCAGGGATACGCTCCCATACCCGGTACGGACGGATGGAGTGTGGGCGTCACCATCAGCGAGGACGAGTTCCTGCGCTATGCCTATATCGGCAACAATATTCAGCTGGTGGTGGGCGTACTCCTCTGCATCCTGGTAATCTTGCTTTCCGCCCCCGTCTGCAAATCCTTTACCGGACCCATCGTCAAGTGTGCCAACCGCCTTCACCAGCTCTCGGAGGGCGACCTGAAAAGCCCTCTTCCTCAGGTGAACACACAGGACGAAACCCGCATTCTGTCTGATTCCACCGCTCATCTGGTGGAAAATTTCAGATGTATGCTGGCCGAAATCGGTACCGTACTCAACAGCATTGCAGGCGGCGACCTGACTGCAGACAGCCTCCGTGCGGACTATCCCGGTGATTTTCTTGCCCTCCGGGAGGATCTGGAGGCCATAAACGACAAACTGAATCAGACGCTTGGCGGCATCTCCCAGGCAAGCGGCCAGGTCTCCAACAGCTCCGCCCAGGTAGCCTCCTCCAGCACCGCCCTCTCACAGGGTTCCACGGAGCAGGCAAGCGCCGTCGTCGAACTCTCTTCCACCCTGTCCGACATGGACAAGGACGCCAAAAAGACCGTTCAGCTGTCTCAGCAGACCAAAAACGCAGTGGACGGCGCACAGGAGCAGCTATTGGAAAGCAACCGGAACATTGAAGACCTGAACCGGGCCATGGAGCTGATTACCGCCTCTTCCAATGAGATCAAACATATCATTGACACCATTGAAGACATTGCCCTGCAGACCAACATTCTGGCACTGAACGCCTCTGTGGAGGCCGCAAGGGCCGGTGAAGCAGGCAAGGGCTTTGCCGTAGTGGCAAATGAGGTGCGCGAACTTGCCGCGAAATCCGACCAGGCTGCCAAGGCTACCATGGAACTGATCCACCGCTCTATCGAAGCGGTTAATAACGGAGGGGAAGCCGTCACCAATGTCACCGCCTCCGTAACCCGGGTGGTGGAGCTGGCCGGACAGGCGGCGGAACAGATGGATTTGATGGCGGAAGCAGTGGAACGGCAGACAGGATCCATCAACCAGGTTACCTTAGCTGTCAGCCAGATCTCTGAGGTAGTCCAGTCTAATTCCGCCACTGCCGAAGAGAGCGCCGCCACCAGCGAAGAGCTTTCCAACCAGGCCGCCCTGCTGAATCGTCTGGTAGGTGGCTTTACCCTGCGCAGGAGATGAACTCGGCTTCTATTCATGCGGATTACTACCCTGTGACTATGATATCAACATTGCCCATAATGCCCCCTGACGGGAAAGGAAGTATTGCTTTCCCGTCAGGGGGCATATAAAATCAAGTACGCCTCCCAAACCTTTGTATCCGTTCTGTCTCAGTCCTCAATCTCAGTTCCCGATGATAAGTTTTAGAATGAAATTCGACAAGAGGTTTTAAACCTCTGCCGAATTTCTTTTTTTATTGATATAGCAGAGAAAAAGGAGAGCGTGCAGAGTGTAGAAACTCTAGCACGCTTATTTTTTTACAACGAAAGAGAGGTAAACAGAATGGAAAGAGTGATATTAAAAGAGTATGAGGCAGCAAAGGCAGCAGTATTGTACGGCAAAGAGTATGAAGAAATTTCAGACATGGAAAACAACGTCATTCATAAGCAGTACGTATGCAAGGACGGCAG
The DNA here is from genome assembly GCA_910587555.1 of uncultured Acetatifactor sp. GTDB lineage: Bacteria > Bacillota > Clostridia > Lachnospirales > Lachnospiraceae > Acetatifactor. Next base: position 34,094 of record CAJULV010000040.1, read on the forward strand.
CGGGACGTTTTACGAAAAAACAGAGGACGGCGTAACAGAGTTTTGGAGTACAGAACACAGCAAAAGCCGCTTGTACGTTGACAAGGTAGAGAATAAGCCAGCACATGAGGAAAAGGAAGAGCTTAGCGAGAGCCGCCAGAAAGCAATCAAGAGAATGTATAAACTGGTTTACTGGTTTGCTGATGAAATGCTTAAGGAAGAGGACGCAGAGAAAAGAGAGGCGGCAGAGTTTGAGAGGCAGTGCAAAGAAGAACCAGACAAGCTGCAATTTAGAGTAAGCGCACATGACAACAACGCAAAGGTAATGAAAGACTGCATGAGAGAGGCAAGGGACGCAGCAGAGTTTTTAAGGGATAGAGAGAACGATATAGAGGAATGGCAGATAGCGGGCATAAATGCAATGTGCGACCAGTGCAACGTAGAAAAGGTTATACCGTATGATTTGCCGACAGCGATAAAAGGGCTTTTATGTATGCACATTCTTTGCAAGCCTCTTTGCATAGAGGCAGCAACAAAATAGGACAAAGGGCGGCGAAAGCCGACCACATAGAAAGGAGCGGGAAACAATGGCAAGGAGATACAAGAGATTGCGCTATGAGGACAGACGGACAATAGAAAAGATGCTTAAGGCAGGCGACAGCATAGTAGAGATTGCGGCAGCAGTAGGAACACACAGAGATACGATTTATAAAGAAATTGAGCGCAGCGGCACGGATAAGCTGACATATACAGCCGACGTAGCGCAGGCGACATTATAAACCCTAAAAGAAAGGAGAGCATAAAGCATGAATAAAGCAAGGCGTAAGAGGATTGCAGAGGCAGCGGAGCTGATTAGCCAAGCAAAGGACATTTTAGAAGAGGTACGGGACGAAGAGCAGGAGAGCTACGAAAATCTGCCAGAGGGATTGCAGAACGCAGAGAGGGGAGAACAGATGCAGGAGAACGTAGACAGCTTAGAGGAAATCATAGGCTATCTGGAAGAGGCAGATAGTTTAGGGGATATGTAGGCGGCAGTGCCGCCAGCACCCGCCCTTAATTTAATGGCAGAATACCGAGCTT
>CAJULV010000041.1:0-26147 GCA_910587555.1 uncultured Acetatifactor sp.
GCGATTTATTCGGTTACGACATCCGCCAGGTGCTGTCCTCGCCCTTTACTGTCATTACTCCCGACAGCAAAAGTCCCTACAGGCAGATGTATGTGGCAAACTAAACCGCAGACCGCCGGAACGGATAGCGGGGAAATGCTCAAAGGTATCCTGCGGCACCTTGCGGCGGGATTCGCGGCAAGTTTTACCGGCGTGCGGTATCAATCATGGAAAGGAAGAGGGTAGATAGTATGAAGTATTCAAAGGAAGAGGTCATGCAGTACGTCAGGGAGGAAGATGTGAAATTTATCCGCCTTGCCTTCTGCGATGTGTTCGGCAGACAGAAGAATATATCCATTATGGCGGAGGAGCTTCCCCGTGCCTTTGCATACGGAATCGCCTTTGATGCCTCCGCCATCGCAGGTTTCGGCGATGAGACAAGGTCAGACCTGCTGCTTCATCCCGATGCGGAAACCTTAATGCCCCTTCCCTGGCGTCCGGAACACGGACGGGTGGTGCGGATGTTCTGCGGCGTCTCCTATCCGGACGGCACGCCCTTTGAGTGCGATACCCGCAGCTTCCTGAAAAAAGCGGTGGACGACGCCGGGAAAGCAGGCTTTTCGTTCCTGTTCGGCGCCGAACAGGAGTTCTATCTCTTTCGATTAGATGAATGGGGACGGCCAACCAAAATCCCCTATGACGAAGCAGGATATATGGACATAGCTCCTGAAGACCGGGGGGAAAACATCCGCCGTGAAATATGCCTCACCCTGGAGCAGATGGGCATTCGGCCCGAAAGCTCCCACCACGAGGAGGGGCCTGGACAGAATGAAATCGACTTTCGCTATTCCGATGCCGTTACCGCGGCGGATAATGTCATGACATTTCAAACCGTGGTAAAAATCGTTGCCCAGCGGAACGGCCTGTATGCGGATTTTTCCGCCAAACCCCTTGATCATGAGCCGGGAAACGGATTTCATATCAATATCTCGGTAAGACCCAGTGAAAATGCGGAAAATCTTTATCATGTGATTGCCGGTATCCTTGAGAAAACGGAAGAAATGACCGCGTTCCTAAACCCCAACGAAGATTCCTACAAGCGCTTCGGACAGAATAAGGCCCCCGGCTTTCTTTCCTGGTCAAAGGAAAACCGCTCTCAACTGATCCGCATTCCGGCGGCCATAGGAGAATACCACAGGGCCGAACTTCGTTCCCCCGATCCCGCGGCCAATCCCTATCTGGCATTTGCGCTGATGATCCATGCCGGCCTCTACGGGCTGCAAAACAAACCGGACCTGCCGGAGGCTGCGGACATCAATCTGTATAAAGCCGATGCCGAGACTCTGGCAAAGTTCAGGAAACTGCCCCAGGATCTGCCTTCGGCGCGCAGAATCGCGGCGGCGAGCCAGTTCATCAAGACCCATGTGCCCGGGGCCATCCTGGACATCTACTGCAATCCATAAAGGAACTGGAATAGGAGGCGTACAAGATGAGTCTAAAAGAACGGATATACAGTGTTCTGATCGTTTCTGCGGCAGAGAGTTTAAACAGCGCTCTCACCGCGCTGCTCCCCGAATCCAAGTACGCGCCTGTTCATGTGGTGTCAAACATCAGCGCCGCGAAAAGAGCTTTTGTCCAGCGGGCATACGACTATGTCATTGTCAACGCACCCTTACCCGACGATATGGGGACAAGATTCGCCATAGATGCATGTGGTTCAATAGGAACCGTAGTCCTGCTGATGGTCCGCGGGGAACTTCATGCAGAACTATACGACAAAGTGGCCGAGCACGGTGTTTTCACTCTCCCGAAGCCAATCTCCCGGCAGACAATCATGACAGCGCTGGGCTGGATGGCAAGCGCAAGGGAACGGCTCCGCAGAGCAGAGAAGAAAACGCTCTCTATTGAAGAAAAAATGGAAGAAATCCGCATTGTAAACCGTGCAAAGTGGCTTTTAATAAGCGAGATCAAGATGGACGAACCGAATGCCCATCGCTATATAGAAAAACAGGCCATGGACCGCTGTGTCTCCAAGCGTGCGATTGCGGAGGAAATCATCAGGACATATTCTTAATTGAGATCCGGTCTCCCTGTTCCTTTGTAACAGCCTGCTGCAATCATTCACACAACCTCTGCCGCGAAGCATTGGGGGTACAAAAAGCATTCTTTTTGCTGTGAACGAAGGGAACGGCAGGCGGTAACGGGCAGGTTTTGAATTTTTACCGGCAAAGCCATTGATCTTGCCGGAAAAGGAATCTATAATAGAATTCAGGACGGAATTTGCTGTCAGGTCTCTGAAAGGAAAGAAGGCAAATGCATATTTGAAAGGGAAATGATAAAGAAATATACGCAGGGAGGCAGGACATGATTTATACAGTTACGTTTAACCCGTCACTGGATTACATTGTATCGGTGGAGGATTTTAAAACGGGCACCACAAACCGCACCGGTTCCGAACTGATCCTGCCCGGCGGGAAAGGCCTGAATGTCTCAATGGTTCTGGGCAATCTGGGCCTGGAAAATACGGCGCTTGGGTTTGCGGCGGGATTTACAGGCGCGGAGATTGTCCGACGGGTGGAAGAGATGGGGGTGAAGGCAGATTTCATCCCTGTTTCTGGCGGAATCTCCAGAATCAACCTGAAGTTAAAGTCTATAGAAGGAACGGAGATTAACGGCTGCGGACCCGTAATCGGCAAGGACGCACTGGAGCAGCTGTTGGAGAAGCTTGCCGTTCTGGGTGAGGGAGACGTACTGGTACTGGCGGGAAGCATTCCCCGTTCTGTACCGGATGATATCTATGGAGAGATTCTAAGGCGGCTGTCCGGAAAAGCCGTGCTGACCGTGGTTGACGCCGAAAGGGAGCTGTTAGTCAAGGTACTGGAATATCATCCCTTTCTGGTAAAACCAAACAACCATGAACTGGGTGAGATTTTCGGCGTGGAACTGGCTGACAGGGAGGCGGTGATTCCCTATGCGAAAAGGCTGCAGGAGATGGGAGCAGGCAATGTCCTGGTTTCTTTGGCAGGAGAGGGAGCGGTTCTGGCGGCGGAAGACGGGAATATCTATGAAGCGCCTGCGCCCAAGGGAAAACTGATCAACGGCGTGGGGGCAGGTGATTCCATGGTGGCAGGCTTCCTGGCAGGATGGATGAGAAAGAAAGACTACAGACATGCCTTCCATATGGGAATGGCGGCCGGAAGCGCAAGCGCATTTTCGGAATTCCTGGCTACCCGGGAGGAAGTTATGGCCGTATACAGGCAGCTGGCGGACTGAACATGAGCAGCAGGCGGACGTGGGAAACGGAGGCGCAGACAGACAAGAGAAAAAGGCGGCAGGCCAACAAGAAAAGGCAGGAAGAGAAAAGGAAGAGGCGACAGGCCAAGGAGAGAGCGGATAGAGCAACGGACGAATAGGCGGACAAAGGGGAAGTGTCGGTAAGCTGACGAGAGAGAGGAAAGAGCAACGGGCGAATAGGCGGACAAAGGGAAGCGTCGGCAGAGCAACGGGAAAGCGGAGAGCAACGGGCGAATAGGCGGACAAAAGGGAAGCGGCGGCAGAGCAACGGGAGAGCAGAGAGCAACGGGCGAATAGGCGGACAAAGGGAAGCGTCGGCAGAGCAACGGGAGAGCAGACAGCGCAATGGGGATGGGTATCCGGAGGTGGAGATGCAGGTATATCATGGAAAAGGCGTATGCGGCGGAATTGCCATGGGCAGGGTTCTGGTTTATGGGAAAAAGAAGATACAGGCAGATCAAGAGAAGGTAAAAGACCCGGAAGCGGAAGTGCGGCGATACCGGGAAGCCACGGACATAGCCCTGGTTCAGTTGAGCGGATTGTATGAGAAAGCCCTGCAGGAGGTGGGGGAGACCAATGCGGCCATATTTGAAATCCACCGAATGATCCTGGAGGACGGCGGTTACCGGAAGGAAGTGGAGCATATCATTTTGGGCCAGTCCGTCAATGCGGAATATGCGGTGGTCCGTACAGCAGACAAGTTTGCAGGAATGTTTGCAGCCATGGAGGATGCGTACATGAGAGAGAGGGCAGCGGATGTGAAGGATGTGTCGGAGCGTCTGCTTGCGGTTCTTCGGGGAGAGAATATGTCGGAACGTCAGCCTGGCGTTTTTCAGGGCAGGGAAGTATCGGCATCTGGGCCTGTCCTTCTTCAGAACGGGAAAGAGACAAGCTTCAGGGCTGACGAACCGGTGATTCTTGTGGCAGAAGACCTGGCGCCTTCCGAGACAGTGCAGCTTGACAGGGACAGGGTGCTTTCTCTTGTGACGGTTCAGGGTTCTCCGTATTCCCACACTGCCATTCTGGCCGGAACCATGGGGATTCCCGCAGTGGTGGGGGCGGGGATTCCCCTGGACGGCAGTGTGGACGGGAAGAGAGGAATTGTGGACGGAACGGCCGGGGTGATCTACATAGACCCGGATGAAGAGACGGAGCATAGAATGCGGAAGGCCCGGGATGCGGAAAAGGAGAGGGCAGAGCTTCTCCGGACCCTGAAAGGCAGGCAAAACATCACCCTTGACGGTCAGCCTATCCTGTTGTATGCTAATATTGGAAACATCAGAGACCTGGATGCGGCGCTGCAGAACGATGCAGGAGGAATCGGGCTGTTCCGGAGTGAATTCCTGTACCTGGAGAGGGAGGACTTTCCATCAGAGGAGGAACAGTTTCAGATCTACCGCGCTGCGGCGGAGGCCATGGGCGGAAAGAGGGTGGTTATCCGCACACTGGATATCGGGGCGGATAAGGAATGCGGTTATTTTGGGATGGAAAAGGAAGAGAATCCGGCTCTGGGCTGCCGGGCCATCCGTATCTGCCTGACCAGGCCGGAGATTTTCAAGACCCAGATAAGAGCGCTTTTCCGTGCAAGTATTTACGGAGAAATAGCAATTATGTATCCCATGATTACCGGCTTGAAGGAGATCCGCAGGATCCGGGAGCTTGTAGAAGAGGCAAAGCAGGAACTGGATGCCCGGGGAGAGGCTTATGGGAATCCGGAACAGGGGATTATGATCGAGACCCCTGCCGCAGCCATTATCAGTGATCTTCTGGCCGGGGAAGTGGATTTTTTCAGCATCGGAACCAATGATCTGACCCAGTATCTGCTGGCTGTGGACCGTCAGAACAGTGCACTGGACGGATTTCGGGATACCTATCATCCCGCTGTGCTGCGGATGATTCATCTGGTGGTGGACAATGCACATAAGGCAGGCATCCGGGCAGGTATCTGCGGAGAATTGGCTGCGGATCCGGCGCTGACCGGGGAATTTCTTGCCATGGGGGTGGATGAACTCTCCGTATCCCCGGGAAGGATCCTGCCTCTTCGCAGGATTATCCTGGAAACCGATGTTTCCGAATATAGGAAGACGCGGCAGAAGGAATGGCAGCCGCCTGTGTAAGGAAACGCAGGAGTGTCATAGGAGCAATTCGATATGCCGTCAGGGGCCGGAAGAGGGAGACACCTTCCCGGCAGGAAGGAGTACAGGAGATGAATATTTGGCATGACATCAGCGAAGAGAGAATTTTCCCCACGGATTTCATTTCGGTAATTGAAATACCCAAGGGAAGCAACAAGAAATACGAACTGGACAAGGAGACAGGGATGCTGATCCTGGACAGGATCCTGTATACGGCCACCCATTATCCCATGAATTACGGCTTTATTCCCAGAACCTACGGAGATGACCATGATCCCCTGGATGTTCTGGTGCTCTGTTCGGAAGCCATACAGCCCCTGACTCTGGTGCGCTGTTATCCCATTGGCGTCATGCGGATGGAGGACAGCGGCCTGGGAGACGAGAAGATCATCGCCATTCCCTACGGTGATCCTACCTACATGAAATATACCGATATTTCGGAACTGCCGAAACATATTTTCGAGGAACTGAAGCATTTCTTTTCCGTCTATAAATTTCTGGAGGGAAAGACCACTGTGGTCAACGAATTCGGCGGTGCCCAGGAAGCCGTGAAGGTTATTGAGGACTGTATTGAGAATTATAAGAAGAAATTTCTGCCGGAGGGGCAGCAGGAATAGAAGGGAGCTGCCTGCATTTGGATGAAGTGTCCTGAATGCAGGCAGCTTCGGCAGTTCTTCTTCTGCACTACTTTTTGCGAAAACTTTCTATTTTACAGGAATGTTTTCTGGTCTTGGGATTGTAATTGATTCCCACCAGAAGAAGATTTCCGCCATATTCTTTTAATGCTTGTGGATAATCTTTGTTTTTAATCTGTGCAATTGCGCCATACTCTGTTCTGTCCCACTTTAATTCAATCAATAGCAGCGGCAGGGAGGAGGTTTTTCTGGGGAAGAACACCACATCTGCGTATCCGTGTCCTGACGGCAGTTCTTCAATTTTAAGAAATTCATCCAGGCAGCTGATATAAGACATTCGGATAACACTGCGGAGAGCCTGTTCATTATTGTAAAAAGTCGGTGCTGTTGCTGCCGTGTGTGCTTCATCCATCGCTGCCGCGACAGCCTCTTCATCCTTGTTCAGGGTGGCTTCCAACAGATGATCGGAATTGCGGATCAGCTTTGCGACTTCCGTATGTTTTCCGGTGGTTACCGCACGGATAAATTCTTCCCGGACTTCCTCATTGGGAATGTATACCATTCTGTTGTCTGCGTCGTAAGCCAGGTAGCCAAGATGAACCAGGAGTGTCAGGACATCGTCTCTGCATTTGAGTGTGGTCAAGTCATTCTGAAAGGTGCCTGCGTCTATTTTAACCCGCATTCCTCCAATCATCTGGACAATGGACTCCTTCAGACCGTCTTCATCCATTTCAATGTAAAGTTTGAGAGACTCATAGGTTTCTGACTGGGTCCAGTAGTTGCCGAATTCCTCATTTCTGACTGCTTCAATTACAGAGCTTGGGCTGTATACGGACTTTACCCGTCTGAAAGAATAGCCATCGTACCATCTTCGGGCTTCTTCAAAATCCATGCCGTATCTGCCGCAAAGCATCTGAACTTCGCTCTCTGTGAAACCCACATATTCCGCAAGACGCTTTGGGGCGAGCATGGTATATTCCCGGAAATCTGTCATTGCCGACTGTGTGCCGTATTTTTTGATAGGCAAAATTCCCGTTATATAAGCAGCGTCAAATATTACATCTGTCCAACTGCTCTTGAAGAGGCTCCGCAGGAAAAAAATATATTCTTTCTGTACTGTAATATCGTCTTTTGCTTCACGTATAAGCGCATCCCACTCGTCGATGATCATGATAAATTTCTGACCTGTGGATTTGGCAGTGCAAACAAGGGTTTCAGCCAGGTCAGCTCCTTTCGGTACTCCGGGGAATGTTTCCGCGATTTCTTCCGTGACTGCCTGGTTGATGTCACGCACCACATTCCTTATGTCGGAAGCCCGGGAAGTGAACAGTGTAATATCCAGATAGATTACATTGTAATGATTCAGGTATTTTTCAAAAGAAGTATCCCCGGTAATTTCCGTTCCCTGGAACAGTTCTCGGGAGTCACAGCTTTTATCATAATATGCACACAGCATTTTCGCTGCAAACGATTTGCCGAACCGCCTTGGTCTGCTTACGCAAATCAGTTTATCAGCTGTACCGAGAACATTATTAAGGAAGGAGATCAGGCCGGTTTTGTCGATATAGATTCCTTTTCTGATTGCAGCAAAACCGGCATTGCCGATATTCAAATAATTTCCCATCTTTTCAGCAACCTCCTGAATGATTTCAAAGACAGCAGCGCTTTCTGCTGCCTGCCTTATCTTTTTACCTTATCCTATGGCATGTCCCCGGGAGAGACGATAATATTATCCGCCATGGTAAACACGCCGGTGGAGCCTCTGTAACAGCACCATTGAGGCATTTTCGCATATCTGTGCGCCACAAACCGGAAAGCGCCGATTACGTCCCGGACGGGAAGAGAGAAATCCTGTACGGCGATTTCCCGGGCGCAGGGTTTACAGGGAATTTCCAGTCTGGCAGTGAGGGTCATATGCTCCGGGTCAGGCCCGGTGTAAAGCTCCAGAAATTCCGGATAAATAACGCCCACGCGGTGATGGGAGAGGAAGCCCACGGTGATCTGCTCTACGGGCATAGGCGCCGGAAGCTGTCCGCAGATTTCCAGATTCCCCAGGGTGCCCCGCCACCTGCCGTCCAGATAGTCCAGGGAACCCCGGACAGGCTCCAGAAGATCCGCAATGCCATTTCCCCGGAACACGGGACGGGGATCAAAACGCGTTTCGCTTGTAAGGCGAATCCCAGGAACGGAAAAACGGTATTTCGATGATATTATTTCACTGCATCGTCCATCCGGAAGAAACAGACCGGCGGTGATGTCTGTGTCGGACTGTACTGTGAGAGGAGCGGTATAGCAGGGCGAATCCTTTGCGGGCTGTGTGCCGTCCAAAGTATAACGGATTTCACCGGACTCCGGGGCATGGATACGGATTTGCTGCACGGAGCCTGCCGGGAAGACGCAGGATTTCGGCTCCATAACAGGCGCCATGGGAGGTACCTGGAAGGCGCCGGCTGTTTTGCAGTGGGGAATGCTGTCTGCCCCGCCCTGGAAGGACGGTTCCGGGACCTGGCCTGCCAGGTATTCCTGTGAAAATATGGTCTGTTTGTCTGCGGCTACGCCCAGGCGGAGACTGATTTTTCCCTCTTCCGGACAAAGGACCACACCCTCTGTGTCCGCCCGGAGGATTCTGCCTGTTTCCACCGTAAAACCGAAAGAAAATCCCCGGTATTCCATGGAGATCTCTTTTCCGTCGTTTTCCAGGGAACGAAAGACCGGAAGGGTATCAAAGCACAGGCGGTAATCCCCCTCCAACAGAACGCGGTCAGGATGCATGGTAAAGCAGGCCAGCCGTGCGCCGGACTTCTCTTCAGAGAGAACTGCCTGGGCGGTAAGCTCGTCCAGAGCCTGATAAACGATTTTTCCCAGAGGCTCCTGTCCGTTTTCTGCCGTCAGCCTGATATAGGGCCTCTTACCAATCCATCTTTGGTCAATCCAGATTTGGGGAAATAATACGGGAAGAGCGTCGAAATTGCTCTTGGCATTGTCCATGGGTGCATTCAGATATCTGGAGGGATACTCCTGACGGTACAGGAAGAAATCCCGGATGCGCAGATGGCCTTCCTCCCCCAAAAAGCCCAGGCGGTAATTGCTGCAGGCGTACCACTGGGCGGAAAGATTCCGATCCGTATCCCAGTCCCCGGAAGCCTGGAAGGTCATGGGCGGAGTCAGACGGTAGGCGCGTTTAAACCAGGCGCTGCTGTCCGCCATGGTTTCAATGCGGACTTTTCCTTCCTGCCGGAGTTTTTTCAGATGTTTTAACTGGGGTTCCATGCCCGGTTTGATGTTTTCCCAGAGAAAATTGTTTTCCTGCCCCACATGGGCATAGCCTACCCCCAGGGAGTCTTCCTCCGTGAGGCAGCCGAAAAACCAGGAAATCCATTTCTCGTTTCTGCCGATAAGCCAGGAGGGTTCCAAAGTGTAGACACCCTGAAGGCCGGAGCGCACATCCTGCTCGAAGTTGTAGATGGGGTCAGGGCCAAGCAGCCGGAACATGGGTATGTCAAGCTGCCCGTCTCGGGTATTGGCGGGCATGTTTTCGTTGCGGCGGCTCGGGTAATAGATACCGTTGGGGAAACCGCCCCATAGCGTGAAACCGTCCGTTCCCATCTGGTCCCGGCAGATGGCGCTTCCCACGATACCGTACTTTTCAGCCGCATGGGATATGGTCACCGTATCCAAAACCCAGGAACCGATGGTTTTGGGATAGAAGCCGAATACCTGTTTAAAGTCGTCCATGTAGGCGTCCACCAGTTTCCGCCTCTCCTCCGGGGTGTAACCGATGCAGTAGGCGCTGTTCACCCGCTCGTCGAATTCCTCCGTCCATGCCCCGCGGAAGGTTACGCCCGCCTTTTGGCACAGCGGCTGGGTGATTTCCCACCAGGCGGAGATTTCGTCGCCTTCACCGGTATGGTTTTTCAGCAGCTCCTGGTAACGCGGCTCCATGAGAGTATCGTATTTCAGGGCGTAAGTTGCCGGGAAACCATACTGGCGGATCAAAATGATCTGGTTTCGGACAGTTTCAAAATCGTCCTGGATGAAGATACTGGGCTCTACATGGGACATGCGGATAAAGTTATAAATGTTCACGATGACTGTTTTTTTCATGTTTTTTCTCCTGGTTCTTTAGAAAGCAATTTTCCTGTTTCCATTTTTTCCTATTTCCGCCCTGATGGGGCTGATTTTCGTATGTTTCCAGTATATGTCATTTTCGGAAAAAAAGCAATTTTCTCATGGGGATTCCCTTATTTTTTTGCTATAATCAATAGAAATCAGACGATATAGTCCGGTTCAGAAAGGAAAATCAGTAAATATGACCAAAGTAATTCTTGACATTCCGATTGGAGAAACATTGAAAGCATTTCGAAAACGTGCAGGTTATACCCAGATGGATGTGGTACGGAAGGCAAATTTATATGGAAGCAGGATGTCTGAATCAACCTATTCAAAAATCGAACAGGGAAACCGCAACATTTTTGCTTCTGACCTTGTGATACTGAAATTGGTGCTTGGTTTTTCCTATGAGGATATTTTCGGCAGGTATGAGAACATGATTTTAAATGATAAGCTTTAACAGTTCAGACAGCCTCTCTCGCGAAGTCAAAATTGCGCTCTGTGCAATTTGCGCTCTGTGCAATTTTGCGAGAAGCTTTAGACGGAAAGTATCCTTGATATTTTGGGGAAAGCGGATTATAATCGGAATATGAAAAGCACGCTTTACATACAGCACGGCTTTGCCCGGACGGACAAAAGCGGGAAGGATGTCGGAAGCGGGCAGCCCGGGATGAGAGAGGAGGGCAGCCATGAAGAACCGCCTGGAAGAAATTCGAAAAAACTGCGGTATGAATCAGGAAGAACTGGCGGATGTACTGGAGGTTTCCAGGCAGACCTGCCGACAAAAAAGCAACGATAAACAGACTGTGAGGAGAAATACATGAAATTTATAATCGAACACTTATCCAAGCATTTTGAGAAAAAGGAGGTCCTGCGGGACATCACCTTCACCTTTGAAGAGGGCAAAATTTACGGCCTTCTGGGCAGGAACGGCGCAGGCAAAACCACCCTGTTCAACTGCCTCAACCGGGATATCCGGGCAGACGGGGGAGCCTTCTTTCTGGAGACGGAGACGGGCAGGCGGGAGATTACGCCCCAGGATATCGGCTATGTCCTTTCCACGCCAACGGTGCCGGAATTCCTTACCGGAAGGGAATTTCTGAAATTTTTCCTGGATATAAACGAGAAGACCATCGGGGCTGCCAGACCCCTGGACGAATATTTTGACTACATGAGCATTGCCCCGGAGGACCGGGACAAACTGCTGAAGGATTATTCCCACGGCATGAAAAACAAGATGCAGATGTTGGTGAACATTATCGCCCGGCCCAATCTGCTGCTTCTGGACGAACCTCTGACCTCCCTGGATGTGGTGGTGGCGGAGGAGATGAAGCAGCTGCTCCGCTCCCTGAAAAGCGGCCGCATTATCCTGTTTTCCACCCATATCATGGACCTGGCCCTGGATCTGTGCGACGAAATTGTCCTCCTGAATCACGGGGAACTGGAAGTGGTGGAAAAGCAGCATCTGGATGCGGGAGAGTTCCGGGACAAGATTATCGCCGCGCTTCGGGAGGAAGATCATGATTAAAACATTCAAAATATCCTTTTCCCTGAAAAATACCTATCGTGTGAACGGCATTTTACATTCCCTGAAGCAGATTCCACTGGTGAAAAAACTGCTGCCGGATGCGCTCTACGGGGTCTGGGGACTGAAAATATTTGCCAATGTCCTGGCGGTTCTGTGGGAGCTGTGTACCATATTTCTGGGGAAATTTCTGTATCTTCTGCTGATGGTTTCAGGACCCGGGATACTGTATGAGGGCCTGGATACAGGGGCGGTGTTTCTGCACATTCTGCTGCCGCTGACCCTGATCGGCAGCTATGCAAACACGGCGCTGTTCAACCCTTCCAGGGACAAATATTATGCCATGATACTCATGCGGATGGACGCCGGAGAGTATACAATTGTGAACTATACCTATTCCATCCTGAAAGTCGCCGTTGGTTTTCTGCCCCTTATGGTGGGATTCGGTTTCCTGGCAGGGCTTCCGCTGTGGCTGTGCCTGCTGCTTCCCCTTTCCGTCTGCGGCTGCAAGCTGACGGCAGCGGCGTGTTCTCTCCTGGATTATGAGCGCAGCGGCAGGGTTTACAATGAAAACAAACTGGGAAAGGCGGGATGGGTTTGCGTGGCGCTGCTGTTGGGCATAGCCTATGGACTGCCGGCCCTGGGAATTCTGCTTCCAGAAGCGGTTTCCGTTTCGCTGCTGCTTGCCGCCATTCCCCTGGGGCTTCTGTCCGCAGGCAAAATTTATTCCTTCAGGGAGTACAGGGAAATCAATCAGCAGCTTTTGGCTGATTCCCTGCACCAGATGGACAGCGTAAAACAGAATGCCAAGACAGTCAGCGAGAAAAAGATTTCCACAGACACCACCATTTCCAGTGACAGAAAAGGCTTTGAGTACCTGAATGAACTGTTTATCAAAAGACACCGGAAAATTCTCTGGAATTCCGCGGAAAAGATAGCCTCTGTCTGCGCCTTTCTGGTCTGCGGAACCATGCTGTTTCTGTATCTGAAACCGGAACTGAAGCCCGTAGTCAATGAACTGGTGCTGACATGGCTGCCTTATTTTGCCTTTATCATGTATGCCATTAACCGGGGAACCGGTTTTACCCAGGCCCTGTTCATGAACTGTGACCACAGCCTGCTGACCTATTCTTTTTACAAACAGCCCGGATTTGTACTGAAGCTGTTCCGGATACGTCTGCGGGAGATTATAAAAATCAATGCGGTTCCGGCTTTGGTGATGGGAGTGGGCCTGGCTTTGCTTCTTTTCGTTTCGGGAGGGACGCCCCAGCCGCTGAATTACGCCGTCCTGGTGGTATCGGTCCTGTGTATGAGTGTTTTCTTTTCCATTCATTACCTGACGATTTATTATCTGCTGCAGCCCTATACGGCAGGAACGCAGATGAAAGGGGGAACCTACCGTCTGGTTTCCATACTGACTTACCTGGGCTGCTATTACCTGATGCAGATCCGCATGCAGACCCTGATTTTCGGGGTGATGACCATTGTTTTCTGTGTGCTGTACAGCATTCTGGCCTGTATTCTGGTGTATAAACTGGCGCCGAAGACCTTCCGGCTGCGGGCGTAGGGAGAAGCTTTTATCAGGCGAGACATGTGGTTCATAAATGGGGATGCAGAGAAGGAGATACATAATCATATGAACTGGATAGAGTATATGGTATCCATAACGGAAATCTTAGGGACGGTGGCATTTTCCGTCTCCGGCGCCATGACGGCAATCCGGAAGAAAATGGATATTCTGGGTGTGGTGGTCCTGGGGGTGGTGACGGCAGTGGGCGGCGGCATTATACGGGATCTGCTTCTGGGCATCACGCCGCCGGCTGCGTTTCAGAACCCTGTCTACGTGGCCTGGGCCACCGTTACGGCGCTGTTGGCATTTGTCCTGGCCCGCCATACCTGGTCAGAGAAGAACCGCCACCTGTTTGAACTGCTTCTCAACCTGGTGGATTCCCTGGGACTGGGGCTGTTTGCGGTTATCGGCGTGAGGACAGCCATAGACTGCGGATATGGGGATAACGGATTCCTGTCCATTTTTGTGGGCGTGCTTACCGGTGTGGGCGGCGGCATGCTGCGGGATACCATGGCCGGGGAGGTGCCGAAGATTTTTCGGAAACGAATCTATGCCCTGGCGGCTCTGGCGGGAGCCATGGTGTATTATTATACCGCAGACAGGGTCATCAGCTCTGTCGGCGCATTGTGGGCAGCGGCATTCCTGGTGGTGGTGATACGCGTTCTGGCAGCGCATTTTGAGTGGGATCTGCCGAGGGTGAAGTAGGAGGGCAGTATGCGTAGAATATAAAAGTAACTGCAGCAAAGCGAATTGTCCTTCGTTTTATCTGACTGCAGAAAAAATTGGATTAGAGAAAATACGGAAAACAGGATGGATAGATACGTATTTACAAAAACTAAAAAGAGCAGCGGGAATCTTGTTCCGAAGAGGGTAATTTTACAGGAAGAGCAGTGCGGGAAAGTTCCATGGGGAGATGGGCCGAAATCGGAAAGCGCCTGGCTGCGGGGAGGAAATGATGGCTTTAAAATTGATAAAACTCACAAAGGAATATGAAAAACAGCTGTGTGAAATGATTGATGAGTGGAAAACAGACCAGGAGATCAATCACACCAATCGCTCGCCATGGGCAATCTTTAAAAATGATTGTCACGATTTCGAGTTCTATCTGGAACACCTTGAATTAAAAGAAGCCAGAGAAGACCGGGTTCCCGATTTGGTGTTCTTTCTGTTGGACGAGGACAGGGACAGACTTCTTGGCGCTGTAAATATCCGTCATTATCTGAATGACTCTCTGCTGAAAGAAGGCGGGCATATCGGAGACGGAATCAGGCCCAGTGAAAGAAGGAAGGGCTATGCCACGGAGATGATTCGTCTGGCGCTGACGGAATGTAAGAAACTGGGGATAGAGAAGGTGCTGATGACCTGCGATAAGGACAATATCGGCTCTGCCAGATCCATTATAAAAAACGGCGGCATCCTGGAAAACGAGTTCGTGAATTCGGAGGGCAATGTAGAACAAAGATATTGGATTTCCCTTTGATGGGGATAAATTCCGGCTTTTCGACAGAAAATAGGTAACAGTTCAGCGCCCTGTCTGAACTGTTATGAAAATATGCCGGTATGGCAGTGCCGTACCCGGCAGCGGAAAGTCCGGTTAAAAAATGTCAATCGCTCATTTATACTCACGCTCAATAACATTTGCCGCTTCTGCACGGACGCAGTCCTTTCGCGGCCGGAAATTCTCTGCCCATATCCGGGTGCCGGGCGGAGCAGACGCGGAACTATAATAGGTGAACAGCGTCTGCTTCCCAGGGCACCCCAGAGGATTTACGGACGCAGTCTTTTCGCGGCCGGAAATTCTCTGCCCATATCCGGGTGCCGGGCGGAGCAGACGCGGAACTATAATAGGTGAACAGCGTCTGCTTCCCAGGGCACCCCAGAGGATTTACGGACGCAGTCTTTTCGCGGCCGGAAATTCTCTGCCCATATCCGGGTGCCGGGCGGAGCAGATGCGGAACTATAATAGGGGGTAACTATGTGCACAGCAGCAACTTATCAGACGAAAGATTTCTATTTTGGACGAACCCTGGATAATGAAATTTCCTATGGGGAGGAAATCGTGGTGACGCCCCGGAGATTCCGGTTTTCCTTTCGGGATATGGGTGCCCTTGATCAACATTATGCCATGATCGGCACGGCCCATGTGGCGGAGGGCGCTCCGCTGTATTATGATGCCGTGAACGAGAAGGGCCTGGGGATGGCGGGCCTGAATTTTCCGGGAAACGCCGTATACCGGAAGGCGGCAGAGGGCAGGGACAATGTGGCAACCTTTGAATTCATTCCCTGGATTCTGGGCCGGTGCGGCACGGTCAGGGAAGCCGGGGCATTACTGGAAAGAATCAATCTCACGGATACGCCCTTCAGCGACACGCTTCCCGCCGCAGGTCTGCACTGGATCATTGCCGGAAAGGACGGCTGCCTGACAGTGGAGTCCCTGGAGACCGGGCTTCAGATATACGACAATCCTGTAGGCATCCTTACCAACAATCCGCCCTTTGCATTCCAGATGTTTCAGCTGAACAATTACATGCATGTATCGCCGGAGGATCCTGAAAATCTTTTTTCAGGGCAGCTGCCGCTTGGCGTCTATTGCAAGGGAATGGGCGCCCTGGGGCTTCCGGGAGACCTTTCTTCCCAGTCCCGTTTTGTCCGGGCTGCGTTTACGAAGCTGAACTCCGTGTCCGGGACTTCGGAAGCGGAGAGCGTGAGCCAGTTTTTCCACATCCTGGGCAGCGTGGAGCAGCAGAGGGGCTGCTGCCATGTGGGGGAGGATAAATACGAAATAACGATTTACACTTCCTGCTGTAACGCAGACAAGGGAGTCTATTACTATACAACGTACGAAAACAGCCGGATTACCGCAGTGGACATGCATCGGGAGGAACTGGACGCAGAAAGCATCATCAGGTATCCCATGCTTCGGGAACCCCAGATTAAACTGCAGAATAGGTGAAGAAGGAACCGGGTGAAAAATCTGCCCAGAGAAAACAGGGCCTGCCCAAAACCATGGTATGTGTAAAAGGTATATGTAACAGAAAAAACAGAGAGGAAACAGTGCAGTGATTTTAAGTGTCAGCCGCAGAACCGACATCCCCAATTACTATTCCGAATGGTTTTTGAATCGAATCAGGGAAGGGTATCTGTATGTACGCAATCCCATAAATCCGCATCAGATCAGTAAAATTATGCTGTCCCCGGAACTTGTGGACTGCATTGTCTTTTGGACGAAAAATCCGGAACCGATGCTGGCAAGGCTGGACGAACTGGATGCCTATCAATATTATTTTCAGTTTACGCTTACCGGCTTTGGCCGTGACATGGAATGTAATGTTCCCCACAAGAAGAAAACCATGATTCCGATCTTTCAAACATTGTCGGATAAAATCGGTAAGGATAGGGTGGTCTGGAGATATGATCCCATTATTTTTACAAAGAAATACAGCCCTGAATACCATATAAAAGCGTTTTCGCAGATTGCAGAAGAATTGCACGGGTACACATCCAAATGCGTTATCAGTTTTGTGGATATCTATACCAAGACGAAGAAAGCCATGAAGGCCCTGGATTCTTTTTTCCTGCCGGAAACTGCCTTAACCGCATTTGCCGCGGAAATTGCTTCCATTGCAGGCAGGCATGAGATGAAAGTTGCCACATGCGCAGAAACGGTGGATTTGTCTGCCTGCGGAATCGAACATAATTCCTGCATTGACAGGGAACTGATTGAGAAAATCATCGGGTATAAAATTCGTGCAGAGAAAGACAAAAATCAAAGAAAAGAATGCGGCTGCGTTGAAAGTATTGAGGTAGGTACATACAATACCTGTAAAAACGGATGCCAATATTGCTATGCAAACTACAGTCAGGAAAGTGCAGCGCAAAACGGTAAGCGATATGATGTGAATTCTCCTATTTTGTGCGGAACAGTTACAGAAAAGGATAAAGTCACGGAGAGAAGGGTAAAGTCATTGAAGGAAGAGCAGGAAGCCTTTTCCCCCAATTTAACAAAAAGAAAGGTTAAATAATCAGATATGGAACATTTTTTCTTAGCTCTGCAACCCACTATTGAGAACGCTGTACGGCACGCTATGGAGAAGATTCGCCGGGAAATTGGGAAGGAGCATATCTACAGTGCGGCCCTGGTCACCGACAGCGACTGTATTACCCTCTTCCTGGCAGTGAACACAGAGGAATCCCTGGCAAAGCGGGACAAGAAGGACCGGACACCGAAACGTCTGGCGGAATTGCGGAAGTACTGGCCCAAGGAGTTTGTGGACCAGGTGGCGGACGGCTCTTTCAGTCTGAACCGCTATATTCCAGACGAGTGGGGTTACTCTGATGGGACTGACAGCGAACTAAATCAGGTCAGCCAACAGCTCTACAACCAGGAGGAAACCTTATCCGATACAGATGAAGATACCTATGAGGAAGTCCATGAGAGATTCCAGGAACTGCTCTTGGAGACGGCAGCCTGTGTTTTCGAGAGGCTGCGGGCAGAGGGGGTCTTTGGCCCGGAGATTGTCTGCTTTATCTCCATGTCCGACGATGATCGGACGCCGGAAATCGAGGACGTCTCCGTCCGGAGGCTCAACACTCCGGAACAGTATGAGCAGTTTCAGACTTGGGTAAGAACTTTTAACGGATAAGCAACAGGGCTGCCATACAGTTGTAATTATGCGCCCCGGGTGACTATTTGGGAAACGGAAACCTTCTGACCCATTCCACCACATAATCCGCGGTTTCCGCCACCGTTTTCCCGGTGATGTCAAAGGTCTCAAAAGCCGTTTCTCCCAATGTATTATGGGTTTTGAAGTATTCATTGTAGTCAATGGAACTCTGTATCCAGTTTTCATCCTGGATTCCTCTGCCTTCCCGCATGCGGTTCCGGAGCAGCTCCCTGTCGCATACCAGGGCAAGGCAGCGGATCTCCCGGAAAAACCGGCTGTTATAGGTTTTAGGGAGCTTGTCCAGATTGCCTGCCATGGTCCACAGAACAGGCTTTCCGGTCTGCATAAGATTTTTTGACAGACTTCCCACCTGTTCCACCTGATCGTAGTGGTCCGCCTCCGTCTCATGGGGCATAATACAATAAAACATATCCTTGTCCAATACCGTGAATTCCACTCTCCGCCGTATGATCTCCATGGCAGTGGTGGTTTTCCCCACACCGCTGCATCCGGTCAAAATAAAGAGGGGCAGCTTCACAAAAGGCCACCGGTTTCCGCATTTGGGACAGATGATTTCATTGTCCCTGACCGTCTTATCCCATTCATAATTCCCGCATTTTGCACAAATTCCGATCATTTTGACATCATTTTCCTTCCTGTTTTATATTGTCTGTAACAGTCCCCTGATCCGGGCAGCACCACATCTTTCCCCAGTATATCCTCTTTTCGTCTGAAAGTCTATACTTTGCGGTATCTGTATGAAAGAAGATTTTAAAGAATTCCGTGAAATGCGCCATGTTACGTCAGGCAGAGAAACCGTAAATGCATGAACAATAACGCGCAAAAACAGAAACACAAATAGGGAACTTTATGCCCTTGATTCTCGTCTGCAAAAGCGTTACAATAGAGATCAGTTCTAAAGACAATGTATACAGGAGGATCTTCATTATGTACGAAATGAAACCGGAATATTACACAGGCATTGAAGCCATTGACCAGGAACATGGAAAACTGTTCTCCCTGGCCGGGGAAACCCACGAGCTGTTAAATGACAATCTTCTGGTTGACAAAACAGAGAAACTCAACAGCCTGATTTCCGAACTGATTGATTATACCAGAATACATTTTTCCCACGAGGAGGCCTATCTGGAGCAGATTCACTATGACCGTATTGCGGAACATGCTGCCCTGCACCGCAGCTTTGAAGAAAGCCTGATGCAGTTTGATCTGGATGATATGGGAGAGGACGGAGAAAGCCAGAATGCATTTGTGGAAGATCTTCTTGGTTTCCTTATCACCTGGCTGATCAATCACATCCAGAGGACAGACATGCAGTATGTAAGTCATAAAGGCTGATCTGATACAAAAATCTGAAAAAAGAGTTGTAAAACCACTGAAATGGTGGTAAAATAAACAGGAATTTGACAGGAAAGGCGGTGAGACGTATGAAACGATATGAAGTGCTTCTGGATAAGGAATTATTTCACGGCAGTGATATTGTACGCAGCTTCGGTTACAAAGCAGCGGTTTCAGGGGACAACTATGCCCTTTTTCAGGAAACGGATTGTTTTGTGCGCTGCTCATCGTGGGACGGGACAAGTGGAAGCATGACGGTTGTGTGATAAAATATATGTGAAACAGCATATACTGTCATGGCTCGGATGATAACCGGAAACCAGTACCCTGCGCGGACAAAAACAGTCTGTGCAGGGTATTTTTATGCCCTGAAATAAGCAGCAGAATAAAAGCCGCCCATTCACCGAAAAAATCAAATGCTGCGGCGGCAGAAAGAGAGGAAAAATGGTTCGTAAATATATTGCGACGGCTAATATGGCCGTACAGGAAAAAACCGGAGGCGGTATTCTGTATCTGCTGCCGGATATCGTGATGAAGGTCATCTACCTGGTTCCGCTGATGTTTATCTGGAAAACCCTTACGGAGAGCGGGTACCAGGCGGAAATGTCCGTATCACAGCTTTTAAGCTACACCTATGTCAATGCCTTGCTGACGGATATGATGACTGTAAATACATATCTGACAGCATGGAATTACGATACAAGAAGCGCGGAGATGTTTACCCGCCCCCTGCCTGTGTTCGGGCAGGTAATTTCAAGGACTCTGGGAAAGTGGGGGCCCATGCTGCTCCTGTTTTCGCTGCCTATGTTTCTGGCGGCTCCCCTTCTGGGGATCAGAATACTGCCCGGCACGCTGTGGGCGATTCCGTCTCTGGTCCTTAGCGTGTCCCTTGGCTTTGCCTTTGAGTTTGTGTTTTTCTGCGTCACCATCAGACTGCGCAATGTCTCCTGGCCTGTCTATGTGATCAGGAAGGCGGTGGTATCCTTTTTCTCGGGTACGGTGATTCCCTTTCAAATACTGCCCTTTGGACTGGAGCGTTGGATCCGCTATCAGCCCTTCGGCAGCATGGGCGGGGCATTTCTGTCTTTGTATGTGGGAAGCGCAAAGGCCTGGGAGGTGATCCCGGTACAGATATTCTGGAACCTTGTGATGTGGGCCTGGGCGGTGGTGTGGTTCCGCAGGTCCAGAGAAAGGATGGTGAGTTTCGGTGGATAATGAGAAAAACAAAGCAGTTGGGGAAAACGGCGCAGTGAGAAACAAAACCCTTCACAAAGGGAGGGCGCTGCGGGGAATCAGGCGCTATTTTCAGCTGTTGGGAATCTATGCCCGGATGGATTTGGCCTCCCTGATGCGGGACGGAAAATTTATGGCCATTGTGATTACCGCTGATATGGTCTCCAACATATCCTCCATATCCGGCATTTTTCTGCTGGCATGGAAATTCGGCGGTATCGGCGGCATGGATAAATTTGAGGTGCTGTTCATGCTGGCTTACGGCAATATCGTGATGGGCTTCCTCAATATGATGGGGGGCTGCAATGCCCTGTTTCCAAGCAGAATCATCGGCAGGGGACAGTGGGAGCACATGTTTATCATGCCTCTGTCTTATGGGGTGCAGCTGACAGTGGGGATTTTTCCCTTTACCGGTTCCGGCAGCTTCCTGTCGGGCATGGCCATGCTGTGGGTGGCAGTACGGCAAATGGAGACGGTTCTTCCCTGGTGGTGGCCCGGGGCGCTTCTGCTGCAGCTGCTGATCAGCATGGTAATCGTGGCCGCCTCCTCCTACCTGTTCGCAAGCCTTACGTTCTATGCGCCGGTACAGTGCGAGGAGATCTGCAGCACCGTGGTTTACAGCATGGGCCATGCCATGACATTTCCCCTGTCCGGCATGCCGCTGTACATCCGGTATCCCCTGCTGACGATTTTCCCTGCAGGGCTGACGGCCTGGTTTCCCACGGTGATTTTACTGGGAAAGGCAAATACATTGGAAGCATGTTATCCGGCGGTATTCGCACTGCTGCTGTCGCTGTGCGCCGCTTATTTTTTCAGGAAAGGATTTCGATATTATGTCAAAAAAGGAATTAACAGATATGTTTCAGGGGGCCATCGCTCCTAAGGATATTGCAGTCAGAATGGAGTCCGTGAGCAAGACATTCACCAGATGGCAGAGGAGAGATAATATTACGCAAAAGGAAAGGGTATCCGGACAGGAACAAGGCCCGAAAAAGGAAAATGCAAGAGAAAATGTAATGGAAGGAACAGGCGCTTCTGGGAAAGAACGTATGTTCTCAAAAGAGAAACGCAAAAGAATTTTCAGACAGGAGAAGACTACCGTGACTGCCCTGGACAATGTCTCTTTTCAGATCGGCCGGGGCGAATTTGTGGCCTACGCAGGGCCAAACGGAGCCGGCAAAAGCACCACCATGAAGCTGCTGTCCGGCATGCTTCAGCCCACATCCGGAGACCTATCCGTACTGGGCATGTCGCCGGAGAAGGAGCGGATCGCCCTGATGAAAAAACTGGGTGTGCTGTTCGGCAATCGGACGGAGCTTTGGTGGGACCATCCTGTGATACAGAGTTTTGCGTGGAAAAAGGTGGTTTGGGACATCCCGGATGAGGTGTACAGGCGCAACCTGGACATGGTCACGGAGCTTCTGGATATGGGGGAAATCAGAAACACCTTTGCCAGGGAACTGTCCCTGGGGCAGCGGATGCGGGCGGATCTGGCCATGATGCTGCTGCATTCGCCGGAGCTGATTCTGTTGGATGAGCCTACCCTGGGACTGGATGTGGTGGCAAAACGCCAGATGATAGAATTCCTGAAACGGATAAACCGGGAAGAAGGCGTGACGATTCTGGTAACCAGTCATGACATGGATGATCTGGAGGAGATGGCCCGGAGAATCCTGATGATTTCGGACGGAAAGCTTGCCTTTGACGGCAGCTTCGACGGACTGCGGGATATCACGGGCAATCTGACACATTTTACCGTCACCACAGACGGCAGGATGCCGGAACTGGAGGGCTGCAGGCTTCTGGGCGGGAAACATGGGGTGTTTGAATTTGAAGTGGACCTGTCCGGCCTGTCCATGAAAACGCTGTTGGGAATGCTGTCCCGGGCGGAGGGTATTCTGGATGTGGAAATCAGGAAGGCGCCCATCGAGCAGGTGATCGCCCAGTTGTATCAGGCCTGGAAGAAGGCATAGGATACTGCCGGTATTTCGTTGCCAGGGAAGACCTGCATGGAATGTCCGGCGTTGCAACCCTTCAGACAGAGTACTGAACGGTTACCCGGCGTTCCAGACAGGATTTCGAGACTGAATTTTTTCCCTTGGCAAAGTTTTTCCTTGACAAAGCAAGTCTGATTTGCTATGATAAAAATCCGTCGAAATGAAAGGCAATTTGTAAAAGAACCGTTTTCATTTCGGCGGAAGTCACAATTAAATATTTTACCTATCAGGTATTTGTCGGCAAAATCCGACAGAATTGGCGTGCAGCTCGGCACACCTGCCTACTTGGAAAGATATGAAAAGGTTCAGCGTTTTCCATCCGGAAAGAGCGGGACATGGGAAATATAACTACCAGGAGGAAGCAATGATGATTACGATGGAGAACATGTGCAAATCGTACAGGATTGCAAAAAAGAAACATATCTACTCCATATCAATCCCGGCTTATCGGGAAAACCTCAACATTTTAACGGAATTACTGAAACGGAAGGCTTGTTTTTTGACGGACTGCCTGTGCCGTTTGACCGTCAGGGATTTGACGAGATTTGGGTTGACAGGCAGGAATTTGAAGAGATTTGAATGGAGGGGAAAGTCGTATTTATGAAAAAAAGAATTCGGTTTATTGGAGCAGCCGCTGAAAAATACGCTGCCAAGTTATGGCTGATGCTGCTGATTATTCTGGTTACAACATACATAGTGGCCACATTTCCCCGTATTCTGGGAAAACTGGTGGACATTCTGTTTTATGACGGAGACAGAGGGGCGTTTTTGCGGATTATTCTGGTGTATATTGTGCTGTTTGCAGTCAATCAGTGCCTTCATTTTGCGTTGGAAATGCTTCGGGCAGATCTGTCGGCCAAATTTATATACGACATTAAGCGCAGGATGTTTAGAAAAGTGCTGTCCTACAGATGTGATGCCTTAACGGACATGAAATCCGGCGATGTGGTATCCCGCATCAACCATGATGCAGATGAAATCATGAGCCTTTTTTACTCGGATATTTTTTACGGAATCTCTGCGGTGTTTGATTTCGGAGCCTGCATGGCCATGATGCTGACGGCCAATGTGCTGCTTGCGCTTGTGGCCATGCTTCTGGCAGTTGTATCCTTTCTGGCGGCAAAATATTTTTCGGGAAAAATGAAGCCTTTTCAGAAGGAGATTGGGGAAGCGTCCGCGGAAAACAGGGCGTGGCTGTTTGAGGTGCTCGGGGGTATGAGGGATATCAGAATACTGGGAGCGGCAGGCAGCTGCATTGGGAAATATCTGAAAAAGGACGTGGGACTGGCCCGCCTGGAGATACGGAAAAAGACCTATGAGGTCAAAGCGGAAAAGTGCAATTCGGGCATTCAGACACTTTGTACAGTGAGCCTTTATGCGGTATCGGCGATTCTGATTGGGGCGGGAGCACTGACCGTGGGAGGAATGGTGGCCTGTATTGATTATTTCAGCCGGATGGTCCTGCTGTTGGAGCGAATCAGCCGGAGGTTCATCACCCTGCCGGAGAGACTCATCTCGGTAGACAGGGTCATTGCCGTCTGGGATGTGGAGTCGGAGGACTACCGGAACGACAGTGAGGAGATACCGGTTTTTCACGGAAATGTGGATGTGCAGCATGTCTCTTTCTCCTATGATGGGGAAACAAATGTTCTGGAGGATATCAGTTTCCGGGTCCGAAAAGGGGAGAAAGTGGCGATTGTGGGAAAGAGCGGGGAAGGAAAGAGTACAATGGCCAATTTGCTGTGCAGATTTTATGAACCCCAAAGCGGAGTCATCCGTATGGACGGAAGGGACATTCGAAGTCTGGGACTGGGTTCCTTGAGAA
Organism: uncultured Acetatifactor sp.; assembly: GCA_910587555.1. Taxonomy (GTDB): domain Bacteria; phylum Bacillota; class Clostridia; order Lachnospirales; family Lachnospiraceae; genus Acetatifactor. Next base: position 24,324 of record CAJULV010000041.1, read on the forward strand.
GGCAGATCGGTATCATGCATCAGGAGACCATTCTTTTCGATGGTACGATTCGGTACAATCTGATCTTCAGTGATTCCAGGGAACGGGATCATGAACTGTGGGAGGCGCTGAAGAAAGTTCAGCTGTATGACTTTGTCAGCGGCCTGGGATTGGATGCCCCTGTGGGCGTGGAGGGCAGTTTCCTTTCGGGAGGACAGAGACAGCGGCTTGCCATGGCCAGATTGATTCTCAGGAAACCGGCAGTGGTTATTTTTGACGAGTCCACTTCCTCGCTTGACAATATAACGGAAAGGGAAGTGATTCAGAACTGGAACGAAATCTTCCGGAATACCACCATGCTGATTATCGCCCACCGGTTTTCCACCATCAGAACTGCGGACAGGATTCTCTGCCTGCAGAACGGCAGGATTGCAGGGGACGGTACCCATGGCGATTTGCTTTTGCACTGCGAACCGTATCAGGAGTTATACTACAGGGAGTAAGGCGCATACTGCCTGGACTTCTTTCCGGGCGGACTTCAATATAGGAACATGCCGGCCCCAAATCGGAGTAATCGGAAAAATAGGAGAAAGAAAAAACGCCGGATGAAAATCCGGAAAAATCGGAAAACAAAAAAGACTTAAAATGGAAAATCACTTGATAATATGGGGAGGAAGAAACCGTGAAAAAGAATCTGCGCATTTCCCTGGCAAAGGAACTGGCGTTGTTTGTGGGCAGAGACAAAGTTCTTCTGGCAGGAATTGTAGTATCAAAGTGGATCTGTGTGCTGTTGGGATTGGCCGCGCCCCTTCTGTACCGTTTTTTTATGAATCAGGTCATTGTGGAAAGCAGAAATGACCGGTTGGTCTATGTGGTTTTGGGATATGTTTTTCTGTATCTTGCCATGACCGGAGTTGGGGTTATGGGACATTTTTGCGACAATAAACTGAAAAACAAACTGCGTTTCAGACTGAAAAGCAGAATGCTGACAATCTGCAGGAAAATGGAGCTTTCGGAATACGACAGATATGACATCGGAGACATGAGAAACCGGATTGAGGTGGATGAAAAGAAACTGGAGAGCTTTTTTGCAGACCATGTGATTAATTACTGTTTTGCCGTTTTCAGTATTGCCGCAATGGGCATAATGATGCTGTCCATCAGCTGGCCCCTTGCCATATTTGGGGCGGCTGGCATGGGGATTACCTTCGTATCTTCGAATGTGGTGGGAGCCAGACTGAATGGGCTGTCAGACAGATACCGGACGGATTACGGGGAATTTGAGGGGACAATTCTGCATTCCCTGCATAACTGGAAGGAAATCAAGGCCAACGGCCTGGAAGAACAGCAGGCCGGGTTACTGGATGCAAAATGGAAGGAAATTGCGGAATGCATAAAAAAACAGGCTGTCTGCAGATATCTGGCGTCAGGCTTTGTGGCTTTGAACTTGTTTGTGGTCACACGCCTGGGCATGTATTTATTGGGAGGATTGTTGGTTTTCCGTGGACTTATTGACGTTGCATCCCTCCTGGTATTTATCACCTACTATGATAAACTGCGGAGCGAGACGGATGTGTTGAGCAGCTCCATTGTCCGGTTAAAGGAAGACGGACCCATGATAGAAAGGGTTCTGGAGATATTACACAAAAATACATCTTCCGCCGGAAGACAGGCTGCCGGACGCAAAGGAGTCCTGGAGGTTCAGGGCGTCAGTTTCGGGTACAAAATGGAAGAGAAGCATTCCATGGAAAAGAAGCATTCCATGGAAGAGGAGCATTCCATGGAGATAGGGCATTCCATGGAGATAGGGCATTCCATGGAGATAGGGCATTCCATGGAGATAGG
>CAJULV010000041.1:26247-35035 GCA_910587555.1 uncultured Acetatifactor sp.
GGCATTCCATGGAGATAGGGCATTCCATGGAGATAGGGCATTCCATGGAGATAGGGCATTCCATGGAGATAGGACATTCCATAGAAGAAGGATATTCTATAGAAAAAGGATTCTCCATGGAAGATAATATCCTGTGTGACATAAGTTTCCGGGTACCGGAAAAGAAGCATATCGCAATTGTGGGAAAAAGCGGATGCGGCAAAACCACATTGGCCAAAATCCTGCTTGGGTTATTAAAACCCCAGTCCGGCACTGTCCATATAGGGCAGGAGGAGATCTGGGAGATGTCCGAAAAGGCAAGAAGCAAGGCGATATCCGCAGTTATGCAGAATCCCGTTTTTTTTAATCTGTCCGTTGCAGAAAACCTGCGTCTGGTAAAGCCCGATGCTTCACAGGAAGAGCTGAAGGAAGTATGTCAGGCGGCGAATATCCATGAAGTGATACAGGAGCTGCCTCAAAAATACGACACCCTGATCGGGGAAAGGGGCGTTAAGCTCTCGGGAGGACAGCTGCAGCGCCTGGCCATTGCAAGAACTCTGCTTAGGGATCCGGATATCATTGTGTTTGACGAGGCCACATCCGCTTTGGATAACGAGAATGAAAAGGCGGTTCTCTCCGCAGTCCGCAGCCTGTCGGACAAAAAGACGATCCTGTCCATTGCCCATAGATTCGCTACTATTGTGGCTGCGGATGAGGTGATTTTTCTGAAAGAGGGAAGGGTGGCTGCCCAGGGAACGGTAGCGGAATTACTGGAAAGCTGCGAAGACTTTCGGGCTTTGCAGCAAATCGGTTAAATGGGGGCTGACGCATTCAAAATTCTGCCTATCATGCAGCAGCCCTGTTAAACGCTGCTGTTCATGAATTTATAATTACAGACATTGACAGCATATAAACAAAATACTAAAATAAAAAAGTGATTTTGTATAAGAGGGAAGACAGATAGATACAAACAGGATACAAATGTTACACATAATTTATACAAACGGTCACAAACGTTTGCCAAAGGAAATGCATAACAAAAGCAAATGTATAACAAGAGTATAACAAGATACGAAAATCACAAAACTAAATTTGGAGTGAAGATATATGCTGAAAATACTGATTGCCGAAGATGAAGAGCCTATTGCAAATCTGATCAAGATGAATCTGCGCCGGGCCGGATACCAGTGTACCTGGGCGTCGGACGGGGAGAAGGCAGCGGATTATATGGATAACGAGAAATTTGACCTGCTGCTTCTGGATGTGATGCTTCCCGGGATAAACGGTTATGAATTAATGGAATACGCCAGGGCATTGGAGCTGCCGGTGATTTTTCTGACAGCTTTGGGGAGTACGGAGAATAAAGTAAAAGGTCTGAAAATGGGGGCTGACGATTACCTTACCAAGCCCTTTGAAATTGTGGAGCTGCTGGCCCGTGTGGAGGCTGTACTGCGCCGATATCACAAGACAGAGACCGTTTTGAACATTTTTGATGTGGTGATTGATACCGCTTCCCGTTCCGTAATGCAGAACGGGGAACCGGTATCTCTTACCATGAAGGAGTTTGACCTTCTGCTTCTGCTTGCCAGAAACCGTAATATTGCCTTATATCGGGAGACCATATATGAGACAGTCTGGGGCGGCGAATATATGGGGCAGAGCCGGACCGTGGACCTGCATATCCAGAGGCTTAAGAAGAAGCTGAACTGGGACAATGAGATTGCCGCGGTCTACAAGGTAGGATATCGCCTGGAAGGTGAGGAGAAAATGACAAGATAACAGTGCCCGGGAACGGCAATGCGGCTATTCTGCGGAGAACTGGCAGAATCTGAAAAACAGTCGGTTGAATCCCGGAATGGCAGCGGAAAGGATTTCCCATGAAATTTGCACATAAACTGTTTCTGTCCATGACAATACTGCTGACTCTGATGTTTGCAACTTTCGGTATCTGGATGCTTCATTCTGATTTTTCCAGGCTTCTGGACAAGGAAATCGAACAGGGAAATAAGGACAGCCAGATGTTTCAGTTTCTGTTTGAGATGGGTTACCAGTCCACGGAGGAACTGGGGGAAGACTATGCCGTCAGCAGGACGCTGAACAGTATTGCGCGAAGTGTGGAGCGGGACGGAAGCCATATGTTTGTGGTAAAAAGTGACGGTACCTGGTTTTATGGTCAGGAATATCTGGAGAATATGGGCTTCTTGGATGAGGTTGCAAAACTGACGGACTTCTTAAGCACAGCCAACAGCTACGGTTACTGTATCAGAAAAATAAACGGCGGTAATTATATGTTTACGGCTGCAGTAAAGGATATTTCGTCCAGCCGTATTTATCTGGGGATGTGCAGGGAACTGACAGAGATCTACGGCAACAGGGAAGAGCTGCTTTCCAGATACCGGATAGCGCTGGTATGCCTGCTGGCCGGGGGAGGCATATGCATTTTTATACTGGCTCATTTTATCACAAAACCCATACGCAGCCTGGACAAGATGGCGGGAAAAATAGCGGATGGGGCATACGAGCTGCGGTCCCGAAATGCAAGCCAGGATGAAATAGGGCAGCTTGCGAGAAATTTCAACCGGATGGCGGACCGCCTGGTAGAGCAGATGCAGAAAAAAGAACTGGAGGCAAAACAAAAGGAAGATTTTACTGCGGCTTTTGCCCATGAGTTGAAGACACCGCTTACTTCTATCATAGGTTATGCGGATATGCTCAACTCCATGAAGCTGACGGACGAGGAATGCCATGAAGCTTATTTCTATATTTTCAGCCAGGGTAAGCGCCTGGAGAGCCTTTCGCATAAGCTGCTGGAGCTGGTGAGCATGGATAAGACGCCCCTGGTCTTTAAGCTGATTTCCACCAAGAGTCTGGAACAGAATATTCGGACGACACTGCGGCCTGTGTGGAAGCAGCGGGGAATAAAAGGAAAGGTAGACCTGGAAAAAGCTGTCATTAAGGGGGATGACGAGCTGCTGCTGTCCCTGCTTTACAATCTCCTGGACAATGCTGTGAAGGCATTGGATAAGGGGGAGAAAAGTTTTATTCTGATGAAGGGAAGCTGTATGGACAACTCCTATGAAATCAAGATTGTAGATAACGGCAGGGGAATTCCGGCGGAGGAAATCAGCCGTATTACGGAAGCTTTCTATATGGTGGATAAATCCCGTTCCAGAAAGGAAGGGGGCGCCGGCATCGGGATGGCGCTGTGCCAGAAAATCATTCGGCTTCACGACGGCAAGCTGAATGTTGAAAGCCGTCTTGGGGAGGGAACGGTTATCAAGGTGACTTTCCCAAGGGAAAGGGCGCTTCCGGGAAAACGAGATAATCATGAGACTCGGAATCAGAGGGATGAACGGCTGCCAGAGGGGGAGAGCCTGCTCGGCCAGCAGATACATCCATTGAAATCGGAGGATTTTACGGAAAAGAGGCAATATGACAGATTCAAAGAGGGGAGGCAGAAAGGAAAAGGCTTCCAAAAAGAAAAAAGGATCGCAAAAGGATAAACGCAGGTTTGGCTATTATGCGGCAGAAATACTTGTGATTGGGACAGTTGTGATGGCAGCCATTTTTCTGCCTCAGATTATTTTTCAGGTAGAAGATGAGATTTTATGCAGCGATACCACACTGGGAAAGAGGGAGAGCATAAATGTGGAATCCCTCAGTACGGCATATGAGAAGTCCCTGGCTGAAAGAATGCGGAATTTCGCGTATGGTTTGGCGGACAATAAGAAATATTATGTGACTTTCCAGGATTTGGAAGTAAATGAGGAGTTGACAAAATTCCTGTATTCTGATGCAGGTCTGTACCAGGCTTGGATACAGGATTTCGTATATTATAATTTGATTCCTGTTATGATCTGGGAATCTTATTATTCCGTTGTCACATGGAAGCAATATGTTATTTACAGTGATCATTTTGAAGAAGGGGTAAATTTCATCTTATGGTATATTGAGATGCAGGATGAGGACGGAGGGACGCTCAAACTGCTGACAGATGCCGAGGATAACACGCTGTATGGCATAAAGACAGAGGGAAGCTCATTGGGCGGAGGCACTTACAGCTACAAAGAATACATGGAAATATTAAAGTATGGCGAAGGCGTGTACGAAGCGTGGGAATTTTTTTTATCATATTATGAGGCGATGCCAGACGATATGGAGAATATCAATTTATGGGCTGAAAAAATGGTTGATGCAATGAATGAAACAGACGTTTCTGCTTCCATGGAGCCAGAACGTATGTATGAAGAAAAGGAAGCCGAGCGGAGGAACCTGTTTACTTTCCGGAATGAAGCGGAAGACAGGATTTCTTTTCAGATTCCGTATGGAGAGGATACCACGCTTGACGCGGTACTGTATATCGAAGAACAGGACAGGGTAAAAGAATTTTTATTTCCCGATGTTACCGCCGGCATACGCCAGATTTATGAATTAATCCCGGAATTTGCATAAAAATGCCCTTGTACCGATATATTTAGAGAAACGATGATAGGATAAAAGGGGTTTTTGTGAATTTATCGGCAGGCATTCTTGTACACAGGATGTTGGAAGGGACGGTTCTGGCAGGCACCGTCATAGAACAGTTCATTGCGTATCTGGATAATCTGGTATGGGGACCGTGGATGCTGGTGCTTCTCCTTGGCAGCGGATGTTATCTGACACTGCGGCTGGACCTTCTGCCGCTGAAAAATCTGAAGTTTGCACTGCGCTGTGCGTTCGGCATGGAAGCGGAAAAGGGCAGGGAAGATTCGGATGGGGGAACCGGGGAGGCATATCACAGGGGGAATTCCGGAAGGCGGGCCGGGGATACATATGGAATCGGAGATCGGCTGTCGGAACAGAACGCAAACGGGGCTGCGGGAACACGACGGAACGGAGGAAGCGGCGGGTATGCGGGAAGACAGCGTAAACACAGATACGCCCCAGGCCGAAGATCCTCCGGCAAGGTTTCTTCTCTGGCTTCTCTGACCACAGAACTGGCTACCACCCTGGGAATCGGCAATATCGTGGGTGTGGCTACCGCCATGGTACTGGGCGGGCCGGGAGCACTGTTCTGGATGGTGGCAACCAGTATTGTGGGAATGGCAACCAAGCTGGTGGAGAGCATGCTGGCAGTAAAGTACAGAGGAACGAACGACAGGGGTGAGATCGCGGGAGGTCCCATGTACACCTGCCTCCACGCCTTTCCCCACAAAAAAGCAGGCCGGGTACTGGGCTTTGCCTTTGCGCTGTTTGCGGTGACGGCTTCCTTCGGCATGGGGAATATGACCCAGTCCAATTCCATTGCGGACGCGGTGTGGGTTGCCTTCGGCGTGCCAAAGGCGAACACCGGGCTGCTGCTGACCATTGTTACGATTCTGGTGGTGTTGGGAGGAATCGGCGTGATCGGAAAGGTGACCCAGGTTCTGGTGCCCTTTATGGGTGTTTTTTATCTGGTGGGGGCATTGGCTGTGATTGTAACACACTGGCGTGCGCTGCCGGGGGCAGTGGGCGGCATTCTGACGGCAGCCTTTTATCCGGAGGCGGTGTCGGGAGGACTCTTCGGCAGCATAACGGTGACGGCTTTCCAGTCCCTGCGGTGGGGTGTGTCCAGGGGGATTTTCTCCAATGAGGCGGGCCTGGGAGCTTCCGGTATCACCACTGCGGCTGCGGATACGGATGACTATGTACGACAGGGATATATCAGTATGACTGGAGTATTTCTGGATACGGTGGTGGTCTGCACCATCACGGGACTGGCTTTTGCGGTTTCCGGTGTACTGGGCAAAACGGATGCAGCCGGAAATCCACTGAACGGCACGGCGCTGACTCTGGCAGCTTTTCAGACCACTTTGGGGGAATGGGGAGGCAGTTTTGTAAGCGTCTGCATTGTGCTTTTTGCCTTTGCCACCATTATCGGCTGGGCGTATCAGGGAGAACGGGCTTTCGAATTCCTCATGGGCGGAAAATCAAAATACAATCTCTGGTACCGCTTTGTTTATGGGCTGACTGCTTTCCTTGGCTGTATTTCCTCCCTGGAAGCCGTCTGGAATTTCTCGGACATCTGCAATGCCCTGATGGCAGTGCCCAATCTGATTTGCGTCCTGGTCCTGTCCGGGAAAGCCTGCCGGGAAATCCGGGCATACCCGGTTCCGGGAGAGAAATCCATGGGGCGCCAGGGGAGGACGGCAGGGAAGGGCGCAGGCGGAAAAAAGGCTTTACACGCCAGATATTGATTGCTATAATGAAAACATGTGCGGCAGGGGCATGGCAGCACAGGACAGGATAGAGACGATACAGCCCATGGATTTACAGCAGATTTACAGAGAGAAAAGAGGAAAAGAAAAATGTCAAAAACCGTCGATTATTTTCTGCAGTATGTAAAGATTGATACCCGGTCGGAGGATGATACAGGGACTTCGCCCAGTACGCAGAAGCAGCATGAACTGGCAAAGCTTCTGACAGCGCAACTGGAAGCCATGGGTGCAGCGGAGATTACCTATGACAGGGAGCACTGCTATGTCTATGCATCCGTGCCTGCTTCCCAGGGCTGTGAAAATGCGCCTGTGCTTGGACTGATTGCCCATATGGATACGGCTCCCGTGGTGTCCGGCAGGGATGTGAAGCCCAGAATTGTGGAAAATTATGACGGAAACGATATTGTATTGAACGAAAAGGAACATATTATTTTCCGGGCAGCCGACTATCCGGAACTGGGCAGTTACAGGGGACAGGATTTGATTGTAACCGACGGCACCACGCTTCTGGGAGGCGACGACAAGGCGGGGGTTGCGGAGATTATGGCTGCCTGCGAATACCTGCTGCAGCATCCGGAAGTAAAGCACGGAAAGATCCGGATTGGCTTTACCCCGGATGAGGAGATCGGCCAGGGAACGGCGCATTTTGATGTGAAGCTGTTCGGCGCGGATTTTGCCTACACTGTGGACGGAGATCGGTTTGGGCACATAGAGGACGGGACATTCAACGCGGCAGGGGCGAAACTTACCGTACATGGCGTCAGTGCCCATCCGGGTTCGGCCAAGGGCGCCATGGTCAATGCCATGCTGATTGCCTTTGAATTCCAGTCGATGCTCCCGGTTTTCCAGAATCCCATGTATACGGAAGGAGAAGAGGGCTTCTTCCATCTGGAGCATATTGAAGGGGATGTGGAGAAGACGGTAACCGAATATATCATCAGGGACCATGACAGGACCCTGTTTGAGCAGAAAAAGCAGCTGTTTCAGCAGTGCGCCGATTTTCTGAACCGGAAATACGGGGAAGGAACCGTGGAGGCGGAGGTTCAGGACAGCTATTATAATATGAAGGAAGTCCTGGAACCCCACAGGCATCTGATTGAAAACGCTGCCGAAATGATCCGGCGGATGGGCATGGAACCGGAGATCTGTTCTGTCCGGGGCGGCACGGACGGAGCAAGGCTTTCCTACATGGGGCTGCCCTGCCCGAACCTGTGTACGGGCGGCGGGAACTTTCACAGCCGTTTTGAATATGTCTGCGTACAGTCCATGGAAAAGGTCACGGAGCTTCTGGTAAGACTGGCAGAGAAATACGGCAGCGGATTATGAGAAGCCGGGAAGCAGCGGATTGCTTTGGATAAAACCTCTGCATATCCGGGCGTGGCAGGAAAGACTGTAACCTCCGAAAGGATCAGCAATACCTTCGGGGGTTTTTCCTTATAATGTGTTTCCCGGGGTCAATTCTTTTTTGACGGGGGCACGATTGCAGAATGCGGCACCCATGAAGCGCTTATGAAATCCGGAAAGAAATACTGTGATATGTATAACACACAGGCGAAATGGTATGTTGGGCAGAGGGAAGGAGGAAGTTCGTTGATTTGCCCTTCCGATTTTTGATGACGATGGAGAAGTTTTGCAGTATAATGTATTTCATGCAGAGTTGGTGATAAAACATTCTGAAAACAGAAAACTGTAACTCCCTTTTCGGAATTGTGTACTCAATGAAAATGAGACAATAAAATATGCATTGCGAGTGGCTGGCAAATATTTTATAATCAGAATTTGGAGGATAGACATTATGATTACAATTGACGATGTCAAACAGATAAGCCAAAAAATATCTTTAGAAAATGGTATATTGGATGATAATCTAAGCGAAGATGTATCTGAAATTGTGTACCGCATAGATGTGATCGAATGCGATGATGCTCCGAAGATTGACCGACATATAGATATCGAATATTCTTTTGGCGACTATTACGAAGTTCATGAAGAGAACCCCTTATTTCATTTTATTTGTGCATTGTGCAGCCTATCATTAGCACAAGAGGAGGAAGAAATTATCCTTTATGAAAATGATGAAGAATAATACAAATTCCTGTTCGCAGAACTGCCGGGTGAGTGCTAAATCGGTAATAATATGCATTATACTCCCAATTTTATGCAGTAGGAACACTTTTCCGAAAAGGGAGAACTGTAATTACATGATGTTATAAATATAAAAAAAGAAACGAATACCCCGCTTAAGCCATAAAGCTGTACGGTAAAAAATCCGTTTCTTTTTGGATATGATATGTTAGAAAGGGAGAAAATTCAAGAGAAAATGAATAATGAAGCTACGCATCATAATGAAATATATTTAGATAAAATAGATATCAATGCAGAACCTCCCGCAGAAGAACCCGCCCGCCAATATTATTTTATGGCAAAATGCCGGGAGTGGGTTGGGAATTTTGAACGGGAAAACCACCGTTTTCCCACAGCCTGCGTCACGACTTTCGGCTGTCCGAAAGTGTGAGTAAAAAAGAAGTTGAAATCTATTGATAAATACAAGGCTTTTCCCGGAAAGGAAAAGT
>CAJULV010000042.1:0-20341 GCA_910587555.1 uncultured Acetatifactor sp.
CCCTTTCGAATAAAAGTTTCTCTCATTACAGGTGTGTCGAAGCGACTTTACCCTTTAGTGCTATCGCGCAGCGATTTAAATTAGGAGGAGAGTGCATGAAACAGGCATATTTATTTGTACATTTCAGGGAGAAGGGAACGCCTGACGGAGAGCAGGTACATTTCGGCATCAGCAGGGACGGGTTTCACTGGGAGTCTGTAAACGGCGGCCGTCCGGTACTCTGGTGCTATTACGGGGATAAGGGGGCCAGGGATTTCACCATTACCTGGTGCAGAGAGACAGGGAAGTATATCATTCTGGGAACGGATCTGAGCCTGTCTTACGGAATGCGTAATCAGTATCATAACAGCTGGGCGGAGATTGCCAGGAAGGGCAGCAAGAGCTTTTCAATGTGGGAGTCTGAAGATCTTATTCACTGGTCAGAGCAGCGACTGGTGCAGATTGGGGATGAAAGGTTTGGATGTCTGTGGGCGCCGGATGTGATTTATGATAAGGAGGAGGGAGAATACATGCTGCACTGGTCCTCTTCCCACGCGGACAACGGGTATGGGAATAAGGCGATCTACTGCTGCAGAACCAGGGATTTCAGGAACTTTACGAAACCGGAGCTGCTGTACAGGCATCCGGACAAGGGTGTAATTGATTCCGCTGTCTATGAGGAGGATGGCAGCTATTACATGTTTGTAAAAAGAGAAGGGGATGGCTGCCGAAATATTCTGCTGCACTCCCGGAAGCCAGCAGGACCTTACAGGCAGATGGGGGCCTTCGATGAGAGTATGGCGGGGCTGCAGGAGGGAGTCTATGAAGCGCCGACTGCCGTGCGTCTGGAGGACGGGCGGTGGTGTCTGTTTCTGGATTATTACGGAGTGCCGGGGGAGGGGCAGGGATATGTTCCTTTTGTGGCGGATTCCCTGGCAGAAGGCAGGTTCACCCGGGCAGATGAGTGCTTTACATTTCCCTATGGTTACAAGCACGGCACCATCCTGACCATCACACCGCAGCAGTATGAGCGCATTGCGGCATGGGGGAGCTGCTGAAATTTCCCGTAAATACATGTAACCATGGAAGGGGAATTTCGGATGGCAGGAAGAAATAACTTTTGAGTTTTTGACTGATAATCAGCAGGGGACTTAGATTCTTGCTCATTGCAGTTAAAAGTTATTTCTTCACAATTCCTGACTGTGTCGGACGCTTTGCGTTGGCCGCATGCATTTGCGGCGTTTTCGGATTGCACCGACACATGTGCGGGCTGACACGAAAATGAAAACGGAGAGATGAATATGAAGGAAATCAAAATCAACGTATCAGAAGGAAAACAGATCAAGGAGCAAAATGACCTGTTCGGCATTTTTTTCGAGGATTTAAACCATGCGGCGGACGGTGGGCTGTACGGGGAAATGGTGCGGAACCGCGCCTTTGAATTCGATCCCATCGACAATAAAACCTACTGCCATATGACCGCCTGGGAGGAGGTACAGCGGGGAAACAGCTTCCTTCAGGCCCATATCGAGCAGTGGGATCCCAGGAATGTGAGGAATCCCCACTACCTGGTACTGGAAGTCCTGGCGCCGGGAGAAGGGGCAGGCATCCGCAACGAGGGCTACAATACGGGAATTCCTGTGAAACAGGGAAAGGAATACCGCTTTACATCCTGGTGCCGGATACGGGGCGGGCAGGCGGGCGCCTTTGAGGTGAGGCTGGAAAATGCGGAGGGAACCGTGTGCTATGGCCGGGCTGACATGGAACTGGAAGCGGGAGGCTGGAAAAAGAAGGAATGCAGGATAAAATCCGACGGGACGGATGCCGCGGCCAGACTGGTTATCCTGATGCGTCAGGTTATGACGGTGGAATTCGATGTGATATCCCTGTTTCCGGCGGATACCTACAAAGGACGGGAGAACGGCCTGCGCGCCGATATTGCCGGGATGCTGGAAGACATGAAGCCCCGTTTCCTGAGATTTCCGGGAGGCTGCCTGACTCATATCGGTTCCCTGGAGGAGAGGGACAGGAATGCCATGTACCGGTGGAAGAGCACGCTGGGAGATGTGTGGGACAGGCCCGCGCGCCGGAATTCCTGGAATTATAACCAGACGCTGGGACTGGGATATTATGAATATTTTCAGTTCTGCGAGGACATCGGGGCAAAGCCGCTTCCTGTGATCTCCGCAGGATTCGACCCTCATTTCCTGCGCATGGCCCCTGTGGATGATATGGAGGAATGGATCCGCGAGGCCACAGATCTGATTGAATTTGCCAACGGGGATGTGACTACAAAATGGGGCGCCATTCGGGCGGCAATGGGGCATCCGGAGAGCTTTCACCTGGAATATCTGGCGGTGGGAAACGAGGAAGTGGGAGATGAATATTATGAGCGCTACGAAGCGATCCTGCAGGGGGTAAAGGCTGTCTGTCCCGAGATAAAGCTGATCAACTCCGCAGGGCCCTGCGCCGCCGGAAGCGAGTTTGATAAGGGCTGGGAACAGGCCGGGAGGACGGACACCGCCTTTGCGGACGAGCATTTCTATCAGTGCCCGGAGTGGTTTGTGGCGAATACGGACAGGTATGACAAATGTAAGACGAAGGCGAAGGCGTTTCTGGGAGAGTATGCCTCCCACGGCATGAGCTGGTGGAACGCGCTGGCGGAGTCGGCTTTTATGATCGGGATGGAGAAAGGGGAAGGCGTAGGCCTGGCCTGTTATGCGCCTTTGCTTGACAATGTGGCTTATACCAATTGGAAGACTACATTGCTGCATCACGACAATCACCGGGTATACGGAACGCCCAGCTACTATGTACAGAAGCTGTTCATGAATTATCAGGGGGAGAAGCTGGTTGCTTCCAGGACGGACTGCAGCCCGGCAGAGGCCCTTGCGCCTGTGCTGAAAGGGAGGGCCAGGATGTACGGGTACCATGCCCGGGCCCTGATCACCGACATGACGATACAAAACGGGGACACCGGCGAGACGCGTAAGGTGGAGGATTTCCGGATCACGGAGGAAAACGGGAAAGAGCTGCCTGACATTCCATGGGAAAATTACACCATTTCCTTCCGGTATTGCAGGGAGTCCGGGGCGACGCTTCAGACACTGGAGGGTTCCAGGGCTCTGCACCTGGACTTCGCAATGCAGGATGAGGATAATTGCCTGCGGCTGATCATGGACGGATGGGAGCGCACGGCGACGCTGCACGGCGTTGCAGGCGGGTTTACCTGCGGCGTGGGGATGATGCAGGTAATCCTGGAGAAGGACAGGGCTTATGACTGCGAGATAAAGGTAACCGGAAACCATGTCAGGGTGACCATAGACGGGAATGTGGTGGAACATGATTTCCGCAGCGTGCAGCCGGAGGATATTTACCAGTCGGCGGTGGTGGATGAGGATGGCAGCCTGATCGTGAAGCTGGCCAACCTGAAGAAGGAAGGAGCGGCCGTCAGGGTGGCGATGGAAGGAAAGTACCGGAAGGTGCGGGAAATCTCCATCTCCGGCTGTGAGCTGGAATGGGAGAACAGCTTTGAAGAGCCGGAGAAGGTGGCCCCGTCGGAAAGGGAAGTTGTTTTAGAGGGCTCTGACGGGCAGGGACAGCAGGAATATCTCTGCATGATGGGGGCCTGTGAGCTGAAGGTTCTGAAATTTATGGTCTGAGACGGGAATAGACGAAATATATGGATGGAAGCGGATATCCCTTGTATGGAGGGGAGGATGCTTTGCACCGGGAATGCCCCTTCCGGAGCCGGGAATGGTTTCGGAGGGGGATTTCTCGCTTTTTGATAAAAAATTACCCGTTTTCAAGCATTATTATTCTTTTTCCGGCCAGGGCGATATGGGATACTCAAAATGATAAGATTTTCGGGTGCTGCAGAAGAGGAAGGGACATCCGGAAGAAAAGGAGGTAGGAAAATGAAGCGAAAAAAAGCTCATGCGGCATGGAGACGCCTGCTGACTGTCATTCTGGCGGTGGCGATGGCGGTTTCATGGAGTCCTGGGGGGTAAAAGTACATGCCCAGCCAACGGAAGAAAACCCGGCGGACAATTCCATTATTAACTGGGACGGGCTTCCGCAGATTACGGAGGAGAAGGTAACCACGCATACTTCCCCGGAAGACGGGAGCGAGGGTGTGGAGGTGGTTTTTACCCATCCGGGCATTTTTGCCAAAAAGGATAATTTTGACTTGATGCGTCAGATGATCCATGAGGGGTATGACCCATGGTTCAGTGCATTTGAGGCATTTCGCGAACAGTCTATTGCGAGTAAGGAGTATGAGAATACCAATAAGGACCGGACGCATTCCTACATAGGAAATTCGGACAGGCAGGATGCCAATGCTGCCTATGTACAGTCCGTGATGTGGTGGGTGACAGGAGATAAGGATTATTTTGACATTGCAGTGGACATTGTCAGATCCTACAGCGAATCCTACGATGCGGAAAAGTTTAAAACCGAGCAGGACGGAGGATATGGCTGGAGTGCTGACATTATTACAGCAGGCATGGTTCTGAATAAGCTTACCTTTGCTGCGGAGCTTCTTCGGTATGCTTCCCCTTCCGTAAACTATGAGAATGGTTGGACGGAGGAGGATACGCGGAAGTATACAGAACTGTTGAAGATGGCTTATCCTCTGTATGACCGTACGGATAAGTGGATGAATCAGACAGCGTTTACCTTTCAGGCGATGATAGCAAGTGCCATATTCCAGAGTGATCCGGATATGTACGAGATGGTCATTGAGCGTGCCACAGTGAACAGTAAGGCGGCATTCCATTTTGCGGATGCCTCCATTAAGTGGCAGGCGCGTCTGACGGATGTTACAGTGGATCTGGACGCGCTGGACAACGGGGAGCTGAAGCTGGTTAATGTGCCCGAGAATGAGCAGCAGATTCAATGGGCGGAGATGGGACGTGACCAGCCCCATGCACTGGCGGGACTGAGTATTACCTGCGGTATAGCCCAGACTGCTTATGTACAGGGAACAAAGATAAATGAGAACGGGCAGATTGTGAACACAGGAGGAACAGATCTTTTTGAATTCCTTGATAACAGGCTTCTGAAAGGAGCCAACTATTACTATAAATATAATCTGGGATATGAGGTGAAGTGGTATCCTATTGCGCATGGCAACAGCAGCAACTATGAAGACTGTCCCGGCATATCCGGATCAGACAACAGCCCCGGCTGGTGGACGACCATATCACATGGCGGAAGGTTCAGGCTGGGTGGTTCCGGAGTCCTGTATTATCATTATAATATGTTCCAGGACAGCAGTAATCCGGAATATAAGTATGTGGCCGAGGCACAGGCGATGGCAGATGATACATCCGGCGAGGGTGACGCCATTACAAATGCATCCCTGTTGATTGCACCGGCATCGGCAAAGACAGGGGAAGCCCAGGGACCGCCCCAGAAGAAGGATAAGCCCGGATATGAGACCAATACAGCCGGTTCAGGACGTATTCAGGCCATGAGCCATACCGGTGCGTATGCCGGAAGAATGGCGGATCAGTATACGCCTTCTTCGGAGTATTATACGGATGAGGTAGGTACCAGGAAAGTTACCAACAATAATTATGCGGACGATTATTTGTGGTTTAAAGATTATGATTTAGGTACAACGGATTTGGATACCTTTATCCTTACGTCTGCCAGCAACTCTGCAGAAGGGACTTTGTTCAAGGTGGTGCTGCTTGACAATGTAGAGGTAGCGGACTGGACGAAACTGACCAGGGAAGAAATTGATGCAGGCGAGGTTGTTGTCGAAGGCTGGAGCGGCGCCACTGGCTGGTGGAGTACCTATAAGACGAAGACCTTTAAAATGACGAAACCGCTGAGCGGCAAGCATTCTTTTGCATTCCTTTACCTGGGCTCCAATAATGTCTATAAGCTGGCGGCTAATGTGGACTGGATGGCATTTGGTAATTATTATGCGTACCAGGACAATCTGGTGAATGATGCACCGATTCAAGACAATGTAACCGCGGAGGGTGATTATGCGGTATTGAAGAATGGTTCCAGTTTTGGCTGGGACTCTATGGATATGGATGTGGGAAACAGCGCCCTGAAGCTGAATATCATTTCGACAGGAACAGGGAAGCTGATGCTGTATGAAGGAACGCCCGGTTCAGGGAAGCTGGTTGCCACTTATAATGTCCCTTACACTGGCGGCAAAGAGATGACGGTCAGCCTTCAGGGGGCAGATGTATCCACGATTAAGGGAAATCGTGATGTCTACTATGTATATGAGGGAAATACGGATCTGAAGATTTCCACCATCTGCTCTTATTTCCACAGGGAGAGCGTTGTCCCTCCTGTACAGGGAGAGGATTATGAGGTGGTGAGCGGAACGGTCACGACAGGAAAGGATGGCGATACGGAATATGCATCCTTCCAGGATGGTGCAATTGCCTTCTACCGCCTGGATATGTCAAAGGATGCAATATCTTTCCGGATGCGGACGAACAGCGAAGTCCTGCTCACCCTGACCAGTGACATGAAAAATGATGAGAATATGTCTCTGGAAGAGGTCTACAGGAATTTCGGCATGTTCAAAATGGAGATACCGAATACCAACGGTCAGTGGGCGCATTTCCAGTACGACCTGACCCAGGTGTCCAACCGTTCTTCCAATGTATATCTGATGGTCAGCGGAGGAGCTGCCGACATTGATTACATTGAGTCGGGACAGAAGAATACACCGCCTGAGATTGTGAGCTTTGCTTACAGCCAGCCTGTATTCTCCATGGAAAAGGACGGCGTTTCAGCGGACTATCTGCTGGCAGGTACGGATTATGAAGTTACTCTGGAGACCTTTGACTTTGATAATGACCCTGTTGCGACAAAGGTTACCCTGGATAAGGATTATTCCGGCACAGGCGGGAAGATCAGCTTTAATATTTCTGCACCCGGAGAGATAAGGGGATTGCTGATTGCGGATGATGGACATACATGGACTGTGGAAAAACGCAATCTGGTAGTTTGCGGCAGCCTGGATGAGCTGATAGAGAAGGTTGGGGCATATGACAGTTCTCAAACCTATTCCAAACCGAGTATGCGCCAGTATGAAAACGCGCTTAAAGCGGCAAAGGAAGCAGCAGCGGGCGGATACACGCAGGATATGATAGAGGCGCTTGAGGGGTTGAAAGCAGCGGCGGATGCATTGGTTATGCTGGTGCCTTCCAGAGAAGATGGTGAAATTGACTATATCGAGTATGCACAGTATCTGAAGTTCAGCAGATATAGTGATCTCCAGGGCGGATATTCAGAGGATCAGGAGGCCATCCTTCAGGACATTCGGAGCCTTACGGACGGAAACGAGGGTACCTTTATTGAATGGCGTCACAAGCAGCATAATACGGAGGCATACTTTGTCATTGACTTCAAAGAGGGTATGGGGCTTAAGTTGGATCACTATACGCTGCAGTCCAGGCAGGGCTTTGGTTCCAGAACCAACGGTGTACGTATGGATGCGTCAAACGATGGTACGAACTGGGTGACCATATCCGATGGTGCGGCAAATACCGATGATCTGCAGACCATTGATATCAAAGCGGAATATGCAGATGTGCCATATCGGTATATTAAGTTATACAATCCCAGAAAGGGAGAAAGCGGAGCAAACAGCTTCATGAGCATAGCGGAGTTCCATATCTATGGGCAAGTAGTGGAAATGGACTCGCTGCTGTCATTCCAGATGGACGGCATTACATTTAAGCAGCAAGCAGGAACCAATGTTTTTGCAGCGGAGATGGGTGAGGCATTCTTTGAGAAGAGCGGAAAGAAGCCTGTCTTTACCTTATTGGGTGATAATGTGCTCTGCCAAAATGGAAACGTTCTGGAAAGCGGCGTCAGTTCTGTTGCTTTTGAGGGCACAGGGACAGGAAAAGGGGCAAAAAGAAGTGCTGTCCTGACTACAAAATCAGCGGACGGTATTGAACAGGAGTATGTGATTGAGATTACCTTTAACAGTGTGAAGCTGGAAGAGCCGCAGAGCCTGAGCTGGAACGGAATGAATGCATCTTTCCGTACCCCGGCCGAAGAGAATATCACAGGCTATGAGATGGCTCTGTACAAAGATGATGTTTTGGTGGATGGTACCGAAAAATACCTTGAAAAGAACGGTACCGGTACCCAGTCGGTATATTACGGGCCGTACATGCAGGAAAGCGGAAATTATACCTTTAAAGTGAAGGCAAAGGCACAGGAGGGCAGCGAAGATTTTCTGGACAGTGAGATCGCAGTTAGCCCCGCAAAGGCGTACCAACCGGCTGAGATTCAGAAGGGGAAATTGATCGCATCCTTTGACTTTGAAAATCTGGAGGCCGGCACGGAGGAGATCACAGGCGGCGGAGCCAAAGCTACAGTGCAGGGAAGCGCAGTCAGCGGAGATTCTTATGAAGGGAGCGGCAAGGCGGCGAACATCAGCAGCGGCTTCTGGCTGAATGTGACAAAGGAAGACGGCACGCCGCTTCTGAAGGGAATGAAAGAGATCACCATTTCCTACGATAATAAATGGGGAGCCAATGGCAATACAGGATGGACATTCTATGCCGCGCCCAATACAAATGCGCAGGCAGGAAAATATGAGAAGTATTTGGGAATCCTGGACAGGTCAGGATTGCTCATGGCAGAGCGTTATTTCCTGAACAATCAGGGTCGCCCGGGGAATCCCAGCATAAATAACGCTCCGTCTGACTGGAAGCATGTGGATGTCGTGGTTACAAAGGAAAATACCACCATTTATGTGGACGGCGAACAGCGGGCAAGCGTGGACAGCGGCGTACAGCTGACAGATATTCTCACCGCCGAAGGAGGCATTCTCCAGATCGGAAAAGCAAACTGGGGCGGCGGAGAGTATTACAACGGACTGATAGACAATTTCCAGATCTACTGCAATGATGCACCGGGCGCAGTGGAAGTAACAAATGCCAAAGCTTTGATCGAGAAGATGTTCAAGGCCGAAGGAGAGGATGCCATAACGGCAGCCCAGAAGGAAGCAGAGACCATCGAGGCAGCCAGGAAGAAGGTGCAGGAACTGCTGGGCACACTGGAACTGGGCGGTGTGACTGCGGAAGTGAAGGATGCAGCGGAAAGCGCGTTTACGCAGGCGGTTGCCGGAGACAGCGGGAGTCCTGCAGGAACGAATGGCAGTTATCGTTTTACCGTTCATCTGAGCATGGAAGGGGAAGCTGCGGATACATCAGAGCTTTCAATGACTATTATTGCGGAAGCGTATCCGGAGGATGCCATAGCCATTGATGCGGCGAAGGCAGCTATTGAAGCGGCATTCACAGGTGACAATGCACTGACGCTTACCCAGAAGGAAGCTGGAACGGCAGCAGACGCGAAGCAGGCAGTTCTGAATGTGATAGGTGAACTGGAGCTTGACGGAGTTGCTGCGGAGATTTCCGGGGACACATTTGAGGAAGCTGTTGCCGGAACGGCTGACAATCCGGAGGGAACTGACGGAAGCTATGTGTTTACAGTAAAGTTAAATAAGGGTGAGTTGTCCGGGACAACGACAGAACTGCAGATTGCAGTAGCTGCGGAGAAATATACGGAAGAGCCTGGCCCGACAGAGGAACCCGGAGCAACGGAAGAACCCAATCCGACGGAAGAACCCGGAGCAACGGAGGAACCCGGCCCGACAGAGGAACCCGGAGCAACGGAAGAACCCGGAGCAACGGAGGAACCCGGCCCGACAGAGGAACCCAATCCGACGGAAGAACCCGGAGCAACGGAAGAACCCGGCCCGACAGAGGAACCCGGCCCGACAGAGGAACCTGGAGCAACGGAAGAACCCAATCCGACGGAAGAACCCGGAGCAACGGAGGAACCTGGACCGACAGAGGAACCCGGCCCGACAGAGGAACCTGGAGCAACGGAAGAACCCGGCCCGACAGAGGAACCTGGAGCAACGGAGGAACCCGGCCCGACAGAGGAACCTGGACCGACAGAGGAACCTGGACCGACAGAGGAACCTGGACCGACAGAGGAACCTGGAACGACAGAGGAACCCGGAGCAACGGAAGAACCCGGACCGACAGAGGAACCAGCACCGACAGAGGAACCTGGATCGACAGAGGAACCTGGACCGACAGAGGAACCCGGACCGACAGAGGAACCCGGACCGACAGAGGAACCAGCACCGACGGAAGAGCCTGGGACGACAGAGGAACCAGCACCGACGGAAGAGCCTGGGACGACAGAGGAACCAGCACCGACGGAAGAGCCGGGTCCGACAGAGGAACCCACGCCTACGCAGGAGCCGGGTCCGACAGAGGAACCCACGCCTACGCAGGAACCCGGTACAACAGAGGAACCTGACCCGACAGAGCCTCCGAAACCCATAGAATCCGGTGAGCAGATGAAACAGCTGTTCCAGGATGTACTGGAAGCATTCCGGGATGTGAATGCCGCCAACAGTCCGGAGGAGAAAGCGGCGGCAGTGGAAACACTTGTGGACACAGTAAAGAGTGTTTTCGTGACAGCAGCGGATAAGGCACAGAAGGCTGAGAAGGCAAAAGACCTGCTGAAGAACAAAGCCCTGGACACCATGAGACAGATTGATGAGAAAATATCTGAACTGACAGGGAGAAGAGTTGCCGTGGTACAAGAGGGAATGGATGCGGTAGCAGAGGTTGTGAATAAGGAAGTCAATGTGCCGCAGGATATGGACGGAGAGATACGGGTAAATAAGATATCCGTGCCTTCCGGACTGAACGCAGGCGCAGCAGTGGCTTACGAATTCGGTCTGTACTATGGCACCAGGGATGTACCGCCCACAGAGTGGCAGAGGTATGCAGCATTTGAGGTGCCGATGGCTATTACCCTGAAGCTTCCGGAAGAGATTGAAAGCAGCAGACCTGTCAGGGTTTACCATTTTGCGGATGGCAGCAGCGAAGGGGAAGAGGTATACAGCGAGCTGACGGATGACAGAGCTGCAGTTACCTTTATCGCTGACGGATTCAGTATCTATGTGATTCTGAATGAAACCGGTGAAACGGGAGAGCCGGGAGATGATGCGGATGTACCTGGAAGTGACAATGCCGGAGACAGCAATCCCGGGACGTCTGCTCCTGCAGGCAGCGGGCCCGTCAGCCCCAAAACATATGATGACAGCATTGACTTTGCGGCGCATAATGCCGGAAATGCCAAAACCGTTGGTTTGGCGGCAATCCTGTTCTTTGGTATATGGTGCTATACAAGGAAAAGGAAAGAGAAATGATAAGCTAAGATTAATATGGAAATATAGTTATCTGTAAAATTCCCTTCCGGAGTCGGTAACGGTTTCGGAGGGGATTTTTTATCTTCAAAAATTACCCTTTTTCCAGTTTTTTTCTTATTGTTTTCCTGCTATGAAAAAGATATAGTGTAATCTAGGGTTATTGTCTTTACAGAAGCGGTTCTGAAAATTACAATGAAGAAGGGGCGACTATGAAGATATTGATAGCGGATGACGAGGATTACACCAGGGAGGGCCTGATGGAGGAGATCGCCTGGGAGGAATTTGGGATAGACGAGATCATGCAGGCGGTGAACGGAGAGGAAGCGCTGAAAATCGTGAAGTGGTTCCGTCCGGATATCGTATTGTCGGATATCCGGATGCCGAAGATGGACGGAATCGCTTTTGCGGAGGAGATGGTGCGGCTGATTCCCGGAAGCAAGCTGATCTTTATGAGCGGTTACATGGAGACGGATTATCTCAAAAGCGCCATCCGCCTGTCCGTAATCGATTATATCGAGAAGCCCGTCGATATAGCCCAGGTGAAAAAGGCGCTGCGGCGTGCGGTGGACGAGATTGTCAGGGAGAAGAAGACCAGGGAGGCGGACCAGGTGAACCGGGAGTTCCATCAGCAGAAGCTTTTCGAGCTGCTGACCCACCGAGACAGTGACGTGCGGACGGTGGAGAAACTGGCTGGGGAAGTGTGCTTTCCCATGACGGGGCAGTATGTGTGTATAGAGGTGCAGTTTCCCAGAAACAGGAAAAACACGGGCGGCGAACTGGAACAGGTGTTGGAGATGGTCTCGGGTATTGAGGCAAAGGGCATTGGCACCTGGAGGGAGGATTCCTGCTTTGAGGTACTCCTGTCCTACCCGGAGAAAGCGCGCTACCGACTGGCGCCCCTGTATCAGAGGATCCTTGAGAGATGGCCGGAGAGCAAGCTGGCTTTGGGAATCGAGGCGGGAGACTGTAAGAATATATACAACAGCTGTAAGACGGCCAGGGCTGCCATGAACTGTGCGTTTTATCAGCCGGATCAGAGGATGTTTGAGATTGATGAGGCAATTTTACAGAAAAGGTTTATGGAGCCTGGCATCTACGGCGCTTTTCTGCGGGTACTGCCGGAGGGGCCTAAGAAGCTGTCGGAGTGGTTTCACAGCGTGTTCGGAGACTTGGCTTCAAGGAAATATTACCAGAAGGAGCAGGTGTACACGCTGATGATCTCCCTGCTGACGGCGGTGTTCCGGCAGTATCCGGAGATCTGTGACAGGCTGCCCCGGCTGTGCGGGGAGGAACAGCTCCAGGCCCATATCCTGGGGATGGACAGTCTCCGGGAGATGCAGGATTTTATGGAGAAGATACTGGGATGCGTCCAAGAGCGGGAGGAGGCGTTGTCCGGTTGCGGCAGGGTGATTCGGGGCGTAGTGGACTATATCGCTGCCCATTATGGGGAGGAGAATCTGAGCAATGCCCAGATAGCGGAGTATTTTCACTTTTCTCCGGCGTACATGAATGTGTTGTTCAAACAGGAGATGAAGGTCACATTGAAACAATACCTGAGCAGCTACCGTCTGGAGAGAGCTAAGAGGCTGTTGGAACAGGATTATATGAAGATTACGGAGATCGCCGAAAAATGCGGTTATGCCAATGCGAATTACTTCGCCAAGGTGTTTCGGGACAGCGTGGGGATGACGCCGGTGGAATACAGGGAGAGTTGTGAAGCAGGCAAATAATTCCACCTGTGCTAATCCAATGGCTCGTCTTCATTGCAATAGTATGCATGCAGACAAGCAATTGAATCGCAGCCGCACAGGTGGAGATAATTTCCGGGCGGAATGCCGGGGAAGCTGTTGGCTTTGGGCGGGTGTTTTTCGGAGTGTGAAAGACAAGCGGGAGCGGGTGTCGGGGGAATTTCATATGGAAGGAATTGTCGTGCGGGAAGAAACTGCACGTCGGGATTTGCGAGGGTATTGTGTATGGGAAAAATCAGGGAATGGTTCCGAAATGCTTCTCTGAGGGGGAAGATTCTTTTATTGATCGTCCTTGGGGGCATTCTGCCGCTGGGCATCGTGATAGGTATTTCCTTTTATGTAGTCAGGGGGCAGACGGAAGAAAGGCTGATTTATGCCCTGAATCAGGGGTATACCCAGGTGTATCAGGCAGTGGGGGACAAGTTGTCCAGGCTTCACAATATTTCCACGTTGTTTGCGGTAAATGATATGACCAGCCCGGTGCTGCGGTTTGATGACAAGGAAATGGATGTGGCTGAGCAGCTGATGTTGTTTGAAAATATCAATTCTTATGCCTACGGTCTGGAAATGACACTGGATTCCAGCAATATCATCTTCTTTATTGAAGACGACTATTTAGTAGTCAATACCCAGAGCAACCGGTATCATCCGCTGACGGATGCCTATGGGTCCCAGTGGTATCAGAACCTTAGAGAGAACAACGGGCGTCCGGTGTGGGTGCTTCTGGACGGAAGCGGGAAGAGCGGTTCTTATGCGGCCATTGCCAGGGAGCTGTGGAATCCGGATGACTACAGCCAGACTGTGGGAATCCTGGCTATTATGATGGAACAGAAAAATCTGGACAATATGCTGCAGAATTCCCATGAGGAACAGGCGCTGTATCTGGAGACGGCGGACGGCACCCTGCTGGCATCCAATGTGCAGGAGGAACTGTCCAGGCTTTCCATTTCGGAGCGGAATGTGGATGACAGGGAATTTCGCAGCATCCTTCTGGACGGGGTTTCCTGTTATGCCAGAAGCTGCCGCATTGACGGGTCCAATGTGTATCTGGTGTCTGTCATTCCGAAAGAGGCTGTGCGGAGAAGCATCAATGTACTCAACGGCAACATGGGGCTGATGTTTGTGGGGGTATGCCTGCTGATGCTGGTGGTGATGGGAATCATGGTCAAGTCCATAACGGGCCGGCTGAAGCTTTTGAAAGAACAGATGCTGCGGATCAGGGAGGGTAATATCTGCAAGATGGAGGAAGGCTCCTCCCGGGATGAGATCGGGCAGCTTATCGGCAATTATAATGTGATGGTGGACAGGGTGGAGGAGCTTCTGCAGGAGCAGTATACTTTGGGCCAGGAGAAGGTGCAGGCGGAGCTGCGGGCCCTGCAGTCCCAGATCAATCCTCATTTCCTGTACAATACCCTGGATATGATCGGGTGGATGTCCCAGAAAAAGGAGTCGGAGAACATCCGCAGCGTGGTTCAGGCCATGTCCCGATTTTACAGGCTGACCCTAAGCAAGGGGAAGGACATTGTACTTATCCGGGACGAGGTGGAGATGTGCGAGGCTTATATGGAGATACAAAAGCGGCGGTACAAGGGGCGCATCTGCTATGAGGTGGAAGTGGATGAGGATATTCTGGACTGCCTGATCCCGAAGATTACCCTGCAGCCCTTTTTGGAAAACGCCATTATCCACGGCATCAACGAAAAGGAGGACGGGCGCGGCATGGTGATCTTAAACGGCTGGATGGAGGACGGACGCATTACTTTAAGCGTCACCGACGACGGGGAGGGGATGACCCAGGAGGACAAGGGTAAATCCCATCAGGGCAGCCATTACGGCCTGACCAATATTGAACACAGGCTGAAACTGTTTTTCGGAGAATGTATCCCGGTGCAGATTGAGAGTTCGCCCGGGATAGGCACCTGCGTGATCATCAATATCCCCATCCGGACGGAGGCGGAAGAGGCGGTGGGGAATGAAGGGTGACAGGAAGGCGCGGGAATCGGCAGGGAGGCATTTTATGGTGGGTGAGAAGCTGCGGCAGGGTGGGGCAGGTGCTCCTGTAAAGTCCCGGGAGCGCCGTGCATATGTGACGGATAACGCATCGGAATTCCGGGAGCGGCATATGTATGCAGCGGACGGAATGGCGGAGTCCGGAATGCGGCGCGTTTACATGGCGGATGGTTCTGCGGAGGCGCGGCAGCGGCGGAAGTCTGCGGAAAGAGGACTCATGAGTGTCAGCGGACAGGGCAGAACTGGGGCAGAGCGGGATTTTGCGGCAGGAGACAGCAGGAAACAGACAGGAGGGGCTGCTTCGGGACAAGCGGCGGAAAGGCAGGCAGCAGGCTTACGGATGGGCAGGAAGCGGAGAAGAGTTGCGTTCCTGTGCCTGGCGGCCATGCTTTTCGGCGGCTGTGCCAGGGGGACGGAGACGGAAGAAGGGGAAGAAAGCAAAGAGCCCATCGTCAATTTCCGCGCCATCACTCTGGGGAACATGCCGGAAGGGGGAATGGACGAAATTTACCGGCAGCTGGACGCCCTTACCATTCCGGAGCTGAACTGTACCCTGCGGTTCGAGTTCATTCCCTGGGGAAACGAGAGGAGGCAGCTGAATATCGTGACGGCTTCCGGGGAGTATGACTTTATTCCGGGAGGCGTGTTTTCCGACTACAGAACATTAGTCTATAAAAATGCATTTCTGGACATGAATCAGTATCTGGATGCGGTTCCGGCACTGGCGGAGCATTATGCTTATTTCGACGAAAATGCCCTGAAAAAGTGTGAGATCAACGGAGGCCTGTACGGACTTCCCCAGTTCGGGCAGGGCGGAATCGCCAGTGCTGGGGAGGGCTTTTTCTACAGGGAGGATCTGCGCCGTGAATGGGGGCTGGAGGAGGTTTGTGACCTGGAGAGCATGGAAGCTTATCTCTACCGGGCAAAGCAGGACGAGCGGTACCGGGACACGCCCCTGGTGACGGACAACCGGGTGTGGAGCAGCCTGTGGCTTCTGATCACAAAGGGAAAGTATCAGGAGGTGAACAGCAGTCTGGAGACACCTTTTGTGGTGGTGGAGGCGGAAAATCCCTATAAGGCGCTGAACCGCATGGAGACGCCGGAATTTAAAGAGGTATTGTCCTATATCTGGAAATGGAAGCGGGACGGCATTCTGGATTCCGACATGCTGTCAAGATCCGACAATGAGGGGGAGCTTGGGAGGCAGCTGATTCTGGAGGATCAAAAGCCCTGCGAGACCAACAATCCCATTTGGTCCATCAATACCCACTGGATACCGGCCTTATATGAGAGGCATCCGGAGTGGGAATTTAATTTTTATCCGTATCTGGCTCAGTACGATACCTATTATGTGGGTTCTCTGGCCGGAGCGTCCGTGATCTCCATATCGGCGAAAGTCACGGAGCCGGAGCTGGCAATGAAGCTGCTGGAAAAAATCCATACGGATATCCGGTATTATTCTCTGGTGGCCTATGGGGTGGAGGGAAGCAACTATAACCTGGTGGACGGAAAAATCAGCATGGACGGCATCAACTCCCAAAACCGCTTTGCCTGGACTGCTGTCATGGATGATGTAATGAGCTATGAGGCGGTTCCGGTAAACAAAAAATGGGACGAGGAAGTATACCTTGCGCTTCCGGACTGGAACACGGAACCCGGAAAAACAGTGAAAGACGATCCCCTGGACGGATTTTCCTTTGTGTTGTCGGGGAGGGAACAGACGGCTGTGGAGCGGGTATGGCTCCAGTATTTTCAGCCGCTGGTGTGCGGGTACGGCGAGGATTACCTGGAGGCTCTCGACGCGGCAAACCAACGCCTGTACGAGGCGGGCTTTGACAGATATCTGGAGGCCATTCAGGCACAGCTGGACAATTATGCCGCAGGAGTATCGGATGCAGATGCGGTCCCGTCCATGGAGCTGACGGACTGAGGCGCTTTGGATGCGTTAGAGTCTGGTATGAGGACTTTTACAACAGGATTCAGTTGCGCAAAAAGGTCAGCCGATGTGCTGAACCGATTCGTTTTATAAGGGAAAGGCAGGAGAAGAGACATGAATTTATTCAGCTTAAATTCCCCGTTTGCAAGGGGGGCGAATAAACTGGTGATGATGCTGTATGCGGGAATCCTGTGGTTTCTGGGCAGCATCCCCATCATTACCATGGGGGTCTCCTCGGCCGCTTTATATGAAGTGCTTCTGAAGGCGGTGAAAAACCAGGAGGGTTATATTACAGGCAGCTTTTTCCGGGCTTTCCGGGGGAATCTGAAGCAGGGGCTGCAGCTGGGGATTCCCCTGCTTTTGGCGCAGTTCGTTTTTGCGTTTAATCTTTTCTATTACAGCGTATTGGGGGGAGAGGGGTTCCGGATTCAGACAGCGGTGTTTGCCGTTTTGTCCCTGCTGACCCTGACGGCATTCTCCTTTGTATTTGCCGTGATGGCGAAATTTGAGAACTCTGCCTCCGGGCATTTCCGGATGGCTGTGGCGCTGATGGCCCGCTGTCCCGGGTGGACTGCGGCGATTTTGGTGATCCAGGCGCTGACCGTGTTCCTGACCTGGTTTTTCGTGTATTTTCCGGTCCTGTTTATCATGGGAATCAGCGGATACATGCAGGCGGCTGTTTTTGATCATATTTTTCAAAGTCTGATCGACAGAGGGGTGATAGAGGAGGAGAGCGGCTCATAAGCCAATGCTCGGTTTGCCGGAATAAACAATGTCTGCCCTGTTCACACCAGGCAAAGACAGCATCTCTCACTGAAAGGTGAAGCCTTTGCCTGGGATCCTCTGCCTTTGGAGTGATGTTTCTGCGGAGGGTGTCTGTTAGCACAGATGTTCTTCTTTATCTTCTATATATCGTAATTCACAGAGAGTTTCAAGCGCTTTTTCATTGGTGTTCCGCTTTTATGCTTGTGAGCTTAATTATTTACCGCTTTTTTGTCTCGCATGGCATAAGCATATCTTCAAAAATTACCCTGTTTCTAGCATTTTTAATATAGGTTTCCCTCTTTTTACATTCTAAAATAAACTTAACAAGCAAAACAGCCTCCGGATGTAAGAAAATATCTGAAAATTCCAGGATATTATCCGGCCGGGGATACAACTGAAAAGAGGAGGGAACACAGTGAAAAAAGAAAAGACAAAGTCTGTCAAACCCTACAAAGAGCATCTTGGCTTTGTGGGCGGACTGCAGGAACTCTGGAAGCATAAGCTGCTGTATCTGATGACGCTTCCCACCATTATATGGGTATTGATTTTCTGCTACTATCCCATGTACGGCGTGCTCATCGCGTTTAAGGATTTCAGCTATAAAGAGGGCATCTGGGGCAGTCCCTGGGTGGGGCTTAAGAATTTTCAGTTCCTGTTTAATTACAAGGGCGTGGGCAGGATTTTCTTCAATACGATATTCCTGAATGTGCTGTTTATCGCAACAGGAACCATCATGTCCATCATCCTTGCACTGGTGTTCGTGGAGATAAAGAATAAGGTTTACAACAAGGTGGTACAGACCATCGCAATCTTCCCTCATTTCGTATCCTGGACCGTGGTTGCCATGTTCATGAGCGGCATTATCGGAGGGAGCGGTATCATGACCAGGTGGATTATGGAGAACGGCGGGGAGGACCCGGCTTTCTATACCAGTCCGGGCTGGTGGCCTCTGATCCTGGTGCTTCTGAAGCTCTGGCAGGGAGCAGGGTACGGAACCATCGTGTACGTGGCGGCCATCACCGGCTTTGACCAGGAAATGTATGAGGCGGCCAGGGTGGACGGGGCCACCAGGATGCAGCAGATAACAAAGATCACGCTGCCTTTGCTGAAGACCACGGCCATCATGCTGACCATCATGAGCGTGGGCAAGATATTCAACGGCGACTTCGGTATGATTTATGCGCTGGTGGGAGACAATGCTTCCCTGTATTCTACAACCGATGTAATTGACACTTTTGTATACAGGGCCCTGCGGCAGCTGAATAATCTGGGAATGAGTACCGCAACAAGCTTTTTCCAGTCCATTGTAGGGTTGGTTCTGGTATTTACAACTAACTTTATCACCAAAAAAGTAGAGCCGGATGCTGCTATCTTCTAGGTGTGGAGCTTATTGCACACGGAAGAATGCCGGGCGGACAAAGTCCGCTTCAGGCAGACATCTTTCTCACGGACTGTTTGTGCCGGCGGTACGGGAAGGGTGAGTGGGATGAAGAAAGCTCATTTGAGCAGGAAGGAAATGAAATGGGAAAAACAACGATAAAAGGAACTGCCATCAAAAAGTCCGGTGGCGAGAAAATATTCGAGGTGGTGGTGTACGTCATTGCCACAGTCTTCTGTATCTACTGCCTTTTCCCCTTTGCCATTATCCTGGGGAGCAGCTTTGAGACGGAAGCCAATTTTGCCACAAACGGTTTTCCGATTATTCCGAAGGATTTTACCCTGCAGGCCTACAAGGTTGTACTGGGGGATGCGCAAATCTTCCGGGCTTACGGGGTTACTATTTTTACAACGGTTGCGGGAACCGTCTTCAGCATGTTCCTGACCATTACCATGGCGTATCCCCTTTCTCTGAAGAAGGTGAAGTTCCGTAACGTGATTACGTTTTTTGTATACTTTACCATGCTGTTCGGAGGCGGACTGGTTCCTACATACTTACTGATCACCAAGAATCTGGGACTGAAGGACAATATTCTGGTTCTGATCATCCCGGTAGCTTTCGGGGCATGGAACATGTTCCTGATGCGGAATTTTTTCAACGGTATCCCTCGTGAACTATCGGAATCGGCTTACATGGACGGCGCTAACGACTTTCAGATTCTGTGGAAGATTGTGCTTCCGGTATCCGTGCCGGGGATTGCAACCTTAAGTCTGTTTTATGCGCTGGGTTATTGGAATCAGTGGTTCAATGCCATGCTGTATCTGGATAACAGTAAACTCTTCCCTCTCCAGTATCTGCTGATGCGTATGTTGCGAAACGCGGATGCCATGAGGGAGATGGCCAGGAGTACAGGAGTATCAGCGGGGGAAATTCCCACCAACTCGCTGCGGATGGCTACCACCGTAGTTGCCATTGGCCCCATTATTTTCCTGTATCCTTATGTGCAGAAATACTTTACCAGCGGGCTTACTGTTGGGGCGATCAAGGGTTAACGAAAAAACGTTATTTCTTCCTGCCGCTGCCGGAAGCAAATCCCAGGTACGGCAGGGATGCAAATAAAAAAGTATCGGCCGGAAATGCTCTGCCATGAGTGGGTAGAGGAGGGGCGGATGCGGAACTAAAAACAGCAACCGCCCGTCCGAAACCCCAGAGGATTTACGGACGCATCACTAAGCGGCCGGAAATGCTCTGCCATGAGTGGGTAGAGGAGGGGCGGATGCGGAACTAAA
>CAJULV010000042.1:20441-33907 GCA_910587555.1 uncultured Acetatifactor sp.
AATAGGAGGAGAATAAGAATGAAAAACAAGGTTTTCAAAAAGACCATGGCATTGGCTCTGGCAGGAGCAATGACATTGTCCATGGCAGCCTGCGGCAATGACGACGCAGGAGACAGCAGCCAGGAAAGCAGTCAGCAGTCCGAACAGCAGGAATCTCCCGTAGAAAGCACGGATGGAAGTTCTGAGGAATCTTCCGGTGAAGAGTCTTCCGAGGAAAGCGGCCAGGCAGAGGCACCCCAGATTGAGGACACCACCATCAATATCCGTGTCATGAACGAATTCCGCAACCTGGACAAAGTTCTGGCGAAATATGAGGAAATGACCAAAGACGATCCCATCATGAGTAAGATTCATCCGGAATTTACCTGGGTAGCCGGCGGCGATTACAAGGATAAGCTGACTACGGCCATGATCGGGCAGGAAGATTTTGACCTGATGTTCTGCGGAGGCTGGCATGGATTGACCACATTCATCCAGGACGGCAACTTTAAGGATCTGTCATCTTATTTTAACAATGATGCATTCTCCGGGCTGAAGAGCGCTTTCTCCGAGGAGTTTGTACAGGCTATGACTTCTTATATCCGTCAGGAGGACGGTTCTTATCAGAAGGGCATCTACGGCATCAACCTGGCGACTTTCTATGAGGATACCCGTGGCTTTATGTACCGCGAGGATCTGCGCAAGAAATATGACTGCGCACCCATTACGGACGAAGAGAGTCTGTTAGAGTTTGTGAAGACCGTACAGGAGAATGAAGAAGGCATGATCGGTGTAAGCCTCTGGAATTTCTTCCGTATGGATTCTCCCTGGTATTCCGGGAAGCATGACCATGTGTTCACACAAGATAATGTAAACGTCCTGGGAGACCAGACTTGGATATGGGTAGGCTTAAGCGACGATAACAAGACAGTACTCAATGCGGTGGTCCCCGGCGATTCTGCGGAAGAATTTGCCAAGATGCCCGCCGGTTATCAGGATGATTTTATCACTGAGTTTATCGTGGACCGCACAAAATGGAATCCTTACCTGAATCCCAGTCGCGGCGGCACCGACACAGTGGAGAAACCTGCTGCCATCTCCTACAGCACCTTAAGCGAATATGAAAGTAAGGTAAAAGGGGCCCTGGAAACCAATCCCGATGAAGAGTATGGCTTCTATGTGACAGAAGACGCACAGCGCAATATGGAAGCCGGCGCAGTGATTTGCGATATGGCAACCAATAACTGGCTTGTAGTTCCCGAGTGGTCCGAGAAGACCGATGCTGTAATGTACTTCCTTGACTGGATGTTCGGTAATCAGGAAGCCCATGACCTGTTCGAACTGGGTATCGAAGGCGAGGACTGGGAAGCAGTCGGCACAGACGGCTATAAGAAACTGGATATCGATGAGAACATCGCATACTCCATGCCTACCTATTCCTTTACACAGAACCCTGCCTACATAAGGGTAAGTGAGTTCGTAAGCGAGAATCCTGAGATCAAGTCCCGTTTTGACTATATGTATGATCCTTCCACTTATGAGCTGAGCCCGCTGTCCGGTTTCGTGTTTGACACCACTAACGTGGAAACCCAGATTGCCAATGTGTCCGCTCTTTCCAATGAGCTGCAGCTGACCATCTCCATGTACGATGCGGATGAGGCAGTAGAGAAGATCAAGCAGTGGCATGAGGATGCTGCGGCAGTAGGCCTTGAGGAAATCCGTGCGGAACTGATTTCCCAGATTCAGGCATTCCTTGATGCTAAGAATGCAAATTAAATAACGAACCACATGTTTTAGGGAAGAGGCGGTCACAGGCGGAGAGGTTGCGGCCGCTTTTCTCATGAGGGCTTTTTGCGTCTGCCATATTTTGTACTACATTTCATACATCTATTTATACTTACGAGCGATGAAATTTGCCATAATGTCCCCGGCATCTTTCGCTCGTGAGCCGGGATGCATGGCAAGTTTCAATGAGAGTCAGTATATATTGGAGAAGGAAGAGGGCGTCTGCGGCAGGGACAGTTGACAGCAGGATCTGACAATAGCGAAAGAGACGTCTGCAGCAGGATTTACCGTAAACAGAAAGCAGAGGAGAAAAAATGAGCAAAATATATCATGTCTCAAAAAAAGGATCAGACCGGAATCCGGGGACGGAAGCAGCTCCGTTTCTTACTATACAGAGAGCGGCGGATGCGGCGGAAGCAGGAGACAGGGTTGTAGTACATGAAGGGGTATACAGGGAGTGGGTCAGGCCGCGAAAAGGGGGCTTAAGCGACAGCTGCAGGATTGTGTATGAGGCCGCCGAGGGAGAGCATGCGGTCATCAAAGGCTCGGAGCGGATTACCGGTTGGAGCAGGGTACAGGGGAATGTGTGGAAGGTATGCCTGGACAATGGATTTTTCGGAGCATTCAATCCTTATACCTGTCCTGTGAAGGGGGACTGGATTGTAGGACCATTGGACTGTGAGGTACATACGGGGGAAGTGTATTTAAACGGCATGTCCTTCTATGAGGCGGCGTCCTTGGAAGCGATTTATGAGCCGGTGAAACGGTATGCCAGCCGTCTGGAAACCTGGGGAGGCCGGGAGGAGAAAATCCTGAAGCCGGAAAACACCTTATACCAGTGGTACTGTGAGACAGACGGGGAGACCACCACGATCTATGCCAATTTCCAGGGAGCGGATCCAAATGAGGAAGAGGTGGAAATCAATGTAAGGAAAGCCTGCTTTTTCCCGGAGAAAACAGGGCTGAATTATATCACTGTCAGAGGATTTGAGATGATGCATGCCGCCGCATCCTGGGCGCCGCCCACTGCCATGCAGGAGGGGCTGCTGGGGCCGAACTGGTCTAAGGGCTGGATCATCGAAGATAATGATATCCACGATTCCAAATGCAGCGGTATCAGCATCGGCAAAGAGGGAAGCACGGGCGATAATGAATTTACGAAATACCATAGAAAGCCGGGCTACCAGTATCAGATGGAAGCGGTGTTCAGGGCCAGGAATATAGGATGGGGAAAGGAGAGGATCGGTTCCCATATCATTCGGGGCAATGTCATTCACGACTGCGGGCAGAACGGAATCGTGGGCCATCTGGGCTGTGTGTTCAGTGAGATTTATGGGAATGAGATTTATAATATTGCGGTAAAACATGAGTTTTACGGCCATGAAATCGCCGGGATCAAGCTTCACGCGGCCATCGATGTGCAGATTCATCACAATTACATCCATAACTGCACATTGGGAACCTGGCTTGACTGGCAGGCTCAGGGAACCAGGGTGAGCGGCAATATCTATGACGAAAATAACAGGGATCTGATGGTGGAAGTAACCCATGGCCCTTATCTGGTGGATAACAATATTTTTACATCTCCATATACATTTGACAATGCGGCCCAGGGGGGCGCTTATGTCCATAACCTCTGCTGCGGGTTTACCAATCATTATCCGGTTCCGGACAGGGCTACGCCTTACCATCTGCCTCATTCTACGGAGGTGTTGGGGACAGTTCCTGTCTATGGTTTTGACGACAGGTGGTACCGGAATATTTTTGTGGGAGGAGCGGAAGAGGGGCGTTCTTACGGGACGGCTCTGTACAACGGAGTCCCGGTTTCCATGGAGGAGTACACGGAGCGGTATCATTCTCTTGGAAGGGGGGATGTGGAACAGTTTGCACAGGTGAAGCAGCCGGCTTATATAGACGGAAATGTGTACCTGAACGGTGCGGGGCATTTTGACAGGGAAGAGGTATTCTGTGAGGACGCCATGGATCCGGAGGTGAAGGTCATCCGGGAAGAGGGTGCGGTTTATCTGGAGATCACACTGCCCCGGGAGAGTCTTGAGCTGCCCGGAGAGGTGATTTCCACGGAAAAACTGGGGATGCCCCGAATCGTGGAGCAGCGGTATGAGGCGCCGGATGGTTCTGCTCTTCGCCTTGGGGAGGATATGGCGGGAATTAAGAGGGGAGAATGTCCTCTTCCCGGGCCGTTGGAACTTCATGAAGGACGGAATAAAGTTAAGATATGGACAGACGGCAGCATAGCGCCGGAGAGGACGACGAGTGTATAAAATGGAAAACAAAAAAGACGCTTTACGCATCCACCCCGTTCCTAGGGGGATGGTATTGCAGGAGGATTTCTGCCTCCGGGTTCGTAGCGTGGGAATGCAGGATTGGCAGGAGCTGAAGGCCTACCGGGTGAAGGTGGACATGCACGATGTGCGCTGCGCATCCATGGCCTATTTCGATTTCAGCGGCAAAGTGGAGGTGGAGATTACCTTCCCGAAATTTTATACGGTGTACAGGGTGGACATCCGTCCGCTGTCCCTGGGAATTTTGCCGGAAATAGGGGCGAAGAGGATTACTTTCGTACTTGATAAGCCGGCGAACCTGTCGGTGGAGGTGAATAAAGACCGCTTCCACAACCTGCATCTCTTTGCCGGGGCGATAGAAGAGGTGCCGGACAAGGCGGGGGAGAATGTACTGGTGGTACAGGGTTCCCTTGACAGGCCCGGATTTCTTGGGGACGGCATCAATGCCCGGCTGGAAGCCATGCCGGAGGACAGGATGCTCTATGTGGAGCCTGGTATTTATTATATCGGGGAGTGCATCTGGCACCTGCCGTCTCACACTCATATTTACCTGGAAGGCGGTGCTGTCCTTATGGGTGGCCTGGCTATGGAGCATGCCGAGGATGTGTATATCAGCGGCCGAGGGATCCTGTATCTGGCGGATTATCACAGGTTTACCAGTATAAACGGTATAAGAATAGGAAATTCACGCAATATCAATATTGAAAATATAATATTTATCAATCCGCCTCATTACACGGTGGCTTTGGGGAACTGCGAAAATGTGGTGATTCGCAGCATCAAATCTTTCAGCTGTGAGGGATGGAGCGACGGTGTGGACATGATGAGCTGCAGGCGTGTGTTGGTGGAAGGGTGTTTCCTGCGCACATCGGACGACTGCGTGGCAATCTACGGCAGCCGCTGGGACAATCACGGCGGGAGCAGGGAGGTTACAGTGCGGAACATGACCCTCTGGGCGGACGTGGCTCATCCCACCATGATAGGCGTCCACGGAGACCACAGGGAGGAAGGGGATGTCATAGAGGAGATTATATTTGAAAATATCGACATCCTGGAGCACCATGAATTTCAGCCCGGCTACCTGGGGGTACTGGCCATCAATGCCGGGGACAAGAACCTGGTGCGGAAGGTGACCTACCGGAATATTCGGATAGAACCCTTTGAACACGGAAAGGTTCTGGATTTCCAGGTGAAGTGGAATAAGGACTACAATCCCGCACCTGGCAGGGGAATCCGGGATATCCTGGTGGAGAATGTCCGGGTGATATCCGGGGACGGGGAAGAGCTTTCCGTGATTGCGGGATACAACGCGGAATTTCTGGTGCGGGATGTGCGGATCCGGGACTTTTACCGGGATGGCAGGAAGATGGAGAGCCTGGAGGAGGCTGGCATCGTGGTGGGAGAGTTCGCTGAGAATGTGAGGCTTGAGTAAGGGAGGAGTACGCTTTCATCGGCGCAAGGCAGTACGCGGTGTGGGACATCGGCCACGCCACCATTCCCATGCCAGGGTTCTCCATCATCTATATCAAGAAGACGGGCAGGACACCCAGGTCCACCGCTATCACATTGACCTTTCCCGATGGGCAGGCTGTTGCATACGAATCCGAGAATGTGATTCTGGAAGCGTTTACTAAGGAATACATTGCCGAGAAAAGGCTTTTTCCATACATCCCTTTCTATATCGCCTTGAAAAGCAGCGCGAAAAAAGTAGAGCTGGCATCGGTCGATGATCT
This sequence comes from uncultured Acetatifactor sp., assembly GCA_910587555.1. GTDB lineage: Bacteria > Bacillota > Clostridia > Lachnospirales > Lachnospiraceae > Acetatifactor. Next base: position 26,242 of record CAJULV010000042.1, read on the forward strand.
GTTTTCCACCGAGGAAAGCCGCGCCGATGCAGGGCGGGAAAAGGTGGTAGAAATTCCTTTAAGCGAGCTGCACTCGTTCAAGGGCCACCCATTCAAAGTCAAAGACGATGACGCTATGATGGAAACAGCGGGCAGCATCCGGCAGTACGGCGTTTTGGTCCCGGCGATTGCCAGACCTGACTCCGCCTATTATTATGGTTGACAGCGTGCGCCCGTAAGGCGCATGAGTTGGGCACTCATGCGACGTGGGTCATTATAGATATTGCAGTGAGAATGCAATAGGTAAAAATATCAAGTGCAGAAATGCACAGCCTATCGTCAACAACTAACCTTAGTACAGGAAGAAGTCAGCCAGCAAATGAACGCCGCAATTCTTTTTACGGGATTGTGGCTTTTTTCATGTCCTGGGAAACGAAAGGAGTGCAGAATTTTGCGGGGATCCCGATTACCGTTTCTATGTGCTGGTGGTCTGCGGCCATTCGACCGATAAAACGGTCAAAAACGATATTGCCACCGCTGAAACGTGATGGAGGAGAGAAACGGAAAATGTTACGAGCTGTGGACGGCGCAGGCCCAGTATTATCAGTAGGAGAGATTTTTTTGATACCGGAGAACCGCATTGCAACATACCCCAATCTGTGATAAAATCTAATCGGCCGGCCATATATCCCTTGCTTCCGGATAGATCTGCCCGGCGAAAGGCGGTACTCCATGGCATACCAGATCGCTATCTGTGACGACGATGAAACCCAGCTGCGCACTCTCCGGGCCCAGGTCTCCAAATGGAGCGCGCAGGCCGGGCAGCCCTGCGATATACAATGCTTTCCCTCCGCAGAGTCCTTCCTCTTTGCCTATGACGGGGAGAAAACCTATGACATCCTTCTTCTGGATGTGGAAATGAAAGAAATATCCGGCATCGGCCTGGCCCGGCGCATACGGAAAGATAATCAGCGCGCGGAGATTATCTTCATCACCTCCCACTTTGAATTCATCAGCGAGGGCTATGAAGTGGACGCGCTGCACTACCTCACCAAGCCGGTTCCGGAGAACAGGCTGAACCAGGTACTGGACAAGGCGGTCCGGCGTCTTTCCATAGAACCGCCCTCCCTGGTCATCACCTGCGAGGAGGAGACGCTCCGGCTGTATGAGGCGGATATTCTGTATGCGGAAGCCTTCCTGCACTACCTCTCCATCCACACCGTAAAAAGGGAATATAAAATCCGGGAAAATATTTCCTCCTTTGAAAAACGGCTTGGCGATGATTTTTTCCGGGTTCACCGTTCCTACCTGGTGTCCCTGAAACATGTGACCGGCATATCCCGCACAAAAGTAACCCTGGAAGGAGACGTGGAACTCCCTCTTGCCAGGGGAAAATATGACGCCATAAACCAGGCCTTTATCCGGCGGAACTGAATGCCCCGGCAAAGCGCCGCCCCTTTTTCTGCTTCCCTGCCGGAAGAAAACGTCTCGCAAAATTGCACAGAAATGTGTCCGCGGACGCATTGCAAAGCTTGGCTTCGCGGGAGGGATTGTCTGAACCGTTACAGAAAAACAGAAAAAGAACAGAAAATCCACAGGACACAAAATCACATGAGAAAGAAAACATACCTGAAGCTAGTAGCATATCAGACAGAACAGTCCAGACAGCACCTTGGGGAAGTCCAGGGTATCTACCGGGAAATGCGGGGATACAAGCATGATTTCCACCATCACCTGCAGACCCTGAAAGGGCAGCTGGAAGCCGGGGAAACCCAACGCGCCCTGGCCTACCTGGAACAGCTTGACCATCAGCTGATGCATGTGGACACCCTGCTGAAGACCGGAAATATCGCCCTGGACGCCATCCTGTCGGCAAAAATCGCCCAGGCCAAAGCCGCGGACATTGCCGTTACCGTGAAGGCCAATGTTCCGGACAGCCTCCTGCTTTCGGACCTGGAGCTCAGCATTGTGGTGGGCAATCTTCTGGACAATGCCATCGAAGCCTGCATGGCCGTGGAGGGGGAACGGTTTCTGCGCCTCTTTATGGGCATGAAGCAGAAGATGCTCTATTTCTCCATGCTCAATGCATCCGGACCCAAACTGCTCAAAAACGGCAGTCTGTTTTCCTCCGGCAAGGACGGCCTTCACGGCTTCGGCCTGCGCAGGGCGGAAGCCATCCTGGAGGAACATGGGGGATGGTGTAAATATAACAGCGAAGACGGAGCCTTCACCTCCGAATTTCTGGTCCCGGCGGTAAAGGAATAACCGCCCTTTCCCCCATCTCTGCCTCTTTTCCGATTCCCCAACACATTAAAACCAAAAAGCAGGCTGCAATTCGTGCCGCCGGGAATGCAATTCGTGCCCGGTTTACCGGTGATGCGCTGTTTTGTGTAAAATAAAACCATGTTCAGACCGCAGCAGCCCGAAAACAATGCCGCCGGACTGAAATCAGGAATCACAGACCTGCTTCCCGGCAAGACACAGACCCGAGAGCCGGAGACAAGTTTTAAGGAGTTGACCAAGATGAAAAAATCAAAGCAAGCCAAAAACAAACCCTACCGTTCCGCCTTCAGCAACGCCATGTGGAGCTTCCGTGAAATCGGAAAGAACTCGCCCCTGTTTTTCCTGCTGATGGTTCTGGATGTCCCTCTCAACGTGGCCCTGGCCTACGCAAATATCTACCTGCCCGCCTTGGTGGTTGGGGATGTGACCAGCCGCGCCCCTCTGGACCGGGCAGCGCTCCGGGCAGGCTTCCTGATCCTGGGAATGCTGATCTGCCGCATACTGCAGAATTTCTTTTACCGTTTTTCAGATACCTATATGTCGGAGTACCGTGAAGAAAAAGGTCTGGAAGTGAATCGAAAGTCGCTGAATCTGTTTTATCAGGACTATGAACGGAAGGACATCCGGGATTTAAGCCGCCGGGCCGCCCGGGCCACCGAGATGTGGGACGGTGTGCAGCCCATCTCGGACGTGCCCAGACGCAGCCTGAAACTGGCGGAAAATATCCTCTGCTACCTGCTTTTCGGTTCCATGATCTTTCTGGTCAGCCCGCTCCTGGTGCCCATACTCACCATCGCCCCCGCCGTAAACTGGTTCTGCGCCCGGGCTTACCGCAACTGGGAGTACGCTCACAGAGAGCATTGGACCGATATTGATCAGAAAATGTGGTACCTGTTGGATAAGACATCCGATTTTGCCGCAGCCAAGGACATCCGGATCTACGGCATGGCCGGATGGTTCAGACAGCTCTTCCGGGATTTCTCCGGACAGCGCCTGGCCTGGGAGAAGAAAATGGTCCGGAAGCGCTTCCTGTCCCGTTTAGCCGATCTCCTGGTTATCCTCCTGCGGGACGGCGCAGCCTACCTGCTCCTGATCAGAATGACCCTGGAGGGCAGCATCACGGTGGACCGTTTTCTCCTGTACTTTTCCGCCATCTCCATGTTCGCCTCCTTTATCGGCAACATCATGAACGAGTGGAACGGCATCCGCGCCACCAGTCTGGATCTGTGCGATTACCGCAAGTACCTGGACCTGCCGGAACAGGACGGCAGCGGCGAAGCGGAGGTTGCCACCCTTCTGGACTCCGCCCCGGAAATCACCTTTGACCATGTGTCCTTCCGGTATGAGGGCGCCGAGGAGGATACCCTGCAGGATATCAGCTTTACCGTCAAACCCGGTGAAAAAATCGCCCTGGTAGGGTTAAACGGCGCAGGAAAGACTACTCTGGTAAAGCTTCTCTGCGGACTCTACCTTCCCACCCGGGGAGACGTCCGGATAAACGGAATATCCTTCCGCTCTTTTCACAGAAAAGAGTATTACCGCCTCTTTTCCGCCGTATTCCAGGATGTACAGACAGGATTCTTCACCCTGGCGGAAACCGTTTCCGGCCAAATCCGGGGAAACACGGACCTCAAACGGGCAGAGCAGTGCATACGCTTGGCAGGCCTTGGGAAAAAACTGGACTCCCTGCCCCTGGGAATCCACACCCCTCTGGATAAACAGCTCTACGACAACGCCACGGAGCTGTCCGGCGGAGAACTGCAGAAACTGATGCTTGCCAGAGCACTGTATAAAAACGCGCCGATTCTGGTACTGGACGAACCTACCGCGGCCCTGGATCCCATAGCCGAAAACCAGATCTACCTCCAGTACCAGGACATGACCAGGAATAAGACCTCCCTCTTCATCTCCCACAGACTGGCCTCCACCCAGTTTTGTGACCGCATCCTGTACCTGAAAGACGGCCATGTAGCCCAGGAGGGAACCCACCAGGAACTCATGGCTTCCGGCGGCGGATATGCGGAACTCTACGAACTGCAAAGCTGTTGGTACCAGACCTAAACGGCTGCATATAGACATCGGCGGAACTCCAAAACAGCCGATGGAGGTTCGGGGCACATAGAATTTTCGCACGCATTTCCTTCGCGGGCGACAATTCTATGCCTAAACCGCCCCGAACGAACATCGGCGGAACTATAAATATCGGCGGAACTCCAAAACAGCCGATGGAGGTTCGGGGCACATAGAATTTTCGCACGCATTTCCTTCGCGGGCGACAATTCTATGCCTAAACCGCCCCGAACGAACATCGGCGGAACTATAAATTAAGAAAGGAAACCTAACATGAAATTTTCAGAACATATTCAGCTGCTCAACCGCTCCATCCGTTATCTCTTCTTCCTCAGCCGGACCCACATGATCTGCCTGACCCTCAGCAGCATCCTGAACAACCTGCTGCCCTACATCCCCATCTATTTCTCCGCAAAACTGTTGGATGCGCTCTATGAGGGACGGCCCACGGAACAGCTCCTGCTCCTTGTCCTGTTCACGGTTGGAAGTGTATTTTTGCTCAGTGTGACGAACACCTGGCTGTCCTCGGTTCGGAGCCAGGCCACCAACGAAATGTATCGGAACCAGAACTGGGAGATGTCAGAGAAAGCCATGCATATGGCCTACGCCTCTGTGGAGGATCCTGATGTGGCCCTTCTCCGTTCCCGGATCGCCATGGAATCCCAGACAGGGTACAATCTGTGGAGACTTGTCTTCTGCACGGACTCCCTTATTTCAAACCTGACCAGAATCATCATGTCCCTCTCCCTGACCATGTCCTTCTTCTTCCTGGAATCGGTTCCCGTTTTCGGAAAACTGGTTCTTGTGGGCGGTATCCTGCTGACTACGGCAGTGGTGGTCTTCACAAGCCGGAAAACAGAGGAACTCACTGACCGTTTCTACAGCGGCTGTGTCCGGGCCAATCTCTTCTATGATAAATATGACAGCTATGCGCAGCATTACAGCAGCGGCAAGGACATCCGGATCTATGACATGGCAGAGGGGCTGCTGACACTGAACAGGCAGGAATTGCGATCCATCAATGAAAAGAAGGCCTCTCTGAATCTGAAGTCCGCCGCATTGACCTCTGCGGAGCAGATCCTCAGCCACGTTCTGCGGTTCTGTGTCTACCTGATCCTGATCCGGGCGGCGCTTTCCGGGGGAATCTCCGTCGGTTCCATCGCCCGTTATGTATCCTGTGTCATGCTGCTGATCGGAGCCGCCTCGGATTGCTGTGCAAATATGCAGCGCCTCTTTGCCAACAATCCTTACATGAAACGCTTCTTTTCCCTCCTGGATATCCCCAATCCCATGTACCAGGGTTCTCTGACTGTGGAAAAGCGGGATGACAATGAATACTATGTGGAATTTCGTGATGTTTCCTTCCGCTATCCCAATACGGAAGCCTACGCTCTGCGCCATGTAAACCTGAAATTTAAAGTGGGAGAAAAACTGGCCGTCGTAGGAGAGAACGGCAGCGGCAAGACCACCTTCATCAAACTGATGTGCCGTCTGTACGATCCAACGGAAGGAGAAATCCTCTTAAACGGCGTCAATATCAAGAAATACGACTACAACGAATACATGTCCATCTTCTCCGTGGTGTTCCAGGATTTCCGGCTTTTTGCCTTCCGTCTGGGCGAAAATGTAGCCGCCGGACCGGAATACGACAGAGAAAAAGCAACGCAGGCGCTGAACCAGTCGGGCCTTGAGGAGCGCCTGGCCGCCATGCCGGAAGGGACGGACAGCTACCTGTACAAAGACTTCGACAGCAGCGGCATCGAAATCTCCGGCGGCGAAGCCCAGAAAATCGCCCTGGCCAGAGCACTGTACAAGGATGCGCCCTTCCTGATCCTGGATGAGCCTACCGCCGCCCTGGACCCTGTGTCCGAATACGAGATCTACAGCAGCTTCAACGCCATTGCCGGGGACAAAACCGCCATCTACATCAGCCACCGCCTGGCCTCCTGCCGGTTCTGCGACAAGATCATGGTCTTTGACAACGGGCAGATTGTCCAGAAAGGCACCCACAACAGCCTCATCGCCGACGCCTGCGGGAAATATCATGCGCTGTGGCACGCCCAGGCACAATACTATACCATAGAAAACTGCAATTCCTAAACCACAGTTCCCAAGTATGTCGGGAAATTACTTTCCAGCAGACGGGGAAGGCATTTTCACCCCCTCTGACATCCCCCGGACATTCGCTCCCCCTCCCCGCCTTCTGCCCTGGGGAGGGGGATGCCTGAACATTCCTGCCGCTCATTGTCCGGGCTTCCTTCTGCGGAACTGCCTGCCACGTATTGCCTAAGGTTCCTCTTGGGAACTGCCTGCCGCTTATTGCCCGCATTTCGTTCTGCGGAACTTCCTACCGCTCATTGTCCGGACGGCCCGCATTTGTGTCCGTGTAACAGTCCAGAAGCCCCACAGTCTCGTTGGCCGGACGGCCATACATATTGCAGCATTTGTGGGACACCTCTCCGCCGCCGCTTTTCTCCTCATCCATCTCCACACTCATGCGCACTACCCCCATCCGGGTCTCTTCATCCAGATGCCTTAAGATATCCTCAATCAGTTTTTCGTTATCCATTGCCTTCCTCCTCGTAAGATTGCCTGCTATGTTTTCCGTTGCTGTTTTTCTATTGCCGTTTTTCTATTGCCGTCTTTCTGTTGCCGTTTTTCTATTGCCGTTTTCTATTGCCGTTTTTCTATTGCCGTTTTTCTATTGCCGTTTTTCTATTGCCGTTTTCTATTGTCGTTTTTCTGCTGTTGTTTGAATGTTGCCGTTTGTATTCTGTCGTTTGTCCGTTCTCTTTGAATCACATGTATAGGCCCTATGGCGGAGTTCATTTTACAAAAAGAACACACATTTATTTACATTGCCCCTTGTGCTGGGCGCCTTCCCCTGGTATAATCAAGCGGTATGATGTTGGGTCCAAAAGATATTTTGCCGCTGATATCACAGTGTATTTTCTATCCTACAGATTATGGCATATTTTTTTATTTGTCAAGGCGGTATCAAAATGGAACAGAATATCCGGAGAATTTGAAAAAATTTGAAAAAAAATAAAAAAAGGTGTTGACTTTTTTAATGGAATGGTATAGAATACATATTGTTCGTGAGGTTCGCAGGAATGGCGGAATTGGCAGACGCGCACGGTTCAGGTCCGTGTGGTAGCAATACCATGAGAGTTCAAGTCTCTTTTCCTGCACTAGGACGTGAAGTTCCGAATCTATTGAAAAATTATTTTCAGTAGGTTCGGAGTTTTTTTATTTAATCGTGCCGCTTCAGCAGCAATCAGATAACAGGCAAGTGGAGAGTGGCTGGCGCATTGAGAAATTCTACACAAGATAC
>CAJULV010000043.1 GCA_910587555.1 uncultured Acetatifactor sp.
AATAAATGCGATAGAGTTTATTCAACTCTTTTCGCATTTAATTCTAAAACTTTGCAACGGAAGCTTTTTTGCAAAGACGCCTTCGCAGCAGTTCAGACAGGGTGCTGAACCGTTACACGCTTTCTACAGAGATTTTACATCCTGTGTCCGGTTTTGATAATCGGGCTTAATGGTTTATAAATCAGCAGGGTGACAATGGACACACTGGCGCCCTTGATCAGGTTTAACGGCGCTACACAGGCAGCCACAAAGCTCACGATATTTCCTTCCTGTGCAAGCGGATTCACCGCGGTTCCCATTGCCAGCAGGCTGTCCAGCGGCGTACCGTACAGTTTGGAAAATGCCGGGAGCAGATAAACCGCATTAAAAGCGGTGCCGAACACCGTCATGAACAGGGTTCCGCTTATGCAGGCGATGACTGCCGTCTTCTTGTTCTTGCGGAAGGCATAGATAACCGATGCCGGGAGGATAAAACTGCAGCCAATCACAAAGTTCGCCAGGTCTCCCACAAATGCCGTGGAGGTTCCCTTGATGCACAGCTTCAGCAGTATCTTGATAAATTCCATCATAACCCCCGCTGCAGGCCCGAAGGCAAAGGTTCCCACCAGTATGGGCAGTTCACTGAAATCCAGCTTGTAAAAGGGCGGTGCAAAGGGCAGTGCGAAGTCAAACAGGTACAGCAGCATGGCAACCGCCGAAAACATGCCGATCACGGCAACCTTCCTGGTGCTGAAAACAGGCTCTGTGACCCCGTTCTTTTTCCGCGCCGCTTTCTCCAGCAGCACTGCCACCGCAAAGAGCACAACAATAAGCACCACAAAGCTCAGGACGTACATTGCGTTCTCCGCAATGTTTTGGAACAGTTCATTCATTTTCTTTTCCTCCTTAAAGAAAGTCGCTGCGCCGCGGCACGTCCCTTCGGCGCCCGGTTTGAACACCCGGCAAACGTCCTGTTATTTCGGACCGGTTTTCGTGCCGCAGCCTGCGGTTTTTGATGGGAAAATTCTTTCGGACGGGGCAGAAAGGCTGTCTTCCGTCTCCTCTCCGCCTGACGTAACGCAAAAAACCCCGAATCCAAACGATCCGGGGTAAACTTCTGCACGGTTACCGGCTGCATCACAAATAACGGACATCTCCCGCCCAATGGGCTGAGGTATGCCGAAACATGGATTCTGCAGCCGCTCCTTCTTCTTTCATCCAGACTTTACTGTTGGTCCCGGACTTTCACCGAGTCAGCCGTGACCGTCATTCGCCGTCCAAAAGGACGATGCGTTTGCCTGTCACGGGTCGCGGACTTTACCGCCAGTAGGGAATTCTCAGCCATGAAACCGTCAGTCTCATGAGAGTCACCCGACCCCGAAGAATTTTCTGTTAGTTACAGATGCCATTATAATACCGTTTCACATATAATGCAAGAAATTTTTCATTAAACTACAACAGGGCAACAGTTCAGACAGGGCACTGAACTGTTACACAGCAGGACTCCGTTCCGTGCCGCTTACGACGTAACCGCATTTCCCGTGTAGAGCTGGTAGTACTTGCCCTTCTGCTCGATAAGCTGGTCATGGGTGCCCTTCTCAATGATGCGGCCCTGCTCCAGGACAATGATGCAGTCGCTGTTTTTCACCGTGGAAAGCCTGTGGGCAATGACGAAATTGGTGCGCCCCTTCATCAGGGCGTCCATGCCCTGCTGCACCAGCTTCTCCGTCCTGGTGTCTATGGAGCTGGTGGCTTCGTCCAGAATCAGCACCGGGGGATCCGCAATGGCCGCCCGGGCGATGGCAAGGAGCTGGCGCTGGCCCTGGCTCAAATTGGCGCCGTCCCCATGAAGCATGGTGTCGTAGCCGTCCGGAAGCCTGCGGATAAAGCTGTGGGCATTGGCCAGCACCGCAGCCTTCTTCACCTCCGCGTCTGTGGCATCCATCTTGCCGTAGCGGATATTCTCCATGACGGTTCCGGTGAACAGATGGGTGTCCTGGAGCACAATTCCCAGGGAACGGCGCAGATCCGCTTTCTTGATCTTGTTTACATTAATCGCGTCATACCGTATTTTTCCATCCTGAATATCATAAAAACGGTTGATCAGGTTGGTGATGGTGGTCTTCCCTGCGCCGGTAGCGCCCACAAAAGCAATCTTCTGTCCGGGTTTGGCGTACAGTTCCACATCGTGCAGGATCATCTTGTCGTCATTGTAGCCGAAGTCCACATGGTCAAATACCACATCGCCCTTTAATTCCACATAGGTGGTGGTATTGTCCGCCTTATGGTAATGCTTCCAGGCCCAGAGTCCCGTGCGCTCTTTGCTCTCCGTCAGCTCCCCGTCAGACCCCCGGACCGCGTTCACAAGCTCCACATAGCCCTCGTCCACCTCCGGCTTCTCGTCCATAAGCTTAAATATCCGGTCCGCCCCGGCCAGGGCCATGATGATGCTGTTGAACTGCATGCTCACCTGGTTGATGGGCATATTAAAGGATTTGTTGAAATTCAGGAAGCTTGCCAGGCCTCCCAGGGTCAGTCCGGACACGCCGGTGATGGTCAGAATGCCGCCCACCACGGCGCAGACCACATAGCTTAAATTACCCAGCTGGGCATTCACAGGCATCATGATATTGGCAAAACGGTTGGCCTGGTAAGCGCTTTCAAACAGCTGGTCGTTCAGCTCGTTAAACTGCTTCAGGCTCTCCTCCTCATGGCAGAATACCTTCACCACCTTCTGGCCTGTCATGGTCTCTTCAATGCAGCCGTTCAGGGCGCCGATGGCCTTCTGCTGCGCCAGGAAAAAGCGGCTGCTCTGGGCGCCGATCTTCTTTGTGGCAAAGAGCATAAGCCCCACCATCAGCAATGTCACCAGCGTCAGGGGAATGTCCAGAATCAGCATGCACACAAAGACACTCACCACGGTGATGACGCTGTTGAGCAGCTGCGGAATGCTCTGGCTTATCAGCTGCCTCAGGGTATCGATATCGTTGGTATAGATGGACATAATGTCGCCGTGGGCGTGGGTGTCAAAGTATTTGATGGGAAGGGCTTCCATCTTTTCAAACAAATCGTTCCTGATGTTCCGAAGCGTACCCTGGCCGACATTGATCAATATCCTGGACTGGGTAAAGGATGCCGCAACCCCGATGGCATAAAATACCGCCACCCGGAAAATAGCTGACGCCAAGGCGTCAAAGGACGGATTCTCCCTTCCCATCAGGGGCAGGATATATTCATCGATCAGCGTCCGCATAAACATGGTTCCCTGCAGGCTGCAGTATACGGATGCAAAAATACATATGACGACTACCACCCAGCCGGCCGCATAGTCTTTCAGCGTGTAGTTCATGACACGCTTAAAAAGCTTTCCGGGATTTTCTATCTTCGGCCTGGGTCCCCTGGCTCCCCTTGGCCCGCCGGGTCCGTGTCCGGCCGGAGCCTGATTTCCTTTTGTATTCTTATCTTCAGACATATTGGCACCTCCTGTTTTTTGTTTTCCAGCTCCGCATCTTATGCTGTTTTCCAGTTCCGCATCTTACGGTTCCAGGGCCATTTCTGCGAAGAATTTCCGGCCGCTTATTGCGTGCGTCCGTAATTTCTTCGGGTCCTGGACTCCGTTGATGCTGTTTTCCTGTTCAAATATTGTTTTCCGGTTCCGCATCTTTCCTAATTTTTCTCGTCGAAGTCGCCGCTGCCGCTCATCTGGGCATCATAGACCTCGCGGTATATCGCATTGTTCTCCAGCAGTTCTTCATGGGTGCCGAAACCGTCCACCTGACCGTCATTCATGACTATAATTCTGTCTGCATGTTCCACGCTGGAAATTCTCTGGGCGATAATCAGCTTCGTGGTGCCGGGGATAGCTTCCGCGAAGGCTCTGCGGATTTTGGCGTCCGTGGCGGTGTCCACTGCGCTGGTGGAATCATCCAGAATCAGCACCCTGGGCTTTTTCAGAAGCGCCCTGGCAATACAGAGCCTCTGCTTCTGGCCTCCGGACACATTGGTGCCGCCCTGCTCTATGTAAGTGTTGTAGCCTTCGGGCATCTTCTGAATGAATTCATCGGCGCAGGCCATCTCGCAGGCACGCCTGCACTCTTCTTCCGTGGCTTCCCTGTCGCCCCAGCGCAGGTTCTCCAGAATCGTGCCGGAAAACAGAACGTTATTCTGCAGCACCACCGCCACCTGGTTCCTGAGGACTTCCATGTCGTAATCCTTTACGTTCACGCCGCCCACCAGGAGTTCGCCCTCCGTCACGTCATAGAGCCTGCTGACCAGGTTCACCAGGCTGGACTTGGCGCTTCCGGTACCGCCGATAATGCCGATGGTCTCACCGGATTTGATTTCCAGATTAATATCCTTCAGAACCGGATCCTCCGCCTCCTTCTTATAGCTGAATGTAACATGGTCGAATTTGATGCTGCCGTTCTCCACCTGGATAACGGGCTTTTCGGGGCTGGTCAGATCCGCCTTTTCCTCCAGGACTTCGCAGATTCGCCTGGCGCTGGCCATGGACATGGTAACCATAACGAAAATCATGGACAGCATCATCAGGCTCATCAGGATATTCATGCAATAGGTCAGCATATTCATCAGCTGTCCTGTGGTCAGGGTATCCTGGACAATCATATGCGCCCCCATCCAGCTGATGGCAAGAATACATGCATATACCGTAAAATTCATCACCGGGTTGTTCCAGAGAACGATTCCCTCCGCCTTGCAGAAAATTTTGTATATATTGTTGCTGGCATTCTTGAACTTCTCCACCTCGTAATCCTCCCTGACATAGGCCTTCACCACCCGGATAGCGGATACGTTTTCCTGTACACTTTCATTCAATGCATCGTACTTCGGGAATGCCTGGGAGAAATGCTTCGTGGCCTGGCTGACAATCAGCCCCAGCACACAGGCCAGAAATATCACCGCCACCAGGTATACGCTGGCAAGGCGCGGGCTGATGACAAAGGACATGAACATAGCGCAGATCAGCGTAGCCGGCGCCCTCATGCACATGCGCAGCATCATTTGATATGCATTCTGGATATTGGTCACATCGGTAGTGAGCCTGGTCACCAGTCCCGAAGTGCTGAACTTATCGATGTTGGAAAAGCTGAAGGTCTGTATGTTTTCGTACATCGCTTTCCTCAGGTTCTTGGCAAAACCGGCGGATGCCCGGGAGCCGAACTGCCCTCCCAGGATACCGAAGGTAAGACTCAGCAGAGCCGTCCCCACCATCAGCGCTCCGATCAGATAGATATGCTTCATATTGCCCGCCGTCACGCCGTTATCGATGATGGACGCCATCAGCAGCGGGATAATTGTTTCCATGATTACCTCCCCAATCATGAAAACAGGCGTCAGAACGGAGTCTTTCTTGAATTCCTTAATCTGTGCCCCCAGTGTTTTTAACATGATTCTTACACTTCCTTTCGTCATTTTCCATTCAATTTTTCAGTTTTTTTCCTTTTTCGCGTACCGTTTTCCCACAGGGTTCGGCTTCCGCCGCCCGTGTGAAACCTGCATTTCCGCAGAAGCAGGCCCATAAGCGCCTCCCCCGCGGTTCAGTGCGGGCCGTCACGGGAAGCACTTCCCCCTTCCGTTTCCGGAATTCCTCCCGGCTTCTCCCCTTCTTCCCCACCGTCCGCGGCCGGAATTGTCCCCTGCTGCCTTTCTTCCTGAAAATCAGGCGCATCTTCCGGCGGCAGCGCATCATATTCCGCCGCAAGCTCCTCCAGGTTCTTCATCACTGTTCCCAAAAGCCGGAACAGCTGCGCCACTTCCTCTTTTGTCATCCCTTTGGTGATACAATTGTCCATCATTTCCATATGGGCTTCAATCCGTCGGTGTCCCTGATATGCCTCTTCCGTCAGCTGAATCCGCTTCAGCCTGGCATCCCTGTCCAGCGCTTTGCGTACAATCAGCCCTTCGCGCTCCATTACCTGCAGTGTGTTGGTTGCCGTAGCCCTGGAAATGCGGAATTCCTTCTCCAGGTCCCTCTGGTACACCGGCTGCTCCTGATGATGGTACAGATATCCCAGAATACCGCCCTGCAGTTGGCTTTTAGGGCCTTTTTCACACTTCGGAAGGCTCTTACGGACAATCAGCTTAATCTGATTATGGGCGGCCCGCAGGACAAATGCGATTCTTTTTTTCTCTTCCATCGTTTTCCGCCTCCATTTCCAAGCATTATATTTTAAAAAATGTTAGTACACTAACCATTATTGTTAGCGTACTAACATTATCGCATTTTACAGGATTTGTCAATTGTTTTCTGTTTGTTTTTTGTGAACATTTTGTGAAAGAAATGAAAGATAAGAAATGGTTCAGAAAATAAAAGATTGGGCAGATCAACTTACGTTTTCCGCCCAATCACTCTGTTCTACGCAGCATTCCGCCCAGCATATGCAGCAGCAGCGCCGCAGCCACGCCTCCCGCCAGGTAGGCCTTGCCCATACTGCCGGAACACACCGCCATCACGGATCCCAGCACCGGTACCGATACCTCCATCCTTCCCAACAGTGCGGAATAAGGCACCGGCTCCAGATCATGTTCCGCGTTGGCGTCTCCTTTCGTGATGAATTCTCCGGATACCGTATGGTTCTCTGTCACACGGTGGGTCACCACGGCCCTCCCCCTGTAGAAGGCAATAACCTCTCCCGCCTTTATCTCTTCAGGCACCGCCGACTTCAGATAGATGGCGCTGCCCACCGGTATTGCAGGTTCCATACTGCCGCTTACCACTGTATAGACTTCATACCCAAACAGGCGCGGGACAGTCATGGGGATGCATATCCCCACAACCACCAGCAGCAAAAGCACTGACAGGATGCTGCAGAAAGCGGGCAGGAAACCCTTTTTCCGGGACTGCCTGCCTCCATGTCTTCCGCGTTTCCGTTTTCCGGTTTTCTGCCCTCTCTCCTCCAACTCTGCCCCTTCCATACGGCCTGCCCCAGCCTTTCCGTCGCTTTCTGTATCTGCGGATTTCATCCCTTGCGTCCCCGCTCCGCCTTGCCGGATACCCCTCAATGCCTGCCGGGATTCCGTCGTTCCCTGCTCCGGGTCTCGCCTTCCCGCTTCCGTCCTTCCCTGCCAGGCTTCCGCCGTTCCCTGCCAGGGTCTCGCCTTCCCGCTTCCGTCCTTCCCTGCCAGGCTTCCGTCTATACCTGCCGGGATTCCGCCGTTCCCTGCCAGGGTCTCGCCTTCCTGCTTCCGTCCGTCCCTGCCGGGATTCCGCCTTCCTGCTTCCGTCTATACCTGCCGGGATTCCGGTTCCCTGCCCCGGATGTCACACACTCAGCGTTTCCGCCCCTGTTCTTCCGGCTTTTGGGATCTGCTGCGGCGCATTTTCCGATAGGCGTATGCACCTGCCCCAATGGTCAGTAGGGCAGCAAGCCCTATTCCCCCGGCCAGGAGTGCGTAACGGCTTTTCTCACGGTTTGCCGCGGCTATGGTTCCCTCGTCCCCCGGCTCATAGGCTCCCAGAGGCGTCTCCTCCTCGTCCAGATCCCTTAAATCCTCCGGTCCCTGATTCTGGGGAATTTCATTGTCCTGAATATCCTGCTCCGGCACTCCCGACGCATCCTCGTCCGGGTCCGGAGGCTGTTCTCCTCCCTCGGGAACCTCTCCCTGTTCCGTATCCTCCCCGGGTGCCGGCGCTTCGGGGACAGGTACCTGCGCTCCCGGCAGCGGCGTCACCTCCGGCTGTCCCGGAACCGGCGCGGGCGTTACCTCAGGAGGCTGCGGCACCGTCACTGTAGGAATCGGAGCATACACAAAGGTAAATACATTGCGCCCGGCATCCTCCTGCAGAGTACGGGTCAGATTGTAAGCCTGCGGCTGATAACCCTCCACATAGAGATATGCCACCACCGGCCTGTCGCCTACATTTCCGTAGTAATTCTGGGGCGGATACAGGTCATTTCCCGCGGTATCCTGATAATACACGGTGTACTGAACCAGGTTTCCGCGAATCCCGTAAGCCACCACATAATCCTCGTCCCGTTCCACCGGAAAATATGCCAAATCCACGGTGCTGTTGTCACGACCTCCCACACGCACCCCTTTGACATAATATTTGCTGTCCTCCTCCAGGGTCACCGCACTGTTCAGAAAGCGGACATGGTTGGCTGACGTCAGCCCCGTAATCGTCACATGCTGTCCGTCGCAGTCTATCGCATAGTCCCCGCCTCCGTCCACGGAAATGCCGCTGCTGTCCAGGGTTCCCTGGGTGCCGGCACTGAAGGTCACTGTATACGTATAAGATGTCCTGTCCGCCGCGTGGGACGGAAACCAGGCGGACACGGTCAGCACCGCCGCCGTCAGCAGGGACAGGTATCTGGCTGCTCTCTTCATTCTTGCACCCCCTTGTGCGATTCCGCGCACATACGAATCTTCAGGCTGTACAGGGCCATCGCCAGCAGGCCGATTCCCGACGCCAACGCCAGTCCCACATAAGGGAAAATATCCGACTCATCCGATGTCTTCGGCGGCTGTCCCGTTCCTCTTTGCGTACCGTCCGGTGTTCCGGGAACCGGCGTGACGGAAGGATCGTTTCCCTCTTCCACAGGCACCAGCCGGGGTCCCGTTGTCTCCTCCACCGCAAAATTCATCTGCAGGTCCGCCAGGCTGTCCTGATAGGAATTGCCCTGGGTCTCCCCGTCCAACGCCACTGTCAGGCGGATATGGCCTCTCTCTCCGACAGCCAGTGCGTCCAGGAAAAAGTACTCCTCCAGGGAATCCGTTGCTTCCTTCAGGCCGCTGCCCGTTTCCCCTTCCTTCTCCCCGCCCACCGTATCGCTGGTGTACAGAATCTGCTCCGTCCCCTGAGGGTCTTCATAACATAAAGTATAGGTATAACTGCCGCCGGACGCCGCTTCCTGCGTATCCTCCAGGGAGCGGAGAACCTTGTTGGTCATCCACCAGTCCGTGGGCTTTTCACCGCCGTTCTCCAGCGTCACCGTGATTGCGATGCTGTCTCCGGGCTGCAGGTTATATACCGCGTCATTGATGTCCGCCGTCTTAAAATTGCTCTCCAGGCCGTCTCCCCGAAAGCTCACCGTCCATCCTTCCTCCCCCTGGTAATCCTCCGCCTGTGCCGTCATCGCACTTCCCAGCAGCAGGGTAACGACTCCCAGCAGGGACAGTAATCTCTTCTTCATTGCTTAAACCCTCCCCTTATTCCGCCAGGCTCAGGCGCCCGTTCTCATCCACGGATACCTCCACGCCCCAGGCACTCCGAATGGCGTCCTGTGCGTTATGGGTCTGCACCGCGTCTACTTCCGCCTCCAGGATAAAAGCTGCGCCGTCATATTCGTAAACCGTAGTGACGGTGGTCCAGCCGTTTGCGTCCGTCTCCCTGGTCTCCGCCACCTTATCCGCAATGCTGCCGTCTATGGCGATGGTATCGGCAAACAGCGCCGTATCCTCCCCGGGCTTCAGAACGCTGTCATAATAAGCCACGATGCGCTCCCCGTCCCTGGTGTCGCCTTCCCGCACCTTGGCCGTGGTGGCATTCTCATCAATAATCCAGCGCTCTCCCGTCAGATGCAGGTCAATCAGGGAAGGAGACAGTTTTGTCAGCTTGTTTCCTTCTCCGTCCACCCAGTATTTATATATCTTAATCCGAACATATTCCTCTATGGTGCCGCTGTTGCGCACGGCCAGCTCCTCCCGGTAGGTCTTCCCCGGCTGCCATTCCTCCCCGTCGGAAAGGGTATCGGCCAGGAGTTCTCCCGCCGCTTCGTCCCATTCGTTGCCCCCATGCGTGTAATCCCGGTAACCCGTCCGGACGCCGTTCTCCATCAGGCTCACGCCGATGCTCTGGACGTCTATCTGTGCCGTATATGTCTCCGAATAGTAAGTAAGCGCCGCCCGGGTACTCCCCACCGCGCTGAATCCCAGACAGCCCATGGCCAGGCCGAACAGGGCGGCGGTGTGCAGCGCGGTCGGAATTCTCTTCGTTCTCCTCTTCTCACTCATCGCCTGCGCCTCCTTCCTCCCAGTCATAGCCGTCTTCTCCCTTATCCAGTACGGCGTCCCAGTCCGCATACGGTGTACCGTCTTCCATATACCGCACAGCCGTACATTCCTGTATCACCACCACATTGAAATCCTCCGTATAAGGCACCCGGTTCCCCTCCTCATCGGTAACCACGGGCAGTTCAATGTGTACATCCAGTATATCCGTAGAGTCCCCGACAGCAAGGATGTCGTCATAATACCAGTAGCCGTCCTCCCCGGCCCTCCACTTTCCGTTCCCGCTGTATTCCAGGCCATATACGCTGCCCGCGAACACCTTCACCCTGACATAGGTTTCCTTTTCCCCGGTATTCTCCAGGCTTATGTGCTTCGTCCACTGGGAAAATTCCTCCCTGACCTGGGACTGATGCCCCAGACGGACGGTATGTCCTCCCCGGGCAGTGGCATATGTGGTAAAATAGGCGCTGGCCGTTCCCGCAGCAGCTGCCGCCGTCAAACCCAGGGCCGCAGCTGCCGCCAGTACCGTTTTCTTTGCATTCTTCATACCCGCCTCCTGTTCTATAATCGTGGGCATATTTATCCTTTCTTTCAGTTGCCGTGGAAAAGATGCCCATTGGTTATGCATACAAAGGTTTTACGTGGAAACCGCAAAAGCTTACGGCTGTACACCCACGTCGTCGCGGTCCGTACTCCAGACATAGGTTCCGGCTTCCGCATCGTAACGGAAACGGTTCTCCACCCCATAACCGTTTTTCGCATCTTCATCATAGGTATTTGTAAAACGGAAGGTCACGGACTCCGCAGTCCCTTCCATCTCCTCCGCAACCACCGTCTTCGGTCCCTCATCCGATGCCGTAATCTGGCAGTTTGCGCCGCTGTAGACCTCCGTCACGGTCACCTCCGCCTCCGCCGGCAGTTGCTCCAGAAGAATCTCCCTGGTTCCTGTAGCCGAAAAGGTAGCGGAAACCACATTGCTGTATATGTTTTCCCCGGTTTCCGAATCTCTGGCATTCACCTCAAACACAAAAGTCACGTCGCCCATGGTTTCATTATAAGACGTTAGTGTCTTCAAAATTTTCACATTTCCGTATCTGAGTTCCCGGGAAGGCTTTAAGACCGCTTCTCTCTCATACTGCCAGGTATCGGAAGCCTCCCCGCCCACGTACTGGTACTCGGACCAGGGAAGGGATATCACCATGGGCGTGAAGCTGTATTCATATTTAGGGCTTTCGGCCGCGTCTACCGCCACCAGATAAAGTCCAAGCTCCAGGACGGAAAGCGTCTCCGCCGCGGTCAGGCTGCCGTCATCCGTCAGTCTCAGCTCCTCGGTCCGCTTCGGCGGTGTCTTTGGTTCCCCCAGAGGCTTCCCGTTTTCGTCCAGGTCATAGACAAGGGCAAACGCCTCCTCAGACAGGCGCTTCCAGTCCCCCTCCATGGCCAGCCCCTGAAAATCCTCCCGGAATTCATATTTTCCGGTCTCCCCCATATCTGCCAGCTTCCAGAGACGAACCTGCAGCGGCTCCTGGATGCGCAGCATATCCTGAGCCATCTGATCGGAGTCCTCCGTCCCCAGCGACAGCAGCAGGCTTCCCGTCTTCGCCGTGTCCACCCGCTCCGCCGCCTGAATTCTCCGGCCTGCACCGGGGACAGATACCAGGGTCAGGCATATGGCAATACAGGCTGCCAAAGCCTTATGCTTCTTCTTTATCACACGCATACTCCGCTCCTCCTTGTTTCCTTGCTTCGATTCTGAATTTATCCGTACCTGTGAGTAGTTTCCTTTACCGTTTCCTGTTCCGCGCCGCAAAGACGCCCGCTACTTGTGTTTCCTGCGTCCCGCTCTCCGGAACCCCATGGCCATAATGCCAATCAGCAGGATCGTCGCCGCCGCCATAACCAGATAGAGCATATAATAGCTCCTGACCGCTTCTACCATGCTTTCCACCGGTGTCCGGGCTTCAGGCTCTTCCTCTCCGTTATATTCCGTCCGGACGCCCCTGACCAGGAGCCGATGGGAATTGACACCATATGGCGTACATGTCAGCAGCGTCACATGATCCTCCCCGGAGACAACCTGCATAGCCGACATAAGCGCTTCCAAATCATCCTTATCTATCATAGGCAGAACCTGGTCCACCTCGTAAGCCAGCACCTCATCCAGGATATGGAGGTAAAACCTGTCCCCGGGTTCCATCTGATCCAGGTCCGTAAACAGCTTCGCACTGGGAAGCCCGCGGTGGGCCGCCAGGACGCTGTGGCAGCCCTCGCCTCCTATGGGAAGCCCGGTTCCCTCCAGATGGCCGATCCCCGTCTGGAGTACATCGTCCGCCACGCCATGATATATGGCAAGCCTGACATGAATCTTCGGGATGGTCATATAACCCATAACGCCGTCTCCCGCCGCATTGAGGACTTTCCAGTATTCCGTATCCTCCAGCTCTGTCTCCCCATCCCCGAATGCATCACCGTAAAAATAGTTTTCCGTTATCACACTGTTGAAGTTTCCGGCCGCTTCCCATTCCCGGCTGTAATCCGCCTCCTCCATCCGGGCCACCACCTCGTCGTAGGTGGATATCAGCTGGTTCTGGCGATAGGCATTCCACTGATCAGATACCGCCGGATAGGCGAAAATACCGAAGCCGGCAAGGAAGACCAGTGCGAAGAGGATATTGGCTATTTTCCTTTTCATTGCTTTCCCCCTGTCAGACCGCCGCCGTGTTCCTGTCCGTTTTCTCCTCCCGGATAAGCGGCCCGGGCGTCTTCCGGAGCATCCGGCACCTTCCCGGAATCCCCGGCAGCAGCCGCTTTTACGCGCTGTCTCCTGTCATAGAAAATTAAACCGCAGATAAAAACGCCTGTAACCGAAAGTCCCACAATTACCCATAACAGATAATTTGTATGGAGGCTTGGGCCGGAATAGCCCGCGGCCACCGCCATGATATCTTCAATTTCCTCGTAATCCACGCGCTGTCCCCGCACCAGAAGCCTGTGGCTGTTGACGCCATAGGGTGTGCAGGTCAGCAGAGTCGCCAGGTCCCTGTCGTCCTCCGCTGCAAGCCCCGTGGTATCCTCCGGCTTTGCCACAGTAACGCGGTCCACCTGATAACACAGGATCTCATCCAGAATATACAGGAAAAAGTAATCTCCCTCCTCCAGCCGGTCCAGATCCGTGAAAAGAGCCGCGCTGGGAAGACCCCTGTGGGCGGAAATAACCGTGTGGGTTCCCCGGCCTCCCACGGGAAGGGAGCTTCCTTCCAGATGGCCTGCCGCCGTCTGAAGCACCGCCTCGTCCGTAGTATGAAAAATCGGAATCCTTATGTCAATCTTCGGAATGTCCACATATCCCATCATACCGTCCCCTGTGAGATTCAGGCAGGACAGATAGGCCCTGTCCGGTTCCTCCCGCATGGCTGCCGCCGCAAAGGAATCCGGCAGTATATAAGGTTTCAGAGACTCGTTATAGGCCTGTGCCTCCGCCCGTTCCCCCGCATAGTCGATTATTCCTTCCGATGTCTGTACCGCCACGGCTTCGTCATAATCCGAAATCAGCCGATTCTGGCGGTAGTTGTTCCATTCATTGGAAAACAGGGGATACAGCAGCAGGGACAGGCCGGCCAGAAAAAGGATTGCAAATATAAATTTGGTCATTTTGTTTTTCATCCGGACTCTCCTTGCTGTTGTGATCTTTTCTCCCGGCAGGTCTGCCGCTTCTGTCTTTTGGTACCCGTCCGGAAGGGCACGCGGCTCCTCCGGACGGAACTGTAATATAAACTTCCTGCATCGGGTTCTGCTTCCCGCTATTATTTATCGGTCTTCCTGCGGGTTGCGAAGAACAGGCCTGCCGCCGCAATCATAATGGCGCATCCGCCGATGGTGAAAATGGTAGTGCCGATGCCGCCTGTGGAAGGAAGGGCGGCGAGTTTGGTGTTGGGAATGCTGCTGACAGACTCACCGTTCAGCTCTTTTAATCCGGTGGCTGTACCTGCGCCTTCATTTACCTCTGTTTTAACATCCGTAGTCACTGTGGTTTTGTCATATACAGCATATGCAGGTGCGAAATTAGCACGCAGCGCCGATATGCCCATATTATCTACCTCATCCTCGATAAACCCATACTGATACTCATCCAAAGCATAGAAGACATCGTCCCCACTCTCATCTGTTCCTTTTGTGTCAATCCATCCAATCTGTACCGCATTGTCATCGGGCTTCACCGTCGTGTATTTCCATTTCCGATCCGTTACCGTAACCGTTGACGTCGCTGTGGTCCACACTGCCTCTATTACATAAACTTTGTCATTCAGCGTATATCCTGTAGGTGCTGCCAGCTCCTTAATGTAGTAGGTACCTGCTTTTACCTTACTGGATACCGCATAACCATCCGCATTCGTTTTCACTACGTCAATCAGCTGCGTGCAGCCGGCATCCGCATAAATGCCGAATACGGCACCTGCCAGCTTCTCTGCATCCTTCCCTTCGCCTGTCTTCAAAAATGCCAGCTGATAGGTATATACGATTTCCTTGTCTTCTTTTTCGGTAACTCCCTTAGCCCCTCCGGGTGTGGGATTCTCATCTGTAGGCTCAAATGTAGTACCTGTATTGGGCTGGTTTGCGTAATACAGTTTCGCATCATTGGGGTTTCCGTCATTACCGACTACCGCCTCGTCATTAATGACTGCCTGATACCTTATGACGGGGGTGTATACAGCCTGGATAACCCGTAAGCCCATGTCATCAATCTCATCTTCCGCCAAAGTATTTTCACTATTATATACAAGCGCATCATAAACAAAATTGAGATAGAATCCGTTCCCGGCCTTTTGGGCTGTTGCTATCACAACGCTCTCGCCATCCCTGTCAATTGAGAAAGCATACTTATCGTCCGGTTCTTCCGTGCGGACGACTTCCTTCTGCACACCCTTTAAGCTGATTTCCAGAGAATCATAAATAAAAGTCAGTCCTTTGCTCATCGTATCGGAAACGAAGAGTGTCTTATTCACTGCATTCTCAGGATAACTGGGCATTGTGGGTGTAATCTGATAGGTTACCGCATCACCGATTCCTGCCGTTTCACGGTCACCGTCCGGAGTCGTTCCGTCCACGATCTCCTTATCGATGTCCGGAGTCGTCTTTTTTGCAACCGCGCTGGAACCATAGAGATATCCCTCCCTAACATCTACATTGCCGGCTTCCAATTCTCCGCTTTCATTATAGGACACAGTCAGCAGAACCGGGTTGTATATGGAACCGTCCAGTGCGCCCGAAATAATGGCAAGATATGCGCCTGCATGTAATTCTCCGCTGGTGTAGGTACCGTCAACTCCGCCTGTCACATTACCGGCTGCGTCTGTTACAACACCCCCAATATCTTCTTTCATCTCTATTGCAGTAGCTTGTGCTGCTATAATAGCCTGATGAATCGCGTTAATCTCACCTGATGTAGGCTCTTTCGATAAGGGAGTAATCCCTTCTTTATATTCATACTTGATAAGGCCTTTCCCGCTTTCGCCATAGACGCCTTCCGCAATCTGATACAATGTAACAGTTGCCTTTCCCGAGATACCGCTGATAGAAACCGTGGCAGTATCCGTACTACTGACTTCCCCGGTTACTTGCTCTTCCGCAAATGCCGTCACCGACATTCCAAGAACCATCGCCATTGCCAAAAGCATGGCTAAAATCTTTTTCATTTTTTTCATATCCTTTTCCTTTCTTTTTATGAGTACCGCCCATGATTTACAGTTGCATTGGTGCATGGAACCCCTTTTTAAACTTTTCTCCTGTCCTTCTCCGCACCTCCCTCATATTTTTTATATAGACCGGCTCCCCTGCCGCAAAGGCAGAAGAAGCCGATTATATTTCATATTTACGCGCACGACTACTATTTTGTCTTCTTCCTCCTGCCGTAAGAGGCATACAGAAGAGAGCATATCATCAGCAGCGTACCTGTCAGTGCATAAGTCCCGGTGCCGGGACCGCCTGTGGACGGCAGCGTGTACAGCCTGATATTTCTGATTTTCAGCACGGTGTTGTTTTGGGAATCAACGCCTGCCATTCCGCCGGAGGCGTCAGCCACCACGATACTGCCGTCTTCCTGTACCGTAAAGGCAACCGGCCGGCTTAACAGGGAATGCCCTGTAGGAGATTTCAGCTCCGTGATGGTGTAGCTGCCCGGCTTCAGATTGTTTATGGTCAGGCCCTCACTGCTGTCCACGTTTAAATCCGTCCGTGTCCCCTCAGTGATTCCGGCCGGAATCAGCACCCATTTCTGTGCAGGGCTGTTATTTTTAGACCACAATTGAATCTTCTGGTTCTCCTGTACCGTACCGCCTTCCAGATCCAGGCACCAGTTGTCGCCGCCCCACAGCTTTCCTCCCAACGGTGAGATATAGCACCCGCCGTCAGCCTCTGTAAGATACCACTTCTTGTTGGTATCAGGATCTCCGGACCAGACGTGGACTTTCGCTCCGTCCTGGCAGTTCCCTTTTTCCAGGTCCAGGCACTTCCCGCAGGCCGCATTGCGGAAGCTGTAATAACCGTCTCCGTCTTTCAATACTTCGAACAGCTGGCTGGCATTGCCGGTACGGTTCTGCAGAATCGGCAGCGAGCCGTTCCCGGTTCCGTTGATGCCTATCACGTAATAGGGATTGGAAGCCAGTGCGATATAGTACTTATCTTTCCGGGACGCTTCTCCCGCTTCGTCATAAGGTGTGTAGCCTCTCTCCTCGTCATAGACAAAGGAAACATTCTCTCCCGCTTCGTCCTGAATCGTAAATATGGCTCCTGTCAAAGGTTCTCCGTTCTCGCCTACCTTCCGAAGCGTCATCTTCGTATCGGGGTAGAAACCGCTGTCATGGAACTTGGATTCATACAGCGAAACGTTCATATCCTCTGCCCTGGGCATCTCCACATCCAAAATTGTTGTCTTTACCAGCTTTCCCGTCTCATCGCGGGATGCCACCGCGTCCGAATCCCGCCTGTCATCGTCCCCGCAGTCCACACCGGTTGCATTGAATATTGTAATCTGCGTATCGCTGCCGTCCGTAAACCGCACGGCATAAGTGCCTGCAGCCAGGTCCGAGAACTTATAGCGGCCCAGTTCATAATCGCCGGCTTCGCTTCCATCCTTCGCGCGCACGCTGACCTGTTTTCCGGTTTCGACTGCCACGGGAATCTCCGTATCAGGATAATAAACCTGCTCATAAGAGTCCTCTTTCTTCGGATCTCCCCCTTCCCGGAGCTTCAGCAGTTCTACTTTGACGCCCGAAATCCGAACCTCCGTCCGGGGATCATCCTGCAGGCCGTCCCGGTTGTAATCCATCCAGGCCAGGCCCTCCAGCGTACGTCTCACCGTAGGCGTCTCCGTGGTGGTCGTGGTATCGCCGCTGGAAAGAAGATTGACAAAATAGTTATACTCTTTTTTGTCCGCATCTGACGCGCCGGGTTCCAGCCGGATCTTTAGTTCAATATTGACGCTCTCTCCGGAATCCAGGGTTCCGACCACCGCCCAGGCCACCGGATAGGGCTGTGCTTCCGTCGCACCCTCTGTCTCCGTAGGTATGCCTATGGTTCCGTCTGCATTGACAGCCGCCTGCTTCCACGATTCAATGGTTTCTCTTGTTACATCCTTAGTCGTCTGGTTCTTATACTTCGTGTCAAAGGTGTAATAAACATGAATATTTTCAACCTTACATTTGGCAGGGTCCAGCTTCCACTCCGCAAAGGTGTAGGTACCGGTAAAGTGGCTGCCGTTTTCCCCGTTCATGGGCATGGTGTCCATCATGACCACTTCGATTCCGGTCTCCGCATTGTTATTGTAGTAAACTACATAGTCTATGGTGCCGTCCTCATCCACAAGCTTCTGCTTCGTATATTTGCCGAAGGAGCTGGCGCTTCCGCGGGTCACGGCAATGCCGGCTGAGGAATGCTTCTCCCCTGTGGTCACATGGTCGCGCAGATCGCCGGGTGCCGCGATATAGACCTCGTTTTTCAGATTCGTGGTACCGGTGGGAACGTCCTTCCCGGGATCGCCTTTCACGCCGATAACCGCAGCGTAGTAGATAGGGGCCATGGGAGTACCGATCTCCACATCCTCCACCGTCCATGTCAATGTCTGTGTCCCGTCGGCATTGGTAACCACCGTCGGCTCCTTTAATTCCGGTGTGGGAAACTCTGCATTGAGTGATGTATCCTCTATGATACTGCCCTGTGTACCTCCGTTTGCCGCTGTCTGCTGATATGTTCCTCCAAAATATGAGGAACCGGGTTTATAAGTCAGATATTTCGGCAATGTGTCCACAATCGTAATCGTAGCGGTCCGGGGAAAGTTTCCCGGCTGATCAAAATAGGTTCCCGGTTCCAGTTTAAAGTCCACCACTCTCTGGTCCGCATCCAGGTTGAAGGTTTGTTTTTCGCCTCCGTTGTTCTCCTTCTGCATCAGATACTTGGATATTTTGGTTTTATAACCGATCACCAGCAGGGTATCGCCCCAGTGAGACCAGTCGGAGTTATGGGTACCATAGATACCGCTTCCGTCCGGCCGATAAGTTTCCTTCTTATAAAAAGTGTCTTCTCCGATATTCGCGCTGGTATAATGTCCGCAGTTCCATAACTTTTCTCCCAGTATCAGTTCCGGTACGTTCAGATCCGGCTGCTCGGTAAGATCAATGTCGTCCGGCGTCATACCGACCTGCGCAAACATCTCTTTTGTCCAGACGCGGGATGTGGAAGCCAGCATGAATGTCTGTCCGATGAGCTTCGCCTCATCCCTGACCTTTGCCTTGTGAAAAGTATTGTAATAAGGATCCTGCGCATCCACCTCAGCGCCCGGTCCCACAAAGCCGATCAGCATACCCACGCAGATTTTTCCCTCCGGTATCGCGTCCAGGCTGTCATAAAACACCAGCTGATCCTCATAGGTATGCAGCAGTTCGTCATCACTGCCCCAGTCTTTCCCATCCGGTTTGACGGCATAATAGACGCGAACATTCTCTTCTGCCTTCTCTGTCTCATCCCTGCCGTGTCCGTTCAGGGCCGCGCCGCCGTCCAGATCCAGAAACCACTCGCCTTCCGGCTCCAGCGCGGAACCGTAAAATTTCATAAGCGTGGTTCCCAGATACATTTGATTCTTTGCTTCCCGCTTGGGATTGTAGGACAGACCGCCCATCAGATTGATTTCGGTTCCCACAGCCGCATAGTCCCGGCCGTCCCGGTTATCCTCAATGCCGCTGCCTTTCTTCCACTCCTCGGCGCCCGCATAGCGAACCCGGTTGTGCAGTTCTCCTCCCAGCGTCAGTTCCAGTGTACGGGTAATGCCGTCGTCCTCCGACTTTACCTGGTCAAATCCGTTCTCTCCCTCTACCAGCTTCGTCCCGCTGGCCGTGACGGCTTTCAGGTTCGCCGCCTCCGCTGTGGTGGCAAAAAAGCCCTGGCCATATTCCTTTACAATATCATACTCAGGCTCCCTGCCTTCTCCTTCCTTTACATTAAAAGGCTGAACCAGCCATATCTCTCCGGACGAGAAACAGCCCACATTTGCATCGTACCGGACAAGAGTTCCCCAGTCCCCGTTCACTTTCGGCATTTTCCGTGTGTCAATCTCATAGCCGCTGACCGTCACATGGAGCGTATCTCCCTCCTGGGTGACTTTCCACCCGCCGCTGTTAAAGCAGGCATTCTCCTCTCCGTTCCCCACATAATAAGGAGCATACGGAATTGCCCGCAGAGAATCATAAATCGGACGGCCGTCCTTGTTTATGTCGCCGTAACCCTTCCAGTCGACTTCATTGTAGCTCCACAGCAGAGGCGCGTAATCAGGATCCGATATTGCCTGGTCTTTATTGTAGCCTTCGTTGGGCTGATTCAGCGTATATGTTGACGACAGCTTTATGTCAAAAGTGATGTCACTGCCGTCAGGCAGTTCGATCCCCTTTAAGCCTTTGGCCGCGTTGTCATTATACAGCTGCAGCGTAACGCCCAGCACCATGGCACGCCCCGGCAGCGGCGCCACGATATCCGTATTGGCTGCCTTATCTCCGTATTGGCTGAACCATTCTTCATCTCCCCCAAAATAAAACTCATCATGGTAGGACGCGTTTCCTTTGACCTGGATATTGTATTTTGGTGCGGCAGTCACCTTCACTTTCTCCGCGGTGACGGTCTTCTTCTCCACCGCGGGCTGCCCGTCAATCTTATGTTCTTCCCTGTCGCACGGTTTCTCCCATGCGCCTCCCTCCATGGCTGCGCTGAAAACGGGGGCGAATTCCTCGCCATTTCCCATTGCCAGGACATTGATCGTCACATTCTCACCAAAGTCACCGGGCACCACGGACTGATTGCCGGCGGAAGGAAGCAGCCATTTGTAGCAGGTCAGTACCTGGCACGCCTTCTCCTCGCCGTCGATTATGCGGTTCTCGGTGGTAAGCACCGGTTTGTACCCTTCCGTCTGATCCATCCAGGCCATGGCCGTCTGATCAAAGACCGCCTCCTTTTCCGTCAGCGGCAGCACAAATTCCAGTTTTACCCGGGCTTCGCTGTAGCTTTTGGAACTGTCCCATGATTTCATGTTCGCCGAGAAGGTGTAAGTCACCGTATCGAAGGTACGTACGATTTTATCATCCGGTGTTGTATCGTTTCCCTGGCCCTCACTTGTGTCAAACGGCGCCGAACCGGTACTCATGCCGGTAATCTTAATCTCATTTACATAGGCTTCATCCGCTCCCATCGGTCCCCAGACATTCTCTTCCAGGGTGATACCGCTCAGGATGCCGCCCAGCGCCAGCAGATACTCCGCTCCCGCCACATACTGCTGCAGTTTCTCTCCCAATGCCCTATAAGCTTCGCCGGCTTCCGCAACCTGTTCCACCAGGACCGTCCAGGCATCTTCGTCTTCTTCTGATTCCGCCATCTTCTGCATGACTTCCTCTTCCGAGGGCAGCGCGGCAATCAGCTGATTTACTTTCTCGATCCGTTCCTTTTCCGCTTCCGTCAGGAAACATTCCCCAAAATGACTGTGTTCCTCCGAACCGCAGATTGTTTTGCCGTCCTTGTCAAGGCAGTCTTCCGTGTGTGTATGTTCTGTCTTCCCGCAGGATATCTCTTCAGGGACGATCCCCGGCTCCGTATCCGGGTTCTCCGCTGCCCACTCCGCCAGAGCGGCTTCCAGTGCCGTCAGCTTCTCCAGGTTTGCCACATGAGACAGCAGCGCCGGGTCCAGTGCCGTGCAGGCCTCCCGGGCTTCCTTACTTTTCTCCGCTGCCAGCGCCAGACACGCCCCATAGCCCTCCGTGTCTTCCCCGTAACCCTCCAGCTCTTCCGTAAGCTTCTCCAATGCAGGAAGCGCCGCAATCAGAACGCCTGCCTTCTCGATTGCCGCCTGGTCCCCCTCCGACACACCGGAAATCCGGTAGCATTCCGTTGCATGAATATGTTCCTCTGTTTCGCAGGTCAGCACACCCTCCTCGTCATAGCAGTGTACGGCTTCCAGATGGGTATGGGATTCTTCCCCGCAGACAAGGTTGCCCTCCGCGTCGCGGCAGCCTTCCAGTTCCACATGAAGATGCGCCTCCCTGCCGCAGAAAACCCGGCACTCCAGGAAACTGTCCTCCGTCTCTTTCCGGGTTATCATCAGGCCGAGCAGTTCTTCGATTCCCTCCGTCCGGCTGCGTTGTACCCGGTCCAGGGCCATCCATGCACCGCAGGCTTCCCGCATCTGTGCGCCAAGCTGCCCCAGGCACTGATACCAGTTTTCCGGCGTTTCCTCGTATTCCGCCAGCCGCGCCGCCATCTCTTCCCGTCCGGGCAGGGCAGCAAGCAGTTCATTTACCGCTTCCACGGCTTCATCGTCCCCGGTGCCGGTTTCATCGTCCGCTCCTTCTCCTTCGGGTACCGCTTCCTGGTCCCCTCCTTCTCCTTCGGGTACCGCTTCCTGGTCCGTTCCTTCTCCTTCGGGCACCGTGTCCTGGCTTCCGCCTTCTCCTTCAGGAACGGATGCCGCACTTCCGGCAGGCTCCATATCGCCGGTGCCTCCCACGGTACTCTCTGTTTTCCCGCATATCAGAACCGGTTCACGGCATTCTTCCGTATGTTGGTGAAAGCCTTCACCGGTCTCCCTGTTCTCCTCCGGCGCATAGCAATTGTCTGTATGAATATGCGCTTCCCGTTCTTCGGTGCCGCAGGTCAGCACGCTGTTTTTCCCATAGCAGTGGGCGTCATGGATATGGCCTTCCTGCTCATCCCTGCCGCAAATCAGCGTGCCGTCTTCCGAACGGCATATGTCCCCATGGACATGGCCTTCCTGTTCCTCCGCCTGGCAAATCAATGTATCCTCTTCCCCGTAGCAGCCGTCCCCATGGGCATGGCCTTCACTCTCTTCCGCACCGCAAATCAATGCCTGAACCTGCTGGGACTCCGTGTACTCTTCCTTTCCGCAGACAATACGGTTCTCATAGCAGTTTTCATCATGGATATGCATCTCTTCGGCCGTTTCCCGCCATACCCCCGCGCCTTCCGCGCTGGCCACGGGAGACGCACTGCCGGAAAATATCATGCCGGCCGCAATCAGCAGGCTCAGACTGCGCTGCAGTTTCTTTCTCATCCTTCTATTTTCATGGAGTTTCATCTATTCCGCCCTCCCTTTCATTCCCCGAGAATCTCATCGATCAGCTGGATCAGCTCCAAAACGCTTCTGAACACGGCTTCCTGATTTTCGTCCTGCCATACCAGCTTTCCCTGCCAGGTATAATGCTCCCGAAACAGAATCTGTATCCGGAAATCCGCCATACGTTCCCCGCCGCTTTTCTCCGGAGAAACCAATGGCAGCGGACTGTCCGGACAGTTCTCCATGTCCAGCAGCGCGTCCAGCATCAGAACCAACTGCGCCAGGCTATGTATCTTCACAGCCTTCCCCTCCAGCCTGGGGTGCCGCACATAACCGTCCATACTTCCGCCGCGGTAGGACGTTACGGTAACAAGCGCTTCCCGGCTTTGGCAGGGAACCATCTTCCCACATAACATCATATCCGCCACCTCTTTCTTGTTTCTGTCTATACTCTAGCAGACCGCTGTTTACGGTCCGTTTATTTCCCCCCCAAAAACGGCACAAATTTCCGGCTGCGGGGTCCCTTCCCGATTAGATTCTACGATTATAAAGCAGCTTCCGGCGCCGTATCACCGGCATCGCTTCCGCACTTCCGTTTCAGATCCGCCACACGGAAAGAAAGCCTGGCCCTGGAATGCCGGTAGGTTCTGTGGAAGGCACAGTCAATACGCCCGAACACCAAGCGGGCACTTTCCTCGTCGGCCCCTGTGAGCATGACTACATAGGAGTCGGCATCCAGTCTGGCAATGGGGTCTCCCGTCCGCAGTTTCTCCAGCAGGATCCGCTCCAGCCTCCTGCCGTCCGTGTTCGGCACGGCACCGCTGTCC
The DNA here is from genome assembly GCA_910587555.1 of uncultured Acetatifactor sp. Lineage (GTDB taxonomy): Bacteria > Bacillota > Clostridia > Lachnospirales > Lachnospiraceae > Acetatifactor. The sequence continues at coordinate 23,380 of CAJULV010000043.1, forward strand.
AGGCTGATTACCATCAGCGACGAACTCTGTCCCGAACGCTCCATATGCCGCCGCTCCAGGGCCACAATGCTCCGAAAGGTTCCGAAGGTACAGAAAAAAGCCTGTGAATTCTCCTCCGCCTCGCAGACCAGGTTTAGAATGTCCTTCTCTTCGGCGTTTTTCTTCACAAGACCCTCCGCCAGCAGATAGAGCTGCTCTATCCGCTCCGTGGGCGGCATCGCATATTCCTCCATGATTTTATCCCGGAAGGAACGGTACCTTTCCACCGCCTGGCCGGGCTGCCCCAGCGCAATGAGCGCCTGCATATGGTAAGCCGTGAAGTCCTCCTGCCCGTCATCCTCCGCATATGCCTGGCTGCAGACGGAGATGCTCTCCATCCACCGTTCCTCTTTGTATAAAAGCGGAAGTACCGCCCTGCAGGCATCCAGGTAGAGTGTGCGATAGTACTGCCGCAGCATCCCGACCCATTCATCGTCATTGCCCGCCAGAAATTCTCCCTTATACAGGGCAATGGCCCCCAGGAGCCGTCCGCAGTATTCCTCCTCCGGCTGTCTCCTGGCTCCCACACAGGCGGACTCAAACTGTTCGGCATCTGTCTCCAGGCGCACCTCGGGAGCCCATCTGTAACAGTTCTGCAGGGTGAGCAGCAATCCGTTCCCCTCCGGGACCATTGCCTTCAGAAGATTTCTGACTTTAAACAGCATATTCCGCAGCAGGCTGGCCGGGTCGCTGCTGTCCGGCCAGAACTGCCCTATCAGTTCCTCCGATGTAATATTCCGCCCATGGTTCACGATAAGGTACTGCAGAAAAGACAGCAGCTTTTTTCCCGTCTTTCCTATACGTATACTGTTCTGGGCTTTTTCTTCCTCGGTAGAGCCGCAGGAAAATACTCCCATCAGGCGAAACGATAACACTTTTTCCTTTTCCATTTTCCTCAATTACACAGCCGGAATCTCCGCCGCTGCCTGCCGTTCCCGCCGTGCCCGGCATGCTTGCATGTCTGAACCGTTTACGGGAACCGCAGCCGTCAGCTCTCCTTCCTGCCTTCTCCTTCCCCCGAAATATCCCCGCCTGTGCTTTCCATCCGTTCCAGGAATTCGTCGTAGATTTCCTCGCCCAGCCGCCTGGCTTTGACGGCATTTTCCAGTTGGTCGAAGGAGCCAAGGTATTTTGTCCTGCCCTGAAACGTAATCTGGGCAACCCAGCAGCTTCTCCTCTTGTCGTAATACACACCGTTGTAGCCGCTTTTATTGGATTTAATCAACCGACCGCCCTTTACTGCCTGCAGCAGCGTGACGGAGGTTCCCTCCATCAGTTTCAGGTTGTCCCTGTAGGTCATTGCCTGCAGGCAGCCGCAGCTTTTGGTTTTGCCCGTCTGCAGGAGCGTCTGCCCCACCACGGTTTCTCTTCCGCAGTCACAGCGGCATTTCCATCTGTGCATCCCGGCTTCTTTCCCCGCATACTCCAGCACCGTCAGCCTGCCGAACCGTTTCCCCGCAAAATCCTTCAGGGGCGGATGCCTTAAGCAGCCGCAGCTTTTCCGGCTGCCCGAAATAAGCCGGCTGACATCCGCCGTAATCTCCTTTCCGCAGTCGCAGCGGCACTGCCATACGGTACTTCCCCTCCCGGTTCTCTCCTCCGTGGGCCGCAGTGCCGTCAGCATCCCGAAACGCCGGCCCGTGATATCCCGCTGTCCGGGCCGCAGGCCGCTGCAGCCGCAGTCCTTCACGCTTCCTCTACGCAGGGTACGGCTGTCCGCCAGAATCTCCCTTCCGCACTGGCAGCGGCATTTCCATACCACATAGCCGTTCCTTCGCTGCTTCGTGGACTCTTCCACCGTCAGCCTCCCGATTTTGCTCCCTGTCTTTACCGTCTCCAAGATATCCCTTCTTTCACATGTCACTTTTCCAAAACAGCAACGCTTCCCCAAATGACGCAAAGGGCTGTACTCTGCGACATTTAAGAAAACGGCATCTGAAAGGACAATCAACAAGGATATTTTCGGGAACAGACCTGTTCTCCGTGACTGCTGAAACGACTTCTGAAATGACTGCTTTTTCCTCCCTACGGGGAAATGACGGATTTCAGGCGGCCAAGACTCTCCCGCTTTAAATCCAGATTCGGATGTACATATTGATTCATGGTGATGCCGATATTGGAATGTCCCAATATCTCGCTTAATGTCTTCACGTCAACCCCGACTTCTACACACCGTGTCGCAAAGGTATGGCGCAGGGTGTGAAAATGCACTTCCTCAATCCTGCATTCATCCAGATGCTTTTTCAGCCTGCGCTGAAGCTTCCGGGGATCCATACACTTATCCGTACCTGTGAGGACAAAGTGTTCCGGGGAATCCGTCAGGAAGCGCTTACACAGCGCCGCAATGTCCGGCATAAGCGGGATCTGCCGCAGGGAACTGTCGCTTTTCGGCGCACCGATTACCAGCCCGGTCTTACCGCCTTCCCCGTCCCCTTTCTCCCCGGGATGTCCTGTCTCTCTCGGCAGTCTCTGGGCGGTATGGCAGACGGTAATGAACTCGTTTTCCATGGAAATATCCCGCCAGCGGAGTGCGCATACCTCCCCTATCCGCATTCCCGTGCGCAGCGCCAGATAGATACCGAATTTGCTTAAATCCATATTCTCTGCCAGAATCTGCAGAAGTGCCTTCTCCTCTTTTTCCTCCAGTACCCGGACTGTCTTCCGTCGATCCTTCGGATAATGAATTTCCAATGCCCGCGGTTCCTCCTGCACACGCTTCTTTACATAGGTAAATATAGAACGAAACAGCCCGAGGATGTCGCGCACCGTTTTGGGAGATAACCCCTTTTCTTCCAGGAGAACGCGGGTAAAGGCATCTACTTCCTCTGACCGGATCTCGCAGGGATATTTTGTTCCGAAGTAAGGCATGATATGATTTTTGATGTCCGAACGATATTTTACATAACTGGAGGGTTTCAGGCCCGTACGCTTCATAAGCAGCCAGTTGTCACAGAAATACGATATTGTATTCGTGTTTTCGCCTTTCCCGGATTCTCTCAATTTCCGCCTTTCCAACTCGGCTTTTTGTCTGGCTTCCTCGTAGTTCCTTCCATAACAGAAGCCGTAAATCAGCTTCCCGTCCGCTCTCCTTCCCTTTACATAACGCGCTTCGAAGCGTCCGTCCTTTCGATAAAATACATTTTCTCCTCTTGCCATGGCAATTCTGTCTCCTCTTTTGTATTCATGTGTACCGTAAAATTCACGATACTATCATGTCACTTTTCAGTGTACAAAAAGAAGGGCCTGTATAACAAGCCGGGATAAACGGGATACATAAAAGAAGTTCATTTTGGTTGCAAAATGTCCGGAATTTGAGTATAATATTTTCAGAATCTTAAAAGAGAACCGAGTAGGGGTAAACTTCCATTGCAAGGGCCTGCGCATAAAACAAAATGTCGCAGAGTACAGCCCTCTGCGACATTTTTCCGTGATATTTTCAGATAATTTATTCTATTTTTTCTGATTGACTTTCATAGTCAAGCTGATACGCTTCTTGGCTTCATCCACGCTCAGGACCTGTACTTCCACAATATCTCCCACACTCACCGCGTCCAGGGGATGCTTGATGAATCGGTCCGTGATCTGGGAAATATGCACCAGTCCGTCCTGGTGTACCCCAATGTCCACGAACACGCCGAAATCAATAACATTGCGGACGGTTCCCTTCAGAATCATCCCCGGTTTCAAATCCTTCATATCCAGTACGTCACTGCGCAGGATAGGCTTCGGCATATCATCCCTGGGGTCCCGGGCGGGCTTCTCCAGCTCTTTCAGAATATCAGCCAGCGTAATCTCACCGATTCCCAGTTCCTCCGCCAGCTGCTTCCTGTCCTTGATCCGCCTGCCGAACCTGGCCGGGATATCGGAACCGTCCGGCTGCTCCTGTACCTGTACCCGCTCCTGTACCGTGCCGCCCACGGCTGCCGCCAGCGCTTTTCCCATGGCCGTATTTGTATTGGAGATACGGATTCCCTTCCGGCCTGCCTTGCCGCCGTCTGCCCCGGCATTACCGGGCTTTGGCCCATTGCCCGCTTTCGCCGTATTCCCTGCCTTTCCGGGGGATGCTTTCTTTCCGGCAGCCGCCTTCTTCTGCATCTCACGTACATCCTCCAGGGAAAGCTCCAGCTTGTCCAGCAGCCTCATGGCGGCATCATAGGATTCCGGATGTACGCTGGTTGCATCCAGGGGATTGTCGCCGTCCAGGATGCGCATAAAGCCCGCGCACTGCTCAAACGCCTTGGGTCCCAGCTTCGCTACCTTCAAAAGCTGTTTCCGGTTAGTAAACCGTCCGTTTGACTCCCTGTAATCTACAATATTCCGCGCAATTGTCTTATTAATTCCCGATATATACTCCAGGAGGGATGCGGATGCCGTGTTCAAATCCACCCCCACCTTGTTCACGCTGTCCTCCACCACGCCGCTCAAGGCTTCGCTGAGCTTTTTCTGGTTCATATCATGCTGATACTGCCCCACGCCGATGGACTTGGGATCGATTTTCACCAGTTCGGCAAGCGGGTCCTGCAGCCTGCGGGCAATGGACGCGGCGCTTCTCTGCCCCACGTCAAAATTGGGAAATTCCTCGGTGGCCAGTTTGCTCGCGGAATATACGCTTGCCCCCGCCTCATTTACAATGACATACTGAACCGGCCTGTCCAGCTCTTTCAGCAGTTCCACAATAATCTGCTCGGACTCACGGGAAGCCGTGCCGTTGCCAACGGAAATCAGATCCACATGGTACTTGCCGATGAGCTTCTTCAGCTCCTTTTTGGACTCCTCCACCTTATTCTGGGGTGCAGTGGGATAGATGACTTTGGTATCCAGCACTTTACCGGTTGAGTCAACAACGGCAAGCTTGCAGCCGGTACGGAAAGCCGGATCCCAGCCCAGGACCACTTTCCCGGCGATGGGCGGCGCCAGAAGGAGCTGTTCCAGATTTTTACCGAAAACGGAGATAGCGCCGTCCTCCGCGTCCTCCGTCAGCTTACTGCGGATCTCCCGCTCGATGGCGGGCGCTATCAGGCGCTCATAGCTGTCCTCTATCACTTCCTGCAATACAGGCGTGGTGTATGGATTCTCTGCCGTGACGGTCATCTTCTCCAGATAGCGCCGAATCCTTTCCACCGGCGCATTGACTTTCACAGTCAATATCTTTTCCGCCTCCCCGCGGTTCAGCGCCAGTACTCTGTGCCCCGCAATCTTCTTCACGGGTTCTTCGAAATTGTAGTACATCTCATATACGCTCTGCGCTTTCTCGTCTTTGGCCGTGCTGGTGACCACACCCTCTTCCATGGTGGCCTCCCTGATGTAAATCCGGTAATCCGCATTGTCGGAAATACTCTCCGCAATGATATCCTTCGCGCCCTGCAGCGCCTCCTCCGGGGTGGCCACCTTCTTATCCTCCTCCGCATCGCTGCCTGTCACATATGCGGCGGCGGCCTCCAGCAGCGGCGCCTGGGCGTCCTGGGCCAGGATATAGTCCGCCAGCGGCTCCAGCCCCTTCGCCTTCGCCACGCTGGCGCGGGTCTTTCTCTTGGGACGGTAAGGCCGGTACAGATCTTCCACCACTACCAGCGTCTGGGCCGCCAGTATCTTCTCCTTCAGCTCTTCCGTCAGTTTACCCTGTTCCTCGATGCTTCCCAGCACCTGTTCCTTCTTCTCCTCCAGATTGCGCAGATATGTGAGGCGCTCATGCAAATCCCGCAGCTGCTCGTCGTTCAGCGAACCCGTCGCTTCCTTTCTGTATCGGGAAATAAAGGGGATGGTGCAGCCTTCGTCGATAAGCTTTACAGCCGCTTCCACCTGCCACTTTTCCACCTTCAGTTCTTCTTTCATCGTCTGAAAAATGTCCATTGTAAACCTTGCCTTTCTTCTCGGAAATCATTTCCTTTGTTGCCGACTGCCAGATATGATTATACTGGAAAAAGAAGGAAACTGCAACGAGAAGTTTCGGTTTGTTTATCACGGTAAACGCCGGCCAGAGGGCACATGCGGGTTTCCCTTCCCGGCATGCACCCCCTGTTTTTCATCCTATTCTGCCAGATACATCTTCAGGCCGTCCTCTATCATCTGGACAGTATCCTCCTTTGACCGGGAGCCGTCCAGATATCCTCCCAGGCTCTCAATCAGCACCTCCCGTATCTTACTGTCCTCCTTTACAGGCTTATCCAATGTCCCGCACAGGGCAGCCAGCGCCTCTGCCGTCTCCTGGGGATATGCCTTGCTCTCGAACTGGATGTAATCACCGTTATCCGCCTTAATCATGGTAACCGCGGTGTACTGGGAACGATCCTTTGCCGCCAGTTCCTTCAGGGATTCACTGTTCACCGGGAATCCGTCAAAGTTGTCCGTATTCTGCACATCGGCGGACAGTGCGAACTTCAGGAAATCCTTCGCCGTGTCCATATATTGGGTTCTGGAGCAGATTCCCATCTGCATGGAAGGCTCGAACCGGTTCTCAAAAGCAGTATAACTGCCCTTGATATAGTCAACCATGGACATGGGGAACATACAGTTTACAAAACCCGTTACACTGTTAAATGCCAGCTTCGCCTCGGCAGCCAGTTCCCACATGCCCGACATAACCTTATCCTCCGGCCTGGAAGCGATGATGCCGCAGTTATCCCCGATCACCTTCAGATATTCCAGGTATTTTCCCATGGACTCCCTGTCCAGCTGCTTATTGCTTACAATCTCGTCACAGAAATAGGGATAAAATTCATCTACCAGCTCCTCCACGGTTCTGTCGCCCATATAAGCGGAATCAGCCCCTGCCAGAAAGCCTGCCAGCGCTTCCATGGAACGCATCTGTTCCACCGTAATATCCCGTCCCATCACCATGTTAAAGCTGAACTGCATGGGCACCACGTAACGTTTTCCGTCCTCACGTACAAAAGCACCCGTAATATTGGATAGCAGTTCTCCTGCCTCCTCCATGGGCTTCACCACGTCGTCAATGTCTGCCAGCAGCCCCTTATCCGCGTAGGAATCTATGTTCAGATGGTCCATCACCACGATATCCGGCGCATCGTCCCCCATCAGCCTGGTATTCAGCTTCTGGTACACGGACTCATAATCCGGAGCATCCTCATAAGAATATTGCGGATATTCATACTCTATGGAAATCATCACTTCGGGATGTGCCTTGTGGTACATGACTGCCGCCTGCTTCAGCAGTTCGTTTTCATACACGGTAAACAGCTTCAGTACTGCTTTCACCTGTGAAACCGCCTCCGGGTCATACTCGTACCGGTTCAGCTTCATCTCGTCCTCTTCCTGGAACAGCCCATACATTGTGCCGTCCTCCAGTGCAACAAAATCGATGCACCAACAGTCTTTCATGGCGAAATCCGTCTCCATGCCCTCTGCCAGCTTCTCCCACTGCCCGTCCGCGCTTCCTCCGGCCAGGCGGTAAATCCCGTCTTCCCCGGCGCCTACCAGCGTTCCGTCCTTCAGCACGTCAAGCGCCAGCGACGATACGCCGCCCATGAAGACACCGCCTTCTCCCCCGCCGCTTCCGGGATAGGGAATATTTTCCGCGTTACTGCTCCTGCCCTCCTTTCGCTTTTCAATCTGTCCGCCGGCACTGTCGGAAGACCGCAGATAAATATTCGTCCCGTCCGTTACCACGCCTCCCTCATAATAAGTGGACGCCTCATCGCTCTCCACGATCTGTCCGTCCTCCCCTGAAATCAGCTGTACGGAAGAATAGGACAGTGTTGCCAGCATGCCGTTATCCAGCACCGCCATTCCCGTCACCATCTCATAGCTGCCAAACTCTTCATTGGGAACAGTCCACTGCTGGGGCGTGATTTCCTGTACCGTATCTCCTTCGCCCCTCCACAGCCGGGTCTTGAATGCCTCCTCACCCTCCGGTGTATAACCGGTATACAGGTATTGCCTGTCCCCTTCTCCCTGGGCAATTCCTATTTCCATCCAATCCGAGGCGGGAAGCTCCAGTGAGGCAAACCACCCCGGCGTCACATCCGCAAAGCTCTCTCCCTGTTTTTCCCACAGGCTTAAAGCCGTCCTGCCGCCATCCTCAGTCACTGCCAGCATGCGCAGCGTATCCCCCGCCTTATACATCTGTACAATGGAGCTGTCCGCCAGTTCCGAAGGCAAAGCCTCCTGCTTCTCCACGTATCTGCCCTTTTCCTGTCCCTGGGCGCCGTCATCTCCCTGCTCCGCCACATTCCCGCCGGTATTCCCGACACTGCCGTCATGGGTGCTGCTTCCGCCACTCTCCTGCTCCGTCTTTCCGCAGCCGCCCAACGCGCCCACCAAAAGCGCTGTAGCCGCCATAGCCGACAGCCAGGTTCTGCATTTCTTTTTTAACATAATCCGCTTACCTCCCAATCCGGGGCATCCTCACCGAAAAATATATCCCGAATGACTGCTCTCATCCTCTTTTCACAAGGCTGCCCCTCTTCCAGATATCATTTGATTTCGGTAATATCGTAACAGGAAAATGTCAAAGGCTTGTGTCCTACATGTGCCTAAGTTGTAAAATCTCTTGCCATCAGATAATCACACCGGAAAATACATGGGGACCCGGCCTATTCCATCTCCATCAGAAGTTACAAATATGTATCATGTCTGTGGGGATGGCATTTATTGCATTTTGCTGTATTTTGCAGTATAATTCCAGATAAGGGCAGGGGATGGTTTTTCGGTTCATAATATGCTTTTACATAATCACAAATCCGCCCCCAGATAAACGGAACGGTATAATAAATTACATCAGGTGACAAGTAAAAAGGTTCCGGAGACGGGATCAGGCAGAACAGGAGACAAAGTATGTCGAAACTTCATTTTGTACGGAAAGAGCGGATTCATGACGGGTGGTCCAAAGACCTGAAATATTGTGCCGTCGGTGAGGACGGAACAAGGTATCTGCTGCGGATATCGCCGTGGGAGCAGTATGCGAAAAAGCAGATGGAATTCCGGATGATGGAACAGGTGGCAGCTTTGGGAATTCCCATGCCGCTGCCGCTGGAACTGGGGTTCTGCGAAGAAGGGGTTTATTCTGTCCAAAGCTGGATAGACGGCGTGGAAGCGAAGGCGGCTATCTCCGGACTGTCCGATACCAGGCAGTATGTTTATGGTTTGGAGGCGGGGCGCATCCTTCGGAAGATTCATTCCGTTCCGCTGCCGGATTTCGGCAATGGCGGGGAGCAGGACGGAGGAGGTTCAGGCGCTGCCTGTAAGGCCCAGGGGGCTGTACCGGGAAAACCGGACGGCAATGCGGGGACTGCGCCCCGGAAAGAACCGGAGGACTGGGAGACACGGTTTAACCGCAAAATAGACAGAAAGATAAAGGGCTACAGGGAATGTTCCCTGCAGTATGAGGGCGGGGAACATCTGCTCCGGTACATAGAGGAAAACCGCCATCTGCTGAAGGGCAGGCCCCAGGGGTATCAGCATGGGGACTATCATATCGGCAACATGATGGTGGACAGGGCAGGACAGCTTCAGATTTTGGATTTTGACCGCTTTGACTACGGAGATCCCTGGGAGGAATTCAACCGTATCGTATGGTGCGCCCAGGCATCCCCCCTGTTTGCCTCCGGTATGGTAAACGGATATTTTGACGGTGAGGTTCCGGCGTTATTCTGGAAGCTGCTGGCTCTCTACATTGCAAGCAACACCATTTCTTCCCTGTACTGGGCCATTCCCTACGGCCAGAAGGAAATAGATACCATGCAGAATCAGGCGGCAGAGGTTTTGTCCTGGTATGACAATATGCAGAAAGTAATACCCTCCTGGTATTTTGAGGGATATTATATACAGTATATTGACGGTATTCCATATAAATTGAAAGAACCTTTTGATTTTTCTTTTCTGGGAAAATACGGCAGGGCATTTCAGGTATTTGACGACCAGGATTCCGGCAATATCTGTTTCGGAATGGAGAGAGACGGGGAGCGGTATTTTATCAAATTTGCCGGTGCCCCTGCGGAACGAAGCAGTGACTCTCCCAGAGAGGCTGTGGAAAGGCTGAAGGCGGCAGAGCAGCAGGCGGACGCAGCCGAAGAATATGCGGCGGACATGGGAAAACTGATGGAAGTAGCCCGACGAATCATGAGAGGAGCCGTTGTTCCGGCATCCGCCAAACAGAGATTGATGGAATTCAGCATGGAAATGTACCAGACAGCCGAGAACATAGGCGCGATGGTGCGTCGGGAAAAGAGGGAGAAGTATGATTCCCTCTGGGAAGAAGAAGAGAAAAGGGAATATGCCGACCCTCAGGAAGCCGTGTCAAAAGGTCCTGAAATTGTGAATCCTGAAGCAGTACTCTAAAAAAGCGAAAAAAAGTAATTAAATGGAAGAAAAGTGTTGACAAGTAGAGGAAAATAGGTTAGAATACTTGATGTTGGTTTGAGTGTTGCAGCCAATGTGTGTCCGTAGCTCAGCTGGATAGAGCAACGGCCTTCTAAGCCGTGGGTCGGGG